>NZ_JBQAEO010000009.1:0-210049 GCF_051915365.1 Bacillus cereus group sp. MYBK79-1 | reverse complement strand
TATCCGGTATTAGCCCCGGTTTCCCGGAGTTATCCCAGTCTTATGGGCAGGTTACCCACGTGTTACTCACCCGTCCGCCGCTAACTTCATAAGAGCAAGCTCTTAATCCATCCGCTCGACTTGCATGTATTAGGCACGCCGCCAGCGTTCATCCTGAGCCAGGATCAAACTCTCCAATAAAGTTAGTTTGTCTAGCATCTAAAATAAAAATTGACGTTTCACGTTGTTTGTTTCGTTCAGTTTTCAAAGAACTTGTCCGCCGCTTCAGAAGCGACTTCATCATATTAACATCTTCATTTTTTGATGTCAACTATGTTTTAAAATTTCTTTTTTGTCGTTTTATGCGTTTCCGCATCAGCGACGTTTATTAATATACCATCATGTTTTTTAAATAACAAGTGTTTTTTATAAAAAAGCACAAAAAAATATCCATCCTACTTTCTTCTATATAGATACACCTCATCCCCTCTATAGAAAACAGCTATTTAAATTGTATACCAGTACACTCGACTTAACCAAACCGCATTTCATAACCCCTCCCTAGATTTTCATTCTCTTCTATAGTAAAGCTCATAATCATTTACTTCTCTACAGACTAACAATATAAAAAAGGATATAAATTCACCTCTTCCCCCTCCAATCAGTATTTTCGCTGCCTAATAAAGCGAACATGCTGATTTTTGGCTTTTTTCCTCCACACAACTTATTAGTTGAACGAATCGGGCGTTTACAGACAACTCGACTTCAACCGAATTTTGAGGTGAGAGTCTTTTCGTCCGGCAAATAGCGAGATAAATAACGAAATTACTACAAAAACATTAACTTAAGATTATTGTTAGAATTTTTTTACATTTAATTAATGAAAAATATCCATTTTTTGTTATATAGTAAGAAAGGACGTACTCAACTATAAATAAACCAATGGAGGAATCACTTTATGGATAGGTTAACGAAGTTTTCATTAAAAAACCGCGCCGCTGTTATCATCATGGTTTTTCTCATTTCCATACTTGGCGTTTATTCCGGCTCTAAATTACCTATGGAGTTTTTACCTAGCATCGATAACCCCGCAGTCACTGTCACAACCTTATCTCCAGGACTCGATGCTGAAGCAATGACGAAAGAAGTAACTGACCCCCTTGAAAAACAATTCCGGAATTTAGAACACGTCGATACCATCACCTCTTCTACGCACGAAGGATTATCACGCATCGATATTGCGTATACATCAAAGGCAAATATGAAAGATGCAGCACGCGAAGTTGAAAAGGCCATTAATACAATTAAATTACCTAAAGATGCAACTAAACCCATAGTTAGCCAATTAAATACTTCTATGATTCCACTCGCCCAAATTGCTATCCAGAAGCAAAACGGATTTTCAAAAGCAGATGAAAAACAAATCGAAAAAGAAATCGTACCACAACTCGAAAGCATTGATGGTGTTGCCAACGTTATGTTTTTCGGAAAATCAGCTTCTGAATTATCTATCATACTAGACCCAAACCAATTAAAAGATAAAAACGTAACAACAGAACAAACATTAAAAGTTTTACAAGGAAAAGAAACTTCCACTCCTGCTGGAGCCGTTACCGTTAATAAAGAAGAATATAATCTTCGCGTCATTGGGGATATCAAAAATGTAGATGACATTAAAAACGTCACCGTTGCACCTCAAGTAAAATTGCAGGACGTTGCTCAAGTTGAACTTAAACAACACTACGATACAATTTCACATATAAACGGAGAAGAAGGCACTGGATTAATCATCATGAAAGAGCCAAGCAAAAATGCGGTTGCAATCGGAAAAGAAATTGATAAAAAAATCAAAGATATAAGTAAACAATATAAAGATCAGTTTTCTATTAAACTTTTAGCCTCAACTCATGAGCAAGTTGAAAATGCTGTTACTAGTATGGGAAAAGAAGTAATTCTTGGAGCAATTGCCGCTACTCTAATTATCTTAATCTTTCTGCGTAACTTCCGAACGACACTCATCGCTGTTGTCAGTATTCCGTTATCTATTTTATTAACTCTCTTTTTACTACACCAATCTAACATCACACTTAACACTTTAACACTTGGTGGTTTAGCTGTTGCAGTTGGACGTCTCGTCGATGATAGCATCGTTGTCATTGAAAATATTTTCCGTCGTTTGCAAAAAGAACCTTTCTCTAAAGATATTATTCTCAATGCAACGAAAGAGGTCGCCGTCGCAATTACTTCTTCTACTTTAACAACAGTCGCTGTCTTCTTACCTATCGGCCTTGTATCAGGGGTAATCGGAAAATTAATGTTACCTATGGTATTAGCAGTTGTATATTCTATACTATCATCCTTAATTGTTGCACTAACAGTTGTTCCTCTTATGGCTTTTTTACTGCTCAAAAAAACAAAGCACAAAAAACCAAGTTCTTCACCACGATATGTCGCTACATTAAAGTGGGCTCTTTCGCATAAATTCATTATTCTACTTACTTCTTTATTATTATTCGCAGGATCGATTGCAGCCTATGTATTACTACCGAAAGCGAATATAAAATCTGAAGACGACACAATGTTATCTATTAACATGACTTTCCCAGCTGATTACGCTCCTGAAACGCAAAAACAAAAAGCCTTTGACTTCGAAAAAAAGCTACTTTCTAATTCGGATGTAACGGATGTTATTTTACGGATGGGATCTAGCGCAGAAGATGCACAATGGGGGCAAACGACTAAAAATAATCTTGCAAGTATATTGGTAGTCTTCAAAAAAGGTTCTGATATCGATCAATATATTAAAGAGTTAAAACAAGAACAGAAAACTTTTGAGCCCGCTGAACTTGATTATATAAAAATGAGTTATTCAAGCTCTGGCGGCGGAAACAATTTGCAATTTAACGTAACAGCCACTAACGAAACAAATTTAAAAGAGACTGCTACTATGGTAGAAACAAAACTAAAAGATATAAGTGCTCTCTCTAAAGTAAAAACGAATTTAGAAGACTCTAAGAAAGAATGGCAAATCCATGTCGATCAAACAAAGGCCGAACAACTAGGATTAACACCAGAATTAGCAGCACAACAAGTAGCATTCCTTATGAAGAAATCACCTATTGGTGAAGTTTCAATCAATAATGAAAAAACAACTATTATAATAGAATACAAAAAAGAAAACATTACGAAACAAGAAGACATTTTAAACACAAACATACTATCACCTACCAATGGACCAACTCCTTTAAAAGACATTGCAACTATTTCAGAAAAGCAACTTCAAACAGAAGTCTTCCATAAAGACGGAAAAGAAACGATTCAAATTACTGCCGAGGCCTCAAATGAAGATTTAAGTAAAGTGAACAAAGAAGTAAACGAAGTGATAGCTAACTTAGATTTACCTAGCGGCGCAAAAGTAACTATTGCAGGTGCAACTGAATCTATGCAAGAGAACTTCACAGATTTATTCAAGATTATGGGGATTGCAATCGGGATTGTATATTTAATTATGGTTATCACCTTCGGACAAGCGCGCGCTCCTTTTGCAATTTTGTTCTCCTTGCCATTAGCTGCTGTCGGCGGCATTTTAGGATTAATCATTTCAGGAACACCTGTTGATGTAAATTCCTTAATCGGCGCATTAATGTTAATCGGAATTGTCGTTACAAACGCTATTGTATTAATAGAAAGAGTCCAACAAAATCGGGAACACGGAATGGAAACAAGAGAAGCCTTACTAGAAGCGGGATCTACTAGATTACGTCCAATTATTATGACAGCTATAACGACAATCGTTGCTATGCTCCCTCTCCTATTTGGTCAATCGCAAGCCGGAAGCATGGTATCAAAAAGTCTTGCCGTCGTTGTTATCGGTGGTTTAGCAGTCTCAACCGTTCTTACATTAGTAGTCGTTCCAGTTGTGTATGAACTATTAGATAAAATCGGGAGAAAAAGACGCTCTCGTAGAAAAATAAATACTTCTACAGAAACACCTGATATTTAAAGAAAAAGGCGTTATCTTCAAGAACGAAGATAACGCCTTTTCTCTACTTACCGATATAATCCATCATTTTTTGAGCATATCGCTCTAGAGGTTTACCAGAATCTACAATAAGATATTCACTATTTAAAGGTCTTTTACTACCATCTAACCACTTTTTAAAAGCTACTTCCGAATCCACTTTTCCAATCTGACTGACCATACGTTTACGTGTTTGTAGCCTATTATCAATCTCTTCCATATCATTAAGATAACATTCGACATATTTATATTTGACACCATGTTTATTAGACAGTTTCATTCCTTTTTCAACCATCCCTTCATATAAAGTGAAACTTTAATCAGTGGGGGGGGTGTTCATCCCCCACTGATTATTAGTTGAACCAATCGGGCTTTTACGGGCAGTTGATCCCCACCTAACTTCTTTGCTTTCGCTGAATTTTGAGGTGGGGGTCTTACTGCCCGTTAAATGCGGGATAGACATGGACTATCCAATATAACACTATGCCCTTGTTCTAAATAAGAATCAATCAATGCCCATTCAACATCGTATGATACTCCTCCAACAATTGTCGATTCAACCCCTTTCATTTTTAATGATTGTAACAATGCCGATTTCAAAACGTCATGATCTACAATTACAGCACCTGTTGACTTCGCTATATACTTAGAAACTGTCGATTTTCCCGATCCAGGAAAACCTGACATTTGCAGAAAAAACAAATTAACTTCTCCTCTCATCCGTACCTATTCATCTATATAATCAATTACAAATTCAACAATCATTACATCTATTCCTTCTATATTAAAATACAAAAGAACTCCCTACTTATAAATAGAGAGTTCCTCTTTATATTTTATGCCACTTTTACTTTCTTCGTCGTTTTACTTTTTCTTTTCGTTCCTGTAAAACGTTTGTGTAATACAGATGCTATTAAGCGTGAAATAACATTGAAAAGTAACACCATAATAATTAATACAGCTGCAGATTTCGTTGCAATCAACTTCGCATCTGGGATAAACCCTTCCGAATTTAACTTCCAAATGTGAACTGCTAACGTTTCAGCTGGCCTAAATGGATTTAAAGGATGCGCAGGACTTGATAACTCCACTGCTGAATTTAAAATTGGAGATGTTAAACCTGCTGTGTAAATTAATGCCGCCGCTTCCCCAAATATACGACCCGCCGCTAAAATAATACCTGTAATAATTTGTGGTAATGACGATGGGATAATAATACGAGCAATTGTTTGCCACTTCGTTGCACCTAATCCAAGACTTGCCTCTTTTACATTATGAGGAACTTCTGAAATGGCATTTTCACAAACACGTGTTAAACCTGGTAAGTTTAAAATCGTTAAAGCAAGAGCACCACCCATTACTGTGTATCCCCAGCCTGTCATTGTAACGAATACTAACAAACCGAATAAGCCAACAACAATAGAAGGTAACGAGGCCATCGTCTCAATACATAAACGAACAAAACTTAAAAAACGCCCTTGTTTTGCATACTCGGCCAGATATATTCCAGCACCTAATCCAAGAGGAATAGATATAATAAGCGTTATAACAAGCATGTAGAAGGAATTGAATAACTGCGGACCAATTCCACCACCAGCTCTTGTATTGCTTGGTTCTCCAAACAAGAAATTAGGATCCCAAAATCCCCATCCCTTTTGTAAAATTTCAAACACCAAGAACACTAACAGCGCTACAACTAAAGCCGCAACTGCATAAAAAATACCTGTCCAAATTTTATTTACCGTTCTTGCATTCATTATTATCGCTCACCTCTTTGCCCAATCGCTCGAATTACTAAAATAAACAGGAATGAAATAACAAGTAAAATCATCGCTAAAGTCCATAGCGCATTGTTCCAAGCAGTTCCGTTCAATGTATTTGTCATATCCATTGTCAAAATACCTGTTAACGTTGCTGTCGGACTATATATTCCTTCTGGTAATTTAATCGTGTTTCCGATTACCATTTGAACCGCTAACGCTTCACCAAACGCACGCGCTAAACCTAAAACAATACCTGTTAAAATCCCTTTTTTTGCAGCAGGAACAATCACTCGGCTAACCGCTTGCCATTTCGTTGACCCTAGACCATAAGAAGCTTCTAAATAATCAAATGGGACAGAGCGTATTGCATCAGAAGCGATACTAGCAATAGTAGGTAAAATCATAATACTTAATACAACAATACCCGCAATTAAACTAAAGCCCACTCCCCCAAACGAATCACGTAATAATGGAACTAAAATTGTAACCCCTAATAATCCGTATACTACTGACGGAATACCAACTAATAATTCTAAAACAGGCTTCAATACTTTATTTCCAAACTTCGGCGAAATTAAATTCATGAATATAGCAAGAGCTATAGCAATCGGCGCACTAATAATAACGGCCCCTAACGAAACCACTGTTGAACCTACAATAAAAATCAAGGCCCCAAAGGTTCCTTCTTCAGCATTTGGATTCCATTTTGTCGATGTTAACATCTCAGTAAATGAGATACCACTTTGTGTAAAAGATTGAATACCTTTACCGCAAATAAACGCAATAATAGCTAATGTAATTAAAACAATAAAAATACCACAAAATGTAACAAGTGTTCTTCCTATATATTCACTTTTCACATAATTAATTTGTTTTTTCCCCTTCATCACAGGACAGACCCCACTTCACAGATTGAAATGAACAGGACTGGCCTTGCAGCCAGCCCCATAAATTTGATTACTTATTTAATTTAGACATTGGAATGTAGCCCATATCTTCTACTTGCTTTTCAAAATCTTTACCTTTTACATAATCAATGTATGCTTTTGTTGCTTCTTTCGCTTCACCTTTTGTTACCATGTACTCATAAGACCAGAATGGATATTTACCAGACGAAATGTTTTCAACTTTCGGTTCAGCACCATCAATTTTCACTGTTTGTAGCGCACCCTTTTTCTCGCCAACCATGTAAGACATTGCTAAATAACTTACTGAACCTGGAGTAGAGTTAATCGCTTGCTCTACTGCACCGTTAGAATCTTGTGTAGTACCAGTTCCATCATTAATTTTCGCGTCTTTCATAATTGTTTTTTCAAATGTAGCACGTGTACCAGATGAAGCTGGACGATTAATTACGTTGATTTTTTCATCTTTCCCGCCTACTTCTTTCCAGTTTGTTACTTTTCCAGTGAAGATATCTTGTACTTGTTGTACTGTTAAATTATCAACTTTTACATCTTTATTTACGACAAGTGCGAATGCGATACCCGCTACCTTGTTATCTACTAATTCTTTCGCCTTTTCAGCATCTTTTATTTTATCTGCAGACGGAACATCTGAATTACCAATTTGCACCGCACCTGAAGCTACTTGGTTAATCCCAGTTCCACTACCGCCACCTTGAACTTGAATAGAAACTTTTGAATTTTTCTCCATGAATCTCTTTCCAGCTTCCTCCGCAAGAGGTAGAAGAGCTGTAGAACCAGCCGCTGCAATCGTACCTGATAATTCTTGCTTTGTATTATCGCTTCCTTTAGCGTTCTCTTTACTAGCTGTATCTTCTGCTTTCCCACATCCAACTAACGCTCCTGCTACCACTAAAGCTGCTAAAGAAAATTTAATACCTTTTTTCATAACCATGTCTTGTACCCCCATTTGGATTATCGCTTTTCGAATTCATTTTCTTTCGAACACAAATTCATTCTATGACAACAATATTATGTGAGTGTTAAGCAATTTTTAATTTTAGGTAAATGACGATAATACGCCTTAAAAGCTAGGAATCCCAACATTTATAGTTAAAGAACCCAACAAAATCCACACTAACTGAGCTGTAATGTAAATTTATTCTTAACAATGTAAATTCAATGTAAATGTTTTTCTCTCTTTTCCCTTTTAATTAAAGTTACATTTACAATTAAACTGTATTTTTTAACTTTTACACTTTTACTTTATTTACATTAAGCAGAATTCCAGTAATTTATTTAGTACAACTAAATAAATTGGAACAATTCTAAAAATAAATGAATATTTTTAAAGTACTAATTGACAGCATCATCCAATGTGGTCTACTATATTAGTAGCAAAAAGTTTACCTAAGGAAACTTTTTAAACTTCAACTAAAAATATAGAGATGAGGTAACTTTTATGGTATCGGCTAATACAAAACCCCTTTCCGAATTTAAAACAGGAGAGTTTGTACAAATTGAGAAGATACAATTAGAAGGAACTATGAAACGACGTTTATTAGACTTAGGGTTTATCCCCGGGGCAACAATTAAAGTATTACAACGCAGTCCACTTGGAGATCCGGTCGCTTATCAAGTAAGCAACACAACTATCGCACTGCGTAAGGAAGAAAGCTCCCTTATTTTCGGGGTATTAATAGGAGATGATTTCAGATGAGCAAGCATCGTATTGCTTTAGCTGGCAACCCGAACACCGGGAAAAGTACATTATTTAATACTTTAACAGGCTTAAAACAGCATACTGGAAACTGGACGGGAAAAACTGTTTTAAAAGCCGAAGGGGAATATGAACATAACGGAAATAAATATACATTAATAGATTTACCAGGAACTTACTCACTATATTCAAATTCTGCGGATGAAGAAGTAGCGAGAGATTATATTATATTTGAAAAACCAGAAGTAACTGTAGTTGTTATAGATGCAACTGCTATGGAAAGAAATTTAAATTTAGCACTTCAAGTGATGGAAATGACGAGCAACGTAGTCATTTGTATTAACTTAATTGATGAAGCTGAGAAAAAAGGCATCATCATTGATGAAAAAAAATTAGCGAAATCACTCGGTGTACCTGTAGTTAAGATTTCCGCTCGTAACCGAGTAGGCATTGGTCATTTACTAAATGTCATCGCTAAAGTAGCAAACAAAAAACTAATTCCAACACCAATTAAAATTACTTACAGCGAAAAAATTGAAAATATGATTCAAGAATTAGAACCACAAATTTATAAAGTGTTCGGTGATACGTATCCAGCACGTTGGATTGCGTTACGTATATTAGATGGAGATAAAAATTTCTTAACTACACTTCAACAACACCATAATGAACCACTTGTAAGGGAGGTCGTAATTAATGGAATCTCACTCAGCCAGTAAAGCTCTTCCATTAGACTATATTGTTCAACATGCGCAAACACTCTCAAAAGAAGATATACGCGATGATATTGTCGGAGATATTTATCGAACATCTGCAAACATATGTAAAGAATCTGTTCAATATACAAATACTGATAAATTGTATCGTTCCGAAAAACTAGATAAAATTTTCACATCTCCAATCTGGGGATTCCCAATTATGCTCGGTATTTTATCTATTATTTTTTATCTTACAATTGCAGGCGCTAACGTACCGTCTGATATGATTGCTGAATTCTTCGGGTGGGCCGAAGGATATTTAACATCTTGGTTCCAGGCAGCACATGCACCTGAATGGTTACATGGCATTTTAATACTTGGCTTATTCCGTGGTATTGGTGCTGTTATTAGTGTTATGTTACCACCTATGGCAATCTTCTTCCCTATGTTCGCACTATTAGAAAACTATGGATACTTACCACGTGTCGCATTTAACATGGATCGCTTATTCAAACGCTCCGGTGCACACGGCAAACAATCTTTAACCATGGCAATGGGCTTTGGTTGTAACGCAGCCGCTATTATGTCAACACGTATTATTGAATCACCACGTGAACGTATGCTTGCAATCTTAACAAACAACTTCGTTCCTTGTAACGGTCGCTGGCCTATGTTAATTTTAATGGCTTCATTATTTATGGCTGCTGGTTATACAGGTAGTATGCAAACATTAGTTACTGCTAGCGTTGTAGTTGGGATGGTTGTAATTGGTGTTATTATGACATTAACTGTTTCTTGGGTACTATCAAAAACAGCTTTAAAAGGTGTGCCAACTCACTACACACTTGAGTTACCGCCGTACCGTAAGCCAAAGGTTTGGAATACAATTGTGCGTGCGACACTCGACAAATCAGTCTATGTTTTAAAACGAGCTGTTGTTGTAGCTGCCCCTGCTGCTGCATTAACTTGGTTACTAGCTAACATTTTCATCGGTGACACAAGCTTACTTATGTATTTTGTAAACTTCCTAGATCCGTTCGCTAAAATGTTAGGACTTGATGGATTTATTCTAGCTGCATTCATTCTTGGACTACCAGCGAATGAAATTGTTATCCCTATTTTATTAATGTCTTATTTATCAACTGGAGCTTTAACTGAAATAGACGATTTTAATCAAATTAAAAATCTATTCTTAGAAAATGGTTGGACTTGGTTAACAGCGTTAAACACAATGTTGTTCTCACTTCTTCATTTCCCATGTGGAACAACACTGGTTAACATATATAAAGAAACAAAAAGTGCAAAATGGACATTCTTATCGTTTGCAATCCCTACCGTTATCGCCATTGTTGTGACATTCCTCTCTACACAGTTGGTACATTGGTTAGGGCTTGTATAAAAGCAAAGCATACATAGAAGGTATCCCCTTCATTTGCTTTGCACGAAAGAAACCTGAATTTATTTAGGTTTCTTTTTTTGTGCATCAGTATTCCAAGGCTGTGCCCCATACGTTGTAAGTTTCTTATGAATAAAGTATATGGTTCCCGGAAGAACCGCCATTAATATCGTGCAACTAATTCCCAATCCAGTAAACAACTTTCATCACCTTATTTCACTCTTTTCGGTAAAGCTGAACCAGAATGTTCAATTGTCGGATGAACATGAACAGTAATTTCAGCATTACTAAAGTAATTTTCGCCTTGATCCCAATTCTTACTTACCTTTTTCCACTCTTTATAATTATGTCGCTTATATATTTCCCCTAATTCTAATACATCTACCTTATATTTTTTTTGAACAAGCTTAATCGATTTTTGGATGCGTTTCTCCATTTCCTCCGAGATATCCTTCTCTAAACGCTTTTCATTCAAAACCTTTTTATGATCACTAAAGTGTAACTCAGCCAATGTACCTTCCAAAGACAAGTGAATATTAAACTCTGGTTTTGTGACATTCGTTGTAGATACTTTAATTTTCCGATGCAACTTATGAATTTCATATGTAATAAGTTGATTCTTTTTACGAATGGTAAAAAAACCTCCAATTTTTTTACCTATTATATAATTCATTCCTAATGTGTCTTCCCCACTCAAACTGCCTACACACTTATTATCCTTTCCATGAAACAACGCTGCCCCGTTCATTTGTACCCCTTGTTTTGTTAGTTCAAGAATAGGTAATACGAAACTTCGGTTGGAAATCATCTTTTCCTGGACTTCACCAATTCTTGCGGCCTCAATCATTTGGGCGTTTTTCGGAGGATGTTCAGCTAACATATCAATATACTGCGCTGGTAAATTTTCAGGCTTGGCACTTTGTTTTAAAATAGCTTCTGCATCTTTCTTAGAAACGAACAAACGAATATTCCTTCTCATCTCATGATCCCGAATATATACATCTAACGTATTTTGTAGAACATATGGGTTCGATAATAAATCTTTAGAAAAAATTATCACTTGTATGTGCGGAAAGAATAATGAGCGACTAACTTTTTTGGCAATAATTCGTATTTGCTCAAAGACATTATCTGCTTTTGCACTAACATTAATATAATTTTCGCTACCCCCACCACCTTGTCCACCCTGCTGTGCTAGCTTACTGGGAAGTACCATCTGATACGTCCCTTTCATAATTGGATTTGATTTCTTTTTTTTCACAATATCATAGGCCGCACCTACTACAAATCCCCTTTCTTCTATTTCTTCTAGCTCAGAGCACCCACTGATAGATCCAGCTAAAACCATGAACATTATAATTTTAAGAAGGTGTTTCATTTCCACCATTCCTTCTTTTTATTTTATATACAATAAAAACTAGCAAAGGTGCTAACACAACAAACCCCATATCTATCCAAGCTAAATAAGTCCCATAGATTGACAAAGAATTCAAACTACTAGGCATCATATTCACCATAAAAATAATAGGGGCACTTACAAAAATAAAAATATGTTTCTTCACTTTCGGAAACATAGCACAAAACAATAAAGATGCGACGTCATAATACATTGCTGTCGTGTTATAAATAGTAATAATCCAAGTAGTAAAAAAAATCGCATCAAACCTTTCTAAAAACCCTCCACCAATTTCAATTTCCTTTCCTAATTCAATTGTTGGATATGTCAACCCGCGTGTTGTCATATACGTAAAAACACTTATACAAGTTACATAAATTAAAATGTATGACAACACGTTTACTATCACCGCTTTCGCAACTGCCATTGGCGCTTTTTTCGCTGTCTTATCGTTTAACAACACCGCATAAAATAAAGCTACCTCAAATCCAATAAACGTAAAAATAGAATTTTTAACACCAACTGCATATTGACTGATATTCGTTTGAAAAGCTGGTAGTAAATTATTTATTTCCATTAAATTTATATTCAATAAAGAAAGAAGCACTATCGCAATTAAAACAATAGGTAAGAATAGAACATTTAACCTTAATAAGGCAGCTCTTGATCCTGCTATTCCATAAATAACGACTAATAAGAAGAGGAAAGACAGTAATTGTATTGGTGTATCACTAAATAAATACGTTTGTGAAATAATCGCAATCATTCGTGACTCATATGCTGTCAAAGCAGCAAACGTTAATACTAAAATGCTACTAATTGTGTATGCAACAGGCTTTGTTAAATGCGCACTCGTATATTGAACAAAGTTTTGTTTCGGGAATAAAATAGCTACCCTCGTTACAAACCAACCTAAAACTGCACATATCAATCCACCCAGAAGCAAAATAATCCAACCGTCTGAAAATAAAGTTTGGTTAGCAATATCTCTCGGCATAGACAATGCCCCTATACCAATAATTGTTGAAGATACCGCAAACCCAATTTCCCGAGATCCAATCTCTTCATCGCCATACTCAAATGGTTTCAATTACTCTCGCTCCTTTGGACGTAATGTAGCGTCTTTCGTTTGTAAATATTCCGGTCTCTCTTTCAACATCGATTTTGGCATACGAATAAGTTCTTCTTTCCAATCTTTATAAAATGCAGGAGCAATAGGCGTTGTATACGGCACCCCGACACTCTTCAAATTCGTAATATGAACCGCGAGTGCAATAAGAGCTAAAATAATTCCATATAGCCCAAAAGCAGTCGCTGCTAATACAAAGACGAAAAGTAAAATCCGAAACGTAATCGTAATGCTATATACAGGGAGAGAAAAGGTAGCAATTGCAGTAACTGCAATAATAATTACTAAAAATGGATTTACAATCCCTGCGTTCACCGCAGCTTCTCCAATTACAAGACCACCTACAATCCCAATTGTTTGCCCCATCGGTTTTGGCAACCTAATTCCAGCTTCTCGTATTAACTCCATCGTTAATGCCATCATTAATGTTTCTATATATGCCGGAAATGGTACCCCCTCTCTCGCTCCCGCAATAGAATAAGCTAATTTAGATGGAATAAGCCCTTGATGATAAGATACAAGCGCTACGTACATGGCAGGTAATAAAACAGCAGCAATACCCGAACCCATCCGCAAAATTCTTAATAAAGTCCCAATTACCCAACGCTCATAGTGATCTTCCACAGATTGAAAAATGTCAACAAATACTAGCGGAGCTATAAGGGCAAACGGTGAGCCGTCCACCAAAATAGCTGCCTTTCCTTTCGCTAATGAGGCCACAATATTATCAGGCCTTTCTGTATTCAAAAACTGCGGAAACGGTGACAAATTATTATCTTGAATGAATTGCTCAATCGTACCCGTCTCAAAGACGACATCTGTCTCTATTGATTGAAGACGCCGATTTAGCTCTTTCACAATATAAGGATTAATAATATCTTCTATATATACTAGGGTTACTTCTTTCTGCGATCGCTTCCCCATAATATAAGATTGAAACCGTAACTTCGGATCACGTAAACCACGGCGGATTAACATTTTATTCACATTAATATCTTCATTTAACCCAACTCTTGGTCCACGGATTAAATCTTCTGTTACCGGCGGTTCTAAACTTCTTTTTTCCCACGCTCTACTATTAATCACGATAGCGGTTGGAATATTATCAATTAATATAACTGTATCTCCCGCTAAAATCGCATTTATAATATCCGGAAACGTTGTCTTCTTACCAACTTCCGCAATAGAAATAAAACGATCCAATAATGTTTGAACAACAGCTTCTTCTTTTCGTACTTCTTCATATTGAAGTGTACGAACTACATATTTATAAACATTATCCTTATCTGTTAACCCACATAAAAAAATAACAGCACAGCGTGTAAAACTACCAGCAAGGGCAACTTCCCTAATTGTTAAATCATTAGGCGAACCTAACTCATTCCTAATTTCTTTCATAACTTCAAATAAGTTACCTTGTAACTCTAACAATTCCCCCACCTAACTTCCTTTTCAACACGTTTTTAGTTAGATTCCGCTAATAGAAGAAAATATATACAAAAAAGAGCTATCTCTTTTCAAAGATAGCTCTAGTACACGGATTACTTTTCTACTATTATATTGTCTGTCTTTATAGACACATTTTTCGTGAACCCGCTAACTATAAACATCACAATCATATTCATCAACAATGCAACTATACCTACATTTAAATCTTTTATATATTGAGGGAAATCCGGAAACATCGTAGCTATAGTTGAACCGGATAAAGTAATATACGCGACCACTAACAACCCAATCCCCATTCCTGCAATTGCCCCTTGCTTCGTAATGATTTGACGTGGAAACAAACTACATACAAGTGCAGGGAACAGTTGTGTCACTATACTGTATCCCATTAAAAGAAGAGCCCCTATCGTTTCTCCACCTTTAAAAGTGAACAAAACAGCTACAAGCGTTACTACAGGCACAAATAATTTTGCAGCTTTAGCAACTTGTCTATCTGAAGCAGATGGGACCATTGTTCGGTAAATGTTTTTTGCTAACAACGTAGATGACGCCATAACAAGCATAGAACCTGGAACTAATGCTGTTAATACTCCTGCGCTACCAATAATACCAATAAACCATGGGTCAAAGGTTTGAAGAGCGAGACGGAATAACGAAAGGTCTACATCCCCTCCCTTTAACCCTGGAACTTGCAAGATAGCTGCAAAACCTGCAAAGAATACGAAAAGCAATACTAAAGAATAAAGGGGCATGATCGCCGCGTTTTTCCTAAATACTTTTTCATTTTTTGCAGAGAAAGCAGAAGCAAATGTATGGGGCCACATATAGAAACCGAGAGCTGTTAATACAATAGTAGAAACAAACCAAGAAATACTCATTCCTTCATCGGGTAAAGATAAAAATCCTGGTTTCGCTGCTTCTACCGCTTCGAACATCGGCTGAAATCCTCCGTAATAATGATACGGTAAATATATACCTAAAAACATAACGATAAACAGGATCATAATATCCTTCAAAGCGGCTGTCCAAGCAGAACCGTGTATGCCTGAAACCATTACATATATCGTTATGACAATTGCACCAATCCACACCGCAATAACTGGTGATACCCTTCCGTAAGACGCTTCCGAAACGATTATACCTAATCCTTTTAACTGTAAAACAAGATAGGGGATAATCGAAATAACCCCAATAATAGAAACGATTATGCCAAGTGTCTGACTCTTATATTTCTTCACAAAAAAATCTGGCTGTGAAACAAGATTATGCTCTTTCGCATACTTCCAAACTGGAGGCAATAAAAAGTAAGATAAAATATAAGCTAATGCACCGTAACCTAAAATATAGAAAGTAGGCGCTCCTTTACTATACGCCCATCCACTTCCACCTAAAAATGTGAACGTCGTATAAATTTCACCTGCCATCAGAAGAAAAACAAAAATAGTGCCAAAGCCTCTTCCTCCAACTGACCATTGCTCTAAATTCATATCTTTTCCATGTTGTGCCCGAATTCCTAAAAATAGTGCGAGAAACAAAAATAATATAATAATAAGTAATGCAGTCATTTCACATCCCCCTTATTAGCAGGATCAAATACGTACACAAGTCCCATACAAAGAGACGTAATGAGCACCGATAATAATACCCAAAATAATAAAAATGGCATCCCTAATACGTAAGGAGTAACTGAATTAGCAAATATGGGGCCAATAACTAAACAAAAAACTGGAATAAGCGCTAATACGTGTATTTTCTTCATCTCATTCTCCTTTACTTATAAAATTCATAATGGATGATACAAAGACTTCTACACCAATCGGTAATGCATTTTCATCAATCGTAAAACGAGGGTGATGATGAGGATATATAATTCCTTTCTCCTTATTTCCCGCTCCGATAAAAAAGAATGTCCCTGGCGCCTTTTGTAAAAACGCTGAAAAATCTTCCCCAGCCATCGTCGGCTGTAAACGAGTAACTTGTTCCCTTCCATAAAGCTGTAATGCTGTTTGCTCAATAACCTCTGTAACTTCATAATCATTTACTACCGGTCGATACCCATATTCATAAGAAAACGTATATTTCGCCCCGTAAGCTTCCGTCACATGCTTCACAATCCGTTCAATCCTTTTCTCTGTTACTTCTCGCAACTCATGTCTTAAACTCCGCACTGTCCCTTCAATCTCCGCTTGTTCTGGAATCACATTATGTGTTGTTCCAGCATGAAATTGCGTAACAGATACTACAAGAGAATCTAACGGATCTGTGAGGCGAGATACAATTTGCTGAAGTTGCGCAACAACTTGTGTACCGATTGCAATACTATCAACCGTTTCATGAGGGATTCCAGCATGTCCACCTTTTCCTTCTATTGTAATTTTAAAAACATCTGGGGCTGCCATTGCAGGACCATAAATTACACCTATTTTACCAACCTGTAACGCTGCCCAAAGGTGAGCACCAATAATATAATCCACACCTTCCATTACACCCGCTGCAACCATTTCCTCTGCACCGCCAGGAAAGTTTTCTTCTGCATGTTGGAAGAGAAAGCGAATCTCCCCTTTAACCTTCTCTCTTTCCTCTACCAACTTATGTACAACCCCAAGTAATATCGCAATATGTCCATCATGGCCACATGCATGCATCACACCTGGATATGTAGAAATAAAATCAAACTCATTTTCTTCGTGAATAGGAAGAGCATCCATGTCAGCACGAACCGCGATAGTTTTACCAGGCTGTTTACCAATTAACCTTGCCATTACACTATATTTAGTAGGTTTTGACACTTCTAAATGCGGGATTTTCCGAAGTATATCGAATACAAACTGTGATGTTTTTTCTTCTTGAAAAGATAACTCTGGATACTTATGAAAATGCCTTCTCCACTCAATCAACTGATTCTTTAATAAAACAAGTTCCTTTGCGACATCCATTTCTCTTCATCCCTTCTTCACTAAGTTAAATGTTATTATAACGTGAATTGTTTCCTTTTAAAAGAATCTTCTGAATTTTCTATTATAGTGACTTAAAAATAAAAAGCCATCAAAAAGATGACTTTTCAGTATTATAAAATAGTAATCGCTTGTTTCCCCATTTGCTCCCAAGCTTTCTCAAACTCTGCTCGCGGAACAGCAAAACGTGGATTATTTTTAAGTGGATCATTTACATATATAAAGTTTTGATCATACCCAACTATTACTACACTATGTTCATAATATGTAATTTTCACTTCGCCAGAGCTTGTATTCCATGTTTCAAAACTACTCTCAGCTAGTGGTTTAAACGTTGTATTAATAATGACCCATACTGGCGCCCCAGAACTAACTACTTTATACATATCTTGCACATCTCTACCTGTTAAATTAACTACTTTTCCAGGAATATATTTTTCTGCTAAATTAAAAATAGGTTGGTTATATACACCATATCCTGGCTCTGCCTTCGTATAAATATTTCCAACGAACCCCTCATAAGGATTTCCACGTAAACCATTTTGCTCAAATGGAACACGATGAATCTCGCTAGCAAGTTGCATCTTATCTACTTGTATACCTTTGTATTGCAGCAACATAGCCAAACTTGTAACTTCACATCCACGAGGTAATTCTGGCAACTGTTTTATAAACGGTACATTTTCAATCATAGTCGCTTCTTTCATTTCAGATAGAAACTCTAAACGGAACACTTGCGCCTTTTGTATAATTTTATCTTTCCCTATAAAAAACGCGGCAGCCAATATAATTCCAAAAACAAAAAGATATTTTAACTTTTTCATTTTAAACAAAACTCCATTAATTATTATTTTACAGACATACCTCCTATCATTGTACCTTTCTTCTTACTAGTTTGCTAGAAAGATTCTGTGAATTATTGTTCACATTTATTAGTTTAGCATTCATTCCAGGTCAGAGAATAGCTCTTGATTGCGGTATTCTATTTATGATTATTTGTTATATTTTATAGGAAGTTAAATATAAAAAAATTGTCACATTTGAACAACAAATAAACATAAAAAAACAAGTAAACTAAATATATAAAATATTCTGCTATCTTTCTTATAATAAGATAGTTTTTTTCTATTTCTTGGATATCTTGGTATAACTTTATTTATCTTAAAATTTCTACAATCACGTTTTTCTCTGGAAAATAGTTTACAATGTAATCAAGTTACAAATGATATTCACCTTAAAAAGTGTGCATTTGTGTCTATTTTTTAACAATATCTCAAAAACTATTGCCATCTATAAATTAATAGGTTTATATTGTTTTATTGGCATAGTTTCAATCCAAGGAGAAAGGAGATTTTCAATCGTGCAACTAAAGAAAACGTTTTGGAAGCTGGCTTCGCTTCTTCCGTTATCATTACTTCTGTTCCTCGGTGGCTGTGATAAGAAACTCGCAGTATTAAATCCGCAAGGACCTGTTGCAAAAGCACAGTATGATTTAATTGTTTGGTCATTCTTGCTTATGTCATTAATTATCGCAATTGTATTCATCTTGTTTACAGTCATCTTGATTCGTTATCGTGAAAAACCAGAGAATATGGACTACGAGCCACCTGATCAACACGGTAACACATTATTAGAAATTATTTGGACGCTTGTTCCTGTTATTATCGTTATCGCATTATCGATTCCAACAGTAAAAGCAACTTACGCTTCGGAAGAGGTTCCGGAAGAGTCCAAACATATTAAACCAGTTGAAATTTACGTTACATCTGCAAACTGGAAATGGTTATTCAGTTACCCAGAGGAAAAAATTGAAACCGTTAACTATTTAAATATCCCAGCTGGTGTACCAATTCAATTTAAGCTTACTTCTGTAGGTCCAATGAATGCTTTCTGGGTACCAGAACTTGGTGGTATGAAGTACACTATGGACGGTATGATTATGGATCTTTATTTACAAGCTGATAAGCCAGGTTCTTACCTAGGCCGTAGCGCGAACTTCTCTGGTGAAGGATTCACTCACATGGAGTTCGAAGTTGAAGCAAAAACTAAAGAGAAGTATGACAAGTGGGTAAAAGAAGTACAACAAACTGCTCCTAAACTAACAGAAGATAAGTACAACGAAATTGTTAAACCTGGTGTAGTTGGTCGTATGACGTTCTCTAGTCATCACTTAAGTTATGTAGATCCAAAATCACTTGAATATTGTGATTACAACTACTACAAAAACAAAAAATAATAGCTATTATTCCAACAGATTGGAGTGAACACAGTGAAGCTTGATGAATTCTTTGTCACAGGTGACCCGATTATTTACGGTGCAGACGCTTCTATCGTTCTTGTGACATTAGCAATCATTTTCGTACTAACAAAGTATAAAAAATGGAAGTGGCTTTGGGACGAATGGTTAACAACTGTTGACCATAAAAAAATCGGAGCCATGTATATTATTTCTGCGGTTATCATGTTATTCCGTGGTGGTATGGATGGTTTAATGATCCGTGCACAGTTAACATTCCCAGAAACAACTTATTTAAACGCTGAACACTATAACGGAATCTTTACAACACATGGTACAGTAATGATTCTTTTCATGGCAATGCCATTCGTTATGGGATTAATGAACCTTGTAGTACCATTACAAATTGGTGCTCGTGACGTTGCATATCCGTTCTTAAATGCTTTAAGTTTCTGGTTATTCTTTATCGGAGCAATGTTATTCAACATCGCTTTCGTAATCGGTGGTTCTCCAGACGCTGGGTGGACTTCTTACTTCCCAATGGCAGGTACAGAGTTTACTTCTGGAGTAGGAAATAACTACTACGCAATTGCATTACAGATTTCAGGTCTTGGTACGTTAATGACAGGTATTAACTTCCTTGTTACTATCTTAAAAATGCGTACACCTGGTATGACTTTAATGAGAATGCCAATGTTTACTTGGTCAATCTTAATTACAACAGTTATCATTATTTTCGCTTTCCCAGTATTAACAGTTGCTCTTGCATTAATGACATTTGACCGTCTATTCGATGCTCACTTCTTTACGATGGCGAGCGGCGGTATGCCAATGCTCTGGGCCAACCTATTCTGGGTATGGGGTCATCCTGAAGTATATATCGTTATTTTACCGGCATTCGGTATTTTCTCTGAAATCATTAGTACATTCTCACGTAAGCGTCTATTTGGTTACAGTGCGATGGTGTATTCGATGGTCGCAATTTCTTTACTAAGTTTCGTCGTATGGCTTCACCATTTCTTCACGATGGGTGCAGGTCCAGCGGTTAACTCATTCTTCTCGATCTCGACAATGGCGATTTCGATTCCAACCGGGGTTAAGATCTTTAACTGGTTGTTTACACTGTATAAAGGACGTATTCGTTTTACAGTTCCAATGCTTTGGTCATTGGCATTTATTCCAAACTTCGTAGTTGGTGGAGTTACAGGGGTTATGCTTGGAATGGCAGCAGCTGATTATCAATACCATAACAGCTACTTCCTAATTGCTCACTTCCACTACGTATTAATCGCAGGTACAGTATTCGCTATGCTTGCTGGATTCACATTCTGGTATCCAAAAATGACAGGTCATATGTTAAACGAACGCCTAGGTAAATGGACATTCTGGATCTTTATGAGCGGATTTAACATCTGTTTCTTCCCAATGTACTTCTTAGGTTTAGACGGTATGACTCGTCGTATGTACACTTACTCTGAAAGTCTTGGATGGGGCTGGCTAAACCAAATCGCATCTGTTGGTGCTGTAATGATGGGTATTGGCTTCCTAATCCTTTGCTATAACGTAATTTGGAGTGCTCGTCACGGTGAACGTGACACAACTGGAGATCCATGGGACGGCCGTACACTTGAATGGGCAACTCAATCTCCTGTACAACATTACAACTTCGCGAAACTTCCTGAAATTAAAGAATCTGATGCTTTCTGGTTCATGAAAAAACGCGGAGAAACAGTTACACCAGCTGCAGAAGAATTAAAACCAATTCACATGCCAAGTAACTCTGGTGTGCCTATTATTATGTCTGCATTCTTCGGTCTTGCAGGTTTTGCATTAGTATTTAGCTGGTTCTGGATTGCAGCAATCGGCGGCGTTGGTATTTTAGCTTGCTTAATCTATCGTTCATTCGATTATGATGATGGCTACTACGTAAGCGTTGATGAAATTAAAGAAACAGAACATATAGCATGAGAGGTGAAATGATATGGCGGCTTTAGATAAAAGCTTACCTTTGGAATATCAATCCGAGCAAAGCAGATTGAATATCCTAGGATTCTGGATTTTTCTTGGGGCTGAAATTATGCTGTTCGCAACACTTTTCGCCTCTTATCTAGTACTTGCTGGTCGTACGGCAGATGGTCCAACACCAGCACAATTGTTTGAAGTTAAAACACTTTTAATTCAAACGCTACTACTTTTAACAAGTAGTTTCACATGTGGTATCGCAATTCACGAAATGCGTAAGCACAACCAAAAAGCAATGCTTGGATGGTTCATCCTTACATTACTTTTAGGTGCAGGTTTCCTATTCTTCGAGATCGAAGAGTTCATTATTTACGCTGGTAAAGGCGCTACACTTCAAACAAGTGCGTTCTTATCTGCATTCTTCGTTCTTCTTGGAACGCACGGTGCCCACGTAACAGGCGGTATCATTTGGGCAATTTGTGTTATTATCCAAATTTTAAAACGAGGTTTAACACCAGTTACAGCTCGTAAAGTATTTATCATCAGCTTATACTGGCATTTCCTTGATTTCGTTTGGATCTTCATTTACACACTAGTTTACTTGAACGGGATGGTGGCGTAATAATGGGTCAAAACAATACTCAAGCAAATGGGGATGCGCATAGCGGATTCCCTTGGTCACACGTTTTCGGATTTATTTTATCGCTTGCACTAACGTTTCTAGCGTTATACGTGGCACTGTACACAAGCTTACCACTATCAACGGTTTTAACGTCTATTATCGCAATGGCGGTTGCGCAAGCATTATTACAATTAATTATGTTCATGCATTTAAAAGAAGGAGAAGGACGCATTCAAATCCTTACTATGATCTACAGTTTCTTCGTTGCAACAGCAACAGTTGGTTTAACTGTATGGATCTTCTTCTCAATGTAATGTACATGAAAAGACTGCTGAGGTTTCTCAGCAGTCTTTTTTTATCCCCTCCCCTATTACATCCACATTACGGAATTAACAACAGAATCATGAAAAATATACTTATTATGACAAATGTTAAGAAAACTCTTTCTTTATGAAATCGAATCCATATGCGTTGCTTTTCTACCTATTATATGGCTAAATAGGTACTATATTTATTTGAAGGGAGAGAACGCAATGGAACATCATACTTCTGTTCTATCACTTATGATTGTCGTTGCAATCGCGTTTTTCGTTCCCCTTTTGTTACAACGCTTTAAATTAAAAGCACTTCCTGTCGTTGTTGCAGAAATCATCGCAGGAATCTTTGTAGGTAAAAGTGGGTTTAATGTTATTGAGCCAGATATGTGGCTTCAAGTCTTATCGACACTAGGATTTATCTTCCTCATGTTTTTAAGCGGTTTAGAAATTGATTTTTCTATCTTTAAACAAAAAGGGAAAAAGAATACGACAAACGAACCAAACACATTCCAAGCAGCAAGCATTATCTTCTTATTTATTTTCATCTTATCTTATGCCCTATCCTTACTATTCGTATGGCTAGGATTTGTAGATAATGCAATGTTTATGACTTTAATTATTTCAACTATCTCTTTAGGTGTTGTCGTACCAACATTAAAAGAAAATAATTTAGGAAAAACAGCAATCGGTCAAATCATTCTATTAGTCGCTGTTATTGCAGATTTAGTTACAATGATTTTACTCGCTGTATTCGTCGGATTAAATTCTGAAAGCGGCCAAAGCATGTGGCTCCTTCTTCTTCTGTTCGGCGCTGGTATTGTTATTTACTTCGTTGCAAAACGCTTTAAAAACATTCCATATTTAGATAGCCTAAAGGCTGGTAGTGTACAAATTGATACACGAGCTGTTTTTGCACTTATCTTAATATTAGTTGGTTTATCTGAATCTGTTGGAGCTGAAAATATTTTAGGTGCCTTCTTAGCAGGGGTACTCGTATCGTTATTATCACCAAATGAAGATATGGTTGAAAAGCTTGATTCCATCGGCTACGGTTTCTTCATCCCTATTTTCTTCGTAATGGTTGGTGTAAATCTAGAAGTTTGGTCTATTTTTAAAGAACCTTCTAGTATGCTAATGATCCCAATTTTAATTGTAGGACTCTTTATATCAAAACTATTGCCATCACTTGTCTTACGAAAATGGTATCCACGCAATATCGTACTGGGAAGTGCCATCTTATTAACATCGACACTTTCTTTAGTTATTGCAGCTGCACAAATTGGTGAAAAACTAGGAATCATCAGTCCAAGTTTATCCGCTTCCCTTATTTTAAGCGCAGTTATTACTTGTATTTTTGCACCTATATTATTTAAAAAGATGTTCCCAAAAGTGGAAACACCAAAACCAAAAGTTTCTATTATTGGCGCGAGCAGAATTACACTTCCGTTATCACTTGATTTAAAACGAGAAGATTATGACGTGACACTTTATATGATGCGTCAAAATAAAATAAATGATGAGGAAGCGACATCACATGACTTCCCTATCGTAAAATTAGACGACATCACAATCGCATCATTAACTGAACAAACAGCATTTAACGCAGACCGTGTTGTTGTTGCAACAAGTGATGATGAGCAAAACTTATTATTAGCAGAACACGCAAAAGAACTAGGTGTTGAACATGTTATTGCAAGTGTAGAAGATCCTCTTCTACAAGAAAAAGCAACGCAAGAACATATCGCTGTATTCTCAACAATTAACTCTACACGTATTCTATTACGTGCACTTATTGATAAACCAAGTCTCGTTCGCTTAATTACAACAGCAAACGAAACAGTCCGTGAAGTTGAACTACGAAGCAATAAATATAATGGCGTGGCACTTCGCCGCCTTCCGTTTTTAGGCGATGTACTAGTCATTCAAATTTATCGCGGGAATAAAGCATTAATTCCGCATGGTGATACGAGACTACAGCACGGTGATACATTACTTGTAACAGGTTCAAAAGAACATATCGATACACTAAAAAGCATATTAGAATAAAAAATGCCCCTCACATAATTGAGGGGCATTTTTTTCCATTTAATATGGTAAAATGTTACTATCACATATTATGAGGATGGATCACATTATGTCTATTGTAACTTTAGCTCTTTTATTATTAGCGGAAGTACTCGTCGCCATTATTCTCATCGGTGTTAGCATTGAAATTTGTAGTTACGGATGGAAAAAATCGAATGGAATAAAATACTCTTGCCTCTTACTTTCACTCCTTCTCGGAACTGCTAGCATACTCGGACTTTTCGCCGCACCTGCATATTTCTTTATACAGTTAACTGAAAAAGGCTTATAAGAAAGGATGTTAATATGATTACCGTGAACAATATTGATGGATCTGAAACTTACGTATTACGTCAAAAAATTTTGCGCCCGAGTCAAACATTAGCAGATTGTAAATACTCTTCCGACTATGAAACAGACACCTTTCACTTAGGCGCATTTATAAACGATGAACTCATTAGTATCGCTTCCTTCTCAAAAGAAATATATCCTGACTTACCAGCAGGTATTCATTATCGGCTACGAGGAATGGCAACATTACCTGAATTTCGAAACAACCGTGCTGGAAGCTCCTTAATTCAGAAGGCAGAACAAATCTTGCAAGAACGTCAAGCAAATATATTATGGTGTAATGGCCGAATTACTGTAGCTGACTATTACAAGCGCTTAGGCTTCCAGGAACATGGTGAAATCTTTGAAATTGAACCGATTGGTCTGCATAAGGTACTGTATAAAAAGATATAAGAAAAGCTTTCCACAATATCGGAAAGCTTTTCTTATACTTCAATCTTCACTTTTTATTCTTTTCATATATATGCATATAAACAAACTAGGAACTAAAAAACAAGCAAACATAATAAGTCCTGTTATACTAATTTCTTTTATCGAAATATCTGGTGTTACAACGATACAAATAGCTAAAATCCCAATAACAATACTTATCGGAATTAATAATAGTTTCATGAAATAACTGCGTGATACTCCGCCCGTATGCTCATATACCTCTACAGAATGTTTTAAATTTAAGAAGTTAATGACTACAATCCCGCCAATAAATATCATTAATAAATCCGAAACACTTTCATATCCTGCACCTTGCAAAACGTAGCGGTAAAAAACAATACCTAGTATGATGATATTTTGTAAGATGAAAGCTAGTCTAATATGTTTTAATCCTTCAACCATTAAACGTTCATCTTTCACGATTCTCATCCCCTCACTCCTCTTCCTCCCAAAATAAATCATTCAATGTTTTATCTACCGCATAACAAATTTTTAAACATAAATCTAAAGACGGGTTGTATTTCCCCTTCTCAATTAAACTAATCGTTTGCCTTGTAACGCCTACTTTTTCTGCTAATTGTTGCTGTGTTAAATCTAACTGAACACGCGCGACTTTTATTTTACTGACAGCCATTCATGTTCCTCCTTCACCTATATTGTAACATATACATTCCATTAAGTAATTTATATTTTACGCTATTAATTTGATTTTCACTTTATTATACACAAAAAAGGAGCCTCTCATAAGAAGCTCCCTCTCCTATATCTATATTATAAGAATAAATGACATCCAAATAAAATTGTAAATAAGTATAGTAATGGATGTACTTCCATCCCTTTCCCTTTCACAATTTTTAAGACTGGATACACTAAAAATCCAATTGCAATTCCATTCGCAATACTAGATGTTAACGGAATACCAATGAAAATTAAAAATGCTGGTAATGCATCTTCAAATTCATTCCAATTAATATCACGAAGACTTTGCGCCATTAAACTACCTACAATAATTAATGAAGGAGCTGTAATAGCAGCTACACTTGATAAAGAAGCAATTACAGGGCTGAAGAATGCCGTTATAATCGTTAGACCGACAACGACAATACCTGTTAATCCTGTTTTACCACCTGCCGCAATACCAGCTGACGATTCAATCGTCGCTGCTGTTGGGCTTGTTCCAAAGATAGAGCCTGTAGTCCCGCCAATTGCATCGGCAATAAAAGCTTTACCAAAACGTTTCTCTGTATTATCTGTAATTAAACCTGCTTGTTTAATTAAACCAAGTAATGCACCTGTTGTATCGAATAACAGTACAAGTAAAAATGAAAATACAACACCATATAATCCATATTCAATTACATCTGAAAAGGCGTTGATTGGGTTTGAAACGATAACCCCCTCTGGTAAATGAGGCATCGCAACAATTTTATCCGTAAACTTCAGTTGCCCTGTAAAGAAGGCGATAACTCCCGTCACAATCATACTAATAAATAATGCACCGCTCACACGTAATGCCATTAATACCGCCGCTAAAATTAAACCAATTAAAGTTAAAATAACGGCTGGAGAATGAAAATCACCAATCGTAACTAAATTAGATGGATGATCAACGATAATTCCAGAAAGGCGTAATCCAATAAAAGCAATAAATAGTCCAATTCCACCTGCAATTGCATGTTTTAAACTATCAGGAATTGCGACAATTAACTTTTGCCTAAATGAAGTGAAAGATAATAAAAGAAAAATGATACCTGTTACAAATACTGCTGAAAAGGCTATTACATACGTAATTCCTTCTGCCTTCTGTACAACAGAATACGCAAAATATGCGTTCATTCCCATAGCTGGAGCAATAACAATCGGATAATTAGCGAAAATCGCCATACCTACTGTTCCAACAACTGTTGCAATAATTGTTGCTGTAAACGCTTGGTCAAATGGTACACCTGCATCAGATAATATTTTCGGATTGATGACAAGAATATACGCAAATGTAAAAAAAGTTGTGATGCCAGCTAAAAGCTCTTGCTTCACAGAAGTGTTATATTTTTGTAATTGAAACATGGTTATGTACCCTTCCTACATCTGAATTATTATCACACATTCTTTTCCTACTAGTATGTGAGAAAATATAATACTTAATCTTAACAATCAATAAAAAGAAGAGTCAATATATTCGCTAATAGTTCGAATTTTAAGTTTAAGTCTGACAAGCGCAGATGTAGTACAGTTAACTATATTTATTTTTGTAGCATAACAGATAGAAATGTTTTATAATTTGAAATAGTTAAATACTTAGTAAACGCATTCAAATATCGTTCACTCTACAAGGGGGATTCTTCTTATGCAGCACACAAACAAATCTGGAGCTTTAAATCGAGGTTTAAAAGAACGACATATTACTTTAATGTCACTTGGTTCAGCTATTGGCGTTGGACTATTTTTAGGATCCGCTTCTGCTATTAAACTAGCTGGCCCTTCTATTCTACTAGGTTATATGATCGCTGGACTCGTTATTTTTTTCATTATGCGAGCACTTGGAGAAATGGCAATTGAACAACCTGTTGCCGGTTCTTTTAGTAAATATGCTTCTGATTACCTTGGACCATTAGCTGGCTACATTACCGGTTGGAACTACTGGTTCTTATGGGTTGTTACTTGTATGGCTGAAATTACGGCAGCTGGCATTTACATGCAATACTGGTTCCCAGATATCCCGCGCTGGACTTGGGCGTTACTCGCTCTATTATTAATGAGTGCTTTCAACTTCTTATCCGTAAAAGTATTTGGAGAACTTGAATTTTGGTTTGCTCTCATAAAAATTGTCACAATTATCTGTATGATAGTTGTTGGAGCTGGTATTATTTTATTCGGATTCGGAAACGGCGGTATCGCTACTGGCATCTCAAATCTTTGGTCACATGGCGGCTGGTTCCCAAATGGTTTTTCTGGGTTACTACTCTCCATGCAAATGGTGTTATTCGCTTATTTAGGCGTTGAATTAATTGGGGTTACAGCGGGTGAAGCGCAAAATCCAAAAAAAACACTTGCGAAAGCAATCGATAACGTATTTTGGAGAATATTACTGTTCTACGTTGGGGCTCTATTCGTTATGATGGCAATTTATCCATGGAACGAACTTGGTGAGAAAGGCAGTCCATTCGTTTTAACATTCCAGCAAATCGGTATCGCAAAAGCAGCAGGAATTATTAACTTTGTCGTATTAACAGCAGCTCTTTCTTCCTGTAATGGTGGTTTATTTAGTACAGGCCGTATGCTATATACATTAGCTCAGCAGAAGAAAGCTCCTGAAAGATTCGGTCGTTTAAATAAAAATGGCATTCCAAGTCAAGGGATTGTAGCAACAGCTATCGTTTTACTCGTTGGTGTTATATTAAACTATCTTGTGCCGGCAAAAGTATTTACATGGCTCACTAGTATTTCAACTTTCGGGGCAATTTGGACTTGGGGCATCATTTTAATCGCTCAAATTAAATTCCGTAAAGGATTGCAAACTGATAAAAAGGACAAGCTAACATATAAAATGCCTTTACATCCATTCAGTTCATATTTCTCACTCGCTTTCCTTGCACTCGTATTAGGTATAATGGCGTATTCAGAAGATACAAGAATTGCATTGATTGTTGGTCCTATTTGGCTTATCGGTTTAGCTATTGTGTATTATATGAAAGGGTTCCATAAAATTGACGAAACACCTAATTCAAAAATTAGTTAAGCCCAAAATCCCTTCCTATTTACTAGGAAGGGATTTTTTCATTATTCTCACAAATATTTCTCAATTAAATTAACGCTATCTTTACACTATTTAATATTTTCTATCTTTCTTTCCTAAAAAAAATAGATTACATTATTAAAGCAAATATGTTTATTAGGGGGATTCTTCTATGAAGAATAAAAAATGGATTACATTTTCTTTAGCAACAGCAATCACACTTAGTATAGGAGCTTCTTTCATTCCGTCTACTTATGCGGAAAGCTCAGTAGACCCAGCTCCTGAAATTGCTGCAAAAGTTGTAAATCAAAATAGCGGGAAGAAAGTATTATTCGACAATACACATGGTCAAACGGCTGGGACAGCTGACTGGGTTATCGATGGCGGCTTTTCTGACTTCGGAAACGGCATTTCCCAAAACGGATATCATGTAAAAGAACTTCGTAAATCAACACCGATTACGTATGAAGATTTAAAAGACTACAATGTATTTATCGTTCCAGAAGCTAATATTCCTTACAAAAAATCTGAACAAGATGCAATGTTACAATATGTAAAAAATGGCGGTAGTATCTTCTTTATTGCCGATCATTATAATGCAGATCGTAATAAAAATCGCTGGGATTCTTCTGAAGTATTTAATGGATATAGACGCGGTGCTTGGGATAATCCTGCAAAAGGAATGTCTAGTGAAGAAGTAAATTCACAAGCTATGCAAGGAGTAGAAAGTTCTGATTGGCTATCTGATAACTTCGGTATTCGCTTCCGCTACAATGCAATTGGTGATGTTTCTGCTAAAAATATTGTATCACCTGAACAATCATTCGGAATTACAAAAGGTGTTTCATCCGTAGCAATGCATGCTGGTTCTACTCTAGCCATTACAAACCCAAAACTAGCAAAAGGACTTGTTTATCTTCCAGAAAACCCATCAAAATGGAATAATGCTGTTGATAGTGGTGTTTATAACGGCGGTGGTGTTGCAGAGGGTCCTTATGCTGCTATCGCAAAAGTAGGACTTGGAAAAGCTGCCTTTATCGGTGACTCTTCTCCTGTTGAAGATGCTACGCCAAAATACGTTCGTGAAGATTCTGGTCAAACGAAGAAAACTTATGATGGGTATAAAGAAGAAAACGATGCTATCTTACTAGAAAACATCGTAAATTGGCTATCGAATAAAGAAACATTTACAAGTTTAGATCAAGTAAATGGTTTACAACTTGATCTACCTACCACTTTACAAACATTTGAACAACCAAGCTTATCAACCGAGCCACAACCTGAACCTTGGAGTGCTCCAAATGCAGGTTATCAATGGTTTAATACAAATACTTTTAAATCAGGTTCATACGGTTATAACGGTGCGGTAACAGCAAACGACTACGTAGTTACACACCCTAGCACTCTACCAAACAATGAAGTGTTCCAAATCAAAATTCAAGTAAATAACTTATTACCAAACACAACATACAATAATTACTCTTTAGGTATATTCACTACTGGTGGTACACAAGTAGCAAAGGTTCAAAATTCAAATGGTACTTGGCCAACTACTTTTGGATATAGTAGTGCATTTTCTTTCACAACAAACAGCTTAGGTTCTGCTGAGAAGATTGTAAATGTGCAAATCAACCCAAATACGACTGGACAAGCAACACTTCGTCTACGCCAAAATACAACAGCGAAATATAGTGAGACTGTAACGATTAATAAGAAATAATGAAAAAGGCAATCCGGATATGGATTGCCTTCTTTTTACTTCTCTTCTTTTGAGAAAAACATCCTTGAAATAACGATACCTATACTACCGACTATTAAGAATAAAATTGCCCTAATCATCATCGATACTTCTGGTAAGTCCAGAAGGAATAGCTTCCCTATCGTTACGACTAACACGACTAAGCCGGCATACAATATTTCATTCATATTTTTATTCCGTCCAAGCCAAACTGCAAATAATGCATATACCATCCATAATAAGGATACAGATACACTTATTATACTTCCATCTGTAGAAAGCACTTCACCGACTCTAGTAATTGCAATAAATATGATAACCATAAACCAATAGAGCGCTATAGAATATACATATTTTCCAAAACTCATTAACACATCTTTCGCTTGTTTCATGCAGTAATAAAATGTACCTATTAAAATAATATGAGCAACAAACCCAGCTGAAAGGAAATGATCAAACGGGCTAAAAATAGTCTGTATCATTCCAATTGCATAAACCGTCGCACTAACATACAATTTTATTTGTTGTTTTACTTTAATAGCAGTCACCATACCGAGGAAACCTTGTAATAATAATACAATCGCTGCATTCACTAAACTATACTCATATAAAATCGCTAAACTAAATGCACCCATTGCCAAACCAAATAAAAGATTTGTAAATGTAGAATGTCGATTCTTCCTATATTCAAACACGAACATAACAGCATGCACAAGCGCACTAATCATTAATCCCAATGTTGTAAATTCGGGTATTTTTGAAATGGCTAATATAAAGAAAACTGCATTCGCACTAAATATCGCCAAGCGTGGCTCTAATATAAAACTTCTCTCCGTAAACATATGCCAAAATAATAGTAAGTGAATCAAACCATAAACAACTGTTAGCTGTACTTGTAAATCCTCTACTAACATTGACATAATAGCAAAGAAGACGAAAAGGACAATAGCAGCAACAGCATAAGAAATCATATATAAATACTGATAACGATTTTTCAGCGCATACCATAATAAGCTAATTGTTAGTATCGTCTCATATCCAAAGAAAATATACGGATTGGGAGTCGTACTATTTAATAAGAATGGTACGAAGAAAGCTCCTACCGCTACGAAAATAGTAAGATATTCCGATTGATACCTCTTCGCTACATAAATACCTAAAATGACCCATGCAATATTACATACAAATGCAACACTTGCTGGAATAAATCCATATAAATAATGTGCCGCAAATGTCGTTAAAACTATACCCGTAATACTTCCTCCCGCTAATACTAACCCTAACGCTTGCCGCTCTCGTTTAATTTGAATATCCCCTATATAATAAAAACCGATTGATAGGACAACACCAAACACAATTCGTATTGCTGGCGTTAATAATCCAGCATCTACCCCTGCTTTAAATAACCAGATTACTCCAAGTAACATAATACCGACAAATATGCGTGGTAACCACGTTTGGCAAAACTGAATAATATTAAATGGTTCTGGTTTAAAAGCAGATATATCTACTTGTTTTACCTCCCGTTCTTGCACGGGCTCTTTTATTGTAACTACTTCTTCTTTTGGTTTTTCTTCCGTTACCGTTTCAATATATTCTTTCTTTTCCTTCCTAACATGTTGCTGAGCATTTTCTACTTCTATTTCTTTTTGTTTTGCTTTCAATTCAAAGAGTGCTTCTTGAATTGTTTCAATTGCCGTTTCGAGCGCTTCTATTTTCTTATTTAAATCTTCCTTCATACGCTCCCCCCTCACCATTCATTCAAAACCTATATATTACCAATTAACTTTATCATACTATTAGTCTATTCATTTTCAATACCATTTTTCCAAAAAAAGAAAGGTGTTTTCCGAAATAGGAAAACACCTCTTACTTATTTCTTCTTATTGAAAACACTACTCACGATAACGCCAATGCAAGCACCTATAATAGCTGGAACAATCCATCCTACACCTTCTATATAAAACGGGATATATTTCAATACTGATGTCCACTGATTCATCATCACATTTTTATTGAAAATATCGATTGCACTAAATACGGCTACAATCCCAACTGTCACTGCATATACGTATGCGTACTTTCCAATATACTTATGGAATAACCCTAAAATAATAAGCGTTAATGCAACTGGATAAATAAATCCAAGAATCGGTACTGATACTTTTAAAATTTGTGTTAATCCTAAATTAGCTAAAATCATACTAACAAAACTTAATATAAATGCCCAAACTTTATAAGTTACTTTTGGAAATGCACTTGCGAAAAATTGACTACAAGATGTAACAAGTCCAATTGAAACACATAAACACGCGATCGTAAAAATAAGACCTAATAAAACGACTCCACCTTGTCCAAATAGCGTCGTCATCACTTGCGCTAATACGTTCGCCCCATTATCAAATGTACCTAACGAACCGCTAATTGAACCAACATATCCAAGTATGACATAAATAATAGATAATAATAGTCCTGCTCCAATTCCAGCAATACTCATATATTTCGCTAAACCTTTATCATCTTCAATACCTTTTGCACGTAAAGCATTTGCAATAACAATCCCAAAGATTAAAGCGGCTAGCGCATCCATTGTTAAATATCCATCTAAAAAGCCTTGGAACATAGGAGCTTGTCCATAGTTTCCAGCGACCTCTTTCACACTGCCTACTGATGTAAACATGCTCTTTATAAAGATAAGGGCAATCATGCCTAATAATAACGGTGTTAAAACCTTTCCGAACAACCCCATTAATTTAGACGGTGACAAACTTAACCAGTACACGATACTAAAGAAAATAACCGTGTAACATAATAAAACTATGCTTCCTGCTTCTGGGAAGAACTGACCTGGCCCCATTTCAAACGCTAAACTTCCTGCACGTGGTATACCAAGTCCTGGCCCAATAAATAAATACACGATACACGGAAAAATAATGGCAAATGAAGAATGAATCCTACCCGCTAACGCTTGAAAACTTCCTGCTTTTGCAATCGCAATAACTCCCAATATAGGCAGACCTGTTGCTGATATAATAAACCCTACTAATGAAATCCACACATATTCTCCTGCTTCATACCCAAGGAAAGGTGGGAATATAAGATTCCCCGCGCCAAAGAACATCGAGAATAACATAAGACTAATAAGTAAAATTTCTTTTTTCTGTAACAATTTCATTTCTTTCTCCTTCTTTAATTTCATCTTTTATGAAATCAATTTCACATATAAAAAAGTGCAATAAACCGCTTCATTACAAAGAAAACATAGTCCATAGTCTAACATAAAAGAAACACCCATTCTATAGCTATCTCTCTTTTCCAATTTCTTCTGAAAAATCAACCTTTCCCCGCATTAACGGGCAGTAAGACTCCCTTCTAATAATTAAGCTAATAACCAGATATCCAGAGGGAGTCAAACTGTCCATAAAAGCCCGATTCGTGAAGGCTAATACCCATGTTGGAATGAAATCTTCCAACATGGGTAAAGTTTCACTTCATTGACTTATAATAGTTAATAAAGTAAAATATTAAATGTACAAAATTATTAACTTTGTTTTTGTTTGTGTCAGGAGGAAAATAACATGGAATCAACGATACAACTAGAAAGAGAACAACAAAGAAAAAAGAAACATCCTCCAGGTTTATACTTACTCTTCTTTACAGAAATGTGGGAAAGATTTAGTTACTATGGATTACGAGGATTATTAACATTATATTTAACGACAGCTTTAGTAAGCGGTGGTCTTGGGTTTAGTCCCGCATGGGCACTCTCCATTTACGGATTTTATACTGGAGCCTGTTATTTCACACCAATGATTGGTGGATACTTAACAGACCGGTTCCTAGGTAGACGAAAAGCGATCACAATTGGTGGTATAACAATGGCAATCGGTAACCTTACACTATTTGCCTTGCAAAACCAAGTCGGCCTATACCTCGGATTAGCGCTTATTATTATCGGTAATGGATTCTTCAAACCGAATATCTCTACACTTGTTGGAGAATTATACGAAGAGAATGATCCAAAACGTGATAGTGCATTTACTATTTTCTATATGGGTATTAACGTCGGGTCATTTTTAGCTCCACTCGTTTGCGGATTTTTATCAGAAAATTTATTCAAAACAACAGTTGATGGCGTTGTACATTACGGATTCCGTTACGGTTTCTTAGCCGCTTCAATCGGAATGATCATTGGACAAATTTTATTTACAACACTATCTAATCGCTTCCTTGGTGATATCGGTAAAAAACCAACTCGCGATTTACAAACAACAGATGGACAACCATCAGTAGGAGATACACCTTTAACAAAAAAAGAAAAACAACGTACCGCAGTTATCGTCATTTTAACATGCTTCGTTGTCTTCTTCTGGGCTGGATTTGAACAAGCTGGTAGCTCATTAACATTATATACAAACAAATTTGTAGACCGCTCTGTGTTCGGATGGGAAGTTCCAACATCTTGGTTCCAATCGGTCAATCCATTATTTATTATTTTACTTGCTCCAGTCATTTCAGCATTATGGGCAAAACTTGCAACTCGCAAGCGCGGGGATTTAAAAATCCCAACAAAAATGGGACTTGGTATGATCTTGCTCGGTATCGGTTATATCATTCTCGTTATCGCTACATTAAAAACAGGTAGTGATGAACATAACATTACAGAAAAAGCAAACTTATTATTTATCGTCTTTACGTATCTTTTCCATACGTTAGGTGAGCTATTCTTATCACCTGTTGGACTATCAATGGTTAGTGCACTTGCCCCAGTAAAACTTGCTTCTTTATTAATGGGAGTATGGTTAGCAAGCTCAGGAATCGCCAACATTTTAGGTGGACAACTGGCAAGCTTCACAACCTCACTTGGGTATGCTGAAGTATTTACCGTAATCGGAGCTGTAGCAATTGTATTAGGTTGTGTTTTATTATTAATTTCTAAGAAACTAGTGAAATGGATGGATTAAAAAAGATGAGGGAAATCCCTCATCTTTTTTTATTTCTTCGCCTTCGTTCCTACTAAATCACCAGCAACAACGTAACGCTTAGAATTATCCTTAACAGATACACATGTAATAAGCGTTATTTCGTCTTTCCCATGATCCTCGACAACTTCCCACTTATCAGGAGTTACTTCAGATACACCAGTAACCGCATATTCATATTCGTTTTCATTATCATACAAATAAATTTTGTCGCCTTTTTTTAAAGAGGCTACATCACTAAATAAAACACCTTTTTTAGACATGTTATGTCCTGCTAATGCATAGTTCCCTTTTCCCATTACTTGATTTTCTTTTACTGTTGCTGCACCCGATAATAGGTTTTTCTCAGTAGAAGATTTTAAAACAGGAAGTTCTAATGAAACACTCGGGATCGAAATACGACCAATTACTTGTTTCTTATCTAATGATGCATTCGCTACTTCTGCCAAGTCTGGCTGATTAATTTTCGAAGCATCTACAAATTCCGTCTCATGTTTTTCATAATCCATCTTTTGAACAGCCTGTACATTTTCAGTCTGTTTCTTTTCAGCCTGATATCCATCATAAAATGGCTTTCCGATTAACACACCACCTACAACAAATAGAAGGATTGCTACTATACTATACATTCTTTGCTTATTCATATACAATTCCTTTCCCTTACAAAATCTTACTCTATATAAAATGATAAGATAATATTACTATATGTACAAGTGTAAGCTGAAAAGAAACCTTCTTGCATGTGCAAGAAGGTTTCTTTTTAAGCGATTTTATTTCGATATAAGGATACGTGGAAAATCGTCATTTGAATAAAGAAAATACTAAATGCAATATATACCGGATATGCAGGAACATATAAATTAGCAATTGGAGAAAGAGTTAAAAAACCAACCGCACAAGGCAACACGTACCATAATGACATAAATGTAGTACGACAAGCTTTTTCTGTAATTGCCTTTTCCCGTTCATCTTCTTGAGGAAATAATAGTGGAAACATCCAATACGAGAGCTTTTTATATTTTTTCTTTTGAATTTTATAAAGAATAGTCGATACAATACTAAATATTAAAAGTAATGTTAGCGGCATTAAACTCAATGAAACTTCAAATGGTACTCTCTCCGTTTGAATAAAGTTAGCAACTTCGATAGTAAAATAATACAACTCAATAAACGCCCAACCTGCTAATACCATTAAAAGTACATTTAACATATAAGAAAAACCAATCCTATTCATCCTCTTTCCCCTCCTTATTTAAAACAAACACATCTTCCATCTTTAACTCGAATACATCGCAAATCGTAAGCGCTAATAGCAAGGAAGGAACATAATCCCCTTTTTCAATAGCGGCGATTGTTTGTCTCGTCACTCCAACCTTTTCTGCTAATACACTTTGCGAAAAATTAAAGCGAGCTCTTAATTCCTTCACTCTGTTTAAAATGGTCAAATTTACCACCTCTTAATTATATCGTATGCTATCCTTAACAAAATGTAAACTCAACTTAACATTGTTTTCATAAAAAAATCCAACTTTACGTATTGTAAAGTTGGATTACATGTTAGTTTAAAATTGTAACCTTAACATTTTTTCTGCCCCAATTACTAGACGAAGCTTTATCCGGCATTAAAACATCGATTTTGTGACCTTTAATTGCGCCACCAGTATCTGCTGCAATTGCAATTCCATAGCCTTCAACATTTACAGTAGATCCTAATGGAATAACAGATGGATCCACTGCGATTAATTTCATTCCTGGATTTGCAGTTAAATTATAAGGTTTATTACCTGGTCCCCATTTAGAATATACTTGTTGACCTGGTCCATAACCATTTTCAGCTGGATCTGCTGTATAAGCTGTTGCATGTACATAAAATTCTTTACCACCAGCAGTTGGTTTAGATGGTTGTACAGGTTCTACCTTTGAATTATTAGCAACAGGTTCAGCTGGTTTATTAGCTTTTTCTTGCTTTTGTTTTTCTGCAATTTCTGCCTGTGCCTTAGCTAATGCTTCTTTCTCAGCCTTTACAGCTGCTTCTGCTTTTGCACGCTCTTCTGCTGCAATTCTTGCTGCCTCTTGCTCACGAGCGATTGTTTCTTCAACTGCCTTCATATTTGACTCAATTTTAGCTTTTTCTTCTGCTGCTAAATTAAGTTGGCTCGCAATCGCATTATATTTAGCTTGAACTGTTTGTAAGTTATCTTGACGTTTTTTCAAGTTATCTTGCAACTCAGCTTGTGCTTTTGCTAATTTTTGTTTGTCTACTACTAAAGACGCTTCTTTCTCGTCAATTGTTTTCTTATCTTCTTCAATTTGACGAAGATCTTGTTCTTGTAGACGTAAAATTTCTTTATCAGCTTCTAGAATAGTAGAAACTGCGTTCATACGTTGTAAGAAATCAGCAAAGTTTTTTGACTCTACTACAACTTCTACTACTAAACTTGTATTTGAACTGTTTTGAACAGAAACCATACGTTTTCTCATAATATCCTTACGAGCAAGGACTTTATCCTCTAAAACGACAATTTCGCTCTTTTTTTGCTCAATCTGCTTATGTGTTTCATCGATTTTACGTTGAATAGCAGCTTGATCCTCTTTATTTTTTGCAATTGTATTATTTAAATTATGTAGTTCGCTTTCGATACCTTGAATTTCTTTATTAACAGCTTGCTTCTCTTGCTCTTTCTTTTGCATTTCTGCATCGTTTTGCTGCAATTGCTGTTGCATGTTGTTAAGTTTCTCGTCGTTTGACTCTGCTTTTACAGCGACTGTACTAGAAAGACCGATAATTCCTGCTAATACTAGACTACTGATTCGCTTAAAATAGTTCATAATCCGACTCCCTTCTTATACAGTTATACATGATTTATTTTACAGTTTGTTTACAATACCATTAAATACAGTTTATTTTTCATGACGAAAAAAAGGGAATTATGAATAAAATGTAATAGATTCTTAAATATTTAACAATTCCTATATTTAAAAATTATAAAAGATGCTAAAATCCAAATATAGAGAAAATATAACTTCCAAAGGCGGTTGAAATAAATATATGTTTACTCAAAAAAAATCACTCCAATATAAAATCGACCAATTAGAAAGTCGGATACAAGAACTAGAAGAAGAATTAAAACAAAAAGATCTCGAACAACAAGAGACTATTTCTTCTATCCACGCTCGTGTACAAAGCGTTGTTCAAGAACATAAACTTGTAAATAGCCAACACAATACGCTCCAAGGTTTAGTTCAACAATTAAGCTCATGTTTCGAAAATGTTTCAACTCGTACAACACATTCCAATGAGTTGAATAATGAGATGTTACAAAAAGAACAAAACTTAATTCAGTCAATTGAAGAAATTATTGACTGCTCTAATGAAGGAAAAGAATCTGTTCATCGTTTACTTATTGTAATTAATAAATTAGGTGAACAATCTCAGCGCACGTCTAATAGTATGAATCATTTAAGTGAACGCTCAAAAGAAATCGAGCAAATTGTAGAAGTCATTCAAAACATTGCAGCACAAACAAATTTACTTGCTTTAAATGCAAGTATTGAAGCTGCCCGTGCTGGAGAACACGGTAAAGGATTCGCTGTCGTTGCCAATGAAGTAAGAAAACTAGCTGAAAGTACAGCCGAAAGTACAAAAAATATCGGAAACTTAACGAAAAAAATTCAAGAAGAAATTGAAAAAGCATACGATAACACAAAAGACAATTTACATTTAGTCGATGAAGGTGTAGAGATGAGTGCCGATACGAACGCTAGAATTGAAAATATTTTAATTATGATTCAAACGTTACAAAATGGTGCTACAAACGTTATTAAAGCTATCGAAAACCAAAAATCTTGTAATGATGACATATTACGAGAATTCGCTAATACACAACAAATGTTCCAAAAGTTAAATAATACTATTATGGATCATATTCATGATGCTGAGAAAGTCGATGTCCAATTAACAGAAAGTCTTCAAGGAACAGTAGTTTCTCATTAATCACAAAAATCCCTTATACCGTTATAAGGGATTTTTATTATATTCCGAATATTTATTTCTTCTCAATATTCATCCGTATCTTTGTTATAATGGACAAGTTGTTTCTTTCGACTAATAAACAAGGAGGTTATTATGGAACAATTTTACTACATTTTAAAATATTTAATTCTTGGTCTGTTCCAAGGACTAACAGAACCTATTCCGATTTCTTCAAGCGGTCACCTCGTTTTAGCACAACATTTGCTAGGACTAAAAATAGAAGGGTTTAGCTTCGAACTACTTGTTAATTCAGCTTCATTATTAGCTGTATTACTTATTTATAGAAATGATTTAATTCGTCTAACGAAGAATGGTCTATCTTATATCTTTACAAGAGCAGAAGACGCAAAATCAGATTTCTTCTTCATCATTTACCTTGTTATTGCAACCATTCCAGCAGGTGTTATTGGTGTTTTATTTAAAGATTACATCGACCAGTACTTAAAAGGTGTGAAAATGGTTGGGATTTCCCTTCTTATTACCGCTGTTGGCCTTTGGATTATTAGAAACTTGCGTGGACGTAAAAATGATGGCGATCTTTCTATGAAAGATGCAATCATCGTTGGATTAGCACAAGCTTGTGCACTAATTCCTGGAATAAGCCGATCAGGTGCAACAATCGTAGCAGCGATGTTACTTGGTATGAAGCAAGAAACAGCTCTTCGTTTCTCATTTTTACTATACATTCCTGTTAGCTTAGGTGGTTTATTACTAAGTATTACAGACATTGCAAAAGATCCAAATCTAGACACACTATTCATACCATATATCGTTGCATTTATCGCAACATTTATCATGACGTATATTTCATTAAAATGGTTTATGAACATTATGGCGAAAGGAAATTTAAAATATTTCTCTTTCTATTGCATTATCGTAGGTGTACTAACTCTTATTTTCTTATAAAGTGAAACCTACAAAGCGAAAAGCGAGTCATTCTATTAAACTAGGAAGACTCGCTTTTTTTATACCTTTATAATGATAAAGCCCCTCTTACTTTTTTGTACATTAAGAGGGGCTCTTTTATGCGTATACTTTCTTTTCTTGACAATACAAACGAATAACATGTTTATTTTGTTGAAATACATCATGCGTTAGGCGGATAATAATAAAATTTCGTTTTGTTTGATCATTATGAACAAAAATCTGTTCTCCCTCTTGAAAACGCCATGCACTTTCAAAAGTTGTAATATGATCCCCACTTACAGAAAAAAGCTCATATCGCATATCTTGTACCCTCTCTCAACTTACAGTAATCATAATATCCTTATATTAAACTTATTATAACTTAATCCTGTATAAATTTGTAATTTTTTCTATTTCGAAATATTTTAATTTTGTTTTACGGTTCTTTTAACGTTATAATGATAAACGAATTTTCATTGAAAGGAGCTTCATTTTGACTGCATATTTATTTCCAATAAAAACAGCATTTATTTTATTTCCTATTTTAGCAATGTTTCTATTAATCCCTTTTTTAATATTTAATTACCGCAAATACGGGTATTTGAATAAATGGCGTTCATTTATTTTATATTCACTATTACTCTATGTATTAAATGCCTACTTTCTTGTTATCTTACCTTTGCCACAAACATATGATACATGTAGCCTACAACCGGCTAATACACAACATATGCAACTGTCACCATTTTATTTCATACAAGAGATTAGTAATCATACCTCGGCAATTTTAACGAAGCCATCTACCTACTTCTATTTATTAAAGGAGTCTGCGTTTTTACAAGTCGCTTTTAACGTTCTACTAACGGTTCCTTTTGGTATGTACTTGCGTTATTATTTCCGACGCAGCTTCTTACAAACAGTGTGCATTTCTTTTTGCCTTTCACTGTTCTTTGAATTAACACAAGTAACTGGATTATATGGTATTTATAATTGTGCCTATCGCTTATTTGATATTGACGATTTGTTTTTAAACACACTAGGCGGCGTAATTGGTTTTATCATTGCACCAATATTTACGTACTTCCTTCCGAAAACAAGCGAATTAGATATTCATATTGATTTAGAAACGAAACCAGTTGGATTTATTCGTCGTCTCATCGCTATGCAAATTGATTGGATTTTCCTATCTATCGTTGTACCTTTCATTAAAAACAAAGGAAATTCACTATTTATTGCTAACATCCAACCTTATACAAATGTATACGAACTCCTTTTCATTACCTGTTCAGTCTTCATTTACTTTATTATCATTCCATACTTTACAAATGGAAAGACAATTGGTAAAGCATTACTTCGCATTTACGTGAAAGGAAAATCAGATCGTATTACATTGAAGGAGCTATTTATCCGTTACGGTATATTCTATTTCATTTTAGGCGGAATCAATTATATTCTTTCGAGTAGCTCTATCTTAAATCTTAAAGAGCCTTTAGTATTAGTAGTTATATTATTATTCCAACTCGTAATTAACGGTCTATTTATTATTCATGTTTTATTACATGTATTTAGTCATGATAAGTTACTATTTTACGAGCACATTAGTCAAACAAGAAATGCGATCATACTAAAAAAAGCTGACAAGTAATACTTTGTCAGCTTTTTTTCATAATCGTAAATAATTTTTCTGTGTAAGGGTTTGAAAACATTTCTACTTCATCTAATAATTTCCTCACCTTTAGAAACGAATGCAATTCTGGATATATATTTTGTAATTTTTCGTACGTTAATGTATGCATTTTCCCCCAATGCGGCCGTCCCTCATACTTTAGAAAAATTTTCTCCACCTCACCAAAATAAGCAGCATACTTCATACCTTTATACATATGAACAGCAATGTACGCTGAATCCCTTCCGTACGCTGGACTGAGCCATATATCATCCCTTTTCACATACCGGCATTCAATTGGGAAGTGCACTTTATACTTTTTCTTTTCAATAAGGTTTGAAATTTCTTCTACAACGGCCCGCATATACTTTGAAGGAACACTATACTCCATTTCATAAAATGGAACCGCACGCGACGTAGCAAATACTTCATAACTCGAACCAATTATTTTTGTATTCGGTACAGCTTTAGCCGATAATCGACTTACTCCTTTACTTATAGAAGGAAACCATTTACATCCTTTAGATAACAAAGAAAACATCTTATTTTCAAGCAACTCTACCTTTAGTTTATGCCATTTCAAATCACTTTTTTTACCTGTTGTTTCATTTGTAAATTTCACTTGTACTTCATCTGAATAAGGAAAAACGAAAAATTCAAAATGACGATTCTTCTTATATTCTTCTAGCTTGTTCATTACAGTAGATAATGACTGTTTTTCACTTTCATACACAAGTGAATATGCCCTGATAACTTTCAATTTTATCTTTACAATGATACCTAGCATCCCAAGCGATAACTGAAAGGCTCTCCAATATTCCACATTCTCAGTTTCCGAACAAACTATACTCTCACCTGTAGATAAAACTGCGGTAATCTCTATAACTTGTGTTGATAAACTCCCAAAGGTAATACCCGTCCCATGAGTCCCTGTACTAATCGCTCCTGCGATAGATTGTGAATCAATATCCCCTAAATTTTCTTGTGCATAACCTTTTTCTTCAAGTAACCTCCCTAAATCATGTAGCTTTGTTCCTGCCCATACTTCAGCAACCATCTTCTCTGTATCAATATTCATAATACCTTTCAATTCATCTAAAGAAACTAAAATTTCTTCCGTTTGCACAAGTGGTGTAAACGAGTGCCCTGAACCGACAACACGAATTTTCTTTCCTTCTTTTCGTGCAAGTTCTACAACTTCTACTACATCTTGTATACTTTCTGGATACATCGTATAATCCGGTGTTCCTTCTACATTCCCTGTCCAATTTCTCCATTTTTGTCCCTTTATAGAAAGCATTGGCCATCCCCCCGATATGTTGCATACTCCCCAACAATCTCTCCTTCTTTCACACGATATAAAAAAGGAAAACGCTCACATAATTCTCCAGCTTTACTATGGCGAAACAAGATAGGATCTCCTATCTCTACTCGTTCCTCACCGTTATAAAAAATCGGTGTTTGTACCTCGCCAGCACCTTCTAGAGCTAATAATTCCGCACCATTTGGCCTCCAAATCTCAGGTTCTTTATCTTTACCAATTGCGCCTGAGGCAATATATCCACCACCTAAACAAGTGTAAATAAACGGGGCTGGTTTACGCACAACTGGTAAAGCAAATCCGACAGCTGGATGAAATTGCACCTCTTTATAATAATCAAATAGCTTCGGGGCATAAAAAGCAGAGCCTATTGTAATCTCTGAAACTGAGTTATCTTGCTCAGTTGTTTTTATACTTCCTGTGCCTCCCCCATTTACAAATCTTAGTTTAGTACCTAGGTTTTGTATTTCTTTTACGATATGTCCTCTTCTTTCTTTAACTTCCAACACCGATTTCTTCTTTAAATACGAAATCGCTTTACTTTTCACTCGTTGATTCGGTATGTGGTCTCCTACCCCAGCAATTTGGGCTTCATATCCCATGACACCATCTAGTATTAAACATGATGATTCTTTCACTCTTTTTACTATTTTCAAAGCACCTTGCACATCTTTTATCGGTGATCTTTTGACTCCAAAATGAAATTTTAAAAAACGACTACTCATATCAATATCCAAACAAATACGAAAACACCCTTTAGACTTCTCAGCAATTTTTTCTAAATAAACAATATGGTCTTCACAATCCACCATACAAGTTATAATGAGCCCTTGCTTTGTTAGCAAACTTATTTCATGTAACGCTCTTTCATCATAAGCAGGATATCCAAGCAATAAATCATTGAATCCTTGTTCAATTAAAAATAAAACTTCCCTAGGTGAAAAACACATAATACCTTGAAAACGATCATTTGCAGATAAAATCTTTTGCATAACCGAAACAGAACGTAACGATTTACTGGCTATACGAATCTTCTTATTTCCACTTAATTCTATAATCGATTGAATGTTTCTATCTAAAGCTACTTCATCCAAAAATGCACACGGTAATGGAACTTCTTTAAAAATTCCTCGATCCACATTTTTTCTCTCCTCTTCTCTATATGTCTTATACATATTGGAAAGAAAGTTGGAATCTCCTCTACAAAATAAAAAAGTTTCTTCCTATTTAAGAAGAAACTTTTTTAGGACTACTTCATAGAAATAGTTGCCTCTACTGGATAATGATCAGAATAATCATCATACGTATATTTTTTGAGCCATGATGTAACAGTCCACTGTGAAGATTTCGGTTGTAATACTTTATTCTCTATAAATGATGGATTCGCATGATCTTTACTTGCAATAATATAATCTAAATACTCGGCAGGGCTATCAGGGAAATTATATTTCGCAATACTGTTTGTCGTCGCATCCCAAGTTGCTGTATGTCCCGTATAAGATGGAACTGACGCATGCAATGTTTTAAACATGGATGCGTACTCTGAGTCACTATTGTTCTCTGCATTTATTTTATTCACGTTCATATCGCCACCAAATAAGACGTACTCGTCATTTGGTATATTCTTATTTTTTATAAAATCTTGAATTTCTTTTAGCTGATTTGTACGTACAGATGCAGGTGAAGTTTTTCCGCACATACTATCTTCAGCCTGCAAATGTGTCCCAATCACATGAACGAAACGATCATTTTTCTTAATTTTCGTGTATACAAATCCTTTATTTGATAAATTATCTGGCCCGCATCCTTTTGCAAATACATATTGAATCTTTTCAACGATTGGCCATTTGCTTACGATTGCAACGCCCCCATCTTCAGGAGTTGAAGATGAATAGCTACCTAACGTTTTATCCCATTCATTTCCGTTACTACGACCTAATACTGCTGTTTGATTTGGATATTCTGTCTTCAAATTTCCTAACAAGCGATTTGAAGCACTATTATCAAACACTTCATTCAATATAACAACATCTTGATTCTTTATATAATCTGCCGATCCAATTAGATCAGCACGCTCACTTTGTCCCCAGTTCGGATATAAGTTTGTTGATAGCATGTACACGTTATGTGTCATCACTTTTAATGTATCGTTTTTATTTGTAGACACTTCCGCTTGAGCCGAGGATCCACAATATAAAGCCGCTAGACCTATTCCAACGCTAAGTATACTTTTTAGCAATTTACTTTTCACGATTCATACCTCCATGTATTGTATAGTGATAAAAAAGGCCAAATACTCTATTGTGAGATTTGACCTTTTTTAAATACTTAACGATCTCCGTACGTATCAAACCAAAGCTGAATGTATCCAGCAGTTACACGTTGTGCATCCATTAATCGCTTACCTGTCATTGGTGTAACTTCAGCGCGCCATTTATCTGCATATTCTTGTGATACAGCCGCTTTTACGAACCAATCTTTCGTATTATCATTTACAATTCCAGAGTAATCTTGTTTCGCTGCTACTGCCGCCCCATGAATCCACTCTTCTGGATTTGTACCTTTCCAGTTCCAATATCCATTTCCATCCGTTACCTTATAATTATCTTTAATTGTATCTACAAAGTTTTCATATTTAGAATGGAATCCTTGTGGGTACGAAAGATTTGTAAAGTTTGCCGCATGCATCGGTTGGTTTACATCTCCTAAATAATGAAGGGATAATCCTAAATAGAAGAATGCTTGTTTCATATCTTTGTTTTTGTATGACTCACCAGCTAATTTAAAATATTTAGCTCCAGTTTCTTTTGCCTGCTTTGCAAATGGAATATATGTTTTTCCATTGTCTGGATCATAGAAATGTGAAGCAAATGTGCTATTATCATAATAAGGATTTTCATAGTCAGCAGCATAAATACCGTTCTCTAACTCCGTACGCCATTCATTTAATTGTGCAACTCGATCTTGTTTTACAAGTGTTGTATTGCGAGACATAATATCAATAGCACGGTTTACAATCCATAAATGAGAGTTTACGCCTTCTTTATGTTTATCTTCAGCAGACCAGCGATGAACTATTTTTATTTTACTTCCCCCATCATTTTCATGAGCAAATGCAACACTTTGTAACGGAGCTACTAATGTAATAGCTGCTGCTAAAGCAAGTACTTTCTTTTTCATCTGAAATCCTCCATTTTATAATTGAATTATTGTAAACTTTTTTGTTAGGATCCTATGATGTCGTCCGGTTAACCTATGACTAGAATATCCCACCTTTCATGAAAATTCTATCACTAAATTAAAATATGCAAATGTTCATATCATTATAACTTTATACATAGTGAATATAATGAATGAATGCTCTTATATTGTAATAAAGTATTGTTAATCTACTGCAAATGATTGTCTAAACTAATGTAAAAAAAGAGTAAAGCATCCACATGCTTTACTCTTTTTTTCGATTCGATAATATACTTGGCAGTTGTACATTAACTGCCAACTTATGAATAAATCCAAACACTAATCCAATCCCAATAAATATGTATAAGATTGTAAATATCTTTCCAAAATCAGTTTGTGGACTAAAATCCCCATCACCGACAGTCGTCAACGTGACCACACTAAAATATAAAGCGTCAAGAGGACGTAATCCTTCAACTGTACTATAAAAAATCGTACCAGATGTTAATGTTAAAAATGTTAATACGAATAACACTTGAAATTCTTTATCTTTCCACGCTCGCAAACAAGCTTTTAGCATCCGTTTCAATGTCAACATAAATGAAAGCATTAGACTTCCCCTTCCAAACAAAATACCTTTAGTTAAAGGAAAGTCTATCACCTTTCTGTATAGAAAAAAAGTAGCCCTCTTCTATTTCTAGAAAAGAGCTACTTTTTACTATTCTCTATTATTTAGGTGAAACAAGAATTTTCACTTGTGTTTTATCTTTTACAAGTGCTTCAAATCCTTCTTCAACAACTTGATCCACTGTGATTTTTTTCGTAATTAATTTCTCTGCTTGAATTTGGCCAGAGCTAATTAATTTAATAACAGCTGGGAAGATATGACGGTATCCAAGAATACCGATAACTTCTTTTTCTTTTAGTACAAGGTTGTTTGGCGTAATTGTTGCGTCTTTTTCCCATACACTCACAATTACAGTTTGACCTTCAAAGCTTGTACTTTCAATCGCTTGACGAAGTACTACTTCAACACCTGTTACTTCAAAGCTCACATTTACACCTAAACCATTTGTTAAGCTACGAATTTCTGCTAATACATCTTGAGTAGCTGGATTTAATACGTAATCCGCACCTGCTAATTTTGCTAACTCTTGACGTTCTTTAGAAAGTTCAACTGCAATAACAGGAGTTGCTCCTGCTGCTTTAGCCGCTTGAATAACAAGAAGTCCAATTGGACCACAACCAAATACTGCTACAGCTTCCCCTTCTTTTAATTTACTTTGACGTACTGCATGAACGGCTACTGCTGCTGGTTCTACAAGTGCACCTTGTTCATACGTCATTTCATCAGGAATATGGTGAACCATATCTTCTGGTACTACTGTATATTCAGAGAAACCGCCGCCTTCTCCGCCAAGACCGTGGAAAACAAGTTGTTCACAAACATTGTAATGTCCATGTTTACAAGCTTCACATTTACCACAAGAATAAATTGGTTCTACAACGACGCGATCTCCCACCTTATGAGAAGTAACGCCTTCACCGATTTCAACTACCTCACCACTAAACTCATGACCTAAAATAACCGGTGCTTTTACGTGTGTTAATGGGTGCTCTTCTGTTGGAATAAAAATAGGTCCTGCTAAATATTCATGCAAATCTGTTCCGCAGATACCACACCATTTCACTTTAATCTTAACTGCTCCTGGTCTTACAGTTGGTTCTGGTACTTCTTCTACTCGTACATCACGTTGATTATGCCAAAGTAGTGCTTTCATTTTATACATCCCTCTCTACGTATATACTTAACCTGGTGAAGTTTACAAATCTATTATAATACTTCCATCCATATATTTCAAAAAAACAATCTCTTTCCCACTAAATTTTAACAAATAATGTTCAATATTTTGTCACTTTGTACTTTTTTCCACATCTGTTAATTCAATTTCATTGCGGTTGAAATTAGCATTATGCCATAATAGCATAGGAGAGGTGAATATCGCTTGAAATATTTTATTTACTTTATTGTTATCGTAGCGTTTCTAGATACATTTTCACAATTACCTATTATGAGTACGTTCGCTCAAAGTCTTGGAGGATCTCCTCTTATCATTGGGCTAGTTGTCGGTATGTACTCATTCGCTAATATGATCGGTAATATAATTGCTGGCGCTGCCGTCGATAAATTTGGTGCAAAAAAAATACTTTATATAAGCATGGGACTTACGAGTTTCATAGTCTTGTTATACACCGTTGTTCAAAGTGGTGAACAACTATTAGTTGTGCGCTTTATGCACGGCTTTAGTGACGGATTTTTAATTCCTGCTGCCTTTACGTTTTTATCAAAACAAACAAATTCAGCAAGACAAGGTAAGGCAATGGCTCTATCTGGTGCTGCTGTTGGAACAGCGGCAATTGTAGGACCTGCTTTCAGTGGGGTTATGAAAGCTACTGCTGGTATAGAGTGGGTGTTCATTACCATTTCTATTTTAATGGTCCTTGGTACAATCGTATCTCTATTCTTCTTACCAAATAACGTATCAAGAACAGATACTTCAAGAACACAAATGATGAACAAAGAAGATATGATTGAACTATTGAAATCAGAACCGTTATTACAAGCATATATTGGTGCGTTCACACTAATGTTTTCACAAGGAATTGTCACTTATATGCTACCAGTGAAAGTTGAGGCATTAGCACTTAAAGCATCTACAACAGGTATGATGTTAAGTGTATTCGGAATTACCGCTATCCTCTTCTTCTTACTGCCAACAAACCGTATTTACGATCGATTTAATCGTTCAAAGCTCATGTTAATTGGGATTGTAGTAATGGCATTAGCTTTATCTTTACTTGGATTATTCGCAACAAAAGGCATGCTCTTTATCGTTATGATGATTTATGGCATTGGATTCGCTATCCTTTTCCCATCGATAAATGCATTACTTGTTGAAAATACGACAGATGATAAACGTGGAAAAGCATTTGGGTTGTTTTATGCTTTCTTCTCATTAGGAGTTGTTGCTGGATCCTTTACAGTTGGTGCAATCGGGGCATCCCCTAGCGTCAGCTTCGTTATCGGAACTGCATTCTTATTAACATTCGCTGGAATGATTTATGTAAGAAGCAAAATAAAAAGTAAAGCAAAAAGCAAAGTAAAAAAGACAATGATGGGTTAATTCCATCATTGTCTTTTTTAATGATAAGCTCCTATTCAACTTTTAACTTTCAATAAGCCGTATTTAATAAACAATATGGCATTATATTTTTCATAGAGATAATACAATGGATAACAAAATAAGAAGAAAATCAGTACAGTTGGGACATCGTCTATAATAGAAAAATATTTTACTAGTAATTCCTTAATACTCTCTCCAATTATAATAAACAGTGGAATGATACAAACTGCCGCTAATATTAAGCATGGTGTGATCCTCATTTCTTTTAGCTTCACCTTACAGTGTGGACACCTGAATGAAAAAGGATGCGGGAGATCCATAATATGTTGTGCAGTAATATTCCCTTCACACTGTGGACATTCAATTATTTCTTTCATTTCATTCACCCCTTTCTATCCATAAAAAAGAGCCCTATCGAATAGAGCTCTTTTTTTGCCAAATATATTACTTTTGTGTGTAGCTAAGTAACAATGTAAATAAATTGAATGGTAAAGGCAATACTACATTTCTTCCTTTACAAAAAAAGTGTATAAATACCGACGATACTTCGACAATTTCCTCGGAAATATTTCCTTCTCCAACATAATTTGATACACTACATATGAACAGACACTTGTATTACATAAACTAAAATAATAACTTACTGTACAAATAAAAAGCACACTCTTCATAGGAAGAATGTGCTTTTATATTATTAACGTTTAATCCAAACAGCACCTGCCGATTTATCATCTGCCTGTCCAACAACCTGGAATTTAAGTCCAAGGTTTGGAACTTTTCTACCTGCGTCTGCAATTTGTTTGTTACTATATACTTTTGAATCATCAAAAGTTGTAACACCTTGTAATCCAGAATAGTTAAACTGTCCACGTGTTAATGAATTTACACTCCATGCTGGTGTTTGATCAAATGAAAATGCAGCATCTGCAATTTGCATACCTGTATTGCCGTACGCTGGTTTCCCATTTAAATTACCAACAAGTGCTTCTGGATGCGAGTCTACAACACCAAGGAATCCTTCACCTGGATGTACCCCAACCCAGTTATCTTTAAAGCTATCATCTGCATACCAAACGACAAGACCTGTATTATACACTGGACCTTTTCCTGCTTTTAATCCATTATCTGACCCCGCATAGTTTCTCCACTCTAAGTAGTAATAAAGAGCTTTCTTCTCTGTTCCATCAGAAACAACAAAACCATTTACATTCATTTTAGACTGTCCTTCTGCATCATCAGAAAATACAATTTGTCCATCAACAGTTACATTTACATTATCCATCGCGAAACCTTTATATGTTACAGCTGGATCTGTAATATAATCGAATTGCAGTTTCACTTTCTTCCCTTTAAATTGACTTAAATCATATGATTTATCAATCCATTTTCCATCTGTTGTATCTTTATCTCCTTGGACTACTTTTTCTCCAAGTCTATCAATTAATGTTTTCGTTCCATCTTCTGTTACTGCATGTACTTCAACGAAATCGCACTCTGCTTCTAACTCATAATTTGCTTTATAATCGAACTTTGCATTTGTTCCTTTTATTAAATCAAAGAACGGTGTTTCTAATGTTGTATGCATATCATCGCCTCTTGTACTATAATATGCATGCTTTCCAAACTCCGGTTTAATTGTTTCTACACTTTTACCTGGTAAGTTAACACGTACAACGCCTGGACGATTAGATTTCGTAACACTTTGATCAATATATGTAGGAATGCCTACACCACGCTTAATTTTATCGTAATCTACTTCTAAAATTTTTGCCCAGTTGCCGCCCATATTCTTTTGTAAGAAGTCTTTATTTTGTGGCGAAAAACTAGTTGGCTCTGTTCCTGCAATTTTCCCTGTCCAACTACCTCCGCTCATTAATGACCAAGCTTCGACAGGTGAACCAGTTCCAGTATATTTCGTGTCATATTCATCTGGTAAGCCAAGGTCATGTCCAAATTCATGCGCAAATACACCTACTGCTCCATCTTCTGGTTCAATTGTGTAATCATGCGCTGCTACTTTTCCACCAAAGTAATCTACATTTGATTTTGTACCTTCAATCGCTACCGGATCTACCGCTAATTTTGAACGGTGTGACCAGATTGCATCATCACCTAATTTACCGCCACCTGCCTCTTGACCAACACCAGCATGGATTACCATTAAATGATCAATTACACCGTCAGGCTCATTTGGATTTCCATCACCATTTGTATCATATCTATCGAATTGATCAAATTGAGATAAATCTAACCCTTTCTCAGCAGCTGCATGTAAAGCTTCTTTCACTAAATCACGTGCACCTTTTGGACCTTTGTTATCATGACCACTACTACCATCAGCACCGTAGTCAGATGCTTTTCCTGGAACAGTTAGCCATTCTGTTACATATCCATCAGTCGTATAACTACCGCCAGACTGCTCTTCATAATATTGTTTAAATGTTTTTACTTTCGAACCATCAAATAATGTATAAGGCTCATTACCAAACAACATCTTTTGATAATGCTCTCTACTAAAGTCATTCGAATACATATACCCTGGCGTTTGATCGATATTATTATGTTTATAATCACTAAATTCAACGAGTAATACTAATACTTTATCAGCTCGAACAGATCCCTTATACGGCGCTTGCTTTGCTTTAGAAGTTGGGACTTGTCCATTCAATTGCTTTTTATTTGGTTCTGGCTTTTGCTCAGGGCTAACATTTTTTTCAGGTTTCTTTACCTTTTCCTTTTCTTCCATTTTTTTCTCTTTTACTTTTTTCACAAAATCAGATGCCTCTTTAGCAGTATCCGCTGGAAGAATTTCTTTATTTGCCTGATCGCCTTGTTTCTTTTCAATATACTTTTCTACAGCTTTTTTCGTTTCTTCTTTAGATGATGCTGGATTAATTGTTCCTCTTTCTTTCAACGCTTCCGCTAAACGATCTTCTTGAATTAAATTGTAATCAATTGGTGTTGTAGATACATTTTCTTTCTCTTTTGCTGGCGTTTCTGCGTATGCCAGCGGCGTACTCATTACAGATGTACATCCGATAATTGCCGCAATTGCTAATGATGACAACACTTTAAATGGTGCTTTTCTTCTCATTCTATCTCTCTCCTTTTATAAAACTTAAAATTCAGATAAATAAGTGCATTTTTGTCGCAACCTCTGTTTACTATCCTCCCTATATAAAAAGGCATAATTCTATAAACATTAAAACTTTCTGTTATAGAATCATGCCCTCCAGTTTTCTGGTCAGACCCTCTATCTTTTTATCCCGCTTTAACGGGCAGTAAGACTCCCACCTCAAAATTCGGTGAATGCGAGAAAGTTAGGTGGGAGATAACTGCCCGTTAAAGTCCGATTGGTGAAGGCTAATAATTAGTGGGGGGATGAACAAAACCCCCCACTAATTAAAGTTTCACTTTATATCAAAATATGAAAAATAAAGAGTGATTTGTATATATTAAATAGTTTATATAACAAATTTAAAAGACAATATGCAAAATTGCATGAAAATTCTTTTAAATAAAAAAGAATCCTAGTCAATTAAACTAGGATTCTTGATTTTCTATTATTTCTCTTGTGTTTTTTCCCAATCAGCTAAGAATTTCTCAATTCCTTGATCTGTTAATGGGTGCTTCACTAATGAAGCAATTACGTTTGCTGGGATTGTTGCGATATGTGAACCGTTTAATGCAGCCTCTGTTACGTGAACGCTGTGACGTACAGATGCTGCAATGATTTCTGTTTCAATGCCGTGAATTGCAAAGATTTCTGCGATTTGGCGAATTAAGTCCATACCGTTATGACCGATATCGTCTAAACGACCTAAGAATGGTGAAACGTATGTTGCACCAGCACGAGCTGCAAGTAATGCTTGAACTGCTGAGAATACTAATGTAACGTTTGTGCGAATTCCTAAGTCAGAGAATGCTTTTACTGCTTTTAAACCTTCTGTTGTCATTGGAACTTTTACAACAACGTTTGGAGCAATTTTCGCTAACTCTTTTCCTTCTTCGATCATTTTGTCAGCTTCTAAGCTAATTACTTCTGCACTTACAGGTCCTTCTACAACGTTGCAAATTTCACGAATACGCTCGTGGAAATCTACGCCTTCTTTTGCTACAAGTGATGGATTTGTCGTTACTCCAGCTAATACTCCTAATGCATTTGCCTCTTTAATTTCGTTAATGTTTGCTGTATCAATAAAGAATTTCATTTGTTATTCTTCCTTCCTAATTTTCATTTTATATTTATTTGTTTTTCTTAATAAGCTCTAATTCAATCGGAATAGATTTGTCCACTTTTTTACCTTGTGTTATCTCTTTTGCTGTTTGCATCGCCTTCTCCCCGATTAATTCCGGTTTTTGAGCAACTGTTGCAGCCATACGCCCATCTTTAACCGCTTTTACAGCATCTTCTGTTGCATCAAACCCAACAACGACTACATCCGTTTTTCCAGCAGACTTCAATGCTTCAAGTGCGCCTAATGCCATCTCGTCGTTATGCGCAAACACGGCTTTAATATCACCATTTGCTTGTAAAATGTTTTCCATAACAGATAATCCTTTTGCTCTGTCAAAATCAGCTGCTTGTTTGGCAACTACTTTTAAAAATTTATCCGCTACGTTATGGAATCCTTTCCCGCGCTCACGAGCAGCAGAAGAGCCAGGGAGTCCTTCTAATTCAGCAACGTTTGCTCCCTCTCCGACTAATTCACGAATGTAATCACTAGCCATTTGACCACCTTCAATGTTATTAGAGGCAATGTGAGAAACAACTTTACCTGAATTTGCAACGCGGTCTACTGTAATAACAGGGACATTCGCTGCATTTGCCGCACTTACTGCTGAGGCAACAGCATCTGAATCGGTTGGATTAATAACAACTACATCGACACCTTTTTGGATTAAATCTTCAACATCGTTCGTTTGCTTTGCTGCATCATTTTGCGCATCAACAGCAATCAATTCAATGCCGCTTTCTTTCGCTGTCTTTTCTGCCCCTTTTTTCAAAGTCACAAAAAATGGATTGTTTAAAGTTGAAACAGAGAATCCAACTTTAATAGTTTTATTTCGACCTTTATCGCCAGAATCCTTTGCCCATTCTGGTGGTTCCATTGAACAACCAGCAGTAATGACCATAATACATGCAACGAGTATAAGTAACCATTTCTTCATGAACTGTCCCTCCATTACGCTTCTTTTCGACGATCAATTAATACAGCTAGTAAGATTACAAGTCCTTTTACAACTTGTTGGAAGAAAGAAGATACGCCTAATAAATTTAAACCATTATTTAGTACACCGATAATAAGTACACCGATGAATGTACCAACAATCCATCCTCTTCCCCCAGAAAGACTTGTTCCACCTAATACAACTGCTGCAATTGCATCTAATTCGTAAGAAGTACCTGCAGTTGGCTGTGCAGAATCTAGTCGTGATGTTAAGACAATACCTGCAAGCGCTGCCAAAATTCCGGAAAGACCGTAAATCATTACTTTAATTCTCGTAACATTAATACCTGATAGTGCTGCTGCTTCTTCATTTCCACCAATTGCAAATGTACGGCGACCAAATGTCGTTTTCTTCAAAATGAAGTACAGTACTGCGAAAGCGATCATCATTGTAACAGCTGGTACCGGAATACCGAGAAAATAACCGCGGCCAAACATTTGGAACATTAAATGATCACCAAGACCAGTGATCGGACGTCCGTCCATATAAACAAGCGTCAACCCACGAAAAATAGTCATTGTTGCTAAAGTTGCAATAAATGGAGCTACTTTTCCCTTCGCTATGATGATACCGTTTACAATTCCCATTACAAGACCAGCTAATAATCCAACTGCCATTGCAAGGAACGGGTCCATGCCACTTGCCATCATTCCAGCAACAAGTGCACTTGCTAATGCTAAAATAGAACCTACCGATAAGTCAATACCCCCTGTTAAAATTACAAAGGTCATTCCGAATGCAATAAGCGCATTAATCGATACTTGACGCAGTATATTAAATAAATTTGGAATTTCAATAAATGCTGGATTTAAAGCTGTAATTACGACGATAATTAATACTAAACCGATTAAAGAACCGAGTTGTTGTAATACATTCCCCTTCTTAGCCATCCTTACTCTCCCCCTGTAGCTAGTGCCATAATAGACTCTTGTGACGCCTCATCTTTCTCTAAAATACCGCCAACTTTTCCTTCATGAATAACAAGAATGCGATCACTCATTCCTAAAACTTCTGGAAGCTCCGATGATACCATAATAACGGCATCCCCTTGCTCGGTAAGCTTATTCATAATAGAGTAAATTTCTTTTTTCGCTCCAACATCTACACCCCTTGTTGGCTCATCTAAAATGAGTAGCTGCGGGTGGATACCTAGCCATTTTGCAATAACAACCTTTTGCTGATTCCCACCAGAAAGAGATTTCACTGCTTGCTCTCCACTAGCTGCTTTCACATTAAGCAGCTTCATCATATCCGCTGTAAACTGTTGTTCTAGTTCGTTACTTAAGACACTTCCCTTTGAAAGACTTTCTAAATTCGGTAAAGCTAAATTTTCTCGAATTGAGAAATCTAACACTAATCCTTCAGATTTTCTATCCTCTGTAATGAAAGCTATTCTTTGTCTAATCGCATCTATCGGACTATCAATCTTTACTTCTTGTCCATTTATGAAAATTTGGCCAGAATCTAACGGTTCGTATCCAAATATCGCTTTCATAATATCTGTACGGCCAGCTCCCATCAGGCCAGCAACACCAAGGATTTCACCTTTTCTCACTTGAAACGATACATTTTCAAACTTCCCTTTTTTCGTTCCATTACGCATTTCAAAAATAACATCGCCAATTTGACTATTTCGTTCTGGGTAACGTTCACCAATGCTGCGCCCCACCATCATACTCACTACTTCATCAAACGATGTTTCCGGAATTAATCTCTTTCCGACGTATTCCCCATCACGTAAAATCGTAATCGCATCACATATTGAAAAAATCTCTTCCATTCGGTGTGAAATATAAACGAACGAAACGCCTTCTTTACGTAATTTATTAATGACAGTAAACAACGTTTCAATTTCACGATCTGTTAATGCAGCTGTAGGTTCATCCATAATAATAACGCTCGCATTTGTCATTAACGCTTTCGCAATTTCGATAATTTGCTGTTGTCCAACCGATAACTCTCCTGCCAACATAGCACCTTTTACATGTAACCCTAACTCTGCTAGTTGCTGCTGCGCAATCGCGTTCATTTGACGCGTACGCAAAATACCTGTCTTCCCATACATTAACTCTTTACCAAGAAACATATTTTCAGCTACTGTTAAGTTCGATAATATGTTCAATTCTTGATGTATAAATGCAATACCGTACTCTTCTGCTTCTTTCGCATTTTTAAAAGTTCGTTCTTGTCCATCAATCGTGATTGTTCCACTATCTCTTTTATATACACCTGTTAAAATCTTCATGAGCGTTGATTTCCCCGCTCCATTTTCCCCCATCAATGCATGGACTTCCCCTGTTTTAATCATAAATTGTGCACTCTTCAAAACAGGATTACCATTGAACGCCTTTGAAATATTTTTCATTTCAATACGCATTCTCATCACTTCCCTTTATTAAAAAATCACGCCTGCATGTAAAATTACATTGGCATAAGGAGTAGCCTCTCCTGTACGAATAATCGCCTTCGCTTTCTTCGTGTGCTCTTTAAATTGTTCATGCGATACATATTCAAATGCTGACTCTATTAATTTCAGCTCAATCTCTTTATTTACTTCCGCATTATTATTAATGACTTCTTCTGCTAACGTCACTTTTTCAATTGCCATATCATTAGCTACCACTTGCAATACGTCTAAAAAGCTAGGTTTTCCAATCTCAACGGCTAAATCAATTCGCTTTACTCCGTCAGGAATTGGTAACCCGCAGTCTGCAATTACAATCGTATCTGTATGCCCCAGTGAAGCAAGGACAGATGCAATCTCACTGTTTAATACACCGTGCTTTTTCATCCGACAATCACCTGCACTTCACGTACTTTATCTCTCGTTGGCATACCACCTTGCGCCCCAAGCTTCGTTACAGAAAGACCACCAGCAATATTTGCAAAACGAATTGCTTTTTGAAGTGTTTCTCCTTCAGAAAGTGCAACTGCTAATGCACCATTGAATGTATCACCAGCTCCAGTCGTATCTACTACATCAACAGCAATGCTAGGAACATGTACAATCTCCGTACCATTATGGAAACGAACACCGTTAGAACCTTCTGTCATCAATAGTTTATTTGGATATTTAGCCAGTAACTCTTCAATTGGTGATGTGAAATCATCTAATACGATGCGGCACTCATGTTCATTTGGCGTAATATAAGTTGCCTTTTCTAATATATCTTCTGATAACACTTGTGCTGGCGCTGGATTTAACATAACTGGGATTTTGTGTTCCTCACAAATAGCCAATACATATTTTACTGTTTCAAGTGGAATCTCTAGTTGAAGAACAACCATATCTGCTTTTATAAGAAGATCTTTTGAACGATCTACAATCGACTCATTTACAAGTGCATTCGCCCCTTGCACGACAACAATACTGTTATCCTCTTCTGCTAAAACGATATGAGCAATTCCTGTTGCCGCATCTGTAACCGGTACCACATAGTCGATAAAAACACGTTCGTTCTCTAAATTTTTCCTCACTACAGTTCCATAATTATCGTTTCCTACCGCTCCAACCATTGCTACATTTGCGCCTAATCTAGCTGCAGCAACCGCTTGGTTCGCTCCTTTTCCTCCTGGAATTGTATGAAATGCTTCACCAATTACTGTTTCTCCCGCTTTCGGACGTTTTTTTGAAACGGCCACTAAGTCCATTGAAATACTACCTACTACTGCAATATTTGGCATCTGTTTCATCTCCTTACTTCGTTGTATTTCGTTCTATAATTTCAATCGGTAAACGATAGTGTTTCTCTTCTAATACGTTTCCTTCCATCTGCTCTAATAACAGCTCTGTTGCAATTTTCCCCATCTCATAAATTGGCTGTGCAACAGTTGTAATAGATGGATACATCATTTCTGTTAAAGAAATTCCATCGAATCCGATAATTTGTAAATCATCTGGAATAGAAATCCCCTTTTGAAGTGCAGCCTTTACAATACCTATTGCAATTAAATCATTTCCAGCAACAATTCCATCAATATGTGGGTATTCTTCTAATAATTCTACCGCTACACGCTCACTATTAGCTGGATCAAATGTACTCTCTGCAATCATATAAGAAAGATTACTTTGCGTAATAACGTCTACAAAACCTTCAAAGCGTTCATTAGCCGTGCTTACGTCACGCGGTCCGCGAATATGCGCAATATATTTACAGCCTTTATCTATTAATAACTTTGTCGCTGCCTGACTCCCTGCATAGTTATCTGCATATACAGTAGGAATACGCTCATTAAACATACGGTCAATTGCAACAACTGGAACAGACAACTTCATGTAATTAACACTATTTTGTGGATTTGTTGCTACAATAAATCCATCTACATTATTTTGCCTAAGTACATCAATATATTGCTTTTCTTTCTCTAAACTCTCATCAGAGTTACAAAGGACAACTGTGTATCCTTGCTTATGCGCTACATCTTCTACGGCACGTGCAACTTCTGGAAAGAATGGATTCACGATATTTGGAACAACTAAGCCAATTAAACGAGATTTTTTATTATACAGTGAACGCGCTACTGTACTAGGTTTATAATCTAGCATCTCAATTGCTCGCTCTACTTTCTTTAATGTATCTTCATGAACATATCCATTTTTATTTAACACTCTGGAAACGGTCGCAACAGATACTCCCGCTAATTTTGCAACGTCTTTAATCGTACTCATTCTCTTTCCTCTCCATTTCATGTAACCGTTTACAGAAAATAATATAACGTATTTCTAGAAATACGTCAATCATTTCTCACGAAAAAGCTTTTCAGGTTATACTCAAAAAAAGCATCGCCATAAGGCGATGCTTTTTCATTACGAATATGATACAGTTTGTTCTTTTTCCTGTGCAGCAGGCTCTTCAGCGTCTTTTTTACGATCTGATAGTTTAATCTTCTGTAAGAAAATCGTAAAGATAGCACCCACTACAATGAATACTAATCCTGTTAGGAATACAGTATGAAGTGAGTCTACTAAGGAGTTTTTCAAAATTGGTACAATGCTGTTAGCGAATGCTTCTGGCATTTGTTTTAATGCTTCTGGACTAAATAGCATCGAATATAAACCTTGTGGATCTGTATGAATCATATCTTTAAATTTCGTTACCATTTGTCCCGCTTCTTTCGGGAATGTATCTAATACAGGTACTAAATTCTTTGTTAATGTTGTACCTGAAGTGTTATTCATGATTGACCCTAAAATTGTAATACCAAATGTTCCACCGATTTGACGGAAGAACTGACTTGATGATGTTACGACACCAAGATCTTTTTTCGGGAAACTTTCTTGTAACGCTAATGTTAATGTCGGCATAACAAGACCCATTCCTAAACCGATAATACTCATATAAAAAGTAGCAGTAAGTTTAGTCGTGTGCATATCCATCGTTGTTAATAACCAGAAACCACCAGCCATAATAAGCATCCCTGTAATAATTTGTGGTTTCACACCAACTTTTAATACGAGTTGCCCACCGATAATACTCATAACAATCATTGTAATCATCATCGGCGTCATGATTGTTCCTGATTCAGCAGCACTTACTCCTACAATTCCTTGCATGAAGAATGGTACGAACATAATCGCACCAAACATTCCGATACTCATAAAGAAACCAATCGCATTCAGTATTGTAAACGTGCGATTTTTAAAGAAATGCATCGGTAAAATTGGTTCTTCTGCTTTCGTTTCAACGATAACAAAGCTAACAATACCAATTAGAGCTAATGCAAATAAACCGATAATTTGCCAAGAATTCCATGGATAATCTTTTCCGCCAAACGTTAATGCAAGTAATAAACTTACAACACCGAGAATCATCGTAAAGATTCCAGCAATATCAATTTTGATCGGTCCTGTTTGTTTATGTGACTTTAATCCCATTGCAATAAAGATTGTTGCTAAAATACCAACTGGTAAGTTAATGTAGAATACCCATCTCCAGTTCACTGCGTCTACAATCCAGCCACCCACTTGTGGTCCAATTACAGAAGCAAGACCGTATAACGCACCAAAAATACCTTGCCATTTCGCACGTTCTTTTCCCGTGAACATATCTCCGATAATAATCATAGCCATTGGCATCATAATACCGCCACCAAGACCTTGAATACCACGGAAAATGATTAATTCTGTCATACCATTTGCCATACCACATAACGCCGAACCAACCATAAAGATAACTAGCCCTGTAATATATACGTTACGACGGCCAAGTAAATCCGCTAATTTACCTGCAATTGGTACAACTGTCGTTGATGTTAACATATAAGCTGTCGTTAACCACGTCATTAAACTTAATCCGCCTAGTTCACCGACGATACGTGGCATTGCTGTACCAACGATTGTTCCATCTAATGCAGCAAATAGCATCGCGATTATTAAACCGATTAACAGCAACTTTCTATTTATGTTTTCTTGTTGCTCCATGTAATCTCCTCAATTCCTCTTAGTTATTCTCTTTTTTCTCTTGTGTCCCGCAAATAATTGTTTCTAACTTCTCAAAGAGGCGTAACAAATCTTCTCTTTCTTGTAATTCTAAATGTGAGAAATATTTTGCAATATGCTCATTACGAGCGGTCATTGCCTCTTCTACTCTTGCTTTCCCCTTTTTTGTTAACTCAATGATGACAACACGGCGGTCATCTTTGTCGTGATAGCGTTCTACTAGCTCTTGGTCAATTAGGCGATCAATCATCACTGTAATTGCACTAGGCTTTACATACATCTTTTTTGCTAATTTTGTCGCTCTTGAAGCACCGTAATGATCTAAAATCTTTAAAATATAAAACTGCGGTGGTGTAAGTCCTGTTGCTTGCATTTGTTCTAATAACTCCGTCTGCATTTTCTTTCCAATCGAAAAGGCAAGAGCTTGAATTTTATCGATATGCGTCATATCATTTGGCATGTTATCCACCTCTTATTTAAGCAATAAAATATTTAACGTATTTAAATATTAATCCCACGAATAAAATCCGTCAACACTTTTTATTTATAAAAACGTTTACATTTCTGTCACAAAGTTGTATAATTTTCGACGAAGTTAATATTGACAGTCACGGAGAATCGGAGTATACGGCTATGAATCATAAAAAAGGAAACTTTTTTATATTTCATGGCCTTTTTATATTCTCTCTGACTTACAACATTTCGAATTCATTAGGGGAGGATTTTCATTTTATGTTTTTCACACAATTATTTAAACCTGCGCCCCACGCAGAACGCTTACCAGCTGATCGCGTTGATAGCGAATACCGTAAATTACGTTTACAAGTATTCTTAGGTATCTTCATCGGTTATGCAGGTTACTACTTTGTTCGAAAAAACTTTTCACTAGCAATGCCCTACTTAATCGAACAAGGCTTTAGTAAAGGGGAACTTGGGGTTATCCTTTCAGCAGTATCTATCGCTTACGGATTAAGTAAATTTCTTATGGGTATCGTATCCGATCGTTGTAATCCTCGCTATTTTTTAGCAGCTGGGCTATTTTTATCAGGTATCATTAATATTATTTTCGGCTCATTTTCTTTCATTACAACGAGCATCATACTTATGTTTGTCCTTCAGTTTTTAAATGGATGGGTACAAGGTATGGGCTGGCCTCCTTGTGGTCGTACGATGGTTCACTGGTTCTCTATTAGTGAACGTGGTACAAAAATGTCTATTTGGAACGTCGCTCATAATGTCGGTGGCGCACTTATGCCTTCTCTTGTAACATTAGGGTTATATTTCTTTGCAAATGACTGGCATAGTATTTTTTACTTCCCAGGTATTCTTTCAATTTTAGTTGGTATTTATGTGTTAATTACGATGAGAGATACACCTCAATCTTGTGGATTACCTTCTATTGAAGAACATACTGGAGAATATCCATCAGATGAAAAAGTAAAAGATCGAGAACGCGAACTTTCAGTAAAAGAAATTTTATTTACATACGTACTAAACAATAAATTTTTATGGTACATCGCTATCGCGAACGTTTTCGTTTATTTCGTACGTTACGGCGTTGTAGACTGGGCTCCTACTTATTTAGTAGAGGAAAAAAGTTTTACTCATAGTAGCTCTCGCACAGCTTATGCTCTATATGAATGGGCTGGTATTCCAGGTACACTTCTTTGCGGCTGGATGAGTGATAAACTGTTTAAAGGGCGCCGTGCACCTGCTGGTATTTTATTTATGGTTGGTGTATTTATCGCCGTTCTTGTTTACTGGCTAAATCCTCCTGGTAATCCAATGGTTGATAGTATCGCACTTGTCGCGATTGGATTTTTAATTTACGGACCTGTTATGTTAATTGGTCTACACGCACTAGACTTAGCACCAAAAAAAGCTGCTGGAACTGCTGCTGGTTTAACTGGGTTCTTCGGTTACCTAGGTGGAGCTACTTTTGCTAGCGCGGCTATGGGCTTTATCGTAGATGCATTCGGATGGGATGGCGGATTCATCTTATTACTTGTATCTTGTGTACTTGCAATGTTCTTCCTTGCTCTTACTTTAAAGACAGGATCTGCAAAACCAAAACAAGCTTAAGTACTAATATTATTCTTATCAAAAAAAAGAGAGGCTGTTCTTTCCAGAACACCTCTCTTTTTCTACATATAATACTTTTTTCTTACAAAAGATTCATTCTCCTCACCTATATATGTTAGCGTTTTCAAATCACTTCAACTACTAATACAACTGCATTCAATTTTTGTATAAAAAGATTTTTGAATATTTTATCAACTTTCCCTTGTCAAACATTGTCAATTTATATTAAAATAACAACAACATACAAAATATTTAGTCTTTTCTGAAAAGATGGAGGGATAGCCATGAAGAATCCACTTCTTCGCATTAAAAACTTACAGACTTCCTTTCGCATACAAGATCACTATCACGCCGCAGTTGATGATGTTTCGTTAACTGTCCATGAAAATGAAATTGTCGCGATAGTTGGTGAATCAGGTTGCGGAAAAAGTGCACTTGCCCTTTCTATTATGCGACTGCATAATGAAGCAAATACAAAATTACAAGGGGAGGTTAACTATAGAGATAAGGATTTACTAACTATGTCAGTCGCAGAGATGAATAAAGTACGCGGATCAAACATCGGTATGATTTTCCAAGAACCTCTTACAGCACTCAATCCACTCATGACGGTCGGCAAACAAATTGAAGAAAATTTAAATTACCACACAAATCTTTCAAAAACAGAAAAAAAAGAACGCACCTTAGAACTACTCCATCAAGTTGGTATTCCAAAACCAGAACTTACATACAAACAATACCCACACGAATTATCTGGCGGAATGAGACAAAGAATTGTTATCGCAATTGCAATTGCTTGTAAGCCAGGACTCATTATTGCAGATGAGCCGACAACTGCACTTGATGTAACCATTCAAGCACAAATTCTAGATCTATTAAAATCTATTCAAGAACAAACGAAAATGGGCGTCATTTTAATTACTCATGATTTAAGTGTTGTCGCAGAAACAGCTGATCGTATCGTCGTTATGTACGCTGGACAAGTTGTAGAAACAGGAAAAGTTGAAGAGATTTTCAATAACCCTCTTCACCCGTATACTCGTTCTCTATTAAACTCCATTCCATCTGCATATGCTGAAAAAGAAAAGTTGCATGTAATTCAAGGGGTAGTTCCTTCGTTAGCGAAGATGCCTCGCACAGGTTGCCGTTTCCAAGCTCGAATTCCATGGATTAGACCTGATCAACACGAGGAAAATCCAATTTTACATGAAGTAAAACCAGACCATTGGGTACGTTGTACTTGCTACAAGCATTTCAACTTCCAGGATAAGAAAGGAGCTGACGTAACTCATGGCACTGCTTAAAGTAGAAGATTTAAAAGTACATTTCCCAATTAAAGGTGGTTTCTTCGGCCGCACATTAGATTACGTGCGCGCTGTCGATGGTGTAAGTTTTGAATTACAACCGGGTGAAACATACGGGATCGTTGGTGAATCAGGAAGTGGCAAATCAACAACGGGTAAAGCAATTATGCATTTAACGAAAGCAACAGATGGCAGCATTCATTTTAATAATAAAGATTTAACAAAGTTAAGTCGTTCTGAACTACGTGAACAGCGAAAAGATATTCAAATGATTTTCCAAGATCCATATTCATCATTAAATCCGAAGAAACGTGTTCTCGACATTATTGCTGAGCCTCTTCGAAATTTTGAGAAGCTCTCACCTGACGAAGAACGTAGAGCAGTTCAAGAGTATCTTAGTATAGTTGGATTAAACCCAGAATCTGTTTATAAATATCCACATGAGTTTTCCGGTGGCCAAAGACAACGAATTGGTATTGCACGAGCTCTTACATTAAAACCGAAACTTATTATCGCTGATGAACCAGTATCTGCACTTGACGTTTCTGTACAAGCACAAGTATTAAACTTCTTGCAAGATTTACAAGCTGAATTTGGGCTAACATACTTATTCATTAGTCATGATTTAGGTGTAATTCGTCATATGTGTGATCGTATCGGTGTTATGTATCGCGGGCGTATTGTCGAAGAAGCAACTAGCACAGAAATTTATAATAATCCGCAACATATTTATACGAAACGCCTAATATCAGCTATTCCTGATATTCGCCCTGAAAACCGGGAACAGCAACGTAAATTACGTCGTGAGGTAAGTGCTGAGTACGAGAAATCATACGGGAATTTTTTCAATGAAGATGGTCGTGCTTACGATTTAAAACCAATCTCGCCAACACACCGAGTGGCATTACCATAAGGGAGTGATAAAACATGTGGAAATTTATACTACGTCGATTATTAGTTATGATACCGCAATTATTCGTATTAAGTATTCTCGTCTTCGCACTTGCGAAAGCGATGCCCGGTGATGCTTTAACCGGTAGAGCAATGGATCCAAGTGCCGATCCAAAAGTAATTGAAGAGCAAAGAGAACGACTCGGGTTAAATGATCCTATTACAACACAATATGTACGCTGGATTAAAAATGTTGCTCAAGGTGATTTTGGTGTTTCTACTACACATAAGCTTCAAGTTACAGATTTGTTAGGAGAACGTCTTGGAAACACAATTACATTATCGCTTGCTATTTTAATTCTTACGTATCTAATTGCTATCCCACTAGGTATTATAAGTGGTCGTTGGAATAACTCATGGATGGATCGAATTATTACACTATACAACTATCTTGGCTATGCAACACCATTATTTATTTTTGCACTAGTAATGCTCTTTATATTCGGTTTTCAACTTGCTATCTTCCCAACTGGAGGTAGTGTAGACCCACAAGTAACTGAAGGCACCTTCGCCTATTACATGAGCAAATTAAATCACCTCCTGCTACCTGCAATATGTGGTGCACTTATTGGAACTGTTAGTACAGTCCAATATTTAAGAAGTGAAATTATTGATACAAAAATTAAAGATTTTGTACGCACAGCTAGAGCAAAAGGTGTACCAGAGTCACGAATTTATTCTAAGCATATTTTACGTAACTCTTTCTTACCAATTGCAGCTTTCTTAGGTTATGAAATTACTGGTTTAATTGGTGGATCAATCTTTTTAGAAAGCATATTTAGTTATCCTGGACTCGGTCAACTCTTTATGCAATCTATCACGCAGCGTGACTTTAGCGTTATTACTTCTTTAGTAATGCTTACTGGTTTTGCAACGTTACTTGGAACACTCCTTTCTGACATTATTCTAAGCATCGTTGACCCACGAATTCGAATTGATTAATAGAAAGGAGCAGACGTTATGTTAGCAAATCCTGAAAAACAAACAAACACAATTCAATACGAAAAAAGCCCATCAGGTTTCTCTATTATGTGGAGAGAGTTTCGTAAAGATAAATTAGCAATGTTCTCACTTGTCTTTCTTACCCTTCTACTACTAAGTATCTACATCTCATCCTTTATTATGAAGCAGGAGGATATTGTACGAGTTGATTTATTCGCCATTTATTCTCCCCCTTCTGCTGAGCATTGGTTAGGAACAGATTATGGAGGACGCGACATTTTTGGACAACTTATGATCGGAACCCGCAATTCATTTACAATTGGACTAGTAATTACAGCAATTACTTGTTTTGTTGGGATGACTATCGGCCTAATTGCTGGTTACTTTGGTGGAAAAATTGACAATATGATTATGCGTATTATTGATTTCATTATCGTTCTACCATTTCTAATGCTAGTTATCGTATTTATTACGATTGTTCCAAAGTTTAATGTTCTTACATTCATTTTGATTATGAGTATGTTCTTATGGACTGGGAAAGCTCGTTTAATCAGATCTAAAACATTAGCTGAAAAAGAATTAGATTACGTATCAGCTTCAAAAACATTAGGAACACCACATTGGAAAATCATAACTTTCCAACTGTTACCTAATTTAAGTTCCATTATTATCGTAAGTGTCACATTAAACCTTGCTGGGAATATCGGCATCGAATCTGGTCTAACATTTTTAGGATTCGGTCTCCCAGAAAGTACACCGAGTCTAGGCACACTCGTTAGTTATGCCAGAAACCCTGATGTATTACAGGAAAAATGGTGGATTTGGTTACCCGCATCAATCATGATTTTAGTATTGATGTTGAGTATAAATTTTATCGGCCAAGCGCTACAACGTGCAGCTGATGCAAGACAAAGAAAAGGTTAAGGGGTGGAGAATCTATGAATAAACCAAAATTTTTCAAAGTATTAAGTACACTGGCTGTTTCAACTTTATTACTTTCCGCATGTGGCGGTAACGGTGAATCTAAAAACACGAGTAGTGAGAAAAAAGTAGAAACAAGTAAATTTGCTACTTTAACAAAAAATGATAAAAAAGAAATACAAGATGGCTCTCTTACATACGGTCTTGTATCAGATACGCCGTTCGGTGGTATTTTAAACCGTGTCGTATATGAAAAACAACCTGATTGGGAAATCATCTCAATCTTCGATGATTCATTACTATGGACAGATAAAAACTGGGAAATTAACAATGAAGGACCAGCTACATTTAAGATTTCAGAAGACGAAAAAACAATTACAATTTCAATTAAAGATAACGTAAAATGGCATGATGGTAACCCGGTTACGGCTGAAGATTTAGAATTTGCATACCTTACTATTGGTCATCCGAAATATGAAGGTGCTCGCTATTCAAAACAAATGCCTCTTATTGAAGGAATGGAAGATTACCATGCTGGAAAAGCTGACAAAATCTCTGGTGTAAAAGTAATTGATCCAAAAACAATTTCTATCACATATAAAGCACCAAATCCGTCTATGAAAACTGGAATTTGGGCAACACCTCTACACAAAAAGTATTTAGGTGACGTACCGGTTGAAAAATTAGCTGAATCTGATAAGGTTCGTAAAAATCCAATTGGATTTGGACCATTTAAAGTGAAAAAAATCGTTCCAGGTGAAGCTGTTGAATTCGAGCGCTTCGATGATTATTGGGGTGGAAAACCTAAATTAAAAAATATTACATTAAAAGTTGTTAACCCATCTGTTGTGAACGCTTCATTAAAGAATGGTGATATTGATATCGCTGAAGTTACTGCAGATCAATATCCGAATGTAAGTAAATTAAAAAATACACAATTAATTGGACAAACTGACTTATACTACAGCTATATCGGTTTTAAATTTGGACGCTTTGACAAAGACAAAAAAGAAAGTGTAATGGATAACGATAAATTTAAAGACGTAAAATTACGCCAAGCAATGGCATATGCAATCGATCGTCAAGAGATTGGTGATAAACTCTATCATGGACTTCGTTTCCCTGCCAACTCACCAATTCCACCATCTTTACCTAAGTTCCATAACAATAAAGTTGGTGCATACGACAAAGATTTAGAAAAAGCTAAAAAACTATTAGATGAAGCTGGATATAAAGACAAAAATGGCGATGGTTTCCGTGAAGACCCAACAGGAAAAGAGTTTAAAGTCAATTTCTTAGCAATGAGTGGTAGTGACACAAGTGAACCGCTCGCAAAACATTTTATTCAATCTTGGAAAGATATCGGCTTAAAAGCAGAACTTGTTGATGGCCGTTTACACGAATTTAACTCCTTCTACGACATGATTGAAAATGACGATCCAAAAGTTGATGTTTTCTCTGGTGCATGGGGTACAGGGTCTGACCCAGATCCTTCCGGAATTTGGGCAAAAGGTGCGAAATTTAACAATGGTCGCTGGGTAAATGATGAAAATACAAAATTATTAGAAGAAGGTATTTCCGCAAAAGCTATGGATGATAAATACCGTACAGATGTATACAATAAATGGCAGAAACTCATCCACGATGAAGTACCATTAATTCCACTTCATTACAAATTTGAATTAAAAGGTATTAACAACCGCGTGAAAAACTATGACATCGCTCCTGGTGCAAAATTAACATGGAAAGACGTTACAGTAACAAGCGATAAAGCAGAAACAGAGAAATAAAAATAAAAAATAGCTCCTGCACTGAGATACGTGCTAGGAGCTATTTTTTATTTACCATCCTTCTCTTGCTATTAATAACAACCAATTCCTTCCCTACTGTAAGATTAAAAGATTTGATGAATCATCTTTATTACAACAGCTAACGTAACAGATGCAGCAAAGCCACCTAAACAAATAAGACCGACACCTTGGCTATATGATAAATCTTGAAATGCTTTCATCTTTTTCATCCTCCCTCTCTCCCCTTCGTTATGTTTATTTTATCAATGGAATAATTTTCATAACATCGATTTCACTAACAACAAACTTACAAATTTGTAAGTTAATAATTTCCCTTTAAACTTATATATCTAGTATGTCCAAGCTCTCTCCCTTTATACGTCAAAAAAGACCTCGAATCCTATCAAGGTCTTGCTTACACTACAGAATATCTCACTCCATTTATTTTATAATCATCACCGGGCATTTCACTCGTTTTGCTATTTTATGACTCACACTACCAAGCACCATTTCTTGTAGTGTATTTAGCCCTCTACTCCCTGCAATAACAAGGTCTATATCTCCTGTATTTACATATTGAACGATCGTATCTCCAGGATCACCATGTAATATCGTAATTGTATAAGAAATATTCTCTTTCTTTAATAAACCTTCAATCTCTTTTAATTTATCTTTTCGACTAGCCGATATTGTTTCTAAATCTGTTTGGCCTTGTATAATATCTGATTTTGCTGTTCTATTATCTACTACGTACACAACTTCAACATTTGTTTCTTCGTTAAATTTTGCAATATGTGTCGCGTGCTCTGCCGCTCGAAGTGCATGTTCAGAACCGTCACATGCTAATATAATTTGTTTGTACATATGCTGAATCCCCTTTTCGTTATCCTACTCGTATTATATAGTAAAGCCCCCTAAAAAGGAGGCTTCTAACTAGCAATTCTTTTATTATAAGTAGCTAAATTTGTAACAAGTTTTGCACTACGTTCATTTAATCCCGTTATACTTACTTTCACACCACTTTGTTCATACTTCATAATAACTTTATCAATTGATGCCACTGCTGAATCATCCCATACGTGTGCGTGAGTAAAATTCAACTCAATTTCTTTTACATCTTCCTCAAATGAAAAAATATTTATAAAGTCCGCTGTAGATGCAAAGAAAAGTTGGCCATGAATTTCGTATATTTTCTTATTTTCAATATATAAATGTTTCACGTGAATCTTTGCCATATTGAATGCAAATAAAACCGCACTAATTACTGTTCCGATAATTACACCTAATGCTAAATTATGTGTAATTAAGACAACCACAACTGTTACGATCATAACAAACGCATTCCCTTTTGGTACTTTATGAATTGTTGTTACAGATTTCCAATCAAACGTTCCGATTGAAACCATAATCATAACCGCAACTAAAGCTGCCATCGGAATATGAACAACATAGTCACCTAAAACGAATAGTAACACGATTAAAAATCCGCCCGCTACAAACGTCGATAATCGTCCGCGTCCACCTGATTTAATATTAATAACAGATTGTCCAATCATTGCACATCCTGCCATTCCTCCGAAGAAACCAGCAACAATGTTTGCAATCCCTTGTCCACGTGCTTCCTTATGCTTATTACTTTCCGTATGCGTCATATCATCTAAAACTGAAGCTGTTAATAATGACTCTAGTAAACCGATAATTGCAAGCATAACTGCGTACGGTAAAATGATCCCTAATGTCTCAAGTGTAAAAGGCACGTCAGGCATGCTAAAGAACGGTAATTCTTTAGGCAGGCTTCCCATATCCCCTACTGTTTTCAACTGTAATCCACTCATAATTGCAATACTTGTCACAATAATAATGGAAATAAGTGTAGACGGTACAGCCGTCGTAATACGTGGAAATACATATATAATTACAAGTCCTAATGCGACAAGTGCATACATTTGCCAAGTTGTATTTTTAAAATGCGGCAATTGCGCTGTAAAAACTAAAATTCCAAGTGAATTTAAAAACCCACTCATAACGGATTTAGGTACAAACTTCATAAATGAGCTCAGTTTGAACACGCCAAAAATAATTTGGACAATACCGGTTAATATTGTTGTAGCAAATAAATACTGCAAACCGTGATCTTTCACGAGCGTCACCATTAATAATGCCATTGCACCTGTTGCAGCTGAAATCATCCCAGTTCTTCCGCCAACAAATGAAATGGTAACTGCAATACAAAAGGCTGCGTATAGTCCAACGGTCGGATCCACGCCTGCAATAACAGAGAAAGCGATCGCTTCAGGAATTAACGCTAAAGCGACAACAATTCCTGATAGCACATCTCCTTTCACGTTGGAGAACCAGTCATTTTTTATCGTTTGAAACAAAATACCACTCCTCTACTCTTTTATCATTTGATTTTCTCCATAAGAAAATCTAAGCCGACTGCACGAAGGCTATTATATAACGAGTAGAGAGATTTTTGCTATGTAAAAGTTTCCTAAAGAAAAAGGCACTACCTTCGCAGCGCCTTTGCTCATTTTATTAATGTCCACCGTGCCCTTGACCACTTTCCTGAACAATCTCTAACCTCTCATCCAATATACCTTGTGTTTCAAATGAAATATCACTCGTACTCCCTAATAAGAAACCGTGGTTATACGGTCCAAGTGTTGGGTCATCTTTAAACTTCGGTTGAATACTAGCAAGGAAGTCATACACTGGTTGTGAAGCTTTCCCTTCTTCTAACAATAAGACAGGTGCGTGTTTACCCATATGCGAAAAAGGTGCTCCTGCAACTGCTAAGTCTGGTGTTTTGCTTGAAACAAATGATAAACCGTGACCTGGTTTTGTGAACCCCCATCCAAATTTCGTTTTTTCATCTTTAAACTTCGCAAATGCAACGGAATTTTCTGTTGGAGTCTCCCCACTAATACGCGTTACTTTCCCATATTTACTTAACTCTTTTTCTACTTCTTTTGAAATGATTTTTTCAGGTCCTAATACATATATATTCGCTTTATCTTTTCTCATCTTTAATGCCTCTATCGTCGCTTCTGGTACCTTCTCTTTTTCTGTATATAAAAGCGGTTCTGGCATATGAGAAATCCAATTTACAGCTGGTGTTGTATACAAGCGTCCTTCTTTTTCCGATGAACCGATAATAACGCTATTTGGATAACTATCTGTTATATCGGCATATTCTTTATCTACATCTTTAGCAAATGTAGCTGGATCCGTTTCTTTTATTTGCTTTACTTTATATTCTTTTAATTGCTCAAGGATAGATGCATCTACATTCCCCATCACCATAATTTGTGTTCCGTCTTTCGTTCCGAGCGGATTTAATCGTTTTATTTCTTTTAACGTCATTTCGGGTACCTTTTCTTTTTCTATAAATAGAATTGGCCCGTTATTCGGATGATGAATAAGATCCGCACTCGCAATACCTAATTGCCACTCGTTTACTGGTACTAAAATAATAGCGCCTGGCTGATTCTCTTTATGCGTTGCTGGCCATATCGTTTGCGAAGTTAATACTGCCATTTGCAGCGGATCGTTTGTGTTTAATCTCGTTACATTTTTTAAACTTGTCGTTAATACATCATTCGATGCACCTTCGTTCATTTCTTGCGGCCCAGTTACCTCCTGATTCATTTTCTTCTGCTCTGTTTTTTTCTCTTCTTTAGATTCATGATTTTTATGATCCGTGTTCGTTTGTCCACATGCAGCCAGACCAACTGCTGTAATTATTGTTATCCCAAAGATTCGGGTCATCTTTTTCACTATACCGCCTCCGTATGAATCGTTTTCGAGTCAATATGATTACCTAAAATGGAATTTCAACTTTACAATAACAAGCAATTCTGAAGAAATTATGCAGATGCATGATAATCTGCACCATTTCTTCATGATTTTGACTTACAATTTAAGTAATAACAAAAATGCGGAGGTACTCTATGGTCGATATACTACTCGTAGATGATGAGCCGAGAATGCTTGAATTATTAACACTTTATCTTACTCCAATCGGATATAACTGCGTATGTGCGGTGTCCGGGGAAGAAGCTATTTCACATATAGAAAATCGAAACTTCAAATTTGTTTTACTTGATATTATGATGCCAAAGATGGATGGGTGGGAAACGTGCAAAAGAATTCGATCATTTAGTAACGTTCCTATCATTATAGTAACGGCTCGTGATCAAACGGTAGATGTCATCCAAGGGTTAAAACTCGGAGCGGATGATTACGTGACGAAACCTTTCCACGAAGAGGAGCTTTTCGCAAGAATTGAAGCTGTTTTAAGACGAACGAATCAACGTACGCAAATCCAATATCACGGCATTTTATGGGATGAGGCAAAGCATTTCGTTTCTTTCGATAATGAAGAACTTCTTCTCACTCCAATCGAATTCTCTTTACTGGGATTATTTTTACGTCATGTGAACTACGTATTAAGCCGCGATCAGCTCATTGAACGCATTTGGGGATTAAATACAAATACAGAAGATCGAACAGTCGATTCACATATTCGTAATTTGCGTGATAAATTACGAAAAGTACATTTCCCTATTGATCACCATTTAAAAACTGTTTACGGAGTCGGATATCGATGGGTTGATACTTTAGATTAAGGAGCAAAAAGATGAAGAGAATTTCTATTCAGCTCGGATTTTATTTTTTAATTGTTACACTTTTAATCGAAAGTGTTCTATTTGTCTTGCTTTATTATAGCCTTGTCAACAATAGAGTAAATGAAGAAATGACAGCTTTATTAAAGCGTGGGAATAGTCACCGAGATGTCCTTGAAAAGTATTTTGATAAGCAAACAATCTCCCATGTTGCACTAATGGAATCCGAAGCCGAAACCACTGTCGTTATTACAAATGCAAATAAGGATGTGCTAGCTCAATCCAATGAAATAAATACTACGATAAAAAAGCATATTGAAAAGATGCAAACACGGACAGATCATGACGGAGCAATTATAGAGAATCATTGGAAAACATCTAATTATATATGTACAGTTAGCCCCATTATAGTGGCAGGAAAAACGGAAGGCTATGTATATATGTTTCTCGGAACGGAATCAATTGAGGAAATGGTTAACGGGTTAACAAGACAATTCATTATTGCCGGAGTCATTACGTTTCTATTAACAGCCATCACCATCTTTCTCTTATCACGGTTGTTAACAAAACCATTGTTACACATGAAACATGCCACTGAAAAAATGAGTAAAGGCGATTTATCTGTTTCATTAACGACTAGTCGAAATGATGAAATTGGTGAACTAGCCTCATCTATTCAAACACTCGCAAATGATTTACATTATATGAAAACAGAGCGAAGTGAATTTCTAGCAAGTGTTGCTCACGAATTACGAACACCGTTAACATATGTAAGAGGTTACGCTGACATTGCTTTAAAAGAAAGCACAGCTCCTGAGCAACGTTTACGATATTTATCTATTATAAAAGATGAGTCTGATTACATTACAAACTTAGTTCAAGATTTATTTTCACTTGCACAAATGGAACAACATAACTTTTCTATTCAAGTAAAGGAAGTACATGTACACACCTTCCTCACTCGCATAGCCGAAAAAGTTAACGCTATGTATAGAGAAAGATACATTAAAGTTTCTTTCTCTTGTCCTCCTACTCTGCTAGTAAATTTAGATGAACAGCGATTTGAACAAGTTATAATAAACATTTTAAATAACGCTTATAGACATTCAAAAGAACATTCTCATATAAACATTTCTGTTATAGAAGAACATAAACATATTTCCATTACAATTGAAGATGAAGGCGAAGGTATTCCGCCTGAAGACCTCCCTCACATTTTCGATCGCTTTTATCGAGTTGATAAAGCAAGATCACGAGCTACAGGTGGAACTGGTTTAGGACTATCTATCGTAAAAGAAATTGTAGAACTACACGGCGGGAATATTACTGTAACGAGTGAAGTCGATCACGGATCTTGTTTTATCATTTCATTACCATCTATAAAAAAACACGACTATTGATGGTAGTCGTGTTTCTTTATCCCGCTATTTACCAGGCAGTAAGACCCCTACCTCAAAATTCAGCGGAAGCAAAGAAATTAGGTGGGGGATCAACTGCCCGTAAAAGCCCGATTGGTTCAACTAATAATCAGTGGGAGATGAACACCCCCCCACTGATTAAAGTTTCACTTTATCATTTTACGTTATAATATAAATTTACAAATTGCCCAAAACGTTTCGTATCCGTTAGAGTTAAATTAATTTCTGGATTCTTGTCTTGAAATAACGGAACTCCAGAACCTAATATATGTGGTGTAATCGTAACAACATATTCATCAATTAGATTATTCTTAAAGAACTCTCTCAGTAAACTTCCTCCACCGACCATCCATATTTTAGATCCTTCTTGTGCTTTTAACCTTTTAGTAAACTCCACTACATCTTCATTTACAAACTCCACGTTTCCGTCTGAACCTTTTTCTGAACGAGAAAAAACATAACATGCTTTATCTAAGTACGGAAATGTTTCTGTATGCTCTACTACATAATCGTACGTTCGTTTCCCCATAATTATTGTATCAATCGTTTCATACATTTCTGTATAACCGTTATCCCCTTCTCCTTCGGTTTCCATTAACCACTCTAAATCATCATTTTCTTTCGCAATATATCCATCCAAACTAGCGGCTATAAATAAAACAACTTCACGTGACATCTCTTTTCCTCCTTACTACGTATATTGATAAAATCATCTTATACGCACTATACTATCCTTAAAACATGACAATTCATGTCATATTAAAAAAGAAACGAGTGAGATAGTTGTCCAAAGCAAAACGTTTACTAGACATTCTTATATTCGCTTCTGCGAAAAGAACATTTACAGCTCAGGAAATAGCTGATGAATTTAATATTTCTGTTCGTACGGTTCATAGATACATTTTAGATTTAAGTGATATGGGATTACCTATTTATGCTGAACAAGGTCGCAACGGCGGCTATAAAGTATTAACAAATAAAGTAATTCCCCCTATTTTATTTACGGAAGAAGAAGCAGTCTCCATCTTTTTTGCTTTTCAATCTTTAAGTTACTATCGAGACTTGCCTTTTAATACAGAAATCAATTCCGTTACACACAAACTATATAGCTCCCTACAACATGATGCGAAAGCGAAAGTTGATAAAATACGTTCTTATATCGCTTTTTGGAATCCAAAGCGAACAATTGATACACCTCTTTTAAACGAAGTGCTAACCGCGGCTATTGAAAATAAAGATTTACACTTTCAATACGAATCTAAATCGGGGATAAAAACAAAACATGTTCATCCTATCGGTGTATACGCTCATGACGGGCTATGGTACTTACCATCCTATGACTTCAGCAGAAAAAAAGTATTACTGTATCGCGTTGATCGTATTCTTTCCATATTATCAACAGAAGAAAATAAAGATACGTTCATGAATTTAGAAGAATGGTTCGACTCGAGCTCTAACGTAGTACACATTCCTACTCAGTTACATGTCTCATTAACAGCAGAAGGCGTGCGCCAATGTAAAAGCGTTCCTTATCTCGAAGAATTCGTGGTAATACACGAAGACGGGACAGGATATATACATTCAACAATCGATAAAGGTGAAATTAAATTTATTACCCCTTTATTTTATAGACTTGGAAAAGATGCACGGGTTTTAGAACCGAAAGAATTAATAGATGGTTTACGTATACGTGCGAAAGAATTTTTACATATGTATGAAGACGAAAAAAACTGCTAAATATAAGCAGCTTTTTTCGTCCCATTGTTCCGACTGTTTTATTATTGACGAATGTCAAACCACCAACGATTTTTCTCATTCATATTCTCAGTTCCACTAGAACCACTGTAACGGAAAGCTTCAAGGAAAAGTGAACCTAATTTATCCTCATCTACAAAATAACCTAATTTAACATTTACCGTTTGTCCTGGTCGGATACTGCCAATATTGTAAAAGCTTTTTCCATCTCCGTGAGGTTCTAAATAATCGACTTCGCCTGTCATAATATTTTTTTCCGCAATTCCATCTCTTTCAGCGTAGTTCCATGCATTACCTTCAGATTTAAGTAACCTTATGGATGGATGCATATAGATTTCTTCTGTCGCCTGTTTACCTATATTTTTCACTGTTGTTGTTAAATAAACAAATTTAGGATTAACTAATTTTGTTTCTACTAATGTATCAATCGAATCTTTACCATTTCCGAGTTTATATTCATCCCGTCTGTATGGTAGCAATTCTCCCATCTGATTTAAAGCCTTATTCTCGCTTAGTATTCCTAAGCCAAGTTCATTAAAGTTTTCTTGTTTAAAATCTTTGATTGAATCAAAGACTTCAACTTTTTCTATCACATATTCAATTTTGCTGTTATCCATGATTATATTTACTGGAACCTTTTGTCCTATATGAAATAGTCGTTTGCTATCTTTTTTCAAAGGAATAACCTTAGTTTTTTTAGGTTCATCTGCTTTGCTAAAACGATTTTCATCATAATCTACTATTTGTGATGCCTTTTCTTTTGACGTAGGCTCAAGTGAAATGTTCCCTAACACATCTATCATTTGTTGTTCGCTTACATCAGATCCAATATAACTTTCTAGCATAATCCCTTCTTTCTCAAAAAAGAGTAAGACCTTTCTGTCAAACATTACATTGTTGTTTCCTGTTTCTTTATGGACAATTACTGCTTTCTTGCCACTTATCTCTTTTTCTTCGTAACTTTTCGAGTACAGCGTTTGAAAATCTGTATTCTCCCCTACTCTCCGAAGAGCGAATGAAAATCCTCCCTTTGCATAGTTATCTTTAAAGGAATATTTCATAGCAGAGTCATCAATTGCTTCCATATTTTCTGGTAATTTATCGATTTTCAACTTATACCACTTATCAGCCTTTTTCGAGTCCTTGTTTGTTACCGAAACATTTACTTCATAATTTTGTTTTTGGACAATCATATTATAAACTTTTACTGCACCAAAAACGGTTGTCGGCATGCCGATCAATAAGCAAGCAGCAGCGATTAACATACGATATTTTTTACGTTTTTTCTGCGGTTGTCCATCTTTCAACTTCATTTCCTCCATAAACAATTTCTTTTTGCGCGTATATGTATGTGAAAATTCATGTTGTTCTTCGAATTTATCAAAATCATCTAAAGCAATTTTTTCAGCAAGTTCATATATTTCTTTGGAGTTCTTTGAATTCGTCATGTTGTATACCTCCTATCATATTTTGGACTCGTTTTCGTGCGCGTTCAAACTGCTTGCGGACATTAACCTCTGTTATCCCCATAACATTTGAAATTTCTTGATACGTTAAATTATAGAAGACTTTGTACTTAAACACCTGTCTGTTAGATTCACTTAATTCTTTTAGCAATGTATCAATTTGAACCTCAGACATTTTACGTTTTTCCCACTCTTCAATATTTTCATCTACTGCTTCTATTGATTCTCTTTCATATTCTTCTAAAAATGTTTCATGTCGTTTATTTTTCCGGTAACTATCAATCGCCTTGTTTTTCGCGACCCTCAAAATGTAACGTTTAAGCTCTTCAGTGCTCAAGCTATGGAGCTTTTCCAAGTTCTTATAAAGAGTAATAAACGTCTCTTGAACTGCATCTTCTGCCTGCTGAATATTATTTAAAATAGAATAAGCTACATAATAAATTTTTTGCTCGTACAACTCGTATAGCTCTTCCATCTTTTCATAATCGTTGTTTGTAACTTTCATATAATTCCTCCTCTCACTCTATATAACGAATGAGCGATATGCTTTGTGACACTGTAAAATCTTTTTATAGATAAAACTTAATAACAGAATAAACAAAAGCCCAATTTCTCTATTTTAACTGAGAAATTGGGCTTTTGTTTGTTGAAATTTTCCTGACCGCTATGCCTTTTCAGTAAACAGCATTTGCTCTATCACTTCTTTTAACAAATGCTGCGCCTCTTCCAAGTTATGACTCTGCTTTTCTCCCGGTTGTACCGTATAAAACTCAGCAAACGAGCGTTCTTTATATCTTGGTACGATATGCATATGGTAATGCGTTAACTCGTTAAAGATTCCACCATTTTGGCAAATCGTAATTCCATCTGGTTTATATAATGATTTAATCGCTTTTGCAATCAGTTTAGAAGCATCCATAATTGATTTTGCTACAACATCATCTAATTCGTCTACTTCTACAACATGCTGCTTTGGCACAATTAAAGTATGTCCTGGATAAAAAGGTTCATGATCTAAAAAGCATGTTACATACTCATCTTCATATACTTTATATATTTTTTCCTCTCCGTTTGCTAAATTACACCCTAAACATTCCATCATATTTCCCCCTTTATTAACAACATAAAAACGTGAGAGCCGTATTCTCACGTTTTTATGTTTCACTTTATTAGTTCAATTGTTTCCGTAACTTTTATACTATCTTTTACCGATTGAACAATCGTACAATTTTTCACTGCTAGTTGCAGTGCCTTGTCCAACTGCTCTTCTGTAATGTTTTGAGCTTTAATTTTATAGTGCAAATGAACACTTTCAACTGGTTTTGATAAAGCTTCACTTCTACCAATTTCAGTCTCAATTGTAAACGTATCGTATGTAATACGTTTCTTTTCTAAAATTGTTCGAAAGACAATTGCACTACATCCTGCGATAGAAGAAACAAGTAATTGTAACGGTGAATACCCGTTTTCTTTTCCAATCGCTAATTGACCATACGATAAATCTGCCTCTATATCATCGTGTTTGATTGTTAGTTTCATTTGTTTTCTCCATCTCCACTTTCATCGGTTTCTTCCGTTTCTTACTCATATAATAATATATGTAGCAGAAAATGATAAATGGAATACCACAATATAACGCCATTCTTTGTTCTGGAATAAACGCTAAACTAATAACAACGATACTATTTGTAATTAAAGCTAAAATAGGAACGATTGGATATAACGGTGTTCTATACTTTAAGTCCTCTAACTTTCCCCCGCCTTTTATATACTGACTTCTAAAGCGAAGTTGCGATAGAGCAATAATGATCCAACTTGAAACAGCCGATAAACCAGCTATAGATAATAAGTACATGTATACTGTATCTTCTGCAAGGAAACTTGTAAATAAAGAAAGGCCAGCTACTGCAATCGTTACAACTAGTGCAGTAATTGGAATACCACGCTTATTTACTTTCTGGAACGATGTTGGTGCCATTCCTTCATTTGCAAGTGACCATAATATACGAGTTGCCGCATATAATCCTGAATTCGCTACAGATAGTAACGCTGTAATAATAACGAAGTTCATAATATCAGCTGCGTATGGAATACCGATTTTATCAAATACGACTACGAATGGACTTTCAATTACGCCAGCTTCTTTCCAAGAAATTAGTCCTACTAAAATCGTCATTGTTAAAATGAAGAATAACATAATGCGCCATACTGTATTACGAATTGCACGTGGAATTGTTTTTTCAGGGTCTTTACTTTCTCCTGCGGCAATCCCGATTAACTCTGTTCCTTGGAACGAGAAGTTAACTGTAATCATTGTAAGTAATACGGCAGCTAGTCCATTCGGGAATAATCCACCATCGCTTACAAAGTTAGAGAAAAGAGGTGCTGCTTCTTTTCCGTCATATGATATAAACCCTAATAATGCACTACCACCAAGAACAACAAATGCAAGAATTGTAACTACTTTAATACTAGAGAACCAAAATTCTAATTCAGCATAACTTTTTGCCGAAATTGCGTTTGAAGCATATAAAATAATACCGAATACGAGACACCATACCCAAACATCAACATTCGGAAACCATCTTTTCATCATTAAACCAATTGACGTTAACTCTAAACCTACTGTCACTGCCCAGCCAAGCCAATATAGCCAGCCGATCATAAAGCCCGTTCCTGGACCAATAAACTTCGTCGCATACTTTTGGAAAGAACCTGAAACTGGCATTGCTACCGTTAACTCTCCAAGACAAAGCATTGTTAAATACATAATAAATCCGCCCACTAAATATGAAAGGATAGCTCCCCCTGGTCCAGCCTGATTAATGGTGTAACCTGAACCTAAGAAAAAACCAGTCCCGATTACACCACCTAGTGCGATCATAAATAAATGTCTACTCTTCATCGTACGATGTAATTTCTCATTCGTTTGTTGCTGCATCTAAATCCTCCCCCTACCGATACCCCTATATCTTGTTAAAATTTTCTGATAATAAAAATATACACGAAAGCGGTTACAATTTCTATATAAAATTAAAACTTTTCTGATAAAATAATATAAAAAATCGAATTATCGCGAGATTTAGATTCTAATTAGAGGAAAATAAGGTTAAACAAGGAAAAACCTTTACATATATTGTAAAGGTTAACGAAGTTCTAATCTTCTCGATAAAATTGATAAACTATAGTTTACGATAAAGTACATACAAGCTACTACTATAAACGTTGGAATCATATAATTTACATTCTGTCCGCTAATAATTTGAGCATTATGCATAAGCTCTGGCAGTGATATAACAACTGCTAATGCTGTATCTTTCAGCAATGAAATAAACTGACTAACAAGCGGCGGAACCATTCTTCTTAATGCTTGTGGTAAAATGATATGCCAAAGTGCTTGAACATACGTTAATCCTGAAGATCTTGCGGCCTCAATCTGTCCTTTTTCAATAGATAATAAACCACTTCGAACAATTTCAGATATCATCGCTGCTTCAAATATTGTTAAAGCAACAATTACAGCTGTTATAATTTCTAATTTCAAACCTGCTTCTGGAAGTGCAAAATACGTGAAAAATATAATTAAAAGTAGTGGTAAGTTTCGAATTACTTCAACGATAATTCCTAATACTTGTGAGACGACGGGGATTCTCATATAGCGCAATATCCCTATTACACTACCAATAATAAAGCTAAGTACAATTGCTACGAGCGCTACCTCTAACGTTATAAGTAATCCTTTTAATAAAAATAGAATATGATCCCCTGTAATTGCTCCCTTAAAATCCATTTACACCGCCTCCTTTGCTAAGCGTTTTTCTAAATAACGCACTAGCATACTGAGCGGAATTGTTAATATTAAATAAAACATCCCGACAAATATATAGACATCGAACGTAACAAACGTCTTCGTTGAAATTAAGTCTCCTTGATACATTAAATCGGTACCAGCGATAATTCCGAGTATGGAAGAGTTTTTTACTAAATTGAGAAATTGATTTCCTAAAGGAGGGATTACGATTTTCATCGCTTGAGGTAAGACTACATAATACATTCCCTGTACATACGTTAATCCTGAAGACCGTGCTGCCTCCATTTGACCTTTTGCAATTGATAAAATACCAGCGCGAATAACTTCCGCAATAAACGCTGCCGTATATACAGTAAGCGTAACTGTTCCTGCTACAAAACCATTTAAAGTAATTCCTATTACAGGTAAAGCGAAATAAAATATAAATGCAATTAATACGAGCGGAATATTTCTTACAAACTCCACAAAAGCCGTTCCCAACCAATTTAAAATACGAATAGGTGCAATGCGCATTATAGCCAAAATTACTCCCAAAATAAAGCTGCCTATTAACGCAATTACACTAGACATAACTGTATACTTAAAGCCCTCTAAATACATATCAATGTTATTCGTTAATATAGAAAAATCAGGCACATATTCTCCCCTCTTTCTTTACAAGAAGAGGATGAGCATACCTCATCCTCTTGCTATTTATCAATGGGAATACAGCTCCACTAATTTAAATATCACTTTACTACTCTTGCTTTTGCCCAATCCATTTCTCATACAATTTGTCGTACTCCCCGTTCGCCTTCATATCTTTTAGCAAGCTATTAATCTCTTTCGTTAAATCATCTGCACCTTTTTGCACCGCAATCCCGTACGGCTCATCCGTGAAAATTTTCCCTACAACTTCATAGTTCGAATCTTGTTTTGCCATACCGTAAAGAATTGCGTTATCTGTCGTTAAAACATCGCCTTTCCCTGCTTTTAACGCCGTAAATGCCTCACTGTAATTTTCAAATTCTAATACAGTCGCTTCCGGTGACTTTTGACGAATATTATTTGTAGACGTTGAGCCTTTTACCGCTAACACTTTCACACCTTTTTTCACATCATCAATACTTTTAATATCGCTCCCTTTTTTCACAAGTAACGATTGCCCTGCTTTAAAATATACATCTGAAAAATCTACTTCTTTTTTACGCTCCTCCGTAATTGTCATTGTGGCGATAATTGCATCAATATCACCATTTTTCAGTAGTGGAATACGCGTTTTAGACGTTACTTCTTTTAATTCTAGTTTCTTTTCATCTCCAAGGATTTTTTTCGCAAGCGCCTTTGCGATGTCAACATCAAATCCTTCTACCTGCCCTGTCGAAGGATTTTTCAAGCCGAATAAGTTCGTATCATTCTTCACTCCAACTACTAGCTTCCCGCGCTTTTTAATTTGCTCAACGGCCCCGCCTTGCTTCGTATTCGTTTCTTTCGCCTCATCTTTTTTACTTCCGCATCCGGCCACGACAAGTACGAATAAACATGAGAATACGATTAACGTAAACAACTTTTTCATTTTAAGCATGAAATTCCTCCTTTAATGATTTAACACTCTTCTTAAAAATAGACGCGCTCTTTCTTGTTCAGGATTTGCAAAAAATTGCGCCGGCGTTGTATCCTCAATGATCTTTCCATCATCCATAAATAAAATCCGGTCTGCTACTTCGCGCGCAAATCCCATCTCATGCGTGACAACGACCATCGTCATCCCTTCTTTAGCTAGCGTTTTCATAACATCAAGTACTTCCCCGATCATCTCTGGATCAAGAGCAGAGGTAGGCTCATCAAATAGCATAATTTCTGGCTGCATTGCGAGCCCCCTAGCAATCGCTACCCTTTGCTGTTGTCCTCCGGATAATTGATGCGGATATACACTAGCCTTCTCCGGGATTCCTACTTTCTCTAAATAAAACATCGCTGTTTTCTCAGCTTCCTCTTTTGAAACTTTATTTACTTTAATCGGTGCTAGTGTAATATTTTGAAGAACCGTTTTATGTGGATATAAATAAAAATGTTGAAAGACCATTCCGATATTTCGGCGTAATTCATTCATATCTGTTTTAGCATTGTGTACCTCCGTATTTTGTACAATTAACTCTCCGTCTGTAATTGTCTCTAATTGATTTATACACCGAAGCAATGTGCTTTTTCCTGATCCTGAAGGCCCAACAACTACTACCACTTCACCTTTTTTCACTTGCACATTAATATCTTTCAAAACTTGAAAGTTGCCATAATATTTATTTACATTACGAAACTCTATCACCATACTCCCCCCTTCCCCTAACAAAGCATGTACATTCTTTTTATATTCAAAAACAGTCCCAAAAATAACTTCTCCCTTCATTTTTGCCCATAAAAAAAGCAAAGGGATTTCCCTTTGCTCCTTCATTTCTATTCCATTAAGATACTTCTTCTTTCTTATCTTTCCCGTATTCATGCTCCCAAAAGTCAGCGTTTTTAATTCCTAATGGCCCTGGATCAAATACTGGATCCTTTCCTTCTTTTTTCTGTTTTTCATAATCCTTTAATGCAACTAATGCTGGCTTTTGTAACAATAAAATCGCGATAATATTAACCCAAGCCATAATACCTACACCGATATCACCTAAAGCCCAAGCTGTTGCTGCTGTTTTTATACAGCCGTAGAATACAGCTCCTAAAAATACAAATTTTAGTGCCATAGACAGCCAAGGACGGTCTTTATCACGATTTAAGTACGCGATATTCGTTTCTGCAATGTAGTAATACGCCATAATTGTGGTAAATGCAAAGAATAGCAGTGAGATGGCAACGAAACCGTTTCCAAATCCAGGGAAAACAGATTCTACCGCTGCCTGTGTATATCCCGGTCCTGGTTGAGCACCATTTAATTTATTTACGATAAAGTTTTTTCCGCTTGCATCAAATACGTTATACATGCCTGTAATAATCATCATAAATGCTGTTGCTGAACAAACAAATAATGTATCAATGTAAACGGAAAATGCTTGCACTAAGCCTTGTTTAGCTGGATGTGATACTTCCGCAGCTGCTGCTGCATGTGGTCCAGTTCCTTGCCCTGCTTCATTGGAATAAATACCACGTTTTACTCCCCAAGAAATTGCTAAACCGATAATACCACCGAAAGCTGCTTCTAATGCAAACGCACTTCTTATAATTAACATAAATGCTTCTGGCAATTTTTCAATATTCATAGCAACAATAACGCAAGCTACTAAAATATAACCAACTGCCATAAACGGTACGACAACTTGTGCAACGTTAACGATTCGCTTTACTCCACCGAAGATGATAAGAGCTAATACAACAACTAATAAAGCCCCTGATACTGTAGTGTTAATTCCAAAAGCTGTTTCTAAACTTACGGCAATACTATTCGCTTGCACACCTGGCAGTAAAAGCCCCGTTGCAATAATTGTCGCTGCAACGAATACTAATGCATACCATTTCACACCTAAACCTTTTTCAATGTAATAAGCAGGTCCACCACGAAACTGTCCTTGATGTTTCGTCTTATATATTTGCGCGAGTGTTGATTCTACATAAGCTGATCCTGCTCCTAAAAAGGCTACTGCCCACATCCAAAATACAGCTCCTGGTCCACCGAAGGCAACCGCTGTTGCTACTCCAGCGATATTCCCTGTCCCAACGCGTCCTGATAACGAAAGCGCTAACGCTTGGAATGAAGAAACACCAGCCTCTGATTTTTCTCCTTTAAATGTCAGCTTCACCATTTCTCCTACGTGCCTTACTTGTAAAAACCTCGTTCGAATGGAAAAATATAAACCTACTCCTAAACATAAATAAACAAGTGCTGGACTCCAAACAATATTATTTATCCAATTGACGATAGCTTCCAATATTCCCCCTCCTTCTTTATAAAGAATTTTCAGAATATATAAAAATTATAAATGTATACCGAATCTATGACAATATTATTTTAATAAAACAAACATATTTTTGTATAAAAAAACAAAGTATACATTTATTTTGCATACTTTGTTTTGAGCAAAATGTATTATATATTCACAATTGCTTCTTTGCTTATAATTCTTTCATATAATTCTTCACATAATTTCCGGAAGTTATCCGGCATATCTTTCCCTTTAAACTTCTTTTGAAGCGTGCCATATAAACCTATATCACGTAAGCGTAAAAATAGCGGTAACGATTCATACCAACTATCCGCCAGCCTGTGCTCATACTCATACCCTTTTCGTAACAGTTGTAGCTGTTTACGAGCAAAATCTGTCTTCTCGTTCGCTGTCCACGGTGTAAATAGAACAGAGTAGTATAGAACCATCGCTAAATCATGTATAAAGTAATTATAAGCCGCATCATCAAAATCAAAGATTGTTAGCTCTTTTCCATCATAATGAAAATTACCTGGATGAATATCACCGTGCATAAGGCCGAACGTTTCTCTTTCAATCGGAAGAGCCTTTATTTCATCCATTAATACCGCTGCAATCTTTTTTACTTGGTTATCTTCTAATTCATTAACAATTCCACTTTCATCTTCTTCCCAAGTATCACGGTAATCTGTTTTAGGATAGTTCATTGTTAGGCGATGCAGTTGTCCAATTGCTTTTCCCCATGCTTCAAAGTAAACATCTCCCCAATAAGGTGATTCTTCTCCTTTTACTTGCTCACCTTTTGCGTATGCAAATAAAGAAGCAAAAAAGAAAGTGCCATCTTCCGCTCCTATTCCTTCTACAAGATTTTGAGAAGTTGAGTACAGAGGTCCTGCTACCTTTGCTCCATTCTCCGCAACATATCGTAAAAAATCTAGTTCAGCTTCGACTTCTTTTTTTGAACGATGAGAAGAGTGGGTTAAACGTAATACGTAATCTTCACCACGATCGCCCTTCGCCTGAAAAATATAATTTTCAAAATCTCCAAGTGGTTTCTCTTCCACTGTTACATGAAATGCCTTTGACGCTCTTCTTAAAATCTCTTTCGTAAAAACACGTTCTACAGCTATTTCCATATGTATCCCTCCTATATATCTTCTTAATTCGACACAAATGTGAGAAGTACTGCTATGAAATTAAATAGTGCATGGGCAATCATAGCTGATAAAATAGAATTTGTTTTCTCATATAACCACGCAAATACTACTCCACTCAAAAAATTCACTGGTAATGTGTTATATGTTGGAATATGAACAACAGTAAATATTATGGAACTTATAAACATACCGCCCCATATGCCATATCTATTACGAAAAAACGTATAAAAAACACCTCGATATAAAATCTCTTCATAGATTGGTGATATAACTGCTGCTCCAATTACCGCGATACAGAACGAATATATTGATTTATCATTTTGGATCGTCTCCGTTTTACTATTTTCAAAAGAAATACCCATTTTCTCCATTATCATTAATACAGCAATACTAACTACAATTAAGGTAATCAATGCTATAATTGTCCACAAAAAATCTTTCCATGAAAGCTTTCGAATTCCAATATCTTTCCAAGACATTTGATATCTTTTTATACAAAAAAGATAAACTACAGTAATAAATATCACCGCCATTATAAATCCCATTAATACTCCAGCATATAATGAGTTCCCTATTATTTTTAAAGCATATTCATAAAAAAGAGATTCAACTGTTATTGGAACAATAAGAAATACGAAAACTAATAAATATAAAATTTCTTTCCATCCCCACATATGCCTCAAAGTCATCTATATCATCCCCTATATCCTATTTTCTACAGTATAAAAGATGACGTAACGTAACTTTCAAGCTACTTTTTTTAAAATAATCCAAGCATAAATTTCTCACAAAAAGCAAAAATTAACAGAAGTAACTTTATTCTAAAAGAGGTGGAAATTATGACAGAGCAAAAAGAACAACAAGAGAGTAAAAACCAAAAGCATATGTTTCCATCACTTCCGGAAAACATGAATTACATTGAAAATAAGCTCTGTCACTCAGATGATATAAAAAAATTAGATATCCCTTTTCAAAATGGAAAAGGGACAATCTTATATATCGAATCTTTAGCAGATCCAAATTTAATTCATCAATTAGCTATTGAGCCATTGTTAACGCGATCAGATTTGTCTTTAGATAAAGCTTTTTCCACGTTAAATATGAAGAAAGAAACAAATTTAAATTATGGCGTACAGCTTTTATTACAAGGTAAATCATTGTATTTCCATGAACATGTCGACAGTTTTTGTATTTTCGAAACAGCTTTATCTTTAAAGAGAGATATAACCGAACCTGATAATGAGGGAGTTGTCCGTGGACCGCATAACGGTTTTGTAGAAGATTTAGCAACCAATTTAGCTTCTATTCGTAAACTCATAAAAAGCCCAAATTTCGTCGTTAAATATTTCACACTTGGTGAAGAAATGCACACGAAAGTAGCTATTGCTTATATGCAAAACATAGCTAATGACGATTTAGTTGCAGAAGTGCAAAGAAGGTTAGAAAAGATTAAGACAGATACACTTATGCCTCCAGGATACATACAAGAATTTATAGAAGATACGTCTTTCTCACCCTTTCCGCAACAATTAAATACCGAACGTCCTGATAGAGTCGCAGCAAATTTAATGGAGGGGCGAGTTGCTATTTTTTCTGATGGTGATCCAACAGCTCTTATCGTACCTGTTACGTTATTCGCTTTCTATCAATCACCAGATGATTATAATAACCGCTGGATTGTCGGTTCTTTCATCCGAATGATTCGCTTAGTAAGTTTTTTAATTGCCTTTCTCTTACCAGCTTTATATATCGCAACCGTTGCTTTTCATCCTGATGTGTTACCACTCGAACTTGTATACACAATTAAAGCTTCATTAGAGAAAGTACCGCTCCCTCCCATTTTTGAGGCTCTCTTAATGGAGTTAATTTTCGAGTTATTACGGGAAGCTGGTATTCGTCTGCCGAGCCGCGTTGGACAAACAATCGGTATTGTAGGTGGTTTAGTAATTGGTGATGCGATTGTAAAAGCCGGACTTGTTTCATATACAATGATTATCGTTGTAGCTTTAACTGCGATCTCATCTTTTCTCGTTCCATCAAACGATATGAGTTCAGCAGTTCGGATTCTTCGTTTTCCATTAATGCTACTTGCTGCTATATTCGGATATGTAGGAATTTCCTTTGGCTTGATTATAACTTTTGTTCATTTATGCCAACTTCATTCTTTTCATACACCATATCTTTCTCCTATTGCACCCATGCGGATAAAAGATATGAAAGATTCTTTCGTAAGACTCCCAATTTGGTCATTTTGGGAACGGCCACATGATCCAAAGCCGAAAGAAATGCAGCGACAACATGTAACGAGAGAGGATGAGAACGGTGACAAACACGCAAAGTAAAATCTCGCTAGTTCAATTTACCTTTTTCGTTATTCAATGCCAAATCGGAGTGGGTATACTTTCTCTACCAAACCGTCTTCACCCAATAGCGAAAGGTGGTGGATGGATTTCTGCTCTCATCGCTGGACTTGCAATTCAACTTATTATTTTACTTATGTGGCTTTTTTTAAAACGATTTCCCGATGCAAATATGTATGAAAGTGTTTCTATGCTATTTGGTAATAAGTTCGGGAAACTAATAGGTTTTTTTTATATTTTTTATTTTACTCTTATCGGTATGACGGTTATGTTAAATGCTTGTAACGTCATTAAAGTATGGGTGTTACAAGCCACTCCATGGTCTGCTATTCTCATACTATTTACAGTATCTTGTTGCTATATAGCATATAATACATTTAAGGTAATTGTGCGATTTTATGTCATGGCTTCTATTCTTATCCTTCCAATGGCATTTTTAATTGCCCTAGGATTCACGCGAGCTGATTATTCTTATATTTTTCCACTTACAGAAGCCGGGTGGTGGAATATAATCCAAGCATCAAAGGAAACAATTACAGCCATGTATGGTTTTGAAATTATTCTGATTGCATTCCCAAAAGTAAATGGAAATGCTGTGGCAAAGCTAAAAGCAATTTCTATCGCTAATGGATGTGTAACTCTTTTTTATACTTTTACTGTTTGGATTTGCTTTATCGTATTTAGTCCAAAACAAATTGAGCTTATTCCAGAGCCAGTTGCTTACTTATTACGCTCCTTGCATATCGGGATTATAGATCGGACTGATTTATTATTCATTCCAATATGGATGATAACAGTTGTGGCTTCTATTGCTAGTTATTATTGCGCTGCCTCAATCGGAGTTGGGCACATATTCAACCTTGGTAATCATAAAAAAGCTGTTCCAATCGTTGGTATTATTGCTTTTAGTGTAGCCTTATTTATAGATACACCTGAAGAATTAAAAGTAATTGCAACTTTCACTGATAAGTTCACCTATATTTTCATAGTTGTCCTCCCTCTTTTATTTCTACTTTATTCCATAATAAGAAATAAGAAAGGAGAACAGTATGTTCAAAAAAAAAGTTAAATTACTTTTTATATTATGTTCTAGTTCATTCCTTTCTGGCTGTTGGGATCAAGAGCCATTAAGAGAAGCGAGATTAGCTTATAGTATTGGATATGATATTACAGAAGAGAATAAGCTCCAGCAAACAGTCGAACTCGTAAAAAGTTCAAGCGGAGAGCAAACTTCATTCGAGAATGAAGTACATTCAGCAACCGGAAAAAACATAAGGGATACAAGCGATGCACTGAAAAAAAATGTAACTGGTAACATTCGATATTTTAAATATGGTGTTCAATTATTAGGAACAAAGATTCAAAAAAAAGGTATACTACCCTATTTAGATGTCAGCTTTCGAGACCCAACAAATCCGACTGCTTTAGTAAAACTTATTTCAGTAGAAGGTGACACATCCGAAATACTCGAAAAAAAGAAAGTAGGAAACTTACTGATTGGAGATTTCCTAAAGAAAAAAGTGAAAAGCTTAGAAGATATGAGTGTGTTTCCAAAAGAAACTTTAGAAACTGCTGCTACAAAAATGTTAGATCCGGGTAAAGATTTCACCCTCCCTTCTATAAAAATAAAAGGAAAAGAAGTTATTACAAACGGATTGGCTTTATTTGATAAAGACAAATTGACAGGACATTTACCCCTGAAACAAGCTGTTTTATTCGTGCTATTAACCGAAAAAATGGGAACAAGTGCCCGTATAACCCAAAAACTTACTAACGATGAATCAAAGAAGACATCTGACTATTTAACAATGGAAGTAAGCAATCGGAAATTAAAACGAGATTTAAAAATAACAACAGATAAAAAAGGGAATGTTTATGCTCACATTAAGCTCCAAATAAAAGTAATAGCACTCGAAGCCCCAAGAGATAATATTTATAAAATGGAAGCCAGAAAAAAACTAAATAAGGACCTATCAAAACAACTTACGAAAGAAGCGAAAAAAATAACAAACAAACTACAAAAAGCAAATTGTGATGCTTTTGGTATCGGAAGACATCTTATCGCATATCATCCTGACTTATGGAAGAAAAAAAATTGGAATAAAGATTATGCAAAAGTAAAATTCAAACCTGAGGTAGAGGTAAAGATTTTGTATAGTGGTGTCTTAAAATAAAAGGTTGTATGCCGCGCGGGCATACAACCTTTTATTTCGTATATCGATATACAATTGATTCATATGGTCTTAAGTTAAGCTTTGTAATATCTTTGCTTACATCTTTATAGTTTGACAATAACACTTCTTGTTTCATTTCATCTAATTGAACGTGCACTGGTACCGAATACGTTATTTCTTCTCCGTAGAAGTTATTTATAACGAGTAGCACTTCATTCTCTGTAGTACGGGTATATGCCCAAACCTTAGGATGATTTCCATCTAAAATAGCGTATTTTCCTTCTGTAAGAACATCATACGTTTTTCTAAGTTCAATTAGCTTTTTATAATGATAAAATACAGATTCCTTATCTTCTAATGCCTTTTCTACATTAATCTCTTTATAATTATCAGCAACTGTAATCCACGGTGTACTTGTTGTAAAACCACTGTTCACCTCTTCATTCCACTGCATTGGAGTACGGGAGTTGTCACGAGATTTTTGTTTTAAAATCCCGATAACCTCTTCTTTTGACAATCCTTCTTCTCGCTTTATATCGTATATATTTAACGATTCTACATCGCGATATTGCTCGATGGACTCGAATTTAGGATTCGTCATACCAATTTCTTCACCTTGATAAATGTAAGGTGTGCCCTGTAACATATGCATAGCTGTGGCTAACATTTTTGCAGATTCATTTCGGTACTTTCTATCATCACCAAAGCGTGACACAATACGAGGCTGGTCATGATTACACCAGAATAACGCATTCCATCCTCCGCCCTTTTGCATTTCAATTTGCCAATTAGACATAATCTCTTTTAATTTAATGAAATCAAAATCCGCTTTCGTCCACTTATCTCCATTCGGGTAATCTACTTTTAAATGATGAAAACTAAACGTCATACTTAATTCATTGCGCTCAGGGTTTGAATATTTAATACAATTATCAATTGTTGTAGATGACATCTCTCCAACTGTAATTACATCTTTCCCTTCAAAAACATTTCGGTTCATCTCTTGTAAATATTCATGAACGCGCGGGCCATCTGTATAATATTTACGACCATCGCTTGTCGCCGTGCTTCCGTCATCGTTTAAAAACTGTTGATCTTTTGAAATTAAATTAATAACATCTAATCGGAATCCAGTTACCCCTTTATCAAGCCAAAAACGCATCATATCATATACTTCTTCACGAAGTTTTTCATTTTCCCAATTTAAATCAGCTTGCGTCTCATCAAATAGATGTAAAAAATATTGCTCTGTCTTCTCATCATATTTCCAAGCAGACCCGCCAAACTTAGATTGCCAATTATTTTTTTCATCACGCCAAATATAGTAATTACGATATGGACTATTTTTATCTTCCTTCGCTTCCTTAAACCACTTATGCTCTGTCGAACTATGATTTACAACGATATCAAGCATAATTTCAATATTACGTGCCTTTGCTTCTTCTAAAAGCTCTTCAAACTCTTCCATCGTTCCGTAAGATGGATCAATGCTGTAGTAATCACTTACATCGTATCCATTATCATTTTGTGGTGATTGGTATATCGGTGTTAACCAAATATAATCTACTCCGAGTTCTTTTAAATAATCTAGTTTCTCTGTAACCCCTTTTATATCACCGGTTTCTTTATTGTAATAGCTATTAAAGCTCTTCGGATAAATTTGATAAACTACACTTTTATGCCAATCCTTCATGTTTAACTTCCTCCTACTTCTGTTTTACTCGTTTTACAAATAACCATGTTAACGTAAATGGGATTACAACCGCGATAATCATTCCGACAATAAACATTGGAATCGATTTCGGAATGATAGAAATAAATGCTGGTAATCCGCCAATTCCTATAGCAGGTGCTAATACACCATTTAACGTAATAAATATCGCTGCAGTAGCTGATCCTATAATCGCTGCATAGAACGGAAATTTATTTCGTAAGTTTACACCAAACATAGCTGGCTCTGTAATACCGAAATATGCTGAGATTGCTGATGTAGATGCCATACTTTTATCATTTTGATTTTTAGAAATCCAGAACATTGCAAGTGCCGCACTACCTTGTGCAATATTAGAAAGGGCAATCATTGGCCAAATGAATGTACCACCGTGCTGTGCAATTAATTGTAAGTCAATAGCAATAAACATATGATGCATACCTGTAATGACAAGCGGTGCATATAATGCTCCAAATAATATTGCTCCAACTACTGGTACTGTTTCATATACACCTACTAATCCAGCTGTTAATAAATCTCCAATATGACGTGTAACTGGACCAATAATTCCTAATGCTAACACACCTGTTACGACAATCGTTGTAATTGGTACAACTAATAATTGAATTGCATTTGGTACATGTTTCTTCAAGAAAATTTCCACTTTACTTAATACGAATGCTGCTACTAAAACCGGCAAGATTTGACCTTGATACCCTACCTTTTCAATTTGAAATAATCCTAAAATATCGAAGTACTCAATATTTTTCCCATCTAAACCAGTTGCTGCTTTTCCGTAATCCCACGCGTTTAATAAGGATGGATGCACAAGCATTAATCCCATAACAATCCCTAATATCGGACTACCACCAAAACGTTTTGTTGCTGACCAACCGACAAGTGCTGGTAAGAATACGAATGCTGTATTCGCCATCATATTAATTAAATCCCAAAGCCCACTTAAGTTTGGATATACATCTAATAAATTTTTACCTTCAAAAAATAAGTCCTTTGCTCCTAATAGGTTGTTAATCCCCATTAGTAATCCAGCTGTTACGATTGCTGGTAATATCGGCATAAATACATCTGAAAATACTTTTACAAACTTTTGAGCTGGATTTAATTTTTGATTTCCGGAATCTTTCACGTCAGCTACTGTCGCTTCCTTCATACCTGCAAGCGTTATCAATTCAGCATATACTCGATCAACATCTCCTGGACCGATTACAATTTGAAATACCCCAGCGTTATGAAACGCTCCCTTCACTAATGAAATAGACTGCAATTTATCGTTATCTATTTTACTTTCATCTTTTAAAGCGATACGGAGTCTCGTTACACAGTGTGCAGCTTGTTCAATATTGTCTTTCCCACCAATATACTGCAACACTTCCTCTGCTGTTTTACGATAGTCTTTCCCCATATTCCCGTCCCTCTTTTCTTTTTTTGATACCGTTTACAATTACATATTAACTCGTATATATAAGTTAGTCAACACTCGTATATACGAGTTTGCGATTTTTTTATAAAAAAAGAGATGAAACGTTATTACGTTCCATCTCCTTATTTTCTCCGCGCCACATCTGAAAAATGAAAAATATCTAAGCGATGGCGGGATTCTGTATATTCGAACTGACTTCCATCATAAAAATGCGTAAAGTTTTTCACAACGACAACATAGTCTGTTCCATTTAAATCTAAATACTTTCTATCATCCTCTGTGCATGGCTGCACTTCAATTACCCTCTGTGAGTAACTAATATGAAGACCTAGTTCTTTCTCAATGTATTTATAAATAGACTCTGCTGCAATTTCACTCGTTAATCCAGGAATATATTCCGATACAAAATGATTAATATCCAAAATTACTTTTTCTCCATCAATATTTCGAACGCGTTTCATATGATCTATTTCTGTTTTCTCTTTCACATTTAATAGCTTTGCAACCTCTTTTGTCGCTTTTACTTTCTCCATTTCCACGACTTCTGTAATACAATGGCGTCCTAAACGTTCATTTTCTTCTTGGAAGCTTACAATACCACCAAAGTTAAATTCAATGTTTTTTCGCTTTAAAACGAAGACACCTTTTCCATGTATTTTTTGAACATATCCACGCTCTTGTAATAAATCTACAGCTCTTCTTACCGTACCTCGGCTCGCTTCATATTGCTTCATTAATTCAGTTTCTGATGGGATTTTGCATCCCTCTTTTAATTGTTTATTATCAATAGACTCACTGATATCTGTATAAATTTGTTCATACTTACTCATCATCTACAATAGCCCCTTGTCACCTTCTAATTCTATATGTATTATACCATGCTACACTCTTCTGCCAATCTCTCACTTATTTTCCAGTATAGGAAAAATACAGGTAAATATTTAATCTCTAAAACGTATTTTTATAAAAATTTTTATATTTTTCTTTTCATTCAAAAAAACATGTAGTATACTAACTTCAAAATCAGAGGAGAAAGGGAGCAAAGAACTATGCTTACTTATACAACAATTGTAGTTACATTTGCACAAAAACATCATCATCATACGTAACCCTTGAAACCTAGCGGAAAAATTACGCGTAGGTACAAGGGTTATTCCCGTTGTACCTACGCTTTGGCGAAGAGCCATGTAGGTATTTTTTATCTACATGGCTCTTTTTTTTATTGCCAAAAAGCTAGTAAAAAATGATGTTTCAGCAAAACTTACTACAAAGGAGTTAACAAAAATGGAAACGAAAAAATGGGGATTATGGATTTTAACAGCTTTTGTGATCGGAAATATGGTTGGCGGTGGCGTATTTATGCTCCCAGCAAATTTAGCACAAGTATCAGGTCCAATGGGTTCTACACTTGCATGGAGTATTACAGGTCTTGGCGTATTTATGATTGCACTCGTATTTGGAAATTTAGCAATTCGAAAACCAGAATTAAAAGCAGGACCACAAAGTTATGCTCAAGCGATGTTTCCTTCCAAAAGAGCGGGAAAAGTTGCAGGATATAGTATGGCATGGGGATATTGGGCTGCGAACTGGGCTGCAACAGCATCTGTTATTATTTCCTTCGCTGGATATTTATCAACATTCTTTCCAGTTTTACAAAGTAAGCAAATTCTCTTTTCTATGAACGGATTTTCACTAGAACTCGGAAAAGGATTAACTTTCCTCGTATGTAGCCTTATGTTATGGGGAATTCAATATATTCTCTCTCAAAATATTGACCGCGCTGGCAATATGAATCTTCTTGCTACCATTGCAAAAATTATCGGATTTACAATGTTTATTGTAATCACATTATTCATTTTCAATGCCTCTAATTTCGGAGACGGTCAAACATTTTTGAATGAAGCAGGACAATCCATTTCGTTAGGTGGACAAATTAATTCAGCTGCTATCGCAACACTTTGGGCATTTATCGGTATTGAATCTGCGGTAATGCTTTCTAACCGTGCAAAATCTCAGCGCGATGTAAAAAAAGCTACCCTTCTCGGATTAATTACCGCTCTTCTTATTTACATGTCAATTACTCTACTTACAATGGGAGCTCTCCCACAAGATGCTTTAAAAGAGTCTCAAAAACCATTAGTAGACGCATTAAATTTAGCAATTGGCAATAAAGGCGCCTATATCATGGCTTTACTTGCACTTGTATCTTTATTTGGATCTACAGTTGGCTGGATTGTTGTTAGTTCAGAAGTACCTTATCAGGCAGCAAAGAATGGGCTCTTCCCTAAGTTTTTTGCGAAAACAAATAAAAAAGGTAGCCCTTCAAAATCATTATTTATTACAAATGTGATGACACAAATTTTCTTATTCTCAACGATTTCTGGTACTGTGTCAGAAGCTTATAATTTCGCTATCGTTGTAGCAACATTAGCTTATTTAATTCCATACCTTGTTTCTACGCTGTACCAATTCAAATTGGTTATTACAGGAGAAACATATGATATAATGCCTGGCTCTCGAATAAAGGATGGGATCATTGCTACATTAGCATTTGTATACTCTATTTGGGTTATCAAAACAGGAACTGCTGATTTAAAAACATTCTTCTTAGGAATCGGATTGTTCGTATTAGGTCTTATTCTTTATCCAGTACTAATGAGAAACTCAAAAAAATGAATAAAAAAAAGAGAAGCTACCAGCTTCTCTTTTTTTTAAAAATCTGTAATTAACTTCTCCTTTAACTCTCCTACCGATAAAGGTTTCGCATAATAAAATCCTTGTACATAATCACAACCCATAGATTGTAATAAACTTTCTTGCTCTACTGTTTCTACCCCTTCAGCAACTACTGCTAAATGTAAGCTATGGGCAATTTCAATAACAGATTTTACAATCGTTCGTTCTGGCTGTGCATGATCATAATGAAATTCACGAATAAAATTACGATCAATTTTCACTATATCCAGTGGTAATTTTTTTAAATAATATAAGGAAGAATAGCCCGTTCCGAAGTCATCTAAAGCAATTAAAATACCCATATTTCTTAATTCTTGTAATGTAGCAATAATATAATCAAAATGGCGCACAGCAATGCTTTCCGTTATTTCTAAAATTAAACGATTCGGCGGAAAGCTAGTTCTCCTTAAAATGCTACGCACAGATAAAATAAAACGCTTTTGCATTAACTGTTGTATGGATAAGTTCACAGATAACTTTAGTCCGTCTTGATACTCTGGCAATGTTTTAAACAAGCGACATGACTTTTCTAATACCCAGTCTCCTAATTTTATAATAAGTCCAGATTCTTCAGCTACTGGAATAAATTCGCCTGGCGAAATAGGTCCTTCTTCTGTCGAGCAACGCACTAAAGCCTCAATCCCAATATATTTCTTCGTTTTCAAATCAATAATGGGCTGTAACGCCACCTCTAACTCTTCATCACGAATTGCCTTTTGCAAAGCAAATTCAATTTTCATTCTACGATTTATTTTTGCACGTAACTCGTCTGTAAAGAAACAAGCGGCATTTCTGCCTTGTTCTTTCGCACTGTACATAGCTAAATCCGAATTTTTCAATAGTGTTTCCACATCTTGTCCGTCTTGCGGATATGAGCACAGTCCTAGACTAGCTGAAATATATACTTCATGACCTTCAAGCATAAATGGTGCCTGAAAACACGACAACACAGATGTTGCTAACTGCCTCATTTCATCTTGTGTATGATTTTTTGTTAACAGCACAAATTCGTCGCCACCCAGCCTAGCCAGAACATCTTTCTCTCCTAGCACATAATGCAACCGTGAAGCAACTTCGCTTAAAAGTAAATCCCCTATCATATGACCTAGCGTATCGTTTACTAACTTAAAACGATCCAAATCAAAGTAAATCATACCAAATTCTTTTTTACCTGCAATCATCTCGTTTACAGTCGTTATTAACTGCAATCGGTTCGGTAAACTCGTTAAAGCGTCATGATACGCAAGCTCCCTATAACGACTTTCGCTTAACCGCAACCTCTGTTCAGCTTCTTTCCTACTACTAATATCATTTCGGATCGCAATAAATTGATATGGCTCTCCTTTTTCATTTAAGAATGGAACAATTGTTGTTTTAACCCAATAATATGTCCCATCTTTTGCTTGATTTCGAATTTCACCTCTCCATACTTTTCCGCTCAAAATGCGCTTCCAAAGAATTTGAAAAAATGTTTTCGGGTGATATCCAGAATTTAAAATACGATGATCTTTCCCTATTAGCTCTTCTCGTGTATATTTGGAGATTTCACAAAACTTATCATTTACATATGTAATACGACCATTTCGGTCTGTAATTGCAACAATTGAAGACTCATCTAATGCTAACTTTAAATCTCGCAATGAAGAGTCATATAATGCATGACCTCTTTGTTCTAGCATGCGCCTCTCTCCTTGCTTCCTATCTGACTAAAACACAACTTGTTTCTTTTCATAGAAATAGAGATATTTCATTTTCTAATAATCGTCCTTTACATACATCACTTTTGAAATATGCCGATTCAAATAACATAATATTATTTGTAATAAAAAGCAATATAATACCGTTTCAATTATAAATAGTAGTTTCCTATCGCTCTAATTAGCTTACTTTATTATACCGTATTCATTCTCTTACATTCCTTTATAGCTAGCTCTATACAACCACTGTTTCCTACTAATCTCGCTCACATTTAATCTCTTTACTTTACTAGCGCAATAGAAGTTTGAGCACACTCCCCAACTATTCACGAATAATAATATAAAAATTAAAATTAGTATATATGTTTTTAAATTACAATAACAAAATATTAACATATTTTTACCTTTATTTTGGAAGTATTTTATAAATAAATACTTTATTAAACTAAAAAAAGAGGAAATCCTCTTTTTTTAGTTTAATACGTATATGGTATTTGCTGATAACCCGGATATGGCGTTGGATATGGGGCTGGATAAGTTACTGGATACGGGGCTGGATAGTAGCCTCCACTTGCTGCACCCGTTAACGCGCCAGCTGTAAGTCCACCTAACACGCCTCCTGCAAAACTTCCAGGGAAAAATCCACCGCCCCATGAGCTACCACCCCAGCCCCATCCGCCTCCGTGATGGTGGTGATGATCATGGTGATTGTGACCTCCATGGTGGTGATGTCCTCCATGATTATGACGATAATACAATCCTTTATTTTCTATATAATTCATTATTCTCCTCTCCTTTTCCATTTTCTCGCCTTAATAGTACCTATATAATAAGAAGAATCTGCGTAATACGGATAACCATATCCCCTGTATAAATGGCAAGGGTTTTGTCCCTCCTGCACGGATTATTAACGAACAAATAGCAGGATAATAACGTAACAATATACTGTATGTAGGACAAATGCGGAAAGTATGGGGCAAATGTCTATATTTTGTAAAAAAAATAAAACACTTTATAATAAAGATGTCATATTATATCTTTTATTTAAAAAGTATATATTTAAGAAAGATTAGAGGAATTTTATAGAAATGAAGAAGCCTATCGTTCAATTACTATTAATATTTACAATTGTATCAATCGTTCTTTTCCTTTTAAATACATCTGTTATTTCGTTATATACATTTGTCGGTGCTCTCTGGTCCATCACAATTGTAGGGATTTCGTTCGTTATTTTTATAGAAAATAGATCTCCACAAAGTACCTTAGCTTGGTTTTTAGTATTAGCACTTCTTCCTCTTGTAGGTGTCCTTTTGTATGCGATTTTCGGGCGTAGCCGTTGGAGAAGAAAAAAGCATCTACATCGTTCAGAAGAGCAAAGGAAATTATTCCGTGAAATATTAGAAGGAAGACGAGTAGAACTATCACTCACAGTCCCCTTACATGAACGTTCTACACATTTAACAAAAGTCGTACAAAAATTTGGAGGCGGACCTGCCGCAGATAAAACAACTACAAAACTTTTAACAAATGGAGAGCAAACATTCTCAGAAATTTTGCAATCTATCGAGCATGCAAAACATCACATACATATTCAATACTATATTTATAAGTCTGATGAAATTGGTACAAAAGTGCGGGATGCTTTAATAAAAAAGGCAAAAGACGGTGTTATTGTACGCTTCCTTTATGATGGACTCGGAAGTAACACTTTAAGAAGGCGCTTTTTACAACCTATGAAAGAAGCTGGTATTGAAATTGTAGAATTTGACCCTATTTTTTCAGCTTGGTTACTTGAAACTGTCAATTATCGGAACCATCGAAAAATCGTTATTGTAGATGGAGAAATCGGCTTTACTGGTGGGCTCAACGTCGGTGATGAATATCTTGGCCGATCAAAAAAATTCCCTGTTTGGCGTGATAGTCATTTAAAAATAGAAGGAAAAGCATTATATAAATTGCAAGCCATCTTTCTAGAGGACTGGCTCTATGCATCTAGTGGGTTGAATACTTATTCTTGGGATCAATTTATGAATAGACAATACTTCCCAGGTAAAGAAATTTTAAGTGCAGAAGGTGTTGTGCAAATTGTAGCGAGCGGACCGAGCTCAGATGATAAAAGCATTCGCAATACATTATTAGCTGTTATGGGCTCCGCAAAAAAATCGATTTGGATTGCTACACCGTACTTTATTCCAGATCAAGAAACTTTAACATTATTACGTTTAAGCGCAATATCTGGCATAGATGTACGTATTTTATATCCTGGTAAAAGTGACAGTATTATTAGTGATCAAGCATCTCAGTCCTACTTTACTCCACTTTTAAAAGCTGGTGCCTCTATTTACAGTTATAAAGATGGTTTTATGCATGCAAAAATTGTACTTGTTGATGATCAAATCGCGACAATTGGAACAGCAAATATGGACGTACGCAGCTTTGAATTAAATTACGAACTTATTAGCGTACTTTATGAATCAGAAACTGTTCATGATATAAAACGTGATTTTGAAGAAGACTTTAAGCATTCCACTGAAATTAAATGGAACGCTTTCCAAAAAAGAAGTATCAAAAAACGAATATTAGAGTCTTTCATGCGACTCATTTCTCCATTACTGTAAGCAATCAATGTAATATTGATTGCTTTTTCTTTTGCATTTCTCCTCTTTCCTTTTCTTTGCATACCATATTAAAACGAGTTATCATAAGGTGTATTACTTTATGAAAATAATGTTAGGTGGGAAATACATGTTAGAACAATTTCATATACATGCTGATTTAAAAGAGCAGCTCTCTACAATTCACGAAAAGAATAAGCAAGAAGCTGGTGAAAATGCACATTTAATTGGAAAGAAAATATATAAAGCATCTGATAATAGCATTATTGAAGATGCCATTACAGCGCTTCTTCTTGGAAAAAACATTCTATTAAAAGGGCCGACTGGTAGTGGTAAAACAGTACTAGCTGAAACTCTTTCTTCTTTATTTCAAAAACCAATGCATAGTATTAACTGTTCTGTTGATCTTGATGTAGAAGGTATTTTAGGATACAACACACTACAAACGAAAGATGGCGCATCTGAAGTTACATTCGTTAACGGTCCTCTTATGAAAGCAATGAAGAACGGTCATTTCCTATATATTGATGAAATCAATATGGCAAAACCTGAAACGTTACCACTTCTTCACGGTGCATTAGATTACCGTAAAATGATTACAAACCCGTTTACACAAGAAGTTGTATACGGTGATGACGAATATCGTGTAATCGCAGCGATTAATGAAGGTTACGTTGGAACAAGCGAACTAAACGAAGCATTAAAAAACCGTTTCGTTATTATTGAAGTTCCTTACATCCAAGGTGATACATTAAAAGAACTATTATTAGCTGAATCCAAATTAAATGATGTTGCAACAATTGAAAAGTTCGTTGCATTCGCAAGCGACCTTATGCCTTTAGCTCGTGATGGACGTGTAAGTGAAGAAGCAGCAAGTATTCGTGGCATTATCGACGCATGTGATTTAGGTGTATATATTCCTGTTATGCGCGCAATCGAACGTAGCATTATCGCAAAATTAAACGATGAAACAGAACAAATGACTATCCGTGAATTAGCAGAAAGTTATTTCTTTGAGGGATAATTCATGAGACAAATTTTTAGTGACAAAAAAATTGATGCGTCGCTGTTTCTACAAATGGAAAACTTAATGTATGCTCTTTTAAAAGAAGACGATGCCTACCTTGAGTATGGCTATAAAGCATACTACGACGAAATTGAAAAAAAGGTTGTCATTAGTCACTTTTGGGATGATCGAAAAGAAGAAGATACAGTAATCGGATTAAAAAGCGAAGTGTTTTTAAAAGCACTTGGTAATAAACATTACTCGGACATGACTTTAATTCGTTCTTATGCGATTGAATTACAAGAATCACCTTTAAAAAAGTTTTTAACACAATTATTTGTTCTATTAGAAGATTTACGTGTTGAGGAAATCGTAAAAAACTTACGCCCTGGCACAAAGCATGTTTTTAAAAGAAGAAAAGAAATGTATCGCAATTACTTTGGTTCACAAAATGAAATCAATCGTGTTCGTAACTATCACGGTGATCGTCTATTTTGTCTCTGCTATCTTTCATTAACGAGCGATAAATATGAAATGTTTAATAATGAATATTTCGAGCAAATTGAAGCAATTTTGCATGAAACATTCCAAGCTCGTAATACGGAAGATATTATGTATATCGTTGAAAAGATTCGCTATCGCTTAGAGGAGCTTCTTGAAAGTGATATGCTTAATAATTATTTCGGACATGCTCCGCTTTATTTATCTGTCATTGCAGACGAAAAGAACTGTCGCGTCGAAGATTTAGCAAATGATGATACGCAGCTCATAGATGACGATGAAAATAAAAATAAAATGGATGAAAGTTTCTCCACATGGCATCGTGAAAATAAAAATAACGAAAACGAGAACTTTTTACGCTTTGAATTAGAAAGCGGAACAAAAACAAACATGATGGGCGATACTGCTCGTGAATCAGAAGATGGCGACCAAGCACTTGGTTCTGTGCAAGGTACTTCTCAAAAAAGTACACAATCCAACTTTGATGGCGCTGATACAGAAGAAGCAAGAGCTTCACACGCTTCTAGCCAAAACGAGGGTGCATACGGTAAGTATAACGTTGGTGCTTCTCATATATTTAAAGAAGCTCGCAAATCAAATACCGATGAGAAAAAAGATTACCAAGCTATCAAATCAGTCGTTAATAAAGATGTAAAAGAATTAAAGAAAATTATCGAAAAAACGATTGAAAATAAAACGAATGCAAATAGTGATAAATATTACGGAAGACTTCGTAAGAAATTCCTTCGTATTTATACTGAAAAGCAGCCGCGCATGTTTTATAAAAAAGGACAGGAATCACAAGAACTTGACGTTGCATTCCAATTACTAGTGGACTGCTCTGGTTCTATGTATAACAAGATGGAAGAAACGAAAAAGAGTGTGGTCCTATTCCATGAAGCGTTGAAATCTTTAAAAATCCCGCACGCTATTAGCGGATTTTGGGAAGATGCTTCTAGTGCTAAGCCTGAAGATAAGCCAAACGTTATCCATGAAGTGGTAACGTATAAAAACTCAACGTTACCAAACGTCGGTCCAGAAATTATGCAGCTTCGCGAAGAAGAAGATAACCGCGACGGATATATTATTCGTATCGTTTCTGAAAAACTTGCAAAAAGACCAGAAAAGCATAAATTCTTACTTGTCTTTACAGACGGTGAGCCTTCTGCGCTAGACTATCAACAAGACGGTATTTTAGATACGCATGAAGCTGTCAAACTCGCTCGAAAAAGCGGTATGGAAGTAATCGGGATCTTTATCGAAGAAGGCGAAGCGAAAGAAGCAACTTATCAATTAATGAAGAACATTTATAACCATCACTTCTTAGTTGCAAATCACGCTGAAGATTTACGTCTGAAGATTAAACCACTATTGAAAAAGTTATTACTGAAGACGATTGAGTAGAAAAACAGGAGCCTTGCGCTCCTGTTTTTTCTTTCAATCACTTTGTTTCTGGTTGAAACTTGTATGGAATGGCTATTTCTAATAATGCCTCGAAGCCTCCATCGTAGAATGGGAATCGTTCATTTGCGATTGTTCGATCCACCCACTCTATTGCAGAAATTTCATCTTCATCTTCTGCAATCAGTTCACCCTGTACTACATTTGCTCGGAAAGTAAATAGTATCGCATGATTCCCTGATGCTTCAAAGAATTTTTCATTGATCGCAACAAGTCCACCTGCCACGGCAGTTAAACCTGTCTCTTCTTTTACTTCTCTTATTAGTGCTTCCTCTAACGTTTCATCCTTTTCAACAGCCCCGCCTGGCAATGACCAAACGTTTTGTTCTGCATTATGTACCATTAATACTTTATCCGTTTCTTCATCATGTATTAGTGCATATACGACGTCAACTCTTTGCATGAGACTTCTCTCCCTCCCAAAATAATGAAGAGCCAATTCCTAAGAATCGGCTCTTCCTCTCAATTCATCACTAACTCAGCTGTGAGCTTTTTTTTTAACTTAGCCAACATGTCCGTTGTCATTTTGTCTAAATCGTATTCGGCTTTAAAGCCCCACTCTTTCATTGCTGCTGTTGCATCAATCGAGTTTGGCCAGCTATCGGCGATTGTTTGACGAGCAGGATCTACAGCGTAATCCATTGTAAACGTCGGGATGTGTTTACGAATTGATGCTGCGATTTGCTCTGGCTCAAAGCTCATTGCTGTAATATTGAACGCGTTTCTATGCACAAGTTTACTTGGATCTGCTTCCATTAATGAAATGATTGCTTGTAAAGCATCTGGCATATACATCATATCCATGTATGTTCCTTCTGCAATGTATGAGGTGTATGTGCCTTTTTTAATCGCCTCATAATAAATTTCAACTGCATAGTCAGTTGTTCCGCCTCCTGGAGGAGCTACGTAAGAAATTAAACCTGGGAAACGTACACCGCGCGTATCAACACCAAATTTTTGATGATAATAATCACATAATAATTCTCCTGCTACTTTGTTTACCCCATACATCGTAGTAGGACGCTGAATTGTATCTTGTGGCGTATTATCTTTCGGCGTTGATGGACCGAATGCACCGATAGAACTTGGCGTGAAAAACTTACAGTTTAATTCACGAGCTGCTTCTAATGCATTTACAAGTCCGCCCATATTTAAATTCCATGCAAATAACGGATTTTTTTCTGCTGTTGCTGAAAGTAAAGCTGCTAAATGAATAATTGTATCTACTTCATTACGCTTTGCGATATCATGTAGTTTTTGTCCATCTGTTACATCTAACGTTTCAAATGGACCAGACGTTACTACTTCACTATCTGTTTCACGAATATCTGTTGCAATAACATTTGATGCACCGTATACATCACGAAGTTTCATTACTAGTTCAGAACCAATTTGCCCTAAAGAACCGGTTACTAGAATTTTTTTCATTTTCCCCACTCCTCATTTGCAAGCTATTCAAAAGTTGTCCTTACTTAAATGATGCCCATTTCTTTCCCTACTTTTTCATACTTACGAATTGCTTCATCTAACATTTCTTTCGTATGAGCTGCTGTAGGCATATTACGAACGCGTCCTGTTCCTTTAGCTACAGTTGGGAACACGATAGATTTTGCGTATACGCCTTCTTCATTTAGACGCTTACTAAATTCTTGTGTTAACACTTCGTCACCAATAATACAAGGTGTAATTGGCGTTTCACTTTCTCCGATGTTAAAGCCAAGTTCTTTTAATCCTTGTTTTAAATAGCGACCATTTTCCCATAAACGATCATGTAGCTCTGTGCTTTCCATTAAGATTTCAATTGATCGCATACATGCAGCTGCGTCAGCTGGTGTTAATGCTGTAGAGAATAAGAATGGACGTGAACGAACTTTTAACCAGTCAATTAAGTTTTGTTTCCCTGCTACATATCCACCAATTACCCCAATTGCTTTTGATAATGTACCAATTTGGAAATCAACTTTATCAGACAGACCGAAGTGTTTTACAGTACCTGCACCTTTTCCAAGTACACCTGAACCGTGTGCATCGTCTACGTATGTCATTAAATCTAATTCTTCTGCAATTTCAACAATCTCTGGTAATTTTGCAATATCTCCATCCATTGAGAAAACACCGTCTGTAATTACCATTAATTTATTGTAAAGACCTGATTCTTTCGCTGCGATTGCTTTTTGGCGTAAATCTTCCATATCAGAATGCTTATAAACGATGATTTTCGCTCTTGATAGACGACTACCATCAATAATAGAAGCATGATTTAATTCGTCCGAAAGAATCGCATCATTTTTATCCATAACGGCTGAAATCGCTGCCATATTACAGTTAAATCCTGATTGGTAAGCAATTGCTGCCTCTGTATGTTTAAACTTTGCAATTGTCTCTTCTAATTTAATATGCAAATCTAAAGTACCGTTAATTGTACGAACAGCTCCTGCTCCAACGCCGTACTTATGAATTGCACCAATTGCTGCTTCTTGCAAACGACTATCTGTTGCTAATCCAAGATAGTTGTTTGAAGATAAGTTAATATATTCTTTTCCGCCAATTGTAATGATCGGTCCATTTGAACTCTCAAGCGGATCAATCACGTTATAAAGCCCCTTTGATTTTAAATCCTCTAAATTTTCTTCTAAAAATTTTGCAAGTGTTTTACTAGACATTGTGAAGCCTCCCATCGTTCATGTAAGCGAATTATTGTCTTAATAGTTCTAATAATCCCTCTACTAGCTTAACACGTTTTCAGAATTTATTATAGAAAAATAGCTTAAAGTAACCGCTTACAATTCTAGATTATAAATGATTCATTACAAGAAATCTATCATTTACTTTTCATATTTACGAGCTGGCTCGTCGATGATTATTTTAAAATGGGAAAACGCGTTGAACCGTGGATTGATCAAGAAGTTATTAAATATCATCGTACAATGGAAGAATATTTTACATTATTACAACAAACTGGATTTACGATTACAAACATAAAAGAAGCTACACCAAATCAAACTTATTTTCAGAGTGAAGAAGAATATGAACGACGTTTACGAATTCCCCTCTTCCTCTTATTCTCTTGCCGAAAATAAAAAGACGATGAATTCCTCATCGTCTTTTTTCATTATCTCATTGCCTGAGCAACCTCTTTCACTACACGTCTTCCTTTTCCATGCGGGATACAAAGTGGTGTCCCAAACAATGGATCTGTACTGATTTGACATTCCATTCGGAATACATCACGTACTAGCTTCTCATCCACTACTTCTTCCGGCTTACCTTGTGCATATATTTGTTTATCTTGAATGGCTACAATATTGTCTGCATAACGGCATGCTAAATTTAAATCGTGTAATACCATAACAATTGTTCTTTGTTCTGTTTCATTTAATTCGAATAATAAATCTAGCACTTCAATTTGGTGAGTCATATCTAAATATGTAGTAGGCTCATCCAGTAAAATAATATCTGTATCTTGCGCAAGCGTCATTGCAATCCAAGCACGTTGACGTTGGCCACCTGAAAGAGCATGCACATCACGCTCAGCAAATTCTGTCATACCTGTTGCAGCAAGTGCTTTTTGTACCATTTCCTCATCTTTTTCTGACCATTGTTTCAGCCATGTTTGATATGGATAACGTCCTTGCTTTACAAGTTGCAATACTGTAAGCCCTTCTGGCGCTTGCGGTCCTTGCGGTAAAATTGCCATTTGACGAGCAATTTGCTTCGTTTGCATACTTTGAATGGCTTGATTATCTAACAAAATGTCACCAGTTGTTGGCTTTAATAATCTAGCTAGTGAACGTAATAAAGTTGATTTCCCGCAACCGTTAGAACCAATAAAAATTGTAATTTCGCCTTTTGGAATTTCTAAATTCAACTCATCAATAATAATTGTTTCGCCATAAGACAGCGTCAAACGTTTCGTCTCCAATGCTTTTTGCATATTCATCTCCCTTTATGAATTCCGACTTTTATAAAGTAAATAAATAAAATAAGGTGCACCAATTGCTGATGTAAATACCCCTGCTGGAATTTCAAGTGGGGTAAAAACTGTACGCCCAATTAAATCTGCAGCGAGTACTAAAATTGCACCAACGATCGCCGCAACTGGGAGTAATGCACCGTATAAAGAGCCAACTAGTCTTCGTGAAATATGAGGTGCCATTAAACCGACAAATCCAATTCCTCCAGCAAAGGCAACTGCCCCGCCAATTAAAGCTGTACTCAGTAATAACATGAATACGCGTGACTTCGTTAAAGGAACGCCCAGTCCTACCGCAATATCATCCCCTAGCTCTTGCGCATTTAAATGTCTGGCAGCTATAAATGATATTACCGTTAAAATGAGAACCCACGGCGCAAGTACCATAACGTTTTGCCATGAAGAACCGTAAACAGTACCTGTAATCCATACATTCGCTTGGCTCGCTTGATAAATTGGCGCTAACAACATAAACAAAGTCGTTGCTGCTTTCGTTAATGCCCAAAACCCAACACCTATTAAAACGAGACTAATTGGTGATAATCCGTCATTTCTCCATGCAAATAAATATACAAAAAGCGCTACAATCGTTGCCCCAACAAAGGCTGCGAGCGGCATATAATGAATGCTTACGGTTAGCGCATTATTTTTATCACTAAATATAGCTAAAAATAATACAACTGCAACACTTGCACCACCTGTAATCCCGATGATATCAGGAGAAGCCAGTGGATTTCGAACGAGACCTTGTAAAATACATCCTGCTACAGCAAGTGCGATCCCTACAAGGATGGCAATCAAAATACGCGGCATACGAAACTTATTTACAACCATATTTGACATCGCATCACCATTTCCAGTAATCGCTTGCCATACATCATAAGGAGCAATTTTCATGTCTCCCATACCTGCACTCGCAAAAAATAATCCAATTAAAACAACTAATAAACTGAATAAGACGAGACAAGCTCGTTTATACATTAAAAACGAGAGCCCGCCTTTTCCTATGCGAAACGGAATATACTTCTTCATTTGCTAAGCCCTCTCTTACGTGCAATATAAATAAAGAATGGTGCCCCGATAAAAGCTGTCATGACCCCTACTGGTACTTCTTGTGGCATAATGACATATCTTGCTGCTATATCTGCTAATATTAATAGTATTGCACCTAACAAGCCGCTATACGGTACTCTCCACCTGTGATCTACTCCAACAAGAAATCTGGCAAAATGCGGGGTAACAATACCAATAAATCCAATTGGGCCAGCGACCGCAACTGAACCACCAGACAACAGGACAATAATAAGTAGTACGAATGATTTCATTAAAATTGTTCGTTGTCCAAGCCCTTTCGCAACGTCTTCCCCCATCATTAATGTATTTACTTTCCCTGCCATCATAAGAGATGCGATCCAGCCTACTAATAAATACGGAAATACAGATTGTAAAATTTCTAACTTTCTTCCTTGCACAGATCCGGCAAGCCAAAACAATACCTCTTCAAGTGCTTTTTCATTTAACACAAGTAACCCTTGTGTTAATGATGAAAATAACGCACTAATTGCGACCCCTGCTAACGTTAACTTAAGAGGCGTCGTCCCTTCTTTTCCTAAAGAACTAGAAGCAAATACAAGGACTGCAGCAACTGCTGCCCCTAAAAAGGCAATCCACGTGAAAGCCGATAATGATGTCACGGAAAAAATCACAATTGCTACAACTATGAAAAACGCAGCACCTGAATTTAGTCCAATAAAATCTGGAGAGGCAAGTGGATTCTTCGTTAAAGTTTGCATAAGACAACCTGCAATGGCTAAACTAGCACCAACACTAGCTGCAATTAACGCCCTTGGTAGACGCACATTTTGAATAATAATATGTTCATTGGAACCATTAAAATGAAAAAAAGCATCTAACGCTAATTTCCAGCTCGTATTTGTATATCCGAAAATAATACTTCCCCAAATACAAATAACGACTGCCATGATTAGAGCAAATAATCCAATCCATTTTGCTTGATTTGTTTTTAATAACATGCAGCGTTTCCCCTTCAATGTATAATGATACGTTGTAAGTGTATTTCAACTTAATTCTCATTGTCAACGATAATGAGAATTATTTTCATTGACAATTGGACCATGAAGTATTATTATCATGCTTGCTATTGAAAAAACTTCTCAGTATGTAGGGGGTACATAATGAATTTAACACGCAAGAAATCGTTTACAGTATTTGTATTTTTACTAGCCTTTTCATTACTTTTAAGTGCTTGTGGAAAATCAAATACGAAAGAGGAAACAAAAGAAAATACGAAAAAGGAAATGATTACGGTGGAACATGCAATGGGTAAAACAGAAGTTCCTGCTAACCCAAAACGTGTAGTTATTTTAACAAACGAAGGAACTGAAGCTTTACTTGAACTAGGTGTGAAACCAGTTGGGGCTGTAAAATCTTGGACTGGTGATCCATGGTATCCACATATTAAAGATAAAATGAAAGATGTAAAAGTTGTTGGTGATGAAGGACAAGTGAACGTGGAAACAATCGCTTCTTTAAAACCAGACTTAATTATTGGTAACAAAATGCGTCACGAAAAAGTGTACGAGCAACTAACAGCAATTGCACCTACTGTGTTCTCTGAGACGTTACGTGGTGAATGGAAAGACAACTTCAAATTTTATGCGAAAGCATTAAATAAAGAAAAAGAAGGTCAAAATGTTTTAGCTGATTACGATAAAAGTATGAAAGATTTAAAAGCAAAACTAGGTGATAAAGTAAATCAAGAAATCTCTATGGTTCGCTTCATGCCTGGTGATGTTCGAATTTATCATGGTGATACATTCTCTGGTGTTATTTTAAAAGAACTTGGATTTAAACGTCCTGGTGATCAAAATAAAGAGGACTTTGCAGAACGTAACGTTTCCAAAGAACGTATTTCTGCAATGGACGGCGACGTATTATTCTACTTCACATTCGATAAAGGAAACGAGAAAAAAGGCTCTGAATTAGAAAAAGAATATATCAATGATCCACTATTTAAAAATTTAAATGCAGTGAAAAATGGTAAAGCATACAAAGTTGACGACGTTATTTGGAATACAGCTGGTGGTGTAATGGCCGCTAACCTACTATTAGATGATATCGAAAAACGCTTTGTTAAATAATACTTCCTTAACCAGCTCCCCTTCTATGGAGCTGGTTATTTTTCGATTCACTTAAATGTCACATTATTTCGTTTTGTATTTTTATTCCCAATATGTTATATTATAAAAGTAAATAAAATATATTTTCTCTATATCAGAATAAATATTTTAATCTAAATTTTCTGATTAATCACTATTTTATTTTCTTTTAGAATTCAATTATTACATTTGAAAACGCTTATCATCTTGTTTTCAGGGCAAAATACAGTAACGGTTGAAGAAAAATAGAACTTTTTTAGAAATTTTCTTTCTATTTCCATATAATTCTATTGACTTCTAAATATTTTGTAAATTAAAATGATTACATAAATATCCGTTATACAGGATTAGGGGGAAACAAACATGGATGCAGCTTTAAAATTAGACAAAGCTGGAGAGCAACAATCACCAAAAAAACATCCACCAGGGTTATACTTGTTGTTCTTTACAGAAGCATGGGAAAGATTTAGTTATTACGGAATGCGTGGCTTATTAGTTCTTTATTTAACAACGAGCTTAGTAAGCGGCGGTTTAGGATTTGATAAAGCAGTTGCCGTACAAATTTACGGTATTTTCACAATGTTAGTATACTTCACTCCGATTATCGGTGGTTGGTTAACTGACCATTTCATTACGAAACGCCATGCTATTACCATTGGTGGTATCATTATGGCACTTGGTAACTTTGTACTATTTTCAATGAACACGAAAACTGGACTATTTTTAGGATTAGGATTATTAGTTATTGGTAACGGATTCTTCAAACCAAATATTTCGACTTTATTAGGTCAATTATATAGCGACAACGATTCTCGTCGTGATAGTGCATTCACTATCTTCTACATGGGAATTAACTTAGGAGCTTTTATCGCTCCATTCATTTGCGGTTATTTCGCAGATTATAAATACGGATTCTTAACAGCTTGTATCGGTATGATCATTGGTCAAATTGCCTTTAATACATTAGCACCTCGTTACTTAGGATCTATCGGAACAACTGTTGTCGGAAAGAAATCTAAAGAAAACAATGCAAAAGTAATTGAGAAAAAACCTTTAACAGCACAAGAGAAAAAACGTACAGCTGCAATTTTAATTTTAACTTGTTTCGTTGTATTCTTCTGGGCAGGATTTGAACAAGCTGGTAGTTCTTTAACACTTTACACAGATAAGTTCGTGGATCGTACAATTGGTGGATTTACAATTCCAACACCTTGGTTCCAATCTATAAACCCACTGTTCATTATCTTACTAGCATTACCAGTTTCTGCATTATGGATTAAACTTTCAAAAACAAAAAATGGTGACTTAAAAATCCCAACAAAAATGGCATTAGGTATGATTTTACTAGGGGTTGGATATTTAGTTCTAACTTTAGCTGTTTTAAAAACTGGTAGCGATGAAGGTAATATTGCAATGAAAGCAAACTTATTCTTCATTATCTTCACTTACATGTTCCATACAATTGGTGAATTATTCTTATCACCAATCGGATTATCTATGGTAAGTGCAATTGCTCCTCTTAAATTAGCGTCATTATTAATGGGTGTATGGTTAGCTGGTACTGGCTTCGCAAACTTATTAGCAGGACAATTAGCTGCTTTCACTCAATCTTTAGGATATTTAGAAGTATTCGCAAGCATTGGTGTTATCGTAATCGTGCTAGGATTAGTACTTCTTATGTTCTCTAAGAAAATTGCACATATGATGGAATAAGAAATAAAAAGACGCTTCTAAAATTAGAAGCGTCTTTTCTATTACTTCTCTTCTAAAGCCGTCACGTTCACGTGAACGCTTTCTCCAGGATTAGATACATCATACACTTGAGCAACTCCACTCTGCTCGTCACAGCTCTCAATCCATACTGGTACGCCCTCATATGTAACGTCAATTCTACTTGAAGAAGATAAAATTTGTTTCACACGTTTTACATCCATACTACTATTCCTCCTTTTCCTTACTACACTCCTTTCTATCTTTTCTTTCCCCTTTAGAATATATTCCATATAGCATCATTTTAATGGATAGCCTTTTCTTCCCTTCATGCTAACATTTTCTATCCTATTATCTTTCTGACAAATAAAAAAAAGACGTATATCCCACACGTCTCTTTCCATAATATTCAAATTTTAAGAAAATAATGTCTTTACAACTTCACTTACTTTATCATTATGAATTTGATAATACACTTCTAGTCCTCGTCTTTCAAAGCGCACTACTTTATTTTGTTTTAATTTCGTTAAATGTTGCGAAACCGTTGATTGTGGAATTTCTAACACTTCCTGTAATTGTGTTACATTACAAGTTCCACGTTGCATTAGTTCCATTACTAGGCGTAAACGTAACGGATGCGCTAGCGCTCTTAACATTTGTACATCTTCTTCTGAAATACGACATTCGAATTGATTTTGGCTCATAAAGTTCCCCTCATTTTCGTTTTTATTTTCTTTTTATTTATTTATATATCTGTTCTTATATTTCCTGTTACGACATAACTTTATCAACCTATAAAGATGAAAATTTTTTCCATCTTAACCAACAAAGAGCTCAGGAAAAAATCCTTGCTGATTTTGAATATTATACTATATGATATAACGAAAAAGCAAAAGTAAGAGCTAGGAATACTTTGCTTACAAACGTTGTTTTATCAGGCTTTTTGTTATATTTTCACCGCATTGCAACGTACAGTAATGATATTGTAAAATACCGTCTATAATTGATAACCTATCGTAACGTATTTGGGTCATATTTAACCTCTTTGTTATGCAAAAAGGAATTTTCAGTAAAAAAGATAATGTAATATTAAAAATTGACTTATTGTTGTTTTAATTCGTATTGTACTTGCTCAGACTGTTATTCAAAACTTCCTATTAAATGCATTTACTTTCTCTTTCTTACTAGATCAACTCAGACCAGCATGTGACACCTATCAAATTTCAACATCCTATATACTTAATGCAAAGACGTCATCTAACATATAAGATTAATGATATGCGAACAAACAAAAAAATATGGAAATAACTTCAAAAAGCGCACTCAAATGGATTTGAGTGCGCTTTTTGTCTACTTTATGAACAAAGCATTCCTTTTAACACTATTATGGAATAATTATACTTTTTTACGTTGACAATAGTGTTGAAGGAGAATATACTAAGCATGTAAGTTGATTGTGAATAGTTTCACAAATAATGTGAATTTCTTCACATAAAATAGATAGGAGTTGTCATTATTATGAGTACTTGGACACAAATTTATGACCCATTAAACAATATTTGGTTATCTGCACTAATCGCAGCACTACCAATTTTCTGCTTCATCATTTGTTTAATGGGACTGAAAATGAAAAGTTATATCGCTGGTCTTTACAGTGTGATTGTCGCTATTATTCTTGCTATATTCGTTTATAAAATGCCAGCAACAGTAGCTGTAGCATCTGCCGGATTCGGTGTTTTATCTGGATTTTATCCAATTTGTACTATCGTTATCGCAGCAATTTTCCTTTATAAATTAACTGTTAAAACAGAGCAATTCAATGTCATTCGTGATAGTATTTCAAGCATTACAAATGACCAACGTTTACAAGTATTATTAATCGCTTATTCTTTTGGTGCTTTCTTAGAAGGCGCGGCTGGGCTAGGGGTTCCAGTTGCTATTACAGCTGCATTACTTGTAGGTATGGGCTTTAATCCATTAAAAGCAGCAGGTATTTGTTTAGTAGCAAACATCGCTGGTGGTGCTATGGGTGCTATGGGTATCCCAGTTACAGTACCAGCCCAATTAACTGAGCTAGACGCATTAACTATCGGTCGTCAAACTGTTCTTATTTTACCATTCATTAGTATTGTTTTACCTTTCTTACTTGTATCAATGGTTGATGGAATTAAAGGTATTAAAGAAACTTGGCAAGGTATTCTTGTAAGTGGTGTTTCTTTCGCGGTTACTCAGTTCCTTGTAACTTACTTCTTAGGTGCAGAACTTACTAATATTTTCGCAGCCGTTGTAAGTATGATCTCTCTTGCATTATTCTTACGTGTTTGGCAGCCAAAATCTTCTACTAAAAAAGAAAAACAAGAAGAAAAAGCATCTCATACATTCAATCAAATTTTATATGCTTGGTCTCCATTCGTATTCTTAACTGCATTCGTAACAATCTTTAATTTAAAACCAATTAAAGCTTTATTTGCTCCGGATGGCGCACTAGCAAACTTAGTATTTAACATTCAGTTCCCTGGTCTTCATAATGCTGTTATGAAAACTACACCTATTACAAAAGCTGATACACCTTTCGCAGCTGTTTTCAAGTTTGATGTATTCTCTTCTACAACTACTGCAATCGTATTGGCAATTATCGTTTCACTTATCGTGTACCGCGTAAAAGGTAAAATGGTTAAAGAATTAGTAGTAGAAACAATGAAAGAACTAAAAGCTCCAGTATATACAATCTGTAGCGTTATCGCTTTAGCTTACGTAGAGAACTACTCTGGTATGTCATCTACACTTGGACTTGCATTCTCTTCTACTGGTAATGCATTCCCAGTTCTTTCTCCAATCTTAGGATGGATTGGCGTATTCATTACAGGATCAGTAGTATCAAGTGGTTCATTATTCGCACCGCTTCAAGCAGTAACTGCAGATCAATTAAACATCGTTCCTTCTACACTCGTTGCATTAAACGTAGTAGGTGGTACAATGGCAAAAATGGTTTCACCACAATCTGTAGCAGTTGCTTGTGCAGCAGTTGGACTAGTGGGTAAAGAATCTGCCCTATTTAAAACAGCAATGAAATACAGTTTAATCTTCTTAGCGATTATTAGCTTACTTCAATTAAACGCTGTATTTAATATCTTTTAAAAAATTCAAATACATGATAATAAAAAAGGAAAAAGTCCCGTTAAAAATCGAGGCTTTTTCTTTTTTATTTCCTAATAAATCATTTTCTTTATATTGAGCATAAAGCTTTTCCTTTTTATATCTACATTATGAAAAGACAAATATAAAACCGATAGAAGAGTGAATAATAAACTAATTTGTGTAAGAATCAAACTAGAAAACAACTTTTTCTTCAATCTGAATAATTCTGTGTAGTTTAATTTTTACACCCTAAATAATATAAAAATTAATTCTGTTTCACCCAATAGTACGCCCCATTTCCCTAGAACCTTACCTTATGCAATATACTCTCCCTTCACTTAGAATGATTAAACCACAAATGATTTTACACGAACAATTTGATATGAATTATTTCACTCCAAATCTAAAGCAAATATTTTTCATACTCAATTTATAGATTAATATTCTTCAAAATATATTTCCTATTGAACCCTTTATCTATTCCTTAAATAATAATACCTCTTATGCAACAACACATTTTCAATATTTACCCTTCTTTATAATAAAAATATATAATTAGATACAAATAACAAATATTACTTAATATAACATTTTTAGTTGACTTAACCTAACCAAAACAATATCCTTATATAGAAATATAAAATAGGGGGCGTCATTTTGAACAAGTATTTTATTAGTTTAATAGCAACATTATTTATAGTTTGCGGTTTCAATTCATCTATTTTCGCAGAAGAGAATCAAATTGATTATTCATCACTATATAATCAAGCTATACAAGAAGGTGCCCTAGATAGAAATACTGTATCCTTAGAGCAATGGACACAACAAAATAAAGAAGAGTTTTATCCTGTATATGTAGAGGGTATTCAAGAAAAAGTGTTCGATCAGCCATTAACGTATGCAGAATGGTTAAAATTAAACAATTATGGACAAGCTCCTAAAACTAACTCAGATACATTAGAAGACGTAACATTACAGTATGCAACATGGAAAGGTGTTTCGATAAAAGCGGGAGATATTTTTATCACAAACGCCGCTATGTCTAAAGGAATTTTAGGTCATGCAGCTATTGCAAATGGGGATAATTATATTTTAGATATGCCTGGTTATGGCGAGGGCAATAGACAATCACGTGCTACAGATTGGTTAAACGAGTACTCACAAAATGGGCGCTGGATTAAAGTATATCGGGTTAAAGATCAAGCATTAGCTAGACAAGTCGCTAGCTATGCCGATAGAAACTTTTACTCTAGTACAGGAAGTGCTACTAGAAACATTAAGTTGGACTATAACCTGAGTCCACATTTATACTCAAAGAATCCTACATATTGTTCTAAATTGGTTTTCCAAGCATACTATTATGGATCGGGTTCAAAACCTGTAATGAAATCTCCAAGTGGATATGTTCTTCCATATGGTTTAGTTGACACTTTTAATGACTCATATAAGCCATCATTAGTAACGCAATTTAATGGTTGAATTTAGGAGGGAAGGAAGATTGAATAAAAAATTGATTATATTAATCTCAATTCTAATTCCTATCGTTTTAGTTACTGTATACTTTTTATTTACTAAAGAGCAAGCGAAAAAAAGTATTTATAACTATATATCCAAACAAGGAATTGCGGAAAAGCAATTAAAATACGTCGATTTTAAAAAGGATTATAAGCGCGGCGGATACAACTTGTTTACGTACGTGAATGATGAAAAAGAAAACATTCACTATGTATATCACTATCAAGATGGGAAAGTAACTTTCTCCGCTTATCTCAACGACCCAGATTATATTAAAGAGAAAGCTTGGGGTGGAAATAGGTTAACTGCTGAGGAATTAAGCACACTAAAACATCCTCCATTAAAATAGTTCTTTAACCGATTTAAAAACGTCTTTTATAAGACGTTTTTTCCTGTTATAGCGTTGTTTATGTATATAACTCATAGAACCTTTTAACCAGAAGTCCAATTGAATAATGATATAAAAAACACCTCCCGAATTCATATACTAAATATACAAATTCAATGGAGGTGTTTTTTCACATTACATCTTCTTATTCTTTAATAAAGAAGCACCAGCAATTTCAGGATGCGTCATTTCGAATGGATCTAAAATAATATCCAATTCTTCTTCTGTTAGTACACCATGTTCTAAACATAACTCCCTAACAGATTTTCCTGTTTCAATTGCTTCACGTGCAATACGAGATGCTGCTTCATAACCAATATGAGGATTAACTGCTGTAATAATTCCGACACTTTTCTCAACATATTGCTTCAGCAATTCTTCATTTGCTGTAATTCCTTTAATGCAATATTCACGGAATACACGGAATCCGTTATTCATAATACTAATAGATTGAATTAAATTAAATACGAGTACAGGCTCCATTACGTTTAACTCTAATTGGCCTGCTTCTGATGCTAAGCAAATTGTATGATCATTACCAATTACTTGGAAAGCAACTTGATTAATTACTTCTGCCATAACAGGGTTTACTTTCCCTGGCATAATAGATGAACCTGGTTGACGAGCTGGCAATTGAATTTCCGCCAATCCAACACGTGGACCAGATGCCATAATACGAAGGTCATTCGCAATTTTAGACATATTCATCATACATACTTTTAATGCTGCAGATACTTCTGTGTATGCATCTGTGTTTTGCGTTGCATCAACTAAATGCTCTGCGCCAACAAGTGGGAATCCGCTAAATGTTCGCAAATGTTTAACCACTTGCTCAATGTACGTAGGGTTTGCATTTAATCCCGTACCAACAGCTGTCGCCCCCATATTCACTTCATATAAATGTTGGCGAGACTGTTTAATTCTTTTTATATCACGCTCAAGCACTCGGCTATACGCTTCAAATTCTTGTCCAAGACGAATCGGAACAGCATCTTGTAAATGTGTACGCCCCATTTTAATAACGTGATCGAACTCTTTTGCTTTTTCACGGAAAGCAGCATGAAGTTCTTCCATTGTAATAAGAAGTTCTTCTAACATCATAAGAGTTGCAATATGAATTCCCGTTGGAAACGCATCATTCGTTGATTGAGCCATGTTCACATGCGTGTTTGGGCTAATTTTCGCATACTCGCCTTTTTCATATCCCATACGTTCTAACGCTCGATTAGCGATTACTTCATTTGTATTCATATTAATAGAAGTTCCAGCACCGCCTTGGATTGGGTCCACGATAAATTGATCATGTAATTTTCCATCAACAATTTCTTGCGCTGCCTCTGCAATTTCATGTCCAATGTCTTTCGCTAAGTAACCAGTATCCATATTTGCAAGTGCCGCCGCTTTTTTCACAATTGCCATTGCCGTAATGAGTGACGGATGAATGCGATATCCTGTAATCGGGAAGTTTTCTACAGCACGTAATGTTTGTACACCATAATAAGCTACACTTGGTACTTCCTTTTCACCTAAAAAGTCTTTTTCTATACGTATATCCTTCGTTGCTATCATTTTCATCACCTATACTTTTCATTCTAAATCCTTATCTAAAAAATTCGCCCTCTAAAAATACGAGTATCATGCAGAAGAATTTTTCAGTATCCACCTTCACTATATAGCACCTTTTTTGAAAGCGCAAACATTTATCTTTCTATATATATCTTTTATAAAAAAATATAGAAAATCATTCTTCTACCCTCTTTATTTCCACTCGTTTAATTTGATGCATATCCTTTTCAAGAACTTTAAAAGAAAAGCCAGATTTTTCAATAACATCTCCTTCAGCGACGATTTGCTTTTGTACCATAATCCAACCACCAATTGTATCTACATCATCAGCGATTAAGTGTATGCCAAATAAATCATTTACTTCACTAATAAGCACTTTTCCATCTACGATCTTACACCCTTCACTTATATGCTCTATAGGCGGGTGTTCATCTTCATCGTATTCATCTCGGATTTCCCCAACAATTTCTTCTAAAATATCCTCTAATGTAACAATCCCTGCTGTACCGCCGTATTCATCATATAATACAGCTAACGGAATTCGTTTTCTTTGCATTTGTAATAGCAAATCATGGATAGGAATATTTTCTAACACCTCAATAACTGGCCTTGTATATGGTGTAATTGAGCACTCCTCCTCTCGATTACCATCCATATAACGAATAAATAAATCCTTTACATTAACCATCCCAATGATTTCATCTTTATCTTCACCAAATACGGGATACCTCGTATATTTTTCTTGTGCGATTATTTTAATATGTGTTTCAAATGGTTCGTCCTCATATAAGCCTACGACTTCCGTACGAGGTACCATAATTTCCTTTGCGACTCTATTATCGAATTCAAAAATATTATTTACATATTTAAATTCCCTTTGATTAATCTCTCCGCTCTCATAACTCTCAGATAAGATGAATCGTAATTCTTCCTCCGAATGAGCTACTTCATGTTCAGAAGCCGGATGTAATCCGAATAACCCTGTCACAAGCCTTGCTGAACCATTTAAAGCCCAAATAAACGGATACATTACTCGGTAAAAGTAAATAATTGGCTTCGATAATAATAAGCTAACTTGCTCTGCCCTTTGTATAGCGAGCGTCTTCGGAGCAAGTTCACCAATAACAACATGTAAAAACGTAATCACTGCAAAGGCAATAATAAATGAAACTGTACTTGCAATTGCAGGAGATAAGTGTAGTTTTAAAAACAACGGCTCGAGTAAATGTTTTATTGTCGGCTCGCCTAACCACCCAAGTCCTAAAGCAGTAATTGTAATACCTAACTGACATGCTGATAAATACTCATCTAAATTTGAAGTTACTTTTTTAGCTGCTAATGCTCCTCTTCGTTTTTCAATAACGAGTTGATCAATACGACTGCTACGCACCTTAATAATTGCAAACTCAACAGCCACAAAAAATGCTGTTAACGCAATAAGGATGGCTACCATCAATAATTTTAAAATATCCACATATGTCCTTTAGCTTTCTTAGCTAAAGTTACACCTCCTTTAAAAAAGAAGTTTCACTTTAGTTTCTTCATTTATTTGAAAGCAACCCTATATAAAATTCACCAATTTCAAGCCTCATACAATTCTAAAGGCAAGCCATCAGGATCTTGGAAAAAGACAAATTTTTTATCCGTAATTTCATCCATACGTATCGCTTCAGTCTCCACACCGCATTGTTTTAAATGGTTTACAGCTTCTTCTATATTTGTAACAGCAAATGCTAAATGTCTAAGTCCAGCTGCTTCTGGAAAACTTGGGCGCTCAGGTGGACTAGGAAATGAAAATAATTCAATTTGATACTCTTCCCCTACACATAAATCTAACTTATAAGAATCTCGTTCTTTTCTATATACTTCATTTATCGCTTTAAAACCTAATATCCGAGTATAAAAATCCTTTGACAGTTCATAATTCGAACAAATAATTGCAACGTGGTGCACTCTACATATATTCATGCTCTCTCTATTCCTTTCTTTACCAAAGATGCATATTCTCCCTTGAAATGAAAAACATATATAGCAGAATATCTCTTTTAGGGGGCTTACTATGAAATTTATTACTTTTTTCGTGGGACTTATCGTTGTTTTCTTCCTTGCTTATATTGCTAGCAACAATAAGAAACATATTAAATTTAAACCAATTTTCATCATGCTTATTATACAGTTGATTTTAACCTATTTATTATTAAATACAGAAATCGGCCTCATACTTATTCGGGTCATTTCCAGTCTGTTTACAAAGCTACTCGAGTATGCTGCTGATGGTATAAACTTCGTATTTGGCGGTCTTGCCAATACAGGTGAAATGTCATTTTTCCTTACTGTATTATTACCAATTGTCTTCATTTCCGTCTTAATTGGTATACTACAGCATTTCAAAATACTACCATTTTTTATTCATTGGATCGGTTACTTCCTTAGCAAAATAAATGGGCTTGGGAAATTAGAATCTTACAACGCTATTGCATCTGCTATTGTCGGCCAATCAGAAGTTTTTATTACGGTTAAAAAACAATTAGCTCAAATTCCAAAACACCGTCTTTATACACTTTGTGCTTCTGCCATGTCAACCGTATCTATGTCTATCGTAGGTGCCTACATGACAATGATTGAACCTAAATACGTAGTAACCGCACTCGTTCTCAATTTATTTAGTGGGTTTATTATCGTACTCATCATTAACCCTTACGATGTGAAAGATGACGAAGATATTTTAGAAATTAAAGGCGAAAAGCAAAGCTTTTTTGAAATGCTTGGAGAATACATTCTAGATGGCTTTCGCGTAGCCATCGTTGTCGGCGCTATGCTCATCGGATTCGTCGCATTAATTAGCTGCATTAATGACCTATTCCTCATTATATTCGGCATTACTTTCCAGCAATTAATCGGCTACGTATTTGCGCCTGTTGCATTCCTTATCGGTGTACCAAGTTCTGAAATTGTCACAGCTGGTAGCATTATGGCAACAAAGCTGGTAACGAATGAATTTGTAGCAATGATGGACCTTAGTAAAATTTCTAATAGCCTTTCTCCTCGTACAGTTGGTATTATTTCTGTCTTCCTCGTCTCTTTTGCCAACTTTTCTTCTATCGGCATTATTTCAGGTGCGGTAAAAGGATTAAACGAAGAACAAGGAAACGTCGTTGCCAGATTTGGCCTTAAATTACTATATGGAGCTACTCTCGTTAGCATTTTATCTGCAATTATCGTAAGCATTATGTTGTAATTAGGTAAAATTTTATCATTTTCTTATCCCTATCTTTTGTATACAATAACGAATAGATGTCTTTATAAATAATCAAGACATCTATTTTTTATACATGTACAATCACTTTTATTTAGCGTACAATAATTTTTATGTGTTTGAATGTACTTCTAGATGTATACACTTTGATAGTTTTAAAGGAGAAAAAATGATGAAATCCGATATGAACAAAGATACTCGAGCCAAAAAAGGACGCTCAAAGAAAAAACGTCTACTTTGGTTCCTTCTTATTCCATTACTGATTATAGCACTTGGAGCAGGAGGTTACTCCTTCCATATATATAGTAAAGCAAAGTCTATATTAAGTAATGCCTATTCTGAACTGGGCCGCGGGGATAAATCCAGCAAACGTGAAAAAGCCGTTAAACCTATGACTGATAACATTTCTGTACTTATTATGGGTGTTGATGAAAGTGATATTAGAGGTAAAAATTACGGAAAAGCAACTCGTACAGATGCGCTATTACTTGCAACAATTAATAAAAACGATAAATCTGTTAAGCTTGTCAGTATTCCACGTGACTCACGTGTCTACATTAAATCACGTGATAAATACGATAAAATTACACATGCGCACGTATTCGGTGGTGTGGACAGCACAATTGATACAGTAGAGAACTTTTTAGATGTTCCAGTTGATTACTATGTAAAATTCAACTTTAAATCATTTATTAAAATTGTCGATTCTCTTGGTGGTATTACTGTCGATGTTCCGGTTGAGTTTACAGAACAAAATAGTAAAGACGAAGCAGGTGCAATTCATCTGAAAAAAGGACGTCAACATTTAAATGGAGAAGAGGCATTGGCACTAGCTAGAACTCGTCATATCGACAGTGATTATATGCGCGGTCAACGACAACAGCTTGTTTTAGAAGCTATTGCTGAAAAAGCACTATCTCTGAATTCCATTAATAAAATTGGTGGCCTATTAGATGCTGTTGATAAAGACTTAAAAACAAATTTAACTTTTGATGATATGATGACCATTGCCAAAAATTCAATGGATTCCAATTTAAAAATGGACAAAATGCAAGTAGAAGGTACTGATAAATATATAGGTGGTATTTATTATTACGTTCCAAATGAAACAAGCGTCAATAATATTTCGACAACACTACAAGAACATCTCGGTGTTACGAATAAAAATGAACATAAAAAATTATAATAAAAAGGCTGCTAGATCTTTCTAGACAGCCTTTTTATTATAATTTTCAACATATTCCTCGTACATATTGTGACAAAAAGAGACAATTATTACAGCAATGTAACATTTTTTATAAAAACATTACACACATAGTGGAAATAATAGTATACTAGTACGTACATAATGTTATTTTCATCATTTTTATACAAAAAATGTAATACATATATTTATACAAAATTTTCTGGGGGGAAATAAATGAAGCTAAGTAAAATACTGATCGGTTCTGCAATTGCTGGGGGCATATTACTTTGTGTAGGCGGTGTTGGTGGATATCAATATGTATCCAAACTAAATAATCAATTAGATACTATTGCATTACCAAATACTACATTTGAAGGTATTTCTCTCGATGGAAAAAATAAGAAAGATATTCAAGCAATTATTAATCAAAAGGTAACTGAATTAGACCAAAAATCTCTTACCTACATATTCCAAAATGATAAACAAACGTACACATGGAAAGATTTAGGGATAAATTATAAGGAAAAAGATATTATCGACAAAATCTTTAAAGAACAAGAAGGAAACGTAATGAATCGTTACCAAATGCGGAAGCAGGCTGAAAACGGTGAATTAAAACGTGATTATAAATTAACGCCTCAATTAAATACAACTGCTTATGAAAGCTTTATGAAGGATAAATATAATGACACTTTAAAAAATCCTGTTAATGCAGAATTAAATATTGAAGGTTCTACAGTAAATATTAGCCAAAGTCAAAATGGTGAAAAAATTGACAAAGGAAAGTTAACTGATTTAACGAAACAGGCCATTACTTCTGGTACATCTGACGTTACGTTACCAGTTACACTATTAAAACCTGAACGTTCTACAGAAGATATACAAAAAATGGGTATTAAAGAAGTAATTGCTGAATATTCGACTCCAATGGCTGGTCGTAATGGGAATCAATCCTTTAACGTAAATAAGTCAGCTAATACTTTAAGTGGAGTTATTGTCGCACCTGACGAAACATTTAGTTTTAATGGCCGCGTTGGCGTAACTGATGCTGCCCATGGTTATAAATCCGCAGCAGTCTTTTCACAAGGTAAAGTTATACAAAGTGCAGGCGGAGGCGTTTGCCAAGTTAGTAGTACTTTATATAGCGCCGCTTTAAGAGCAGATTTAGGCATTGTTTCTCGAAGCAATCATTCGATGCCCGTAAATTATTTACCACTTGGGCAAGATGCAGCAGTGGCAGATTATGGTCCAGATTTAAAATTTAAAAACAATACAGGCAATCATATTTATATTCAAGCATTTTCAAATGGAGGCAGTATTACTACACGCATTTTCGGTACAAATACTGGTAAAAATGTTGAAGTTTCTTCTCAAGTAATTAGTAGAGCTAATGACAAAATAACAGCAGTTACGTATAAAAAAGTTACACAAAACGGTGAAGTAATATCTAATGGCCAAATTTCAAAAAGCGTATATAAAAGCGCTCCAAAACAATGAGGTGCTAATAAACGGGCAAATTTCAAAAAGCGTATATAAAAGCGCTCCAAAACAATGAGGTGCTAATAAACGGGCAAATTTCAAAAAAGAAAAAGGCGTGATTTACTCACGCCTTTTTCTTTTGCAATAATAGTAAAAAAGCTTCAAGATGGTCTTTCGTTTCTTCTAAGGACCACATACGATTTCCTAGCCTCGCAGCTAATACACACGCCTCTTCCCAAGCATCCTTTTTCTTCATATATAATAATTCATCGCGTAATTTCAAAACAATTTCTTCGTCTTCTTGCTCTATAAACTCTTCCATCACGCCTACTATTTCATCCTCATGAACACTTAACGTACAGTACGATTTAAGAAAGTATTGTAATGTCGTATACATATGTACTCCCCCTTCTTATTTGTCAGATGGATAAGAAGTAATGATCTTATATCCTAGATCTCCTGACTTATCTCTCGCTAAAACAGTAACAGTTTTGACTAACTTGTCTTTTACATTCATATTTTTCTTTATTACCGTTTTTCCAACCGGGAATGAATGAGTTGTATTTAATACGAGACGAGCCTCTTTAGAATTCTTTAACCAATCTTGAATTTCCTTATCATGCTGCTTCAAACTATCTTTTACAGCTTTCGTCGCTGTTTCCTTATCATAGTATGTACTTGCCGCTGATACTTTATCTGTCTTCAAGCGACTCTTTAAATCCTCTTCTGTTTTGCCTACATGTCTTTCAATCGTATGACCATTTTTAGGTGGCCCTTCCATTTCATCTAAAATATTATCACTAATTTTTTCTACTGATGTCGATTGATTCCCTGTTTGTTTCTCTGTTTTTTGTTCTTTTCCTGCACATCCACTTAAGATCAGCATTAATGCCAATAAACTACTCAAGAAAAGACTACTTATTCGTTTCATCATATCACCTCTTCCATGATTATTATCATAACTTAACTAAAAGTCAATTTCACAAAGAAAAAACGTATATATTTTTTAAATTCCTCATTAAATTTGCCCTATTACCACCATAGTTTCATCAAACTACTATTTTGGACCCTTTTTAAAATATACCCCCGTGATTTTCGAATTATTCCCCGACTTAAATCACCATTATAAATACCGAATAAACCCTTTAAATTAAGGATTTATTCGGTATTTTTTAAAACAGAAAAATATACCCCTTATTTTATATACCCAATACCTATATAAGGTATAACAATGGTGTTTCATCAACGTTTTCCTACATTATGTAAATTTGCACTTGCCTACACAATAGAAATATGGTGTAATGCAAAAAAAGATAAAGGATTTTAAACAATGGCTGAAACAATTCAAAACTTCTTAACAGACTATTATTCAATCGCAATTCCACTTAGTATCTTAATTAACATCATCATCAGTCTTTTAGGTTTTATCCCTAGTATTTTTTTGACCGCTATTAACATACAGCTCTTTGGTGTAACGAACGGAACCATTATTTCGATCGCTGGTGAGGCATTAGGGGCTATTATCTCGTTTTATATTTATCGTATAGGCCTTCAGAAATTCACTCACAACAAAGTAAATAAGTATCCAAAGGTAGAACGCCTACTTTATGTAGAAGGTAGAGAGGCCTTTCTACTCGTTCTATCGTTTCGATTCATACCTTTCATTCCATCAAGTATCGTGACTTTATTTGCCGCTTTAGGCAAAATGTCATTACTCTCTTTCAGTATTGCCAGCACAATAGGAAAAATACCGTCCTTATTGATTGAAGTATATTCTGCCTACCACGTCATAAATGGAACAAATGAAGCAAAGTGGATTATAACAATCGCGGGGTGTGTCGGATTGTATTATTTGTGGAAAAAATGGAGAAAAAAATAAAGAAGGAGCATAGGCTCCTTCTTTATTTTTGAGGTATTTTATTAATAAACTCCCCTTTAAAACCTTAGTTTACACCCACAGCACTATATGATTGCTTCACTGCTGCTACTTCTGCAGAATTTGCTCCATATAAATCAGCTGCAGCTTGTACTAAACCAGCACGAGCTTGACTAAACGTAGTAGATTGAGTGAAATATTGCGTGTTTGCACGGTAATAAATCGCTCCTACCTTATCTTTACCAATACCACTTACAGTAACACCGTAATGTGTACCACCATTCGCTAACAAATAAGCTGCTTTGTTAATAATACCGCTATTCGTATGAACGCCGCCGTTATCACCAGAACCAGTGTAGCGCTTAGAATAATGGTCTGGATCACCATACTTCGTTGGATCACTCATAGAACGAAGCGCATCTCCTGCTTTACCAGGCGTGTAAATATCTTCACCAATCTCCCAATCTGGGTTACGATTATCATAATACTCTACTAATGTACCAAAAACATCTGAAATAGCTTCATTTAATGCTCCTGATTCATTTTGATAGATTAAATCTGAGCTATACTCCGTAACAGCATGCGTTAATTCGTGACCAATTACATCGATACCGCCAGATAATGAAGTAAACGTTACACCATCACCATCTCCGTAAACCATTTGCGAGCCATTCCAGAACGCATTATTATACTTACTTCCGTAATGAACTGTTGATTTTAATGGTGCTCCTGCATCATTAATAGAGTTTCTGTTAAATGTAGCTTTATAATAATCATATGTTCTACCAGCATAGTAATGAGCATCTACTGCCGCTGCATCATACGCTGCATTGAAAACATTATCTGCATCTGCCCATAATGTTCCTGGTAATGTTGAACGGTTTTTCGCATCATATGTGAAAATCGTTGCTCCGCGCGTATTATCTTGTAAGTAGTAAGATGATCCAGATAACGTTGTATTCAAGGACTTTGTATCTCCCAATACACCTTTACCAGTTCCTACTTTATTTGTTCCTGTTACAGGCTTTACAACCGGTTTCGCTTCTTGTTTAGAAGCTTCTTGCTTAACTGGTGACTTATCTTCATTTGTTACATGATCAAGTTTATTATATTTATTTAATACTTTACCGCTATCTGCTTCAATGAAATAGTAATAGTTTCCTGGGCTTGGCTCTAAGAAGTTTAAATTTACAACATATGCATATGTTGTTTCTTCACCATTTTGATATACATATAAGTCCGCTTTTGGTTCTACCTCATATTTCGGTGTTACCCCTAAATCTTGCTGCGCGATTTCAATCGCTTTTGCGCCTTCAATCTTATTTTTATTTTTCAGCTTGTCCTTTTTGTCTAAATCAGGCGCAACTGTTCCAGACAATACTTTTAAAGAACCATCTTTACTTACGTGGGCTACTTGAGTAGACCCCCATACAGGTACTCCTTCATATACTTGTTGCAAACGTAATACCGTTGAATCCGTTACAGCATCTTTCTTCACTTGTTTCACTTTGAAAGAATCTTGCGCACTCTTTTCCCCTAACTTGTAATCACCTTTTGCTGCGTTTAAGTAATCAAACACAACAGATTCTGCTTTCTTACCAGTTGCTCCAGTTAAATCACCAGAAATAAACTCCGGTGACTGCACCGTCTCATTGTACTTCTTCGTAGAGAGCACATTTTTAGAATCTGCAAACGCAGAGCCTGTCCCTCCAAATGTTGTAACTGCCATTCCTGTCGCTAACACTAACGCTAAACTTTTCTTTTTCATGAACCTTCCCCCTAATAAATTTTTTTTGAAAAAGAGTAATTTTATCGTAGCACTATGTTTTCACTATTAATATACTAAAAATTCAATTAATTATTTTCTCAAGTGTTGTAGAATTTTGAGGAACAAATATTGAAAAAACCCCTTTCCGATTGGAAAGGGGTTTCTCAACATTATACATTTACAGTTTGTGATACACTAAAATCTAATCCATAAGTATCTGGTTTACTCGTATACTGTACTCCACCGACAATTGTAAGTACTACTGCAACTGCTAAAACTCCAGCTAATGCTTTTTTCATTTTTCATCCTCCTTATGACTTTCTAACATTTCAATAACTAGCTTATAATAGTGATTACTTTGCTCAAAGTTCAGTGATTTAGAAAAGTATTCCGCAAGCTCCACATATACTTTCTTCAGTTCTATTTTATTACCTGCTGATTTATAAAACGGAATTGCTTCTAATTCCAAAAATTGTTTATACTCTCGTGCCTCTTCAAAATACTTATTTCGAAGCATAAGCAGTAAATATAATTTTGTATTAAATCTCTCTTCACGTTTGGCAGCGACAATACCTTTATCAATCCATTCTCTCGCTTCTTCAAACTGTTCTAATTTAATACAAGCTAATGCCATTTCATATAATGTGTCTATATAATTTAAATCTATTTGTTTTTGAAGTTGTAAACTCTCTAAATAATAATCTTTCGCTTGATTATATTTTTTCTTTTTATAGTATATATTCCCAATATTACTTAAAGTAATAGCCATTAAAACATCTTTATCCGCAAAAGCCTCTGATTCCCTCAGTATACTCTCATACATTTCTAAAGCTTCTTCATATTGCCCTTGTTCCGCATAACTTAATGCAATAAGAATTTGACAGTTTATCACGTTCCGAAATTTATATTCATTTCTAAATGCCTCTAGTGCAATATTCGCAAAGTGCAACGTAAGATGCTGGATTTCCAAATGACTATAAGTAAGAGCGATATTATAATAAATTCCTGTCTCATGATACCCTAGCTCTTTTGCCATAATTTCTGTCTCTAATAAATGACTTAATCCTTGTTTCCACTTATATTGTAAACAGCATAATAATCCTTTACTATACGTATACAACAACTTCTGAAAAGGCGAGAATTTCTTATATGCCTTCTTAAGCTGCTCTAATTCTTCTGCGATTACCGGCAAGTCTCTTTTCATCAGTAAATAACGTATATTAAGTAGTTTATAATAATTTATAATTTCAAAATCTAAAACGTGTTGCATATCTTCTTGCAATTCATTATAGATGCGCTCAACTTGTGCCTTCTCCAAACGGATTAATGCATTCAGCCAATCATCCAGCTTCCCCTTCACATCTTCTTCTACATCTCTCAAATCCGTCACGGCAATTTCTAACCTTGTGCAGAGCAATTGTAGAATTTCTTCTGATGCTTCGATCTTTCCATTTTCGATTTTACTTAAGTATGAGACAGAACAAATGCCCTGACATAATTCTTCTTGTGTCATTTTTTGCTGTAGCCGTTTATAAAAGACTTGTTTGCCTATTTTTTCTAATGTTTGTTGCATTGTCCTCCTCCATTCTCATTACCCCCATTACTCTAATAATACATAAAATCTTGAGAAATATAAATTGATAAATGTTAATTTTCTAAAAAATATGCATTATTTCATTTTTTTCCCTCTTGACTCTACTTTCATATCCATTCTTTGCTACGAGCGGCGAAAAATTGGTATACTATAACCAAATTATGGAGGTGTTTTCGCGATGACTTATTATAAAGACGATAGCTATGCCTTACATACAGATTTATATCAAATTAATATGGCTTATACATATTGGAAAGATGGTATTCATAATCGCCGCTCGGTGTTTGATTTATACTTTCGAAAGCTTCCATTCGAGAACGGTTATGCTGTTTTTGCTGGCCTTGAAAAGATTGTAGAGTACATAGAAAACTTCAGCTTTACGGAAAGCGATATCGCTTATTTAGCAGAATTACAATTTGAAGAAGAATTCCTTAAGTATTTACAAAATATGAAATTCACTGGGACGGTTCGAAGTATGCACGAAGGTGAAGTTGTATTTAATAACGAGCCTTTATTACGTGTTGATGCACCGCTCGGCGAAGCACAAATTATTGAAACTGCCCTGCTAAACATTGTGAATTACCAAACATTAATTGCAACAAAAGCTGCTCGTATGAAGCATGCTGCAAATAATGATGAACTTTTAGAATTCGGCACAAGACGTGCTCACGAGTTTGACGCAGCTCTTTGGGGCACACGCGCTGCCTTTATCGGTGGTTTCTCCTCTACGAGTAACGTACGTGCTGGAAAACGCTTCGGAATACCTGTAGCCGGCACGCACGCCCACTCTTTCGTTCAAGCATATCGCGATGAATATGTCGCGTTTAAGAAATACGCTGAAACTCATAAAAAATGCGTCTTTCTCGTTGATACATATGACACATTAAAATCTGGTGTTCCAAATGCAATTCGCGTCGCAAAAGAGTTTGGAGATCGTATCGATTTTTATGGCATCCGCCTCGATAGTGGTGATATGGCTTATTTATCTAAAAAAGCAAGAAAACTACTAGATGAAGCTGGGTTTACACATACAAAAATTATTGCTTCTAGCGATTTAGATGAGTACACAATTATGCACTTGAAATCTCAAGGAGCAAAAATTGATGTATGGGGCGTTGGAACAAAATTGATTACGTCCTTTGAGCAGCCAGCGTTAGGGGCTGTGTATAAACTAGTTGCGATTGAAGATACTGATGGAAAATTAAATGATACAATTAAAATTTCATCTAACCCTGAAAAAATTACGACTCCAGGACTGAAACGAATTTATCGCATTATCAATCGAGTTAATGATCATGCAGAAGGCGATTATATTGCATTAGATTCTGAAGAACCAGGAAAAGAAGAACGCTTAAAAATGTTTCATCCTGTTCACACGTATATAAGTAAATTTGTAACAAACTTTGAAGCCCGCGAACTGCATAAAGACATTTTCGTTAACGGTGAAAGAACATATGAACTACCAGACATATTAGATATTCAAAAATACAATGAACAGAGTCTCGCCCTATTTTGGGAAGAGTATATGCGAACTTTAAATCCCGAAGAGTACCCTGTCGATTTAAGCCAAGAATGTTGGGATCATAAAATGAATTACATTCAAACTGTTCGAGAACAAGTTGAAAAAAATATACAAAAATAAAGTGAAACTTTGATCAGTGGGGGTTTTGTTCATCCCCCCACTGATTATCAGCCCTCACCAATCGGGGTCTTACTGCCCATTAAAGCGGGAAAAAACAGAGAAGCTTTTCCTTCTCTGTTTTTTCAATGCTTTATGTAGCTTTGTGGAAAATATATTAAAATAGTAAGACAAATATTTTTTATTTGTGAATTTTAATATTAGGTTATTTATTTATAAAATAATATTTGTTATTATTTTGTTGATTCAATTTCAACAAAATAACCTAAAAAAGAGGACGCGGGTTGCGTCCTCTTTTTTATAAATCTTTCACTCGTAGTACACGCATTGCATTTAACACCGCAAGTAGTGTCACACCCACATCTGAGAAGACAGCTTCCCACATTGTTGCAATACCGAAAGCACCAAGTAATAAAACTAATCCTTTTACCCCTAATGCAAAGATGATATTCTGCCATACAATGCGTCGTGTGCGTTTTGCAATATTTAAGGCCGTTGCAATTTTTGAAGGCTCATCAGTCATAATAACGATGTCTGCCGCCTCAATCGCTGCATCTGATCCTAAACCACCCATCGCAATACCAACATCTGCTCTTGCTAATACCGGTGTGTCATTAATACCATCACCAACGAAAGCAACTTTTTCTTTTCCGTTCTTCGCCGCATCAATTTTTTCAATCTCTTCTACTTTTTGTTGCGGTAATAGTTCTGCGTGAACTTCATCTAAACCTAATTCTTTACCAACAGCTTCACCAACTGATTTTGCATCACCAGTTAACATGACTGTCTTCTTAATACCTAGTTCTTTTAACTTTTGAATTGCTTGTTTTGAATCTTCTTTTACCTCATCAGAGATAACGATATAACCTGCATATTCCCCATCTACAGCAACGTGAACTAATGTACCTACCGTTTCTGGTTGCTTAAATGTAATGTTTTCTTTTCTCATTAATTTAGCATTACCTGCAAAAATTTCTTTTCCTTGTACTTTTACGACTGTACCGTGACCAGAAATTTCGTTATAATCATCGATTATTTTTTCATCAATTGATTTTCCATATGCCTTTCGAATAGATTGTGCAATTGGATGATTAGAATACACTTCAGCAAATGCTGCATACTCTAATAATTCTTCATTTGTAATACCTTCGCTTGGTTCCATTTTTGTAACTTTGAAGACACCTTTTGTTAATGTTCCTGTTTTATCAAAAACAATATATTTCACATCATTTAAAGCTTCTAAATAGTTACTTCCTTTTATTAACACACCACTTTTAGATGCACCACCGATACCCCCAAAGAATCCAAGAGGTATAGATACAACTAATGCACATGGACAAGAGATTACTAAGAACACTAAAGCTCTATAAATCCATTCTGAGAATGTAGCCCCTTCTAAAATAAGTGGTGGAATAAACGCCATGATCGCTGCTGTAATAACTACAACTGGAGTGTAGTAACGCGCGAACTTCGTAATAAAGTTTTCTGTTGGCGCTTTTTTACTGCTTGCATTTTGAACTAAATCTAAAATTTTTGATACCGTTGATTCACCAAATTCTTTTGTAACTTCAATTGTTAATACACCATTTTGGTTCACAAAACCACTTAATACATCATTTCCAACTTCAACTTCACGTGGTACAGATTCACCAGTCAATGCTGAAGTATCTACCATTGATGTTCCTTCAACTACTTTTCCGTCTAACGGTACTTTCTCACCAGGCTTCACGATAATATAATCGCCAATTTGTACATCTTCTGGTGATACTTGTTTCGTTTCATTTCCAACCTTCACATTCGCGTAATCAGGACGGATATCCATTAATGAAGTAATTGACTTTCGAGAACGGTTTACCGCAATACTTTGGAATAGTTCCCCTACTTGATAGAATAGCATTACCGCAACAGCTTCTGAATATTGTTGAATCGCGAAAGCTCCTAGTGTTGCAATTGCCATTAAGAAGTTCTCATCGAATACTTGGCCACGAGTTATGTTTCTTATCGCTCTCCAAACGATATCTCCACCTATTAATAAATACGCAAGGACGAATAACGAAATTGTGATCATTTGTGGTAAGCCAGCTAATGCAGCAATTGCTGTCAAAATTCCGCCGACGACTAATCGTCCTACCATCTTTTTCACATTTGCTTCACCATGGTCATGACTATGTCCGTGGTCATTGCTACCCTTTTCTTCACGAACAACTTTCACATCTGGTTCTAACTTTTGAACGACATTTGTTATATTTGCTACAGTCGCTTCTAATTCTCTTTTATTCACTACTTCAACTCGTAATTTCTTTGATACGAAATCAACAGTTGCTGCTGAAACAGTCGGCATTTCTTTCACTTTATTTTCAATCTTCATCGCACAGTTTGCACAATCTAAACCTTCTAATATAAACACTTCTTTTGCTACTTTTGTGTTTTTTTCTTCTTGTACTTTAATGTGCGGTTCTAATTTTGTAACGAGTTGTTTTGCTTCAGTAACAACTTCGCTCTCTTTATTTTGTGCTGTTTCTAAAATCATTGTTTTTGTCGCGAAATTTACAGAGCAAGAATTTACTCCTTCTATATTTCCAACGCCTTTTTCAATTTTCATTGCACAGTTCGCACAATCTAAACCTTCTAACATCAGTTTCTTTTTCACTAATGCTTCAGCCATCGTTCTCCCTCCTCGCGTTTTTTTATTCTTCCTCGTTTACGTGTTCAAACGCTTGCTCGAAGATATGAATTACGTGCTGGTCAGCTAACGAATAATAAACGACCTTTCCTTCTTTACGATTCTTTACAAGTTTCGCTTGCTTTAACACACGGAGCTGATGTGAAATAGATGATTGTGTCATCCCTAATAAATACGCTAAATCACAAACACACATTTCAGCTTCAAATAACGCATGTAATATTCTCGTACGTGTACGATCGCCTAATACTTTAAATAATTCTGCTACTTTACTTAAACTTTCATCAGTTGGAATTGTTTGTTTTACTTGGTCAACAACTTCTCCATGAATTATCGTCTGAGAACATGTCTCTTGTGGTGTTTCTACTTTATTTCCAGCCATTATAGCTCACCTCTTCATTTGAACATATGAACAATCATTCATATATCTTATACTCTTATTATATGAGCATTCATTCATATGTGTCAATGAAATCTCATACATTTTTCCGAACCTTTTGTTCACATTTTAATAAGGCTTGCACATATTTTCCGCATCCATTACATTCTCATACAAAAAAGAATGTACATTTTGCCCAAAAGAAAAAAGCCTTGCGCGCTCCCTAGACGCACAAGGCTTACTATACTTATATCCCTTTTAATTAGCTTGTTCTAAATTATCCTGCGAACTTCCATCGTCTTTTAAATGACTATGTTTTTTCGAATAAACAAAGTATACAACTACTCCAATTGCTAACCAAATACCGAAGTAGATCCATGTTGTTAATGGTAGGTTAAACATTAAGAATAGACAACATGCGATTGAAATAATAGGTAGCGTTGGCACAAGTGGTACCACAAAGCCACGTTGTAAATTCGGATGTGTTTTACGAAGAATAATAACCGTCACACCAACCATCGCAAATGTTAATAACGCTCCAATATTCGCTAAATTCGACAATTCTTTTAAATCGACAAATCCAGCAATTAAAGCACTACCAATACCTGTTAACCAAGTTGAGAATACTGGCGCTTCTGTTTTCTTATTAATTTTCGCAAATGATTTTGGTAATAAACCGTCACGGCTCATCGCGAAGAATACACGTGTTGTTGCATAAATGTAAGCAAAGATTACAGCCATAATACCAATTACAGCTCCAACTGCGATTACACCTGCTACTTTATCTTGTCCTACAACCTCAAGCACATATGCCATAGCTTCTGGTACATCTAATTCTTTATAAGAAACCATACCTGTCATAACAAGACAAACTACAACATAAATGATTGTACAAATAACTAACGAAGCAATAATACCAATCGGTAAATCACGTTGTGGATTTTTTACTTCTTCAGCAGAAGTTGCTAATGCATCAAATCCTAAGAAAGCAAAGAATACTGCTGCTCCTCCTGCAAATACTCCGCTAATACCGTACGGCATAAATGGTGTCCAGTTTTCTGGTTGTACGTAAAACGCACCAACTGCAATGAATAAAACAACAATACCAATTTTAATTAATACCATTATGTTATTCACACGCTTACTTTCTTTCGTACCTCTTGATAGTAACCAAGTTAAAACTAATGTAATGATGATTGCTGGTAAATTCACGATCCCACCTTGTGATGGAATCTTTAACAGCTCCGTTGGAATTTCTAATCCAAATCCACTCACTAAGTTATTAAAATAACCCGTCCATCCACCAGCTACTGCGGCAGTTGTTACGACATATACGGATAGTAATGTCCATCCCATTAGGTGGGCAATAAACTCACCAATTGTCGCATATGAATATGTGTACACACTACCTGAAACCGGAAGTGTAGATGCAACTTCAGCATAACATAATGCTGCAAATCCACAAACAATCGCTGCAATCATGAATGAAAAAATAACTGCTGGACCAGCATCTCTTGCTGCTACTAATCCTGTTAATACTAGAACTCCTGTACCAATTATCGCACCAATCCCTAGCATTGTTAGGTCGAATGCCCCTAGCGTTTTCGTTAAAGTTTTACTTTTACTTTCCCCTAACAGTTGCGTAACGGATTTCTTTTTAAATAGGTTGGCCACGATGTATGCCCCCTTTTGCCAAGAAGAGCTAAGAGATATTCACTCTTAGCTCTTATCATGTTGGTTTATATATTGTTCGATTTTGTTTTGTATAATGCTTCTATTAGCAAGATACTGTTTCTGCTTCTAATAATTCTTTAGCACCTTTGTATTCTACACCGTGAGCTTCTGCAACTGCTTCGAATGTTACATAGCCATCTAATGTGTTAATACCTTTTAGTAATGCAGAGTTGCCTAGGCAAGCTTCTTTGTAGCCTTTGTTCGCAATTTGTACTGCATATGGTACTGTTACGTTTGTTAATGCAAGAGTTGATGTACGTGGAACCGCACCTGGCATGTTAGCAACTGCATAATGAACAACGCCGTGTTTTTCATAAGTTGGGTTATCATGAGTTGTAATACGGTCAGTTGTTTCGAAAATACCACCTTGGTCAATCGCGATATCTACAACAACAGAACCTGGTTCCATTGATTGAATCATTTCTTCTGTTACAAGTTTTGGCGCTTTTGCACCTGGGATTAATACTGCACCGATTACAAGATCAGACTCTTTTACAGCTTCTGCAATATTGTAAGGATTAGACATTAAAGTTTTTACTTGGTTACCGAAAATGTCATCTAGTTGACGAAGACGTTCTGCACTTAAGTCGATGATTGTTACATCCGCACCTAGTCCAACTGCAATTTTAGCAGCATTTGTACCAGCTTGTCCACCACCGATGATTGTTACTTTACCACGTTTAACCCCTGGAACACCTGCAAGTAAGATACCTTTACCGCCTTTGTTTTTCTCAAGGAATTGTGCACCAATTTGTGCAGCCATACGACCAGCTACTTCACTCATAGGTGCAAGTAATGGTAGAGAACGGTTTTCTAATTGCACTGTTTCGTATGCAATCGCAACAACTTTCTTCTCGATTAACGCTTTTGTTAATTCTGGCTCTGGAGCTAAGTGTAAGTATGTGAATAAGATTAAACCTTCGCTGAAGTGTTTGTATTCGCTTTCAATTGGTTCCTTAACTTTCATAACCATTTCCATGTTCCAAGCTTCTTCAGCTGTGTCAACAATTTTTGCTCCCGCTTCAACATACTGAGCATCTGTGAAACCAGATCCTAAACCTGCACCCTTTTGAATGAATACTTCGTGATTGTTACGAATTAAATGTACAACACCTGCTGGTGTCATTGCCACACGGTTTTCGTTGTTTTTAATTTCTGCTGGTACCCCAATACGCATAATGAAATGCCCCCTTATAATTAACAGAAAAAAGAAAGTCTTTTTTCTTTTTGTAATAATTAATAACTTATGTCCTTATTCTAGCATAACTTAAAAGTTATGAAAACGCTAACATATCATTTTTTTAAAGTTTATATATTTAGAATAGTGTAAATATATGGAACATTGATTCTATTAGCCTCTTCGTTACATTCCATTATCTATCACTCTATTTTTATTATACTCCTGAAAAATAAGCCTCAATCATTTATTATTCGACAATAATGTAACAATGTAAAAAATACCATTGATACCGTATACATATACAGTTATTAATTTGCACAATACTTTAGGAATATATTCTTTTCGTAAAAAAACAGCTGCGGGCATTTAGCCAGCAGCTGGGTAACTGATAAATAACTTAGAAAATAAATCATCTGTTGTTTCAGTAATTTTATCAAACAGATCACTTTCTTCCGCTTCTTGCTCTTTTAACATCTTAATTGTTTCACGTGCATCTTCAGGGTAATCGGTAATGATACCATCTACGTTTAACTTATAATATCCCTTTAAACTTTCCATATCATTTACTGTCCATACGTAAATTGGTTTGTTTAATTTCCTTGCTTCTTTTACTAATTTTTTATTTAACATATATTCTTCTGCTACATAAAAATCAGCTTGTACATATTTTAAATTCGCCCTACTTGCATACAATATATATCCTACTTTTATATTTGGATTTGCACGCTTAAACTCTTTTATAAGTGGATAGTGTAACGTTTGAATGACACATTGCTTCTCAAATTCATTATCTTTAATCGTTTTTAATACTTTGTTTACGAAATCCTTTTCGCCACCATGAAGTTTCACTTCAATGTTGAGTTTAATTTTGTCCTTTGACAGCTTAATGATTTCATCAAGCGTACTTATTTGTCCTGAAAGTCCGTCTTGACTAAGAGTAAGCTGCCTTAACTCATCCATCGTTAAATCTGACACATGCACATTGGCATTAGCAAGACGTTTTAACTTCAAATCATGTATAACTGCTAGTTCACCGTCTTTTGTTTGTAGTACATCAATTTCAGCGTAGTCTGCTTTTGCATCAATAGCACCTTGCACAGCTTCTTTTGTATTCTCTACACCTTTTGAAATATAACCACGATGCGCCATAATAATCGGCTCTTTATATGTGTTTGTAATAAAGGTCACAATGAAGGCAACTACCATGCCCGCAGTAATAATCCCTACAATATATACACCAATAAATTTCCAGCGATGTTTTTGGAAGAAACATTTATCTGCTTTTGTTTTCGAATAATCTAATCCTTCTTCTAATAAAACATCTTCAACTGGAACCTTTTGTAAATACAACCTTGTTAACGCCATAATATAAAACGGCGTCATAATAAAGCTAAATAAATACAATGTACTCGTTAAGAAGACTGAAATAGTTGACTCTGCTAGTAGTGCAAATGTCCCTTCTGGGTTTGTAAATTCATATACTCCCCACAGACAAAGCAAATAAATCCCTACACATAAAAGAAAGACGATTCCTACAGATATGAAAAAACCTACTAAAAAGAACAATACTTTAAAGAAGCTTTCTTTTACTAAGTTTGCGCTTTTGCGTGCTGCCGTGCGAAACGGCTTTTCCTCTAAAACAATAATAGGTAAAACAAAAATCCAACGAAGATTTAAATAGGCAACTACAGCAAAGAAAGTAAAATATCCAACTTGGCCCATTGTTGTCTTAAATAGTTCACCTGTAATAAAATTAGGAATTTGAATTTCAGGAATCAATGCAGATTTATATCCCATACTTAATAGTGGTAATAGTACAACTGCATACAAAACCAATCCAGGCAAGCAATATGTAAACAGAGAAGGTAAATACGTTACGGTTTTATATAAAATCGGACGTAATCTCACCTTTTGTCTTTTATGAGCGAAGTACGAAATGATAATAAGTACTGCAAACTCTGTAAAGATAAGAAACAATGCCAATATAGATAAAACTACAATCGCCAAAATCCCGTATGGTGTTTTCAAAAATGCTAATAACTCATCATTTGTTGCATTTGCATACCCACCAAAGTACAACAACTTATTGAAAATAATACCGAAAAGTGGGATAAACACAATCGCTGCTAACAATTTATAAGCAAGTTGGAATGTTAACACATTCCAAAAAGCAAATCTAACAGTTTGAAAGGAATGTCTCATTACTCCTGGTATAGATAGTCTTTTACGGTGTTGCATATATTCCTCCACATTCTAAAACGATATTTGAGATGGATTCCATATTTCCATTTCCAATCCATCTTTTTAATAATAATATATTCCGCCTAACATGAACACTCTTATACATATAACGAAAAAAGTGATGGCTACTTCCCATCACTTTTTCATCTACTCTATTTTTTCTCTAGCCCTTGTCCAAATGCTTTTAAGAAACTAAACCCGAATGTAATGGCTCTATTGATATCCGGATCTTTTAGTACTTTAAAGAAATCCATTACCTTTGTTTTTTTACCACTATTTAATTCGTCTGTCGCAAATTGCAACCCTGTAACTAAACTTGACGTAATTTGCTTTGTTACTTCTGGGTCAACTGAAGATAGTGCTTCTCCTGCCCCCATCATATTGTTTAATGCATTTTTCACTGGCTCACGATTTAATTGCTCCACAGCGATTTTCGAAACATCTTCTTTCGCCGCAAGTAAACTAATCGCAGCATCTAAAATACCCGCTTTTTGTAATTGTGCTAGTAACTGCATCGTTTCCTCGACTGCTTCACGATTATTTGCTAATTCAGCAAACAGTTCATCCGCTACTTGCTGTTTCTGCTCTTCCTCTGTTACAACTTTCTTTTTAATTAACGTAATTTCCTTCGCCACTATCTCAGCCCCCTAGTCCACAAGTGATACGTATTGTTTTCTTTGCCATTTTTGCTCGATTTCAACACCATTTTGCGGATTACGCTGTTTATCTCGCGGGTTTGAAGATGGTAACGGACGGTTTCCTTTCTCACGTAATACACGCATTTTCACCATCGTTTGTTTATACGCCGGTGTACACGTATACAAGTCTGTTGCCGTCCCAGTTAAAATATTAATCGCTTCTTCATTTATCGTTGCATGCATCGGTAAATATAGCTCTTTCCCCGTTACACGGTCAGTAATAAGCGCTTGTACTTTAATTTTTCCAAATGGTGATGCTAATTCTACAAGACCACCATCTTTCACATTGCGCTCTATAGCGAGTTCAGGTGAAATTTCAACGAATACTTCAGATACTTTAGATAAAATACCAGCTGATTTATTCGTCATATTCCCTTCATGGAAATGTTCTAGCATGCGTCCATTATTTAACAGTAAATCATACTCATCTGGCGCTACAACCGGTGGTACCCATTCATCTAATGATAAACGAGCAAGTTTATCTGGGAAGTTAAATCCATCTACATATAATAGCGGTGTATCACTACCATCATGACTACCCCAACATAAACTATTCCAGCCTTCTAGACGGTCGTACGTTGCTTGAGAGTATAACGGTGCAAGTGACGCAATTTCGTCCATAATTTCACTTGGATTTTCGTAATTCCAATCCCCGCCTAGTGCACGAGCAACTTTTTGTAAAATCCACCAGTCTGGTTTTGAATCACCAAGTGGTTTCAATACTTCATATAATCTTTGAATACGGCGCTCTGTATTCGTAAACGTTCCTTCTTTTTCTAAACTTGGTGCCGCTGGTAAAATAACATCGGCGAAACGAGCTGTTTTTGATAAGAACATATCTTGAACAACAAGGAAGTCTAGATTCGATAAAATATGTTGTACATGGTTCGCATTGGAATCGACTAAAGCCATTTCTTCACCCATGACATACATACCACGTAGTTTTCCTTCTTCCGCTGCCAGTAACATTGCAATATTATTCAATCCTGGTGCTTTCGGAATAGTTGTGCCGTATGCTTTTTCAAACTTCGCACGAAGCGTATCATCTGATACTGCTTGATAACCAGGAAGCCAGTTTGGTAATGTTGCCATATCACAAGCACCTTGTACGTTATTATGTCCACGTAATGGATATGCACCTGCACCAGGACGACGATAGTTACCCGTAACGAGCAGTAAATTTGAAATGGCAGCGGACGTTGTACTTCCTCCTGTATTTTGCGTTACACCCATTCCCCAAAGTACACAAGTACCATCAGCTTCATATACCATACGAGCCATTTCTTTCAGTTTTTCTTTTGAAATCCCCGTAATTTCTTCTGTATAATCAAGCGTATACTTTTCTAACATTTTGCTGTATTCATCAAAGTTCTTCACATTTTCAGCTAAAAACTTTTTATCGTGCCAATCTTGATCAATAATATATTTCGTAATACCAGCAAGCCATACGTAATCCGTACCTTGGCGCGGATGAATAAATAAATCCGCACGCTCTGCCATTTCATGTTTACGAAGGTCTGCTACGATTAGCTTTTGCTCGTGTAATTTATGAGCACGCTTTACTCTCGTAGCAAGTACAGGATGTCCTTCTGTTGGATTCGCACCAACGATAATAACAAGGCCTGCTTCAGCTATATCTTTCACTGTTCCAGCATCCCCACCCATACCGACAGTTTTAAATAAACCGTCTGTCGCTGGAGATTGGCAATAACGGGAACAGTTGTCCACATTATTCGTTCCATATATTTGACGAGCTAGTTTTTGCATAAGGTAATTCTCTTCATTTGTTACTTTCGAAGAAGAAATGAATCCAAATGCATCGCTGCCGTATTCAGATTTAATATGCTGCATGTTAGAAGCAACAACTTCTAACGCTTCTTCCCAAGTAGCTTCAACAAACATATCTCCTTGGCGAATTAATGGCTTCGTAATGCGATCTTCACTATTTACAAAGTCCCATCCAAATTTACCTTTTACACATGTGGAAATACCATTAACCGGTGCATCTGAAACAGGTTGCACTTTTAATATATGGCGATCTTTCGTCCATACTTCGAAGGAACAACCGACACCACAAAATGTACAAACTGTTTTTGTTTTATTAACTTTCGTCTTACGCATCGCAGCCTCTACTTCTGAAACCGCTAAAATACTACTATATCCAGGCTCTACATCCTTTACAAAATCAATCATCGGATCTAACACATCTGGTTTCAATCCAGTCATAAACCCTGCTTCACCTAGCATTGTTTTTTCCATTAACGCATTACATGGACATACTGTTACACACTGCCCGCAACTTACACAAGATGAGTCATTTATGCTTACACCATGATCCCATATAACACGTGGACGATCTAAGTTCCAGTCTATCGATATAGTTTCATTAACCTGTAAGTTTTGACATACTTCTACACACTGCCCACAAGCAATACATTGATTTGGATCATATCGATAGAACGGATGTGACATATCCACTTCACAAGCACTTACTTTCGGCTCATACGGATATTTCTGTTCTTCAATTCCCATCATATGTACTGTGTTATGTACTTTACAGTTACCATTATTGTTATCACAAACAGTACAATACAATAAATGATTCTCTAATATTCGATCCATCGCCTCAGTCTGTGCCTCTTTCGCACGCTGGGACTGTCTTTCAATATGCATACCGTTCTCGAGTTTCGTTGAACAAGCACGCATTAACTTTCCATTTACTTCTACGATACACGTATCACAAGTTTGAATTGGATCTACTTCTGGTACATGACAAATTTGAGGATGTTCCAAATTACTCTCATTAAATAATTGTAGTATCGTCTTTTCACCCGTTGTGGAAAATTCTTTACCATCCACGGTTACACGGACTGTCTGTTCTGCCATAGTTTCCCCTCTCCTTACAACCAACTGTACAACACAATTATGAATCCGTTTTCAAAATCGTATTACTGTACATATTTTTGAAACGCTCTGCTGAAACACTTTCTTATGAAGTCGATTCTAGATGTTATAAGGTATAACTACGAAAGCTTGAAAATATCACTATTCTACAGTTCTATTATATCGTACATATACAATAATAACCAAAATAATCTGAGATCTTCTTGCTAATAGGTGTTTTTATTTTTCCATTGTTTTATGATAAATATGGGAGAGAAATACATATAAAAGGGGAATTTAATATGGGGCCTACGCAAGAAACTTCTACAATTGTACGCTATCAATCTGGCACATTTTCAAAACAACTTGATGAGATTGTTACAGAAACTCCTATTACTATTAAATTAAATGGTGAAGAATATGTAACAGTCGTATGCACACCAAATTATATTGAGGATATGGTAATTGGTTTTTTAATTTCTGAAGGAATTATTTCTTCCTATAAAAATGTTGAAGAACTATGGGTTCAAAAAGATAACGGAATTGTCCATGTAACATCATCAAAAGTAAATCCACTCTATCAAACTTTATATAATAAACGATACATCACTTCTTGCTGTGGAAAAGGTAGACAAGGTTTTATTTTCGTAAACGACGCAGCAAAAGCAAAAGATTTACATGATATACATGTAAAAATTACTCCTGAAGAGTGCTTTTACTTAATGAATACTTTACAACAATCTTCCACTACCTTTCGTCAAACCGGCGGTGTTCACAATACCGCGCTATGCGATCGAAACAATATCCTCCTATCAAGAATGGATATCGGAAGACATAATGCATTAGATAAAATATACGGTCATTGTTTACGTAACGATATATCTGTTAAAGGAAAAATAATCGCATTTAGCGGACGGATTTCATCAGAAATTTTACTTAAAGTTTCAAAAATCGGATGTGAAATTGTTCTATCAAAATCAGCCCCAACAAAATTAGCGTTGCAACTTGCTCATGATTTAGGCATTACAGTCGTAGGGTTTATTAGAAATGAATCTTGTAATATTTACACACATCCAAAGCGAATTGATGGTTATCAATCGAATAACTAAAATAACTCCTCAATCGAGGAGTTATTTTAGTTATGAAAATGTAATATATTAAACACTTGAATAGTTAATAAAGTTAATATATAATTTCATTACATAAAGTAAAGCTTTAATCAGTAGGGAATTTGTTCATCTCGGGCCTAACTTCTTTGTTCCAGCCGAATTTTGAGGTGGAAGTTTTACTACCACAAATAGCAGGATAAATTAAAACAAAACATTGTAGCATATATCTTTTCATTCTTTTACAAATTAAAAGAGACTGCTAACAAAACGCATACACAATCTTATAGAAGTAATGGATTTATTTTATTTGAAATCGACCAAGGAGGTTACAACTATGGAAATTCGCTTATTAACGACAGAGGACGCAGAAATATATTTAAAAGTTTGTATGGAAGGTTTAACGAAGAACCCGGAAGCTTTTAGCTCTTCTTATGAAGATGTTCTGAAACATGAGGATCCTGTAGCTGCTATGGCAAAACGATTAAGCAATCCGGATAAGTATACTCTAGGGGTCTTCAAAGATAACGATTTAATTGGCATTGCTACTTTAGAAACAAAACCATTTATTAAACAAGAACATAAAGCAAAAATCGGTTCCGTTTTCGTTTCCCCAAAAGCACGTGGCCTTGGAGCAGGACGAACTCTCATTAAAGCAATTATTGAAAATGCCGATAAATTACATGTAGAGCAACTTATGCTCGACGTTGTAGTTGGTAACGATGCCGCAAAAAAATTATATGAGTCATTAGGTTTCCAAACTTACGGCGTACAAGAGCGTTCATTAAAACATAACGGTCAATATTGGGACGAAGAACATATGGTTCTGTTCTTAAATGATTAATACTTCACTATAGCTTTTTAAAAGCATCTTCTTATTAAGGAAGGTGCTTTTTTCATTACAACAATGTAATCTTCATGTCACCTTTATCGATCGTACCAAACCTTTCCATTCATTATACTAGAAGTATAAAGTGAGGCACCAATCATGAAATGAACGTATAGCATTCAATTGATATGTAGAGGAGAATGTGACATGAAACAAAACAAACGAGCTATGCTTTTAATATTTACTACAGCAATTGTAACTTCTGGGTTAGCAATTTTACCTTGGTTTATCATATAGAATAATTCCCCTAATAATGAAAAAAGCTTATCGCTTCTTAAGAAGTGATAAGCTTTTTTTATATTATAAAATCCCCAAAATTTTATTTACACAACTTATAATAATAACCATAGATACGGCAATGCACATGACAACCGTATTACGATCTTGCTTTTCTTTTTTTGAAATTTCTTCTTTTGGATTCATGTGTATGATCTCCTTTTAAAAAAAGTGTGAGATAGGAAATTTTTCTTATCCGATGCGAGGTGAATACGAAAACCCTCTCTATCTCACATACACAATAGAATGGAATTGTCATTTTATAAATAAAATGACATGACGTTATGTCGCAACATAGGGTATTTTGTGTCGCTACGTTTTCTATTATAAAAAATAGTTGTGCAAAACTAGTGCATTTTTTATGTCAATTACTCTGAGCGTAAAAATAACTCTTCCACTCAATCACATAAAAAGAGTTTTTTATTATTTTCATGTAAACTATACAAGTAGAATGAACAGTTTGGGGTGCACAAGATTATGGTTAAAATTTTATTAGTAGACGATGAAGAACGCATGTTACGATTATTAGATCTGTTCTTAAGTCCTCGTGGCTATTTTTGTATGAAAGCTACCTCTGGCCTTGAAGCATTAAAGTTAATAGAACAAAAAGACTTCGATATTATTTTGTTAGATGTTATGATGCCGAATATGGATGGATGGGATACTTGCTATCAAATCCGTCAAATTTCCAACGTTCCAATTATTATGCTAACAGCTCGTAACCAAAATTACGATATGGTGAAAGGCCTCACTATGGGCGCAGATGACTATATTACAAAACCCTTTGATGAGCATGTATTAGTCGCAAGAATCGAGGCTATATTACGCCGTACAAAGAAAGATGGCTTCGTTAGCTTCAATGGTATCGAGTGGGATAAAACAAAACATACTGTCACAGTATATGATGAAAAAATTTCACTAACTCCTATCGAATTTTCGTTACTTGGACTATTTTTGCAAAATACAAACCGTGCTTATAGCCGAGATGATTTAATCGAAAAAATTTGGGGTTACGAAACAGACATTGAATATAGAACAATCGATTCACATATTCGCAATATCCGTGATAAATTACGCAAAAAAGGATTTCCTGTTGAAAATTACTTAGAAACTGTCTATAAAGTCGGATATAAATGGAAAAGTGAATAATTACTTCGGTCAGTGGACAATAGTATATCACTGACCCTTTATCCCGCTTTAATGGGCAGTAAGACCCCCACCTCAAAATTCAGCGAAAGCAAAGAATTTAGGTGGGGGTCGGGCTGCCCATTAAAGTCCGATTGGTGAAGGCTAATAATCAGTGGGGGATGAAGAAAACTCCCACTGATTAAAGTTTCACTTTATATGAAATAAGGTATGGTGAGAAAATGAGTAAACTTTCACTTAAAATTGGGACATACTTTTTAATATTAGCTTTATGTATTGAAACAATTGCTTTCGTATCTTTTTACAAAAGCATTTCAACAATGCGGATTGAAGAAGAAACACTTGCTCTTTTAGAAAAAGGCAATCGCTATAGTAGCAAAATTACAAACCGTGCAAAGTGGAATGCATTTGCTAAAGAAAAGAAACATATCGAACGCACTGAATACAATAAAAATCCTAACCGTCCTGTGTATCCAGAGTTCGATATCGCAGATGAAGCTGAACACTTAGTAGAATCAGAATTAATTGCTAACTCTGATATAGCTATCATTATAACTGACAATAACGGAAAAATTATTTCCACCTCAGAACCCGTAACAAAAGCAATGCAAAAACAACTTACTTGTAAAACAGAAACTATTCCAAAAGGCGGATTGATCGTCGAAAAGAACTGGAAAAAGTCAAAATTCATCACAACGGTAAGCCCACTTAACACAGAAGAGTTTCAAGGAAAGTTATATATGCTATTAAAAACATCTTTCTTAGAAAATATGTTACTTAAACTCATGAATCAATTTCTTATCATTAGTGTTTTGACAATTATTTTAACGACTATTTCTGTCTTTGTTTTTTCTCGTGTTATTACCGAACCGCTTATAAAAATGAAGAGGGCAACAGAAAAAATGTCAAAATTAAATACACCAATTCACTTAGGTATTAAACGGAATGATGAACTTGGAAGCTTAGCAAAAACGATTGAAGATTTATCCAGTGAACTGACTTATATGAAAAAAGAACGCAATGAATTTCTCGCTAGTGTTGCCCATGAACTATTAACTCCATTGACCTATATGAAAGGTTATGCGAAGGTAGCAAAGAGAGACTCTTTAACGAAAGAAGAGCGTGAAGAATACTTACAGATCATTGAGGATGAAACAGATAGTGTAACCGATCTCGTCCAAGATTTATTTATGCTAGTGCAATTAGAACAACATCAGTTTGTTATAAAAAAACAAAAAGTGATTCTTAAACTATTTTTAGAACGAATGGTTGAAAAAACAAAAACAACATTAACAAATAAACAAATGCAACTTCATGTATATTGCAAAGATGATTTGGAAGTTTGCATAGACGAAAGACGTATGGAACAAGTTATGTTAAATTTATTACACAATGCTTATCAACATTCGCCAGAAAACACATCTATTACGATACGTGTACTCACGGAAACAGATTCTTTTACAATAAGTGTAGACGATGAAGGAGAAGGTATTCCTGAAGAGGATATCCCGCATATTTTTGATCGTTTTTATCGTGTTGATAAATCCAGAACGAGAGCTACTGGTGGAAAAGGTATCGGGCTAGCTGTTGCAAAAGAAATTGTAGAATTGCATAACGGTTCCATTCTAGTAAAAAGCCAATTAGGAGTAGGAACAAACTTTATAATCGAGCTACCTTTTGAATAAGATGCGTGTGAAAACACCAGTAGTAGTAAACACTACTGGTGCTATTTTGTTCATAAAATCAGCTCATATAAGCTAAGCTTTTGAAATTATTCTTATTTCAATATAAAATAAAGTGAAACTTTAATCCATGGAAAGGTTCACCCATGGATTATTAGTTGAACCAATCGGGCATTTACGGGCAGTTGTCTCCCACCTAACTCCCGCGCGTTCGCCGAATTTTAAAGTTGGAGTCTTACTGCCCGTTAATGCGGGGTAAAGGTGCATTTGCAAAGATTTGGAGGGTGATATAATTGGATATCCATGTATTAACAAAAGACGAAGCGGAAATTTACTTAGAACTTCGTGTAGAAGGATTAAAGCAAAACCCTGAAGCTTTTAGCTCTTCTTATGAAGATATTATTAATAAAGAGTGCGCGATTGAATATAAAGCACAAAAATTAGCACAAGATGAAAACTATACGCTAGGTGCATTTAAAGATGGAAATTTAATTGGGGTTGCAACACTGGAAACGAAACCATATGTAAAACAAGAACATAAAGCTAAAATCGGTTCTGTATATGTATCTCCAAAAGCACGCGGACTTGGAGCAGGAAAAGCACTTATTAAAGAATGTCTTGAACTTGCTAAATCTTTAGAAGTAGAACAAGTTATGCTTGATGTTGTTGTTGGCAACGATGGAGCAAAAAAACTTTATGAATCATTAGGATTTAAAACATTCGGTGTACAAGAACGTTCATTAAAATATAACGGACAATATTGGGACGAAGAGCATATGGTCTTATTCTTAGATGAAAATAAATAACAAAAAACATCCTCTCACGTATGAGGATGTTTTTTACTCTTTTCTAAACCACGCTGTATTTAATAATTGAATCGCTTTCGCAATTTCTTCATCTGATAAAATCGCAAATCCAAGTAAAACTACATTTTCAGGTGCAGTACCGTCTTTATAGTACGTAGAAACAGGATATATTTTAATACTATATTTTGCTGCTTCTTGAATTAGTTCTTCTTCTCGCATTCCATTATGCACTTTTAATAAAATGTGCAATCCTGAATCTTCTCCTATCACTTCAACACGATTAGAGAAATACTTTTCTATTTCAAAGACAAGTCGATCCCTCTTTTTCCGGTAGACGACACGCATTTTATGAATATGTTTTTCCCAATAGCCTTCATTTAAAAACTTTCTAATCACTTCTTGGTCCATTCTTGAAACACTTTGCGTATAAAACAAATATTCCTTTTGATACTTTTCAATTACATTCTTCGGTAATACTATATAGCTCATCCGTAATGAGGGCAACAAAGCTTTTGATAGCGTCCCCATATAAATAACTTTCCCATTTGTATCTAAACCTTGTAGTGCCGGAATTGGCTTTCCTGAATAGCGAAATTCACTATCGTAATCATCTTCAATAATATACCTGCCATCTTCTTTCTTTGCCCATTGTAAAAGCTGCGTTCTTCTCGTAATAGGCATAATCATTCCATATGGGAATTGATGAGAAGGAGTTACAAATACAACATTTGCATCGCTATTTTCTAAATCTGCCATACAAATTCCGTCTCTATCTAAAGACAACATTTGAACCTTCTTCTCTCCCTGTTCAAAAACGACCATTTTCCTATGATAACCTGGGTTTTCAACTGCATAATTACTTCCCTTTAACAATTGAAACAGTAGCTTTACTAATATTTGTGTACCCGCCCCTAATACGATCTGGCTAGCTGAACAACGCACACCTCTAGATTCATACAAATAGTTCGCAATTTCTTCTCTTAAGCTCAATTCCCCTTGAGGGTGTCCAAGAAAAAGCAACTCCTTATTATGTGGCTGCCATACATCATTTATAAGCCTGCGGTACATAGTGAAAGGAAAAGTATTCGTATCAACTCCTGTTTGGGTGAAATCAAATGTATAGTTCTCCTCCCGAAACGGTACTTCTTCTACTTTCTCTTCACTTCCTTCTACATAAATCATTTTTTCAATTTTACATACAAAATAACCTTTTCTCGATGCCGATTCAATATAACCTTCTGCAAGTAATTGCTCGTAAACCGCTTCTACTGTATTCTTACTCACTTGTAAATAGCTCGCCAGCTTTCTTTTTGCAGGTAATTTTGTAAAAGCCGGAATCGTTCCATCTTTAATTTCTTTTTTTATATACTCATACAATTGCACGTACAATGCCTTTTTACTATTCATATTTAAATTAGGCGTTAATTCTAACATAATATCTGACCCCTTAATAAAACCGAAATCTGATACTTTTTACAGTACCAGAAATTATATATAATTCCTTTTATCATGTCACACATAAAAAATCAAATACTCGAGAGGGGATGCATGATTATGAACAACAATAGACAGATTGGACTCATTATGATTATTACAGGAGCTACCTTATGGGGATTATCTGGCCCGATGATTCAGTGGCTATTTCAACATACTAACGTATCATCAGTTGATTTTTTAACAATTCGCTTGTTGCTTGCGGGAATATTTATTTTATCCTTCTTACTTATAAAGAAACAAAACATATTTCAAATTTGGAAACATCCTAGACATTCTATACAACTTATTATTTTCTCTATTCTCGGCATGCTCGGTGCGCAATATGCCTTTATCGAAACAGTTCATATTAGTAATGCGGTCACAGCGACATTATTTCAATTTCTAGGTCCTGTTCTTATTACCATTTATGTCGCATTTGGACAAAGAAAATTCCCTGCTTCTATGCAACTACTCGCAATTATAACTGCCTTAACTGGAACGTACTTTATTATTACAAACGGTTCAATTGAAAATATTGTTTTATCGAAAGAAGCCATTATTTTCGGTCTATTAACAGCAATTGGATTTGCATTTTATACCCTTCATCCAGCTTCTCTTATTAAAGAATGCGGAACAACTGTAGTAATTGGCTGGGGGATGTTAATTGGCGGCATTGCCCTCCTTATTTGTAATCGCTCATTTGAATGGGATCAGCTTTCACAAACTTTTACACCAAAAACTTTTTCTATGCTTATTCTTATCATCATAAGTGGCACTCTTTCTTTCCTCCTTTATATCGGTAGTCTGAAATATTTAGCAGCAACAGAAACGAGCATTTTATCTAGCATTGAACCACTTGTAGCTGCCATCGTTTCAATCGCTTGGCTGAATGAATCCTTTGGAGCCTATCAATTATTAGGCGGCGTATGTATCGTTCTTTCTGTTATTTTCTTAACGATGCCGCAAAAAGAGAATGAACCTACCTTTACAACTGAACAAATATAAAAAATGTCAAAAGAGGTCGCACAAAACTTACGACCTCTTTTGACGTTTTAAAGGAATTGTCCCGCCTTCTAGCAAATACAATTACACTAACAATAAAAATTAGGAGTGTGACACCATGAAAAAAATTGGAACTATGCTACTTTTCTCCTTTCTCATCGCTGGATGCACACAAGCGCAGCCTGATTCAGAAGCACCTAAAAAAGAAGCTATCGCCACGTCATCCACCCAAGTTAATGCACCTTCCTTCTTTCATCTTAGCGTTTTAAAAGATGTAAATTGGGAAGAAACACCCTCCTTCATACAAGAAAAAATACCTTTAAAAGGTATCGAAGAAAAAATTGGAATAGCTGATAGCCCTATTATCGCAAATGAAAAAAATGAAATAATGTGGTACTTTTTAGATTCTGAAATGCCAACTGGAAAACTATCTATTATTGCACTAAAGCAAGGATCAGTAACTCCAACACCAGTACTCTTTCAACAAGAAACTTCCAAACCAACTTGGACTACTTCAAATACAATTGATTCCACTACAAACGAACTCCCTCTCACTATGTCACTACCTTCATCTGGATTATGGGTATTAAACATATATGTAAATGAAAAATATTATGATCAGTTTGTAATTACCGCTAAGTAAAGTGACAAAACTAAAACACTTTCTTACATCGATGTAATTTCTACGTCATATACTTCGATCGTTTAAGCATCTCTCTTCTCTTATACTTAAAGTAAGAAATGACACGAGGAGAGATGAAAAAAATGATAGAAGTGATCGTAGCAGTAACTAGGGTTTTAGTAGATGGTAAACAAGTTGCAATGGAATTAAATAAATAATTTTACACTTCTTCATTATTTTGCTTTCTTACCTCAAAAAAGCAGTGCCTTTTTAGGCACTGCTTTTAGCTATTAATAACTTGGTATTTCCGTAATTTGCGCCACCCCTGAATCAATGGCTGCTTTCGCTACAGCTTCTGCAACACTTGGAACAACTCTTTTATCTAACGGATTCGGGATTACATAATTCGCATTACGTTCTTCGTCCGTAATGATGTTAGCGATCCCATATGCTGCCGCTAATTTCATTTCTTCTGTAATATCGGTCGCGCGCACATCTAACGCACCACGGAATATCCCTGGGAACGCCAATACATTATTTACTTGATTCGCATAATCCGAGCGCCCTGTTCCTACTACAGCTGCCCCAGCCTTTAATGCATCCTCAGGGAAGATTTCTGGAATTGGATTCGCCATAGCAAACACAATTGCTTTCTCATTCATCGTTTGTACAAGTTCTTTCGTTAATACGTTAGGAGCAGATACGCCAATAAAAATATCGGCTTGATGAATTGCTTCTTTTAACGTTCCACGCACATATTCTCGATTTGTCTTTTTTGAAACTTCAATTTGCGCTTCGTTCATCCATGATTCACCTTCACAAACAATACCTTCTAAGCTAACTAGCGTAATGTGCTTTGCACCAGCCTTTAATAATAATTTTCCAATTGCAATTCCTGCCGAACCAGCACCGTTAATAACAATTTTCACATTATCCATTTGTTTGCTAACAACTTTTAATGCGTTAATAACAGCTGCTAAGACGACAATAGCCGTCCCATGTTGATCATCATGGAATACAGGAATATTCGTTTCTTCTTTTAATCGTTTTTCAATTTCAAAACAACGCGGTGCTGCAATATCTTCTAAATTGATTCCTGCAAATGTAGGCTCTAAATTTTTCACAAGGGTAACGATTTCATCTACATCCGTCGTACCTAAACATAACGGGAAAGCATCTACATTCGCAAATTTCTTAAATAAAATACTCTTCCCTTCCATAACAGGCATAGCTGCTTTCGGTCCAATATTCCCTAAACCAAGTACCGCTGTTCCATCTGAGACAACTGCCACCATATTACCACGTGCTGTATAGTCATACACTGTTTCTTCATCTGCTGCAATTGCTTTGCAAGACTCGGCTACACCAGGTGTATATGTCAGACTTAAATCATCCGCTGAATTTACTTCTACTTTACTTGTAATTTCAATTTTCCCTACTAATTCTTTATGCAGTAACAATGATCTTTCATTAATTTGATTTTCTAACATACTTATAGTCGCCCCTTAATTTGACAAGCTAGCTATATTTATATAGCTAGCTTGTTTGATCATGAAAACATTTTCAATAAAATTGTCGCTGTTACAACCATTGCTGCCCCGCCTAAACGAGTCGAAATTTGTGCGAATGGCATTAATTCCATACGATTTGAAGCTGATAAAATAGCAACATCTCCAGTTCCACCTAAACCACTATGACATCCCGTTACAATTGCTGATTCAACTGGATACATTTTCATCACTTTCCCTACAAGAAAACCTGATGCTACCATTGTAAGAACAACTGATGCGCACACAACAACATATCCTACTGAAAGAACTGCTGCTACGTCTTTTAGCGGAATATATAGCAATCCTAATCCAACCATTAACGGCCAAGTTAAATTCTTTGAAATAAATTTATATAAATGGAATGCTCCTTGCTCCATTTTTGCTGGCATTAATTTAAAGTATTTCACAAGTGCTGCTGAGAAAATCATAATGATTGCCCCAGGAATACCAATGAACTTAGAAGCAAATCCTCCGAAGATGAAGAACGTACACGCAATTAATAAACCCGCTCCCATTAATGAGAAGTCAATTGGCTTCTCTGTATTTTGTTCTTTTAATAACTCCGCTTGATTGTCTGTTTTCACTAATACACCGTTACCACTAAGCTCCGGTTTCTTCTCACCTAAACGCTTCATATACCCTGCACTCACAATTGCGAACATATTTCCAATAATAGCCGCTGGAATAAGCTGTGATACAAACGTTGCTGATGATTCGTTTAAAATATCACTATAAGCTAGCGATAATGGTAAAATCCCTTCTCCAATACCACCGCTCACAATTGGTACGATGATGAAGAAGAATGTTTGCTTCATTTCAAATCCAAATAATGAACCGACCAATAATCCTACTGCTACCGAAGCTAAGGTCCCTACTACTAAAGGTATAAACATACGAACGAAACCTTGTACTAACACTTTACGGTTCATTCCTAAAATACTTCCGACTACTAAACAAGAAATATATAAGTATAAAAAGTTCGATTTTTTCATTAACATAGTCGCAGCTTCCATTGAAGCTGGATTCATCCAGTTAAAAAATACAAGTAATGATGGAATAAATAATGAAAGTATTGCCGGACCGCCGATATTTTTTAAAATTGGAATTCTCATCCCAATGTCTCCTAAGAAAATACCCATGATCATAATAACTGCAAATCCACCAATCATATCTGCTGGCAATTTATTATATACAGATGCCCCATAAATAATAGCAGCCAATACTACATATAACGGTAAAGGTATAACACCGATTTTTACATTCATAATTTTAGAAGCGAAAGATTCTCTTTGTACTTCATTTCCTTCAGTAAATGATACCGCTTCCACATTCTTTTGAATTCCCATATGGCACCCCCTTGTTTTCTTAATAACAATATTAAAACGCTTTCAATAGTAAAAATAGTTTTTGTAAGTTTTGTAATTGATTTTGTAATTAAAAAAAGTATAAGCGACTTATAATAAGTCGCTTATACGTAAAACTCTATTTTATTTTGGTCAATACATCTTAATTTACTCACTGGTCTTCCTACATGTTGATACACCATTTCGTTTTCTAATACTCCAATTTCAGTTAAAAACATTACATACTTTCGAATAGAAACCCTTGAAACACCAACTAATTGCGCCATTTCCTCTGTTGTAAATGCTCGTCCATTCAGCGACTCGATCTTCTGCCAAATTAATCTCAACGTTTGCTTCGTTAATCCTTTCGGAAGTTCTTTAGTAACAGTGGGTTCTCTTTTTTCTTTTTGCAAAATTAGTGTATCTAATTCGGATTGACTAATTTTTTGTTGTTCTTTCATGAATGTAAGCTTTTCTCTATATATTGTTAAGGCTTCTTTAAATCGTTCAAATGTAAAAGGTTTAATTAAATAATCTACAACCCCGTATTGCAGTGCCTTTTTAATGCTCCCCATATCATGTATAGCTGAAATCATCATAATATCGATTTCTTTTTCTTGATTTCTAATATGCATTAAAAGCTCAAACCCATTCTCTTCAGGCATAAAAATATCAAGTAATACTAAATCTATCTGTGATTTCTCTAATACTTCTATCGCTTCTTTAACGGAGTTAACTACTTGAATAAGTTCAAATCCGCCTACTTGCTCTAAATAATGCGTATTTAACATTGCTACCATCGGGTCATCTTCTACAATTAAAACTTTAATCATATTTGCCTCTCATCCCTACCTTTAGGTATTTCAATTGTCATCGTTGTTCCCTTTCCTACTAATGAATGCACATAAATTTCCCCATTTATTCGCTGTATACTTTCTTTTACAAGATACAAACCATAACCACGGTTATCTCCCTTTGTGGAATAACCTTTCGTAAATAATGCCCCTATTTCTTCTTCTGGTATACCTTTCCCCGTATCTTGTACTGTAATGATTAATGTATCCCCATGTTGTATCTCAAGTTCAACTTGCTTCTTTTCACAATTCGTCACTGCCTCTAATGCATTATCAATTAAATTTCCGACAATCGTAATTAGTTCATGAATAATACTTTCATCATCTATTTCCGGCATGTAAGAATCTTCACTTATGATTAATTTTATATCTTTTTCTCTAGCATAGCTAAGTTTTCCAAGTAAAAAACCAGCAAATATTGGGCTCTTTATTCTTTTCATAACCCCACCAATTTCATATTGATGCTCTGATACCATACTGCTTATATACTTCTGTAATTCTTCATACTTCTTCATGTGTGTAAGCCCTAATACGACATGCATTTTATTCATAAATTCATGAGATTGTGCCCGTAACGCTTCCGCATATAGCCTAATACCAGTTAGTTCTTCTGCTAATTTTCTAATCTCTGTTTTATCACGAAATGTTGCAATCGCGCCAACTATTTCTCCTTTTACATATAAAGGGACACGATTTGTCACAATCTTAATTCCATAAATATTTTGTTCTTCGTTTAATTGTACCTCTCCCGTTTGTAATACTTCTTTTATACGTGAATTAGGCATGTACAACTCAACATCTTTACCGATAAAATCTTCTTCAAGTCCACTTTTCTTAAACAATCGTTTTGCCTCATTATTTATTAAAGTTACATTGGCCTCTTTATCTACAGCAATAATACCTTCCTTTACAGATTGTAGCATCGTATTTCTTTCTTCAAGAATTTTCGCTATCCTGTGAGGTTCAAGACCGAATAAGCTTTTCTTTATATGTCTAGCTAGCAATATTGCTCCTATAATTCCGACTAGTACTCCAACTCCGACACCAATATAAATGATATGTCTACTTTCCTTAACCCTCTCTTTTACATTATCTGCTGAAATACCAACGGCCACCGCTCCAAGTTGTTCACCTATTTCAGAAAATACAGGTACAAACACTCGCATCGAAATACCTAAAGTTCCTTCTGCCAGCGATACATGTTCCTTTCCTTTCAATGCAGGCCCCTCATCTCCTCCCATAAAATGATGACCTATTTTTTGAGGATTTGGATGTGATTTTCTTATTCCATTCATGTCCATAACTACAATAAATTGAACACCTGTGTTTTTTAATATTCTATTTGCATACGTTTGGATTGCAGAAGTATCTGCTTTCCCAATCAAACCATCGATTACAATCGAATCATTCGCCACAATGTGTGCAATTGTTTTTGCTTTCTCTGCTTGGCTATCCTCCGTTGTCCGTTCTACATTATGACTAATTAATATATCTGTCACAAGTAAAGAAAAAATCACAACTGTACAAACTAACAATGTAATCGTTTTCCATAAATTCCATAGTCTTTTTCTTTTTTTCATCCCATTAATAACTCCCCTAATTGCTAAATAGAAAAATAAGTAAGGTGATATTATTTTCACCTTACTTATCTGCTGTTATTATACTTTAAATGTACTAGTCATCACTTGTAGTTCTTCGGCCATCTCAGCTAAGTTTTGCGAGGCTGAACTAATTTCTTCCATTATGTAATGCGGATACTTGTGTAATTTTATACAAGTATGCTATATAAAACAATATATAATGATATTATGCACTTTTACATATTCACTACTTCTAAAGATTTAATCATAAAAAATAAGAGAACTTCAGCTTATATAATAAGCTGAAGTTCTCTTATTTCTTAACAAAAACTCTCTTACAATTCCTTACATCTCTTTCTTACTAATTGCTTTTCATATAACTAATCGCCTGACTCCCCATTTGTACCCATGCTTTTTCAAAGTTTCCTCTCGGCACTTTTACATCTAGGCTATCCTCGAGAGGGTCCCGAATATATACAAATTCTTCATCGTATCCAATCAGTACTACACAATGTTCATTATACGTAATAGAAACATCTCCACTATTTGTCTCCCATGTAGTAAATTCATCTTCATCTAATGGTGCAAATGTTGCATTCGTAATCATAACTACCGGTTGCCCTGATTTTATACTCTCATAAATTTCTTCTATACTCTTCCCTGTTAAGTCCACAGCTTTGCTAGGTAAATATTTTTTCGCTAACTGAAAAAGTGGTCCATGATATACACCATATCCAGATTCAGAAAAGGTATAAATATTCCCTACAAATCCTTCATTCGGATTCCCACGTACACCATCGTTCATAAAATCAACTTTCTTTATTTCATTTGCTAATTTCATTTTATCCGCTTTAACACCTGCATATTGTAACAGCATCGCTAAACTTGTTACTTCGCAGCCTCTATCTAGCTCTGGTAATTGCTGAATTAAAGGTACATTTGGTAAGATGACCTTTTCACCATTATTACTAAACTCTGCTTCTTTTCCGCTTCGTATATGGAAGAATGTTAACTTCTCCACATACTTTGTAATTCCATTTGTATATACATTCCATGCTGCTATAGCTAGTAATACCATACATATATACCACTTCCATCTCCGTATCACTCTCACGCCCTTTTTAGTTCGTTAAATAAGAATAAAACGCGTCAGCATCCGTGTGAATCACCGGTACAAAATTTAGTTCCTTTCCTTTTTCAGGCTGATTTTTTTTTATTTTTTCTGCTAGTTCTTGAACGTTCATATTCGTTTTATCCATATGAAGCTCATCTGCCATTTGTAGCACTTTTTGTTCATTAATTTCGCTTAATACTTGATATATATCTTTACCATACAAATCAATATGATACTTCTTTGCTTCTTCTTGTACTTTTTGTTCGTACACTTCTTGCGCTAACGCTTCTATCTCTTTTCCTTTTTGTGAAATACCTAGCTTCCCTGCTTCTTCTCTTACTTTCGTTCCGTAGATTTCTTCCGCAATATCTTCTATTTCTTTTCCATTTGTCGAAATACCTAATTTATCCGCTTCATCGTTAATTTTAATCGTATTAATTTGATTAATTAAATTTACAATCGTTGTATTCTCTGTAGATATGCCTAGCTTTAACGCTTCTTGCTTTATTTTTGTTTCATAGATTTCTTCTGAAAGAGTTCCAACATCTTTTCCTTCAATGGAAATTCCTAACTGTTCTGCTTCCCTTCCTACTTCCGTCTCATGGATTTCTTTTTCTAGCGTAATTTGTTCTTTCCCTTCCGTTTCAATTCCTAAATTCTCCGCCTTTTCTTCTGTATGCACAGCATGTACCTTTCCATTATTTAATTGTTCTTTACTGCGCTGCGTGTAATTTGTCTTTCCTTTTGATGTTTCAGAAGGAGAGGCACCCCCTAATATACTTAAGCTCATTACTCCAATAGTGAATACCGTCATCATTTTCTTTTTCAAAATTAATTCCTCCTTCTTACACTCTCTTTTCCATCATTCCCTATACATAATCGAAATAACGTTATGATCCATATAATCTGTTCAAATACCTTTTTATAATGGCTTCTTTATGCGACGAACTTTCTGTATATAATACATGTTATAAATAGTTTCTTAACTTTCCCTTAAAAAAAGACGACCTTGTAAAAACAAGATCGTCTTCTCACTTATATTCTTTGGTTTTTAGGGAAAATCACCTCAAAGCAAGTACCCTCTCCCCATTTGCTCTCTACTAATATTTTCCCATAATGCTTTTCTACAATCCAATTCGCGATTGAAAGACCTAATCCCGCTCCTTCTGACGCACTTCTCGCTTTATCTCCTTGATAAAAACGATTAAATAGTTTTGGAATGTCCTCATCTTTCACTCCTATCCCATCATCTTTCACTCTTATACGAATCGAACTGTTCGTTTGCGTACAATCGATTTGAATATGCCCACCTTCATTCGTATACTTCATCGCATTATCTAACAATATGACCATCATTTGATGAATGCGCTCTCTATCACCCATAAATGCTATACCATGCTCTACTTTCAATATCATCTCTTTTTCTTGATAGGAAGCGATTTCCTTATATGGCTCTACTATTTCTTCTAACAATGTATCTATTTCAAATATTTTCTTATCCATCTCAATTTGATTAGAATCCGAACGTGCTAACAACAATAAGTTGCTAACCAGTTTCGATAACCGCCTGCATTCCTTAGATATTGTAGAAATGTCCATCGCTTTTTCTTCTATCGTAGCGGAGGGTGACTGAAATAACACATCCGTCTTTGATTGAATAACTGCAAGTGGCGTTCTTAATTCATGCGATGCATCGGAAACGAACTGCTGCTGTTTCTCCCATGAATTTTGAATAGGTATGAGTGCTCTGCCAGCTAGGAAAAAGCCGATACCTATTGCACAGAGACTTCCTATACCACAACCTATAACGAGAATTAAAAATAAAGTATTTAACATTCCTTCTTCCGCTGTTATATCTCGCACAATTTGAACTATTTCTCCATCTTTTTGAAGCGAAAATGATCTAAAATATCGTCCTTGCACTTCAATATCTTGCAAATCCTCTAACTTTTTCGGAGAAAACTTTTCCAAATTCTCTTCAAAAATAGAACGAAATTTACGGTTATCGCCCTCTATTTTCACTATTTTCCCATTCCAGGTTATTCTAGTTACCCGTGGGTCTCCAATTTGGATATTCTCCATGCGTTTTCTTGGTGGTATTTTAACATCTAGTTTTTCTCTATACTGAGCCATCATTTTTATAGATTGATCCACTTCATTATAAATACGCTTATATGTGTACGAATAAACTATACTACCTAATACTCCTATTAATAAGATAAATACTAATGAGTTCACTATAGTCAATCGAATACGCGTCTTCTGAAACATGCTTCCCTTTTTCATTGTTCTTTTAATATATATCCAATACCTCGAACAGTTTGAATATCTTTCTGATAACCGAATGGCTCTAATTTTTTACGTAAATGATGTACATATACCTCTACAATTGCTACTGTCGTATCTGAATCAAATCCCCAAACACGATCAAAAATTTGTTCACGCATTAAAATCTTTCCGCTATTTTGAACAAGGTACTCTAGAAGCTCATATTGTTTTAATGTTAGCTTCATACTTTGTCCATCTACTTGAACATCTTTATCTTTTCCAAACAGCTCAATCCCTTTATAGCGAATAGTCTGCTTTGTTGTTAAACTACCGCTTCGTCGTAATAAAGCACGAATTCTCGCTTTTAATTCTGGTGCCTGAAATGGCTTAACGATATAGTCATCCCCACCAAAATCCAAGCCTTTCACGCGATCTTCTAAAGAATCTCTCGCTGTCAAAAATAGGACTGGTGTTTCAATCTTTTCATCACGTATTTTTTGAATCACTTCAAAACCGTCCATTTCTGGCATCATCACATCAAGCAAAATGGCATCATATATATTTTGTAACGCTAGAAATAATCCATCTTCTCCATTCAATGCTGTATCTACTTCAAATTCATCGCGTAATATTTGGACAATGGACTCTAATAAAGAAGCATTATCTTCTACTACGAGTAAGCGCATATTCTCACCTTCCACTGTATTATTCAATTGTATTTTTAATTACATTTTAACGTTTTTTTCGATATAAAATTTGGAAGATTTATTATAAAAGCTTTTCCTTAATTTTTGCTTAATAAAAAATTGAAAGAAATAAGGTTCCCCTTATCTCTTTCAACTTTTTACTACGTATACCTTTTTACTCGGCAATTCTAAACAATTTAACTGGCCACCATATACAGCACCGCCATCAATCCCTATAATACGATTACTACCAAAATACACGCCACAATTTTCACTACCATGAAGCGTTTTTGTTTCCGTATGACCAAATACAACAACCTTTTCGCCACTATACCCATTATGAAATTCATTACGAATCCACATTAACGTATATGGTTCACATTCCGAAACTCGCTTCAATGGCTCAACACCAGCATGTACAAATATATACTCTTCTGTTTCAACGTAATGATCTAATTCTTGAATGAACTTTACATGTTCCTCTAAAACATGAGATTGTAACATTGGTTTTCGGAAGGCTTCCTCATTGACCACAATATCTTCTTCTACAAAGCCGTAGCTGTATAAAGTCTTATCTCCACCATTCCTTTTTACCCAATGGTTCCATGAACGTTCCTCATCAGTCGTTAACGCCTTAATCATCATATCTTCATGATTTCCTTTTAAAACAAAGGCACCTTCTTCTTTTAAATCTTTTACCTTTTCAATTACAGCACGCGCATTTGGACCACGATCTACATAATCACCTAATAAAATTAATTGATCCTGTCTTGCATCGTATTGAGCTTCTTCTAATAACTGTTCGAACTTTTTTATTTCTCCATGAATATCACTAATAACAAGAATTCTTTTCATATTATCCCTCCTCTTTCTAATTATAGTTCAAAACGACAGAAAGTTTCGAATTGTAATTCCGAATCACATTTATTACAAACTAAACTATTACCCTTACAACAATGTAAGTCTCTTGTCATCCAATTCGATAGTTGCAATTGCTATATTTCCTTATACTAAAAGTAAGAAATGAAACAAAAACAAGGAGAGATGAGAAATGAAAAAAGTGATGGAAGTTGTAGTAGCAGTGGCAGAGGTTTTCGTAAATGGGAAACAAGTTGCAATGGAGTTAAACAAATAATGAAAAGGACAAGATTCATTCTAGACCCTTTACTCATATAAAAGAGATAAGGCTTCTTCATTTTTTTGATCCCTTATCTCCTTGTAAAGAAAGCCGTATCCTTTTTTCGGGATACGGCTTTTTCTTATTTTTGACTCGTACGAGCTGAAATACTAATCGCTCTATCTGTCGCTTTTGCAGCTTCATCTAATGCTTCTTTACTATTCTTTCCGTCATACATTGCTTCTAACGCTTTTACAACTGCATCTCTTGATTCTGGGAGCACACTAATCAATGCTCCTTGAGTTGCTGGAGATTGCTTTGTCGCTTGTAATTGTTCCACTGTTACTTTTAACTGTGGATATTTTTCATATTGCTCTTTTACTAATGGCTCATTGTATGCATCTGGATTAATAGAGAAATAGCCTGTTGCAGTATGCCATTTTGCTTGTACGTCTGGCTTCGTTAAATATTTCATAAAGTCCCAAGCACCTTGTTGTGTTTCTTCTGAAACCATATTCGTCATCCATAATGATGCTCCGCCAATAACAACACCATTTTGTTTCGAATCCTCTGGATATGGGATATATGACACGCCTACATTAAACTTAGATGCATCAATTAAGTCGCGAACACCAGCTGAAGAATCTAAATACATAGCAACTTGTCCAGACTGGAACGCGGCACGAATATCATCCCAACTTGCTCCATACTTTCCAAGTGCACCAGCTTTATTTAATTCATCTAACATTCCAAATACTTTTTGGCCTTCTTTACCATTAAATACCGCTTTCTTTGCAGCATCTTTACGACCATTTTCATTATCTACATATAAAGCACCTTGTGTCGCTAACAATTCTTCAAAGAACCAACCATAATTCAGCATTGAGAATCCATATTGTTTTACATTTCCGCCTTCTTTAATCGTTAACTCTTTCGCTGCTTCTTGTAATTCCGCATACGTTTGTGGGGCTTTCTCTGGATCTAATCCAGCCTTGGCAAAAGCATCTTTATTATAAATTAATACTGGTGTAGATGAATTAAATGGCATAGAATACATTTTTCCATCAACTGAATAATAATTTGTAATTGCTTTTTCCAACTTTGAAGTATCGTACTTATCTTTTTTTATCCAACTATCAATTGGCGTAATCTTTTTACTATCAATCATATATTTTGTTGTAATTTCACTCGACTGAACAAGAGCTGGCGCTTCTTTCGTAGCAGACATCGTTCTAAATTTCGTTAAAGATTCTTCATATGTCCCTTGGAATTCTGGCTTTATCTCATATTTATTTTGTGACTTATTATAGTCCGCAACAAGTCCCTCTAATACACCTTGTGTTTTTCCACCCATCGCGTGCCAGAAACGAATTACAGTTTTATCACCATTTTTTTCAACTGGTGCTACTTTTGCCTTTGCTTCAGGTTTCCCCTCCGTTTTACTACTTGAACAAGCGGTACTAGATAATGCCATGCTTGCTGCTATTAATAGAGCAGCACCTTTTTTAACTAAATTCATTTTATATTCACCTTCTCTTCTTTATTTAATCGCACCTTTTGTTAATCCTTGTTGTAATTGCTTTTGCCCTATAAAGAGTAAAATCAGTGTTGGAATGACAATAACCGTAACACCGGCCATTACGCTTCCCCAATCAGTTGCGACTTCTTGAGACTGAAGTTGCTTTACACCAATTTGAACTGTTCTTACTTTTTCATCAGTGGTCACTAGGAGTGGCCATAAATACATATTCCATGTTGTTAAAAAGCTATATACTCCAAGCGTAATAAAACTCGTTTTACAATACGGAATTACAACGCTAAATAAAAACCTTACATTTCCAATCCCTTCAATAAAAGCAGCTTCTTTCAGTTCATTCGGAAGCGTCATAAAATGTTGACGTAGTAAGAAAATACCGAAAGCTGTTGCAAAAAACGGCACTGTCATCCCAGCAAAACTATTGATCCAACCAAAGTTTTGAATCGTTAAAAAATTAGGTACCATCGTCGCTTCCCAAGGAATAAGCATCGTTGAAATAAACAAGAAGAAAATAAGATTTCTTCCTTTAAACTGAAGAAAGACAAAAGCATAAGCAGCTAAACTTGATACGATAAGTTGTCCAATCATAACGACTGTTGATACTACTAAACTGTTATATAAGTATGTAAAAAGGGGTACTTTTTGAAAAATATTAATGAAATTATCAAAAGTAAATTGAGTTGGAAATAACCTCCTCATTTGAATATCGTCTGGTGTCATAAAGCTTATTAAAAACGCATACAGTACAGGAAAAAACACCATTACTGCACTAATAATGAGCAGCATATATAATAGAAAATTTTGTTTCCACTGTTTAACGATCATTTATAATGCACCTTTCTCTCAGCAAACTTAAATTGAAGTAATGTAGCAATGAAAATGAAAATAAATAATACCATCGCTTGTGCACTCGCTGTTCCAAATTGATGATTCACAAATGCCTCTTTATAAATCGAATACACAATTAAATTCGTTGCATCATTTGGTCCACCGTGCGTTAAAATATCAATTTGTCCAAAGCTTTGGAACGCACTAATTAACGTTACTGTCACGATAAAGAATAAAGTTGGTGATAGCACTGGTAATGTAACACGGCGAAGCTTATATAAATAGCTAGCACCATCTATAGATGCACTCTCATATAAAGACGTATCAATATTTTGTAAACCACCTAATATAACTAAAAATGCAAATCCTGTATTCACCCAAACCGTTGTAACCGATACAGAGAATAGCGCCCAATCCGGACTCGTTAACCATGCGATTGCAGGTAGATTCATAGAGGCTAATATATTATTAAATAATCCGACACTTGGATGAAATAAAAATAGCCAAATCACCGCACTAGCAGCTACTGATATTCCCATAGTGGAAGAAAATAACACACGGAATAACCCAATACCTCTTACTTTTTCATTTGCAATCAATGCAAGAAATAAAGCAAGTATAATACTCGTAGGCACTGTATATACAACAAATAATAAAGTTGACTTTATGCTTTTGTAGAAAGCAGGATCAGAAAATAAATATTGATAATTTTCTAAGCCAACAAAAAGATTAGCTTCTCCGTGTATATCTGTTAAATAAAAGCTATAGTAAATCGTCCTAAACAATGGATAGAAAAGAAAAATCGAAAACAGTAAAATGGATGGCGCCAAAAACAATAATCCTATTCTTAACTCTTTCGTTCTACTCCATAAACTCTTCTTTTTTGACACTTTCGCTTGAGCCGGTAACTTGCCTACTTCAATCATTATTTCGCCACCACTTTCAACTCTTCTTCAGCTACCACTTTTAATCTTTCATTTGTATTTTGGTGAAAGAAGCATAACTTATCTTGCGAGAATAATAATTTTACTTTGTCACCTTTATTCAGGAGTAGCTGTCCAATGACTTTCGCACTCCAAGTTGTTCCATTTACCGCGAAGTTTAATATAGATTCATTCCCTAATACTTCTACAGATTGTAGCGTAACTTCTTGCCCTTCCTTGGACAGTGCAATATATTCAGGACGCATACCTATTCGAATTGTTCCTTCAGGTAATTGCTTTAACTGCCCTATAGATAATGGAATTTGTAATTGCCCTATATGTAATACTCCCTTTTCTTTGTCCACTTCTCCATCATTTATATTCATCGAAGGAGACCCTATAAAGCCCGCAACAAATTCATTCGCTGGTTCATTATATATTTCAAGCGGTGTTCCAACTTGCTGTATACTTCCTTTATTTAAGACCATGATACGATCTCCCATAGTCATCGCTTCTATTTGATCGTGAGTAACGTAAATCATTGTAATTCCTAACCGTTGCTGAATCTCTCTAATTTCAATCCTCATTTGCGCACGTAATTTCGCATCTAAATTTGAAAGTGGTTCATCCATTAAACAAATTGGTGCTTGACTCACAATCGCCCTAGCAAGTGCAACACGCTGTCTTTGTCCCCCTGATAATTGTCCTGGCTTCATCTTCACATATTCTTTCAATCCTACCATTTCAATTGCTTCCATTAATCGCTTTTGTCGCTCTTCTTTTTGTACTTTTCTTACCTTAAGTCCAAATAAAATGTTTTCTTCTACAGATAAATGTGGATATAGTGCATAATTTTGAAATACCATTGATAGATTACGGTCTTTCGGTTCTAAATCATTTGCAACACGTTCATTAATAATTAAATCTCCCGAAGAAATTTCTTCTAAGCCAGCAATCATTCGTAATAATGTACTTTTCCCACATCCTGAAGGCCCAACTAAAACAAAAAACTCGCCCTTCTTAATGTGAACCGATACACCTTTAACTGCTGTCTCTTCCGCATTTTTATACATCTTTGAAACATTTTTCAATTCGATCACAAGGTTGCACTCCTTTTTTCTTCTTGTATCCATACTTCATAATGACTCGTTGAAATCGCACTTGCTCCTGCACGAATAGCAATTTCCGCATCTTCCCGCGTTTGAATCAGTCCGCCTGCAATAATAGGAAATTCCATTTCCTCCGCTAGCTGCTTAATAATTGAAGGCATAATACCAGGCATAATCTCTACTGCATTCGGTTTAGTCGTTTTACAATTTTCTATTGATTTTGTAAGAGATAAAGTATCGACAATAAAAATACGTTGAATCGTTTTTAATCCAATTTTATTGGCATTTCGAATGGTCGAACCTTTTGTCGAAATAATGCCTTGTGCTCCAATAACATCTTGAATATACAAAAGAGCTTCCTCTGTATTTGTATTTAACCCTTGTATAAAATCACAATGAAGAAATACATCATGTCCATGTTTCTGTAATTCATATACACGCTCTGGTAACTCCAGCATTGAACCAGTCATAAGAAAAACTGTTTTCGGTAATTTTTTGTATGTATTGTATCCTTTCCAATCTTTTATCATCGCAATATAAGCTTCTTTAAACATTCATTCCACCTAGCTTTTCTATTTTTATCCAAACTAAAAACACCTACTTACATAGAACACCTTTCTTCTTATTTGAACTCTAGAGAATAGAGCACACCTAAGAAAGCGGCACGTTATATGTAAGCGGGTGTTCTCAAATGTTCTCTACCCTAGTTATTTTGTTACCTTTACTATATTACGAATTTATTAAGTCAGTTTTGATAGATTGTTAATTAGGTGTTAATCGAATGTTAATATTAACCATATCCACTTTTACATTAAATCATTACATATGAATAGCACAAACAAACTCCCAACTACCTTTAATATTCTATAATTAATACTTTATAATTTTCTTATCGCTGTTTGGATTAAAGCTATCCCCAGAAGTATATTTCTTCTTGTCTTGATATTGTCCATACTGCAACATCATCAGGATCATTTTCTTGAAACTTCTTATCTATCCCCTCAAACAATTTTTTCAAAACAAAAATCCCATTTACATACACATTACTGAATCCATCATACGAAATGACTTCTTCATTCTGTCTATCTAAATGGGATTATTTCATACTTGTTATTCCACCGGTTGTGGTTGTGGCTGCATTACTTCATTCGCTCCAGCTACCCTCAACATATTTGCAATATCTTTAAACCCTCTTTTTTCAGCATATTGCAGTGGCGTAATATTTTCCTTATTGCCCATATTTACATCTGCCCCGTGGTCAATAAGCATTTGAATTACTTTCTTATGATTTTCACTACCATTTCCTAATACGATTGCTTCTACTAAAGCTGTTCCACCACGAGCATTTCTGTAATTCACATCAATATCTGTATGCTCTAATAATTCTTTTACGACTTCTACATGGCCACGTTCAGATGCAGAAATGAGTGCTGTTCCACCTGATTTAGTAATTTCTTTCGTATTAACCCCTGCATTAATTAGTAGCTTTACAATGTCTGTATATCCTTCTCTACTTGCATAAAGAAATGGATTACTTTGTTTCTCATCTTTACTTTCAATATTAGCACCTGCACCAATTAACGCTCTAACTGTCTCTACGTGATTTTGATACGTTGCTGCAAGGATAGGCGTTTCTCCGTTGTCACCTTCTACATTTATATTGGCTCCATCTTGAATCAGCTTCATAGCTGTTTCTGTGTCTCCAAGAGTCGCAGAAAGTAGCAACTGTTTGTCCATTAAATTTATACTTTTTTCTTCTTTAGATTCTTCCTGTTCTTTATGCTTTTCTTTTTTCTTTTCGTTTTTCACATGAACCGGTTTCGATTCTGGCTCCTCTTGCTTATCGCAAGCCACTACCGTCATTAAAAGTCCTAATAACATACATAATAAAATTTTTTGTTTTCTCACAACTACAGCTCCTATGAAAGATAATGTTTTCTTAACCATTCCTCCATCACATACAATAACTCTTCTTGATTACATTTATCCATAAGCCCTTTATATTCCTTCTTTAATCGGATTATCTAAACTTATACCTATGTTTCTCAACCTATATTAGCGAAGCAATTAGTTTAGCACGATTTTACCGCATTTGTATACATTTCTAAAAAGTACATACATGATTGCTTTAGGTTACTATATTCCATTGTAACCGTTCTTCTAAAAATTTTACACCTTTTCTATATTTGCACCTGAGTAATAATAGAAAAAGACAACTATGTAGTTGTCTCTTTCTATTATTAATGATGCCCACCGTGATTTCCCTTTTTCGGGTTCCCCATCATCTCTTTATTCATTTCCCATTTATGCTCTGATAGCTCTTTATATGAAAGAACTTTCCCTTTATAGTTAGACACAAAATTCTCTGCATCCTTTTTATTTTCAAATGAAATGACATTATAAGCCATCGGTGTCGTTATTGTTTTATCATATACGTAAGTCGCATCTTCTAATGAAATCCACTCTTTCGAATCATAATCTCGAACAAATTTTTCTTTCGTCTTTTCCCCTGGATTAATCTCCATCCATTTATACATACAACCAATATCATCAAACTTTAACGCTTTTCCATTTTCTAAAATAACTTCTGTTGCAAATTGATTATCCATTACCCCAATTTGGCAAATATCACACTTATCATGTTTCTCATCAATTGCCACAGCCTCTGCTCGTTTCTTACCACATCCTACTATTGTAAAGACAAGGAATAAGCATATAGCAATCATCACATACTTTGTTCTCATTTCATTTCCTCCCTAACCGTATCTTCTACAAGGAGCATATCAAAAACTTGTGTGCGATTTGTGAAAAAACAATGTGGCTTTTGTAATAAATGGAACAAAAAAGATGTGTAGTCATTTCTACACATCTCTCATCATTCACAACCTGTAATTAATAAATCGTCTTCTAACGTAACTAATAATGTATCTGTATGAATTTGCTGCCCAACAACTACATTTACTAATCTTATATTTCCACTGATACCGATCGCAACTTTTTCAAGTTCACCGTTATTTTTTTGGATCATCATTAATTTTTCCCACTCATATACGTAAGAAGATTCATTAACAAAAATCTCCTCTACTTTTCCTTCATAAGAGCTATAAATCTCTTCCATTCTCTTTTTCATATAAAATCTACTCCCTATGTCACACTTCAATATTTTCATCTTATTCTACCATTCTTACGGAGGGCGGCTTACTTTTTAAAAAATTCAAATTAACTACCGTGAACAAAATGACCAAAATAAAAATTATGCTTCTAATGATGTTATTTTTCAAATTATTTACCATTTGAATGAATGATTTTATGATAAACAAAAAACATTTTTCTGAATTTTCATTCCATTTTGAAAGCGCAATCATTTTTGAGGGGGAGATTACATGTTAGCACTACTTGGATTTACGATGGTACTTGTCTTTATGTTTTTAATTATGACGAAACGTATGTCAGCACTAGTAGCATTAATATTAATTCCGATTACTTTCGCATTAATTGGAGGCTTCTATGCAGACATGGGGCCTATGATGTTAGAGGGAATTCAAAAACTTGCACCTACCGGTATTATGCTTATGTTTGCTATTTTGTATTTCGGAATTATGATTGATAGCGGTTTATTCGATCCTGTCATTAGTCGAATTTTGAAATTTGTAAAAGGAGATCCTTTAAAAATTGTTGTTGGTACAGCGATTCTTACGATTATCGTTTCATTAGATGGGGATGGAACAACGACATATATGATTACTGTTTCCGCAATGTACCCACTATATAAACGCCTTGGAATGAATCCACTTATATTAGCTGGGGTTGTTATGTTAGGGGCAGGAGTGACAAACCTTACACCGTGGGGCGGACCGACAGCTCGTGTTATGAGTGCTCTTGGACTAGACGCATCAGAGCTCTTTACACCACTTATACCAGGAATGATCGCGGGTGCCATTTGGGTCGTTTTCGTTGCTTACTACCTTGGCAAAAAAGAAAGAAAACGTCTAGGAATTATGGATGTACAATATTTAAAACAAATGCAAACGATGGATGAGCAAGCTGCAACAGTAGAAACTGCTGTTCATAAACGCCCGAAACTTTTATGGATTAACTTTTTATTAACTGCTACATTACTTATCTGTCTCATACTAGAAGTTATGCCGTTACCTGTTTTATTTACGATTGCTTTCGCTATTGCTGTTATGCTTAACTATCCAAACTTAGAACAACAGAAAGAACGTATTGCTTCTCACGCAGGAAACGTATTAGCGGTTGTTTCTCTCGTATTTGCCGCTGGAGTTTTCACTGGTATTTTATCAGGAACAAAAATGGTAGATGCAATGGCTCAAAGTGTAGTCACTCTTATACCAGACGCTCTTGGACCACAACTACCAATTATTACAGCTCTTCTTAGTATGCCGTTCACATTTTTCATGTCCAATGATGCATTTTACTTCGGCGTATTACCTATTTTAACGAAAGCTGCCGCTGCTTACGGAATTAGTGCAGCTGAAATGGGACGTGCTTCTTTACTCGGTCAACCTGTTCACTTATTAAGTCCTCTTGTCGCATCCACTTATTTATTAGTTGGGATGGCAAAAGTTGATTTTGGTGAACATCAACGCTTTACTTTATTGTGGGCAGTTGGAACGACAATGGTAATGTTGATTACTGGAATTGTAATTGGGATTATTCCAATATAAGATAAAAAAACAGTAGAGGACACACATTCTCTACTGTTTTTCGATTATGAAGAGAAAAGGAAATACCGTCTCTCTGGTCTCCCAACACTCCCATATGTAAGCTCTGCATGAACTTTCTTTCCTGATATTAAATATTCTAAATAACGCCTCGCTGTTGACCTGCTTACTCCTACCATTGCACTTAACATTTCTGCTGTAATTCCTTCTTCATTCACTGTTAACATATGCTTTTTTATTTTTGCTAGAGTTAAAGGATCTATCCCTTTCGGGGCATATTCCATTTCATTTCCCTTTACGCCTCTTTGAGACCATAAATGTTCAATTTGTTCTGTAGATAATTGATTATTTTTCTTTAACTGCACAATCTTTTTTTGATAATTTTCCAAACTTGCTTTAAATCGATCAAACATAAGTGGCTTTACGATATAATCTGTTACTCCGCCTCTTAAGGCGTGCCTTACTACATCTGTTTCCGATGCCGCTGTAATCATAATAATATCTGTATCATGTAAATTATGCCTAATATACGTGACAAGTTCCGTTCCTTGCATATCAGGTAAGTACACGTCTAATAAAACGAGCTGTGGCTTCACAAGGTCTAGCCATTCTTTCGCTTGTTCTCCATTCGTTGCTGTTCCAATTACTTTAAATCCCTCAACCTTTTCAGTAAAACGCCGATGAATGTCCGCAATGCGAATATCATCTTCTACAATCAATACTTCAATCTCCTCACCCATCACAATTCGCCTCTCTCTTTTGGTAATGCAATAATAAATAATGCACCACCTAAATCCCCTTTTTCTATTGCGATACTTCCATTTAAATCTTCCACTAACTCTTTCACTTTTGCTAATCCATATCCTCGCTTCCCGCCTTCTTTCGTCGAGAAGCCTTTATAGAATATGCTAGTAATGACCTCATCATGGATCCCTTGTCCTGAATCTTCCACTTCAATTACTATTTCTTCCCCGATATCAGTTACAAACATTCTTACCTTCTTATCATCCTTTTCATTTCTTTCAATCGCTTCAAATGCATTCGTAATTAAATTTCCTAGAATAGAAACGACATAATTACTCTCAATGTGCGGGCTTAATTTGTCTAAACTACTTTCTCGATCTAGCATAAAATCAATCTTCAACTCTCTTGCTCTATTATAGAATCCAATTAAAATCCCACCTAACCACGGATTTTGAATTCGCTTCATAATAAATTGAACAAAATCTTGATATACCGCTGTTTCCTTATGAATAAGCTCTAAAGCATCCTCATATGATTCTAACTGAATAAGACCTGAAAGCGTATACAACAAATTATTATATTCATGTGTTTGCGCTCGTAATGCCTCTGTATATTGCTTCGTCTGAGATAATTCTGCTGTTAACTGATCCATTTCAGATTTTAAACGTAAGCTCGATACAACGCCAGTTACTTTATTCTTTACTTTAATAGGTAGGCGATTCGCGATCACAGCCTGCCCTTTTATATTTAATTGACGATCAAACTGTTCTTCACCAGTTTGAAATACATCTAGTATTGTTGAATTAGGAATTACATTTAAAATAAATTCTCCAATAATATTTCGTTGTTTATCTAGCGAAAGAATATCATAAGCCGCTTGATTGACTAAACTAATCATGCCATTTTGATCAATAACAATAATCCCTTCACGTACAGATTGAATCACTGTACTATGCTCTTCATATAAAGATGAAATTTCTTCTGGCTCCATCCCAAACATCATTCTTTTTATACTTCCTGCTAAATATATAGAGCCAATTATTCCAATTAAAAGACCGATTATTGTAATCCAAAATACACGCTTTCCATACACTTCTACGGCTCCATGAATATCATCCATTGAAAATCCAACAGACACCACGCCAATAATTTCATTCTCCTGATTACGGATTGGAACTTTGCCGCGTAATGAAGGTCCTAATGATCCAGTTGCTTTCGAAACATAAGATTTTCCTTCTAATAGAACTCCTTTGTTATCCCCACCAACCATTATTTCTCCTATTTTATCTCGCTTAGGATGTGCATATCGAATCCCCTCTTTGTTTCCAACTACAATAAAATCAGCATCTGTATCAATTCGAATTTTTTCTGCAATTGGCTGAATAATAGAAGCTGGATTTTCTTTTTGAAAAGCTTCCGTTATTTCAGGTATAGCAGCAACTGTTTTCGCAACATGCAAAGCACGTTTCCCAATTTGCTCTTCTACCGTTTCAGACAATATGTAATAAAACAAATAACTTGTTAACAGAAGTACAACTAAAATAAGGGTACTAATTGTTAATGTAATCCTCGGTTGTAGTTTTAATTTTTTAAATTTCAAAACCATTCCCCTAACATGATTAAAGATAGAATTTAACGAAAATACAGTCTTTTGTTTTTACACCTAATCATAACACGGTTACTCTATATTTCTTTCTTTTTCTATTCATAAAAAAGAAACGAAGTACAATTACTACCTCGTTTCTTAACATTTGTTATTACACTTTAAACTTTCCAATCATCTCTTGTAATTCTTCTGCCATTTGCGATAAATGAACTGCTGCTGCATTAATTTCATCTACTGAAGCCAATTGTTCTTCTGAAGAACCAGCAATATTTTGAACGCTTGCTGCATTTTCTTCAATCGTAGCTGCAATTTCATTAATAGATGCACTAACTTGTTTTGCATCTACTGTCATTTGTTTCGCTACTTCTACCATACTATCAATTTGTACAACTGTATCATCTGTAGACTTCAATATTTCAGCAAAGCTTTGCTTCGTTTCATTTGCAACTACAAGCCCCGATTGTACTTCTGTTCCAACTTGCTTCATAGAACTTACCGTTTCTTTTATGTCAAATTGTATCTCTTTTACTAGGTTTCCAATTTCCGTAGAAGACTGTCCTGATTGTTCTGCTAACTTTCGTACTTCATCTGCTACAATTGCAAATCCTCTTCCCTGCTCTCCAGCTCTCGCTGCCTCAATTGCAGCATTTAATGCTAATAAATTTGTCTGCTCTGCAATATGTTGAATTACCTCAAGGATTGCTCCAATTTGTTTCGATTTATCATCTAATAAAACAATCACTTTATCTGATTGTGAAACAGAATCATGGATTAATTGCATTTGATTCACAGTCTGATCAACTAACTTCCCACCATCTTCAGCCCTTTCCTTCGTATACATAGATGCTGTGGATACTAATGAAGAACTATCTGCAACACGCTGAATTCCTTCTGTAACTTCTTCTAATAATGTTGCGCCTTCTTCGACTTCTTTCGTTTGTATTTCCGCTCCACTCGACACTTGCTCTATCGCTTGTGTAATTTGTTCCGTCGCTTCACTTGTCTGCTTCATACTAGCTGTTAATTCTTCTGAAGATGCTGCTACATGACTTGCTGAAGTATTTATATTGGAAATAACCGCTTGTAATGATGCCGCCATCTCGTTAAAACTGTCTCCAAGCTGTCCAATTTCATCTTTAGAATGAACTGCAATAGATTCTGTTAAATCGCCTTCACTAATTTTTTTCGATGATATAACAAGTTGTTTTAACGGCTTAATAATAGAAGCAATAATAAAGTAAATTAAAATCCCGCCAATTATTAATGAAATACCAATAACAGTTATCGTTTTATAGAAAATAGGTTCAGCTGCTTCAATAATTTCTTTTGAAGGCATAACTCCTGCTATTTTCCATCCCGTCTGCTTATTTGTTATAAAGGTAATATTGCGATCCTCACCATCAAGTTTGAATGTAAAATCACCTGTTTCCTGTTTGTATAATTCTTTCTCCAGTTTATCTTCTATTTTGTCACCTGGCTTCAGCGTCGGGTGCGCAATTACAGTTTTAGATTGGTCGAAGATGGCTACATATCCTTTTTTACCAATATTGACCATTTTAGAAGTGTTTACAATATCATTAATAATTAAATCAATACCGAGAACACCACTTTTATCCTCATTTTGTTTTGCTATTGTAATAACAATATTCCCTGTTGTCGTTGATTTATAGGGAGGTGTGACAATCACTTCTCCGCTTTTTTGTGCTGCTTCTTTATACCAATCTCTTTCTGCCGGATTATACCCATCTGGCATTTGAATAACTGGTGATTGAATAAATTGTCCAGTACTAGAACCCGTATAAATCGCTTCTATTTCTGGATGTAATTTATTATATTCTTCTAATTTACTTTGCACATTTTGGAGCTGATCAGTTCCATAACTTACTCCATTAAATAACTTTGTAAAATATACTGCGTCTACCTTTTTACTGTCTATCTCTTTGTTAATAACATTGTTTAAAATCTTTACGTTATCATCTGCTGATTGTAAAATTGTTTCATTAAAATTTGTCTTCGCCTGCTGATAAGACGTCCAACCAATTACAATACTTGGAAGAATTAAAACCATAACAAATGATACAAGTAATTTTGCTTTTAAACTACTACTCCTTAATTTCCCTTGAAACATATTTCTACCCCTCCATACCATTTTAAATGTAATTACCTTACACTTAATTTCTTTATATAAATCATACGATTATAATGTATCAATGCGACTCTCTCTAACTCTTTCTCTCTGAAAGAGTTGATACATACCTTTTTCATTCTATATAAATTAAATAATTAAAACAATATATAAAAATGTATATTATTCGAAATATTATAATTCACAGAAGAACCTCTAGTATCTTACTTACTAGAGGTTCCTCCCACTTTACTACTCTTTATCTTTTTCTACTTCTTTTTTCGCATCTTCTACTACAGATACAACAGGTTTATCGTTTGATAATTGTTGTATCGCTCCTTTTCCTGCAAATCCTTCTAATAACTCTTTTAAATCAATGCCAGAAGAAGCTTTTAATGTTTCTTGCATCGTTGCCATTAAATCAGTCGCATAACCTGCAACTTTTCCGGCACCGCTATTTTTACCACCGCCGCCTGTATCGACAACTGTAATTTTATCAATGTTGCTAAGTGGGCTTGCAACTTCCTTCGCATAACTTGGAAGCATGTTAAGAACCATATCCATAATTGCCGCTTGGCCATATAATTCAAATGCCTCTGCAATTTTTTGTTTCGCTTCTGCTTCTGCTAAACCTTTTAACCTAATAACATCTGCTTCCGCTGTACCTTGTGCTTTTTGTACTTCTGCTTTTGCTTGACCTTGCGCTTTTTCGATTTCCGCCTTCGCTAAACCTTCTACACGTACTTCTTCCGCACGAGCTCTCGCTTCAGCTTCAATCTTATATTGATCTGCATCTGCTTTTTTAATTTGTTTTACTTTTTCTGCTTCCGCTGATTGCTCAACAGCATAGCGATCTGCATCTGCTTTTTTCTTTACTTCTGCATCATACTGCTTCTCACGACGCGCAATCTCTTTTTCTTCTAATTCAATTTGTTTCTCACGCTCAATGATTTTAACGCGCATTTGCTCTTCTGTAACACCTTGTTGCGCTTTCGCTTGTTGTAATTCGTAAGAAAGATCCGCGTCTGCACGAGCTTGTTCTTGCTCTCTCTTATAAGATTGTACTTTTAATTCTTTATGTTTTTCAGCTTCAGCGATTTGTGCATCACGTTGATATTCTGCTTCTTTTGCTTCTTTCTCTGCACGTGCTTTTTCAATACGCGCTTCCTTTTCACGCTCTGCATTCGCAACTGTTGCATCACGTTTAACCATTGCAATTTGTGGCTGACCAAGTGCATCTAAGTAACCGTTCTTATCCATGATTTCCTTAATTGTAAAGGAAACGATGCGAAGACCCATTTTCTTCAAGTCAGTTGAAGCTACTTCATGTACCTTTTGTGCAAATTGCTCTCTATTACTATACGCATCTTCTACTGTCATAGAAGATAAAATCGCACGTAAATGCCCTTCTAAAACTTCTTTTGCTTCTATTTTCAACTCTTCCGTTTCTTTTCCTAAATATTGTTCAGCTGCTGTAGACACTTCTTCAATTGTCGATCCTACTTTAATAATAGAAACACCGTTTACTGTAATCGGTACACCTTGTTTCGTATACGTATCACGTGTTCCCACTTCTAATTTGTAGTTTAATAGGCTTAAAGGCTCTGCTCTTTGCATAATTGGAACTACGAAAGTACCGCCACCGCGAATAATCTTAATCTTCTTTCCATCATCAGTGGTAACTACATTTTTCCCGCCACCAAGCCAGTTTCCTGTAACAATTAATGCTTCATCTGGTCCAACTGTTCGATACTTTGTAATAAATACTAAAATGAGTAGAAGTAAAATTGCGAGTAATACTCCACCGATAATTAATGGAATCGTCATGTAAATTCCCCCTTATAATTTTGGTTTCTTTAAAGAATAAGCGATGTTCTGTACAAGCAAAACACCATCTTGGACTCCCTCGATAATAACTTCGGTTCCTTGTGAAATATCTTTCTTCCCAACTGTTTTAGCTAGAATTGCATTACTTCCAAATTGGGAGGAAATTAATACTTCACCAAACCCTTCTGTAGGAATTGTCGTAATGACTTCTCCCTTACAACCAATGAATTCATCCATCCGTTGCACAGTGTTTTGTTCTGCTTCTGCAATTGGCTTTAAAATTAATATTTTCATTATGAAAACACCAATAAAAGATATAGCGCATGCACCAGCGAAAATAAGAATGCTATTAAAGGAAAATAAATATTCTCCTATATAACTAAGTCCACATAACATGGCGAAGAAACTAAGTAATAAAGTAACAACGGATACCGATCCGCCTCCAAAACTAAATATGGATTCAAATATATCTCCAAAAAAGATATAAATCACAGTGAGTATAGTAGCAATAATAAATCCATATAAATAAATTGTCTCAAGTGGATAACCGAATAAAACCATTTCTTATCCTCCTCTCTTAAACAATCCCTTTTTTGTTATGTGTATGCCCCACCTCTTCCAAAGATTATTGTTCTTAATTTTCAGTTATTTACTTTTTAAAGAAAAGCCTGTAAGACAGGCCCCCTAAAAAAGAACAGGAGAAGCCTATTGTGACAGGCTCCTCCTAGTAAATAACCGATATATTATATATCTATATAATATACTATTTTCCACAAAAAGTAAAGTTAAACATACATTGGAAAAGCACTTATTTTACTGATAATTCGTACGTTCCATCGCCATTATCATATTTATATACATACAAGTAATACTTACCTGGTTTTGTATTAAATTTTGCCTCTATACGATTTCCATTAGCTTGACCGTAAGCAGCATAATTTTGCATATCTGATTCATGATGAAGCACCCATGTCATCCCGATTCCATACTCATTTAAAACGGAAATATCGATATCTTTCGCTGACGCTATATTAAATGTATAAACATCAGTGTGATCTCCGCCGATAAGGCTACCTTTTATAGTAGTGTTTACCCCAATACGATTCGCTTCTTCTGGACGATTATTTGGTTCTAATTCTGTTAAACTTCCATCTTTAATCGTAACAGTTGTTTCGCTTCTACTCTCTTCCCCTTTATCATCTTTTACTAGTAACGCAACTTTGTAAGTTCCTTCTCTTTCATAGGCATGTACTGGATTAACCTCTGCACTTGTGCTTCCATCTCCAAAGTCCCATAAATAAGAAGCGATTGTTCCATCTTCATCTTTTGAGCCATCACTTTTAAATTGAATACCTTCTTTTACAAGTCCATTATAAGGACCATTTATATTAACCGTTGGAGCTTTATTTTCTCCGTCATCTTTTGCGATACCATGGAAAACTACATCATATTCAAATTGCTTTGAGCTATTCACACGGTAATTGACGAAGTATGCTGTAACAGTTTTGTAGCCACTCCATTCTTTTTGTGCCAGTTGTTCTAAAGCTTCATTTACTTTCTTACTCATTGCTTTCCAATCTTCTGACTCACCTTTTGTTACACTACCTGTAAATGTACCTTCTAGTGTAAATGTATTAAAGAATTGAGAGCTATGTTTTGTCATTTTTGCATCTTTCATCGGTAACGTATCACTAATTTCTTTCTCTACTGCTGTTAAAGATTTTGGTGCATGTTCAGCTAAATAATCATCTGCTACTTCCGGTACATTATATTTATCTTGATTATCGATGAGCTGCTGCATATACGCTTGATACTCTTTATTTAGTGTAGAATCTTTACTTAGCTTTTCACGATAGGCATCATAATTTTTTACGTCATTCGTACGAATTAAATCTTGAATTTTATCAAATGTTTCAAACTGATGTGTATATAAGTAAGACTGCAGTGCAAACGAGTAATTATAGAAATCCCAAGAACCATATTTAGCAAATAATGTGCGCTCTGCTGTATAACGGCTTGCAGGATCAGATGATAATCCACTAATGATGCTCTTTCTCGGTACTACATTATTTGTACGAGTAGATCCTGCGAAAAATTCTGCATTTCCTTCTTGGAACCAAGTTAATCTCTCATTTTGATACATATCTCCTCTTCCAAATAAACCTGGCACTTCAAATCTACCTTGAAGATAATGAGTAAACTCATGACGGAACAGCTCTTCTAGACTATAAATACTTTGCTCTGGCGTGCGCTCATATGTAAAGAATGTTCCTGTTTCTTCAATATAAATTCCACCGTTGTTTGTTTCATATCCATACAATTGTCTGTTTAACTGATATTCGTCTGGAGTATTATAGATTACTATCGTTAATACGTCGTCCGCATTGCCTGGCTCTAACGCTTTGTCATTCCCAATTACACGATGATACTGTGCTTTTACTTCCTTTGCAGCCCAGTATAGTCTCTTAATTTTTTCTTCTGATACTTTATCTCCTGTTTTAAACACAATAGACCCATCGTCGAATGTATACGTTTTTGGTAAGTACTGTTCTTTTCCTTCCTTACGTATCGTCTCTAAATCTACCGTATTACCGCTATAATCTTTTCCGTTATAATTTGTCGTAATTTGTTCTACTGCAACAAAATACGGCTCACTTAAACGCGGATACATATGCATTGCTCGCGTAACAATCTCTAATCCTTTATTTGGATTACTATGAAACTTCCCTAAACGACTAGCAAAATAAATTCCATTATTAACGAGCCACTTATTTTCCGGTGTTACTTCATTTAGAAGAGCGATACGATTTATTTCATTAATAAATCCATCTACTTTTCCATACCACATTGTTTCATTCGCTTCTTTACGAGCTTCAATTAGGTAAGACTGCATATCATAATCAATACCTTGCATCATATCGTATACAGCTTGTCCTTTCATACGATCGTCTACATATGTATGAAAATTATCATTGTATTGTTTTAAAATATTCGATGCGTATTGAACCGTTTCCACATCACTTGAAGCATTACTAATTAATTTACCGTATGCAGATACGACTGCATCTTGCTCATATGTACCGAGCTTAAAGTTTGGATTTGTTGCGATTGCTTTTAAAGCAGGTAAACATTTATCCTGGAAGCTTCTCTCATTTAAATCACTTAATTCATTATTGTAAAATGCGAGATAAAAAGCTGAACGTAACACTTCCGTAAACGTTTGAATTCCTTTTGAATCATCTTTCGTAAACGTACTACCTCGGTGAGCTAATTCATCTATAACCGCTTGCATTTTCCCTTTGTCTTTATAAAAAGCCTTTGCATCTTCATTGAACTGGAATAAGTCTGTAATTTGATTCCATTTAATACTTCCTAGCGTTTCAACCAATTCTTGATTATTCATTTTGTTTAAATCAGCCATTGAATAGCTTTCTTTAATTTGCTTTACTTCTGAGCTCTTCATAATAGATGCTGGTCGCTGTGAAAAGTCTCCTACTTTTAACCGTTCTTTAAACGATAATGTCTCCTCTGCTTTAGAAACGTGCCCAATCTCATCTACTGGCTTTTCGATTCCAACCGGTTTCGAATGCAATACATTATATGGTACCTTTTCTTCTGCTGATACATGAGTTTGAATTGCCCCCAGTGATAGAGCCATTGTACTAATACTAAGCATTACTTTATTAATTGTTGATTTCTTGTTCATATCCTTGCCCCCTATTCAAATATTCCATTCACGAATTTAACATAAAATCTAGATGTAACAATGTAAAATGCAATATTTCATATTATTTCTTCTTACATTTTGTACATATCGTGAACAACCTTCCCTTTATCTAACCTCCAATAGTTATGAATCTATAGCGATTAAACAGTCATTTCACACGTATCAAAAAGAGAATTTTTTGACAATTAAACCTTTAATTGTTATGATTAATATAATTGTTAACTTTATTAAACAAAGGTGGGATTCTATGATAAAAAAAGAAAACAGTGTATTTTATATCTCCTTCTTGCTAACAACGTTATTCATCATATGGGGAATTACCCCGGCAAGTTGGATACAAGGCTATGATTTACAAAGCGTTACATCTTCTTTAAACTCATTTATCCTCAATAAATTTGGATGGTTTTACTCTCTACTTATGACCACAATGATTATTTTAGCCACGTATTTAGCATTTTCTAAGTACGGTTCTATTCGTCTTGGTAAGGATGGAGAAAAACCAAAGTATAGTTACCCATCTTGGCTATCCATGTTGTTTGGGGCAGGAATGGGAATTGGACTCCTCTTTTATGGAATCGCTGAACCGATTTCACATTTTACAGATCCACTAACAGGAAAAGCAGGTACAGAGGAAAGCGCCAAGCTTGCTATGCAATATTCATTTTTCCACTGGGGTCTCTTTCCATGGTCACTATACGCAATGGTTGCTTTAACAATTGCATATTTCACATTCCGCAAACAAAAAGGTAGCACAATTGGGGCTACAGTTACTCCATTATTTAATCGATCGAAAAATTCTCCTATCGGAAAAACAGTGGATATTTTAGCTGTTTTAGCCACAGTATTCGGTATTGTGCCATCTGTTGGGATTGGTGCTCAACAAATCGCCGGAGGATTAAGCTATTTATTCCCTTCTATTCATAATACTTTATTTACTCAGCTCGTACTTATCGCCATCTTCGCTGTTTTATATTTAGCAAGTGCACAAACAGGCTTAGATCGTGGGATTAAATATTTGAGTAACTTAAATTTCTCTCTTGCAGGTATATTACTCGTCTCCTTTTTACTTTTAGGACCAACTGTATTTATTATGAAATATTTCACATCTACACTCGGTTCTTATATCGGAGCTTTACCTAGTATGGGATTAAATTTAGGCGCATTTAACGAAAAATCTTCTTCTTGGATTGAAAACTGGACTATTTTCTATTGGGGATGGTGGATCTCTTGGTCTCCATTCGTCGGTACATTCATCGCCCGTATTTCTAAAGGACGCACAATAAAAGAATTTATTTTTGGAGTTGTATTAGTCCCAACTCTTATCTGTACATTTTGGTTTGCAGTATTTGGCGGTACCGCTATCCATATGGAAATGTTCCAATCCCTTGGCATAGCTGATGAAATCGCAAAGAATGGTACAGAGATTGGATTATTTGCTGTTATTTCACACCTACCATTCTCTACATTTTTAACGATTATCGGGTTAATTTTAGTAGCCACATTTTTCGTTACTTCTGCCGACTCGGCAACATTTGTTGTTTCAATGCAAACGAGTAACGGAAGCTTATCACCGAAAAATAGTTTAAAACTTATATGGGGATTAACAATCGCGATAATTGCAGCTCTTTTATTACAAGCTGGAGGGTTAAATGCACTACAAATTGCAGCTATAATCGCAGCTCTACCATTTTCTATCGTAGTCGTTCTTATGATTACTTCGCTCTTTAAAGAGCTACGAAAAGAAGATATTAATTCGCAAACGAAAGAAGTTCCGAAAAAAATAAAAAAGGTTATGTAACGATTAGCACCTCTTCTAAAAGAAGCATTCGTTCCTCAAATTAGTCCTGCATCCCTTATTACTGAGGGCGGCAAAGTAAATGAAATAAAACCCATTCGTATGAAATATAATCTTCATACGAATGGGTTTTTACTCTATTATATAGTGTTGTAAACATGCTTTTTCCTCAAAACCTACTTTCTTGTACAACTCCATCGCACGATCATTATTCGTGTTCAAACATAGTTCTATCTCTCTCATCCCTTGGAACGAGAAAATATACTGAATAGCAGCTTGTAATAACCGCTCTCCGACACTTTTTCCATTTATATCCTTCAAAAAAAGACATTATCATAAGCATATTTCAAAATGAAATCGCCATAATAATGTCTTCTCAAAAAATCATATAATTATTTTACGTTATAGTAAGATAAAACGTTTTTATTTCTTAAATAATCTCTTTCTAAATACAAACATACTTAATGCTGAAAGAACTAATGCTAGGCCACCAAATAAAGATACAGTATTTTCTTGTCCACCTGTTGCTCCTAATGATTTCTTGCTTTCTTCTTGCTTATTAACAGCTGGTTTATTTTCTTTCACACTTTGATTCTCTACTACTTTTTCTTTCACAACATGATCGTTCACGCTTTGTTCTTGAACTGCTACTGAATGATTTACTGCGTCTTTTGAACCTTCAATTTCTTTTACTGGTTCTTTTACTTCTTTCGATCCTTCAACTCCTGTTGTTGGCCCTTCCACTTCTTCTTTTGGTTCTTCAGCCTCTTTTACTTCTTCTTTCGGTTCTTCAACTTCTTTTGTTGGTTCTTTTACTTCTTCTTTCGGTTCTTCAACTTCTTTTGTTGGTTCTTTTACTTCTTCTTTTGATCCTTCAACTTCTTTTGCTGGTTCTTTTACTTCTTCTTTCGGCTCTTCAGCCTCTTTTACCGGCTCTTTTACTTCTTCTTTTGATTCTTCAACTTCTTTTACCGGCTCTTTCACTTCTTCTTTTGATTCTTCAACTTCTTTTGTCGGTTCTTTTACTTCTTCTTTTGATTCTTCAACTTCTTTTGTCGGTTCTTTTACTTCTTCTTTCGATTCTTCAACTTCTTTTGCTGGTTCTTTTACTTCTTCTTTTGATCCTTCAACTTCTTTTGCTGGTTCTTTTACTTCTTCTTTTGATTCTTCAACTTCTTTTGTTGGTTCTTTTGGCTCTTCTTTCGATCCGTCAACTTCTTTTGCTGGCTCTTTTACTTCTTCTTTCGCTACTATATTTTGCATAACTGTTCCACTGAATAATAGAGATAGACCGTGATAATTTCCATTTAAGGAGAACGCATAAACTTTTTCTCCTGGAGTTTTCCATACGACTGTTCCTCTATCAGTAACGATACCATCTGTACCCTTCAGTTCAATATCTTCAAAGATTTCTCCCTCTAAATCGTAGATAGGAATTTGTATTTCTTGATTCATTTGTCCATCTTCTAAAATAATTTTCTGATTTTTAATATCAATAAACATCCATTGAGCCAATTGAATAATCGGTCTTACATCACGGATCTCATTTCCAGCCAATTTCAAACTAAGTAAATCAAGCATAGAAGATAGAATAGAGATATCTTGAATCTTATTATCGGATAAATTTAACCACTGTAAGTTTTTCAAGTTCGCTAATGGAGAAATGTCTCGTACTTTATTGCCCATCATTTCAAGCTTATTCAATTTGTTAACTTTGCTAATCTCATCTAAATTATTGATTTCATTATTATTTACTAACAATGCATCTAGATTTTTCAATTGATGAATTCCATCAAGAGCAGCAGTATCAAGTTTATTATTTGATAAATCGAGAGTTTTTAATTTCTGAATCTTAAATAGTTCTGGAACATTTTTTATGCTGTTATTGCTAACATTTAATTTTTCAAGATTCTCTAATGAATGAAGTGGTTTCATATCTTCAATTTGATTATTGGATAAATCTACTGACTTCAAACTTCTCAAACTCGAGATAAATTCTACATTTTTCACATTAACATTTTTTAATGTCAATTCTTCCATATTTATCATAAATTCTAATCCAGAAAAATCTGTTATTCCCTCTTTTTCCCCATCTGTAATTTTCAAAGTCTTAACCGTTAATAAATCTTCTTTCGTTATAGGGGTATTTACATTTTTGCGTTCAAAATTATGTTTATTCATGTATTGTCTTAGTTTCATATCTTGAATTACGTTAGAGCTTTCTTCTCGTTTTTCAACGATATTTTGTATTACCCTTCCTTGGAACCTTATCTTGCTTTCCCCAGCATCCATCTTAAATTCATACATTTTTTCTCCAAGACTATCCCACTTTATTGATCCATTCGTAATACTTCCGCCTTCACTCTTCCACTCAATATTTTGAATTGCTGTCCCATTTACATCATATACAGGAATTTTCACTTCTTCATTCATATACGCTTCATCTAAAAAGACTTTTTGTCTTTGAGCATCAATCTTAATTCGTTTTCCTAATTCTTGAATAGGTCTTATATCATGAATCTCATTTGTCGCAAGTTTTAATTCATATAAGTTATTTAAATTACTAAGTGGTGATACATCCGAAACATAGTTTTCCTCTAAATTAAGTGTTTGTAAACCAGTTAGTTTAGATAATGTTGTAATATCTTTAATATCATTTTTTTCAAGATTAAGTTCAACGATGCTACTCATCTTACTAATCGGCTCAATATTTACAAGCCCGTTACTTCCTACTCCTAATGTCCCTAACTTATTCATTTGCTCAATTCCTGTAAGATCAGTAATCTTATTATTACTTACATATAGCTTCCTTAAAGAAGAAACATTATATAAAGGCTTTATATCACTAATTTTATTACCTGATAAGTTAACTGTTCTAACCTTTTTTAGTTGACTTAGTGGCGTAACGTCAGCAATTCTATTATTTTGTAGCTCTAGTATATCCAGTCTTTCTAAGTTTACAAGCGGCTCAACATTTTCTATTTTATTAAAAGATAGATCAACTACTTTTAAACGTTTTAGTTGTGAAATAGAAGCTATATTTCGTACATCAGACCCTTGTATTGTTAGTCTTTCTAGATTTTCCATATACTCTAATCCTTTTAGACTCTCAATTCCTTGACCTGCATATATATTTAATTCTTTAATTCCTTTTAAATCTTCCTCTACTATAGGTTCATTTACATCTTTTCTATTTAATACATTTTTATTAATTACTTGCTGTAATCGTTTATCACGTATTACATTTTGTGTATCCTCGATTTGCTCTTCGTCGTCTTCTTCTATATCACTTTCTACAAATGTTCGCATATTCACTTCAAACTGAACTTGGAATTCCTTATCGTACCCTAAAGTCGGAATTAAAATATGCATTTGCATACTATATCTTTTTCCTAATTCCCCTACTTCAAATTGTATAACTTTCGTTCCATGTTTTCTTTTATCTTCTGATAACACCTTTACATCATGGAACACACCTGGTTCTTTACTATCTTCGATTTTCAGGTAGTCGAAGAAATCACTATCTTTTAATGTTGCTGTAATCATTCTTTTCCCATTTTCAATTGTTAGCTTTGGATCTTTTATATATACAGTTGCATATGACTCTTCATTTGAGTTATCTTTATACGCCTTAATTATCGCATCAAATACATGCTTTTTTGGACTTTGTGCAGCCATTTTCTCTGTAGTAGCGGTAGCCGCTAAGACAGGTGTAGCATAAACCGCAAACGGCAGCGATAATGTCGCAGCTACTAACATCGCATTTATATGCTTTCTTTTATTTTTTTTCAACTTTACATCTCCTCCAAAATTTATAAATCTAAATGTAATCATATCTCGAGTAAATGATAATGATTTTCATTATCGGTGTCAACTAGTAATATAAATATTTCGCAAAAACTTCTTAAAAATTTCACAAAAAAATAACCCCTTTTTTAAGGGGTTATGCCATTTTCTCTCCTGATTCTTCTCTAAAAAAGCTCTTCATCGCATGGAATACATCTGCTTTTTGCTTTAAAATATAATATCTGAAATTCTCATCTTTAATATTTTTATAGGCTGACATGAGGGTACTGTGGCGGTTGTATTGGTTCACTTCCCCATACCCAAACATATTACACTTCTTCATTAATTCTTCCACAAGCTTTACACATCTAGCATTATCTGATGTTAAATTATCACCGTCTGAAAAATGGAATGGATAAATATTATAGCGGTCTGGTGAGTATTTATTATCAATTAGCTCGAGTGCTTTCTTGTATACAGAAGAACAAATCGTTCCACCACTTTCTCCTTTTGAGAAAAACTCTTCTTCTGTAACGACTTTTGCTTCCGTATGATGGGCAATAAACTCAATATCTACTGTTTCATACTTCGTTCGTAGAAATCTCGTCATCCAGAAAAAGAAGCTACGTGCCATATATTTCTCCCATATTCCCATCGATCCACTCGTATCCATCATCGCTAATACAACAGCTTTTGAATCTGGCTTTAATACTTCATTCCATGTGCGGAACTTTAAGTCTTCTTGGTGAATCGGGTGGAAGGATGCTTTACCACGCATCGCATTTCGTTTATATGCGGATATCATCGTTCGTTTCTTATCGATATTTCCCCATAATCCTGTTTTTCTAATGTCATTAAATTCAACATGTTCAATCCGGTTTTCATCCATTTCTTTTCTCTTTAAATTAGGCAGCTCTAACTCTTTAAAAAACGCTTGCTCTAATTCTAGAATAGAGACTTCAGCTTCATAATAATCTTCTCCAGCCGCATCCCCTGCTCCTTTTCCTTTTCCTGGTCCTTTTTGCTTTTGACCACCTGATCCATCTCTCGCAACGACATCACCAACTTTGCTGTCACCATTTCCTTGCCCAACATGTTTGTTTTTATCATAATTGTACCTAATCTTATATTCATCTAAAGAACGAATTGGTATTTTTACAACATCCTTACCATTAGACATAACAATGCTTTCTTCGGTTACAAGATCGGGTAAATTATTTTTAATTGCCTCTTGTACTTTCTCTTGATGGCGTTGTTGGTCGTCATATCCTTTGCGATGGAGGGACCAGTTTTCCTGTGAAATCGTATAATTTGGTTGGTTTTCTTCACCCATTTCTTTCCCTCCTTACTGTAATTGTCTTCCTATATGAACAGCAAGCTAGAAATTTTGTTTTATACTGTGCCAGCTAGAATGAATGGTAACTGCCCATTGAACATCATCCCATAAACATATATAACGTTTTTCATATAATACTCCGAGCATACTAAACAAAATTTTGCCACTCACATACTAGAAAGATTCAGCCGTTGATAAGAAAGAAACACAATGCATAGTTGCACACATTTACACTTTGCAACATATTGTATTGTGTTGGCTTTTTTCGTATGAATGGTTGGTTACTCTATCATATGCATATTGTAAAAATAATTGACAATAAATTCATAAAATTGCATCTTAATTTATTGCATTTGGACAAGGTATGACACTTTACACATATGAATGGATAATAAAACGCTGTCCCGCAAAATACAAGAGACAGCGTTTTGTTATCAAACTATCGGTTTAGCAGGCTACCTACATAGCGTAATAATTCATTCGCAGATGAAGAATTATAGCCGTGCTCATCAATTAAGCGGGCAACAACATCATTGATTTTCTTAAGCTGATTTTCGTCTGGTGTTTTCGTTGATGTTGTAATTTTCACTATATCTTTTAAATCAGCAAATAGTTTTTTCTGAATCGCTTCGCGAAGACGCTCATGTGAATTATAATCAAAGCGTTTTCCTTTACGCGCATAAGCAGAAATGCGAATTAAAATTTCTTCACGGAATGCTTTCTTAGCATTTTCTGAAATTCCAATTTGCTCCTCAATTGAGCGCATTAGCTTTTCATCTGGACTCATTTCTTCACCTGTTAATGGGTCACGTAATTTCGATTTATTGCAATATGCTTCAACGTTATCTAAGTAATTATCCATAAGTGTCTTCGCTGATTCTTCATATGAATACACGAATGCTTTTTGTACTTCTTTCTTCGCAATTTCATCATATTCTTTTCTCGCTAATGAGATGAAATTCATATAACGCTCACGGTCTTCATTACTAATTGACGGATGCTGATCCAACCCGTCTTTGAGCGATCTAAGTACATCTAATGCGTTAATAGATGGTACCTCTTTTCGAATAATTGTAGAGGAAATTCGGTTAATAACATAACGAGGATCAATACCTCTCATACCTTCATCTTGATATTCACGTTGCAGCTCCTCTACATCAATCGCATTATAACCCTCTACCGTTTCTCCATCATATAAACGCATCTTTTTAATTAAATCAATATCCGGACGCTTCGGATCTTTTAAACGAGTTAAAATCGTAAACATTGCTGCAACGCGAAGTGTGTGTGGTGCAATATGAACATTGGATACATCACTTTCACGAATCATTTTTTCATAAATATGTTCTTCTTCACTCACTCGTAAATTGTATGGGACTGGCATTACAATAATTCTTGAGTGTAATGCTTCATTTTTCTTGTTTGCTATGAAGGAACGATACTCTGTTTCATTCGTATGGGCTACAATTAATTCATCTGCTGAAATAAGCGCAAATCTTCCCGCTTTGAAATTCCCTTCTTGCGTAAGCGATAATAAATGCCATAAGAACTTCTCGTCGCATTTTAACATCTCTTGGAATTCCATCATCCCACGGTTTGCCTTATTCAATTCTCCATCGAAGCGATACGCTCGTGGGTCTGATTCTGAACCATATTCTGCGATTGTTGAAAAGTCCAGACTACCTGTTAAATCGGCAATATCTTGTGATTTAGGATCAGACGGGCTAAATGTACCAATCCCTGTACGGCGATCTTCCGAGAAGAAAATACGCTCTACAACTACATCCTCAATTCTTGAACCATACTCTTGCTCTAGACGCATAACGTTGAGTGGCGATAAATTCCCTTCAATTCTAACTCCATACTCATCAAAGAAATCATCCCGTAAATGGTGCGGAATTAAATGAAGCGGATCTTCATGCATTGGGCAGCCTTTAATTGCAAAAATTGCTCCTCGATCTGTTCGTGAATATGTTTCTAAACCTCGTTTCAACATCGTAACTAGCGTTGATTTCCCTCCACTAACAGGACCCATTAATAATAAAATACGTTTTCTAACATCTAATCGTTTTGCAGATGGATGGAAATATTCCTCTACAAGACGTTCTAAAGCATCCTCTAATCCAAATAGCTGATTACTAAAGAAGTTATACTTTCTTCTACCATCTACTTCTTCAATTCCAGCATCTTTTATCATATTGTAAATGCGAGAGTGTGCTGTTTGAGCCACCCATGGTCTTTCCTTCACAAGCTCCAAATACTCTGCAAACGTACCTTCCCATTGTAAGCGTTCTTCTGCTTCTCGATACTGTTCAATTTTTTTTAGAATATCCATTATAGCTCCTCCCCCATCTCCTTGTTCAATCGGATTATTATAAAAGGTATGCTAGGATGTCCTCAAACATTCTTTAAATCAAAATGAAATATACAGTAGTGTTATAAAATTCTCTCCAAAATTCAAAGAAAATTCTGTATAATATAGGTATTAAAGTTTTTACACCGCTATTCATTTTAAATAAATTCTTTTCTTCCAAGAACCTTACATACATTTTCAATTCATATTTCAGATTCACAAACTGAAAAAACAGGAGGGGAATTAGTATGAAATTATTATTAATTTTAGGTGTATCACTCACATTTCTTACAGCCATTTTTACATCTGGTTACAATGATAAACCTGGTACACATAAAAAGTGATGTGCTTCTAAGCACATCACTTTTTTATCAATCATTTATAATACACATTTTCCACATCATCTTTTGATAAAGGTCGGCTATAATAATAACCTTGTACAAACTTCACATTCTTTTCCTTCAAAAATTGTATTTGTTCCGCTTTTTCTACTCCTTCTGCAATTACATTCAATTCCAAAGTATGAGCTAAATGAATAATTGCAGCTGTAATATTCGTATCGCGTTCATCTACATGTATACCTTCCATAAAAGAACGATCAATTTTCAACGTATCAATTGGATACGTTTTTAAATAACTTAAAGATGAATATCCCGTCCCAAAATCATCTAAATGAATCTTTAAATTTTGTTCTTTTAATTGTAGCAATACTCTTTTCGATATGTCTTTATGTATAAGGGCTCCTTCTGTAACCTCAATCGCTAATAGATGAGCTGGTACATTATACTTATGTAACGCTCGTGTAATCATCTCTATTAGTGTAATAGAGCGAAAGTGCCTGGCTGAAATATTAACTGCAATCGGGACCACTTCATATCCTTTATTTAACCATTCACGTATTTGCCGACACACTTCATTTACTACCCATTCATCAAGCTTAATAATAAATCCTGTTCTTTCTGATAGCGGAATAAATTGATTGGGAGAGACAAACCCTAATTCTTTATTGTCCCATCTTATTAAAGCTTCCATACTAGCTATTTTTTTCGTTTCAATATTCATTTGTGGCTGATAATATAAGAAGAATTCATTTTTTTCTATAGCACGATGTAATTGGTTTTCCATTATAAACCTTTGTTCTCGCTCACAATCTAATCCACTACAATAAAAATGATAATGCCCTTTTCCTTTTTCTTTTGCTTTTTCCAAAGCAGCATCAACTCTTTGGAATAATATTTTTTCATCCTCTCCATCTATTGGAGACATTACAATTCCGATTGACGCACTTAAATACACGTCCTCTTCTTCGATTACAAAATGTTCACTAATCTTTTTTAATATGCTTTTTGCAACTACCTCTACACGTTCTTTCGTTATATTTTCTATTAACATAACAAATTGATCATCGTGTTCTCTAAATAAGTGCATACCACCTATTTGGATACTGCTTAAACATTCTGTCACTTTTTGTAATACTTTATCTCCTTCTTTATGACCAAAAGTATCATTAATAAGATGAAATTCATCTAAATCTATAAAGATCAACGAAAAATCTATCTTCTCATTTAAAAAAACATTTAACTTATTTGTACATGAAATTCTATTCATTAATCCTGTTAATTGGTCATAATAAGCTAAATATTCTGTTCGCATTTCATTCAATACTTGCCTTGTAACATCCCTCGTAACAATATATACCCCAACAATTTCACCGTTCACAATAATCGGAATAGTTCTCAACGAAATATAGAGCTCGTACCCTTCTTTATGAACATATTTCTTTGATACAATTTGTTTTGCTCTTCCTTGCAGGGCTCCTTTAAATATAATTTGAAAATCTTTTTCATATTCTTTATTAATAAATTCAAAAATAGATTTTTTATGTAATTCTTCATGTCGGTATCCAAATATTTCATACGTTGCTGGGTTTGCATATGTAATTCTACCTATAGAATCTATAGATATAATGGAGTCATTATTATATTCTAGTAATGACTTAAATAACATTTGTTTTTCCTCTATTTCAATCTTCTCCTCAATTTGAGCTGTAATATCCCTCGTAATACAAATAATAAACTGACATACTCCTTCTTCATCCAATACAGGATTAAGTGAAGATTCATAATGTAAGTTACCAGTTGGTAAACTAACTACATCACAAAAGGTATGTGCTTTCGCTTCGCTCGCTACTTTTGCATATTGCACTTGCAATATTTCCGCCGTATCTTCTGGTAATACTTCAGCAAACGTTTTTCCATAACATTCTTCGCTCAGCTTCGCATAATCCATACCTATCTTATTTACATAAATATATTTAAAGGTTTCCTCATCCATAACTTTCACAATAAATACTAAATCTTGAATAGCATGTAATAATCCTCTTCTTATTAAATCCATATCTATCATACTTAAAAAGGTATTTTGATTATTATATTGTTCCTTCATATTTATCTCAACCCGTCTGATCTATTTTTATTCATATATCCCCATTCTATATGAATATGTACCCTTTTTTAAATGTATGATTACATATTATTTTTATTTTTAGAAAAAAAGTCGCCATATGGCGACTTTTAATAAACAATTTCTAAATCTAATCCTGGATAATTTTGTTGACGGAATGCTTCATAAATTAAAATAGCTGCTGTATTAGATAAATTTAATGAGCGCACTTTATCAGTCATTGGAATACGTAAACAATGATCGAAGTTTTCTTCGATTACATTAGCTGGTAAGCCGTTTGTTTCTCTTCCAAATACAAAATAGTAATCCTTCTCACGTTTGCTATAATCAAACGCTGTATGAGCTTTCTCGCCATACTTTGTTAAATAGAAGAATTCACCGTCTTTATTTTTCTCATAAAATTCTTCAATTGAATCATAATACGTAACTTTCACGTGCTGCCAATAATCTAATCCTGCACGCTTTAACATTTTATCATCCGTTGAAAATCCAAGCGGTCTAATCAAATGTAATTCTGTTCCAGTTGCTGCACAAGTACGAGCAATATTCCCTGTATTTGCTGGAATTTCTGGTTGATATAAAACAACATGTACTCCCACGCGATATTCACCTCTGTTTTTTGTCTACTACGTATTATACCACTTGAGCGAAAAATCTCTACCCATTAATAATGTGAAAGAATTTATATTTCATTTGTGGTGTATATTTACTAGAATCTTCATAGTTCCAATAACGCCGACGGCTATTCGCTGAATGTGCATTTACAAGTGGCATACCATCTGCGTCTTTTGCTACTACAATCGTCGTATGATTCCACCTACCATCATCCTCGAAATCATAAGCAATGACATCACCAAGAATAAGGTCCTCTGGCCGTTCTACCGCTTCTGCTCGAAGCCCCGTTGTAGCACCTGACAAATACCAATAAAAAGAGTGTGCAACAGCCCAGCTCCAACTCCACTGATTCCCCCTTTGCCACCATCCTTTACGAATATTAGGATATCCATTCATTGGTACTTCTCCAGTATGAAGACATTGAGAAATAAAATTCGTACAATTATCAGGGAAATTACGATATACAGGGTTTCGATCATCCCACCAACGCTCTGCATATTTAACTGCCTCTAAACGGTTATACTGATAAGAACCATACTTCTCTTTTATAAATTCCCTTTCTAACGTCTCATTCATTCCAGCTGCTTCTGGCACTTCAATAGCATAATCACCTATTACCCGGCTATTATTTAAACAAACTCTTCGTTTTAGTTGTTCCTCTTCGATATAAAATAATTCTTTATGCTTAACTAAATATTTAAAATGTATTTGATAATCAATTTCTTGATGATTGCTATTATTTAATTGTCTCATGAAAGAAACGTCCGCAGTTGCTTTCACTATATGTGCATTACGCTTTTGAAACAATTGTTTCTTTCTCTGTGCTATTTGGAATAAATCTTCAGCAATACCATCTACATTTGTTCGTTTTTCTGTTATATATGCTAAAAATTGTTGTACTTGCTTTTCAATATTTATTTTTACAACCATTTCGTCTCCCTCCCATATTACAATATGAAAAAGGGAGATATTATCTACTCTTTTTTCTGCGCTAACAATTCAAGCCCGCGATTCATTTCATGAAGAACCTCTTCATCTTTCTCACGTTGCATCGCTTTTTCAATGGCTTCGCCCACGCCATCTCCACCAATTTTCCCAAGTGCCCATGCTGCTGTTCCGCGAAGTACTGGTCTTGGATCATCTTTCATAACACCGATTAAATCAGGAATTGCTGATGCTTCTTTAAAATGCGCAAGTGCCAAAATCGCATTTCGTTGCAACGGCTTTTTACCTCTCCATGAACCAGACATAATTCCATATTTCTCTTTAAAATCACGATTACTAATTGTTAAAAGTGGTGTTAATAAAGGCTTCACTAACTCAGGATCTGGTTCCATCTCAGGGTGATTATGAAAATCCATTCCTTTATTTTTCGGACAAACTGTCTGACATGTATCACATCCATAAATACGATTTCCTATTTTGTCGCGGTATTCCTCCGGTAGGAATCCTTTCGTCTGCGTTAAAAATGCAATACATTTCTTCGAGTCTAACTGTCCTCCTTGTATTAAAGCGCCTGTAGGACAAATATCAATACATTTTGTACAGCTCCCACATTGATCTTCTATCGGCTGATCTGGTGGGAATGGAACGTTTGTAATCATTTCTCCTAAATATACATATGAACCAAATTCAGGTGTAATAATAGCACAATTCTTACCACTCCAACCAATACCGGCACGCTCCGAAACAGCTCGATCACTTAATTCACCCGTATCAACCATTGACTTCACTTCTATATCGGGAAGTTTTTCGATTAAATATGCTTCTAATTTTTGCAAACGATCTCGTAAAACAAGATGATAATCTTGTCCCCAAGAAGCACGACAAAAAATCCCGCGGCGTTCTCCACGCTTACTTAATGGTGCATTTTTTAATTTTGAAGGATACGCTAATGCAATCGCAATAATTGATTTTGCGCCAGGTAGTAGAAGCTGCGGGTTCGTTCGCTTTTCTATATCAGGCTCTTCAAATCCAGATTGATAATTTAATTGTTGCTGCTGGATTAAGCGCTGCTTTAATTCTTCAAATGGTGAAGCACTAGCAAAGCCTATTTTATCTATACCAATTGTTTTACTATACGCAATTACATCTTGCTTTAATTGTTCAAAATCCATTCCTAATCGCCTCCTCAGATGAATCCACCTCTTATGTAACGTCTATATTGGTTAGCAATTCACTTTTGGAATACTATTCTTTACTTCTATTTTCGCATACAATTATGTTTTTCAAACATTAAAAAACGCAATGCCTCGTTTATCTTAGAAACGAAACACTGCGTTGATCACAATTTATAGAAAAACATTTAATAAAATTTGGAGCGGGTGAAGAGAATCGAACTCTCGACCAGAGCTTGGAAGGCTCTTGTTTTACCACTAAACTACACCCGCAAATATGAAATAAATATAAGATATTAGAATAACTTATGTAAAGTAGTATAGCATGTAAAAAAAACGTAAGCAAGAATTTTATCGAAAAAAGTCGAAAAAGTGATGAATAGCTCATCACTTTTTCAATTCTTTATCAATCGCCTTCTTCATACTATCGAAATCAGGGTTTGCAAGATTTCCGTTTATGTATACTGAAGGAGCACCTTGAACTTTTAATTTTTGAGCACGATCTGAATCTTTACGTACTTTTTCTTTTATTTCTTTACTGTGTAAATCTTTCTTAAATTGTTCTACATCAACTTTCGGAAGCTTCTCTTTCACAATGTTAAGAAGTAATTCTTCTGTAATCCATTCTTCCGTGTCTTTCTTTTGACTTTGATAAATCTCATCATAGAAAATCCAGAATGAATCTTGATCTTGTTTATAAATTGCTTCACCAGCTGCTGCACCTAAATCAGAGTCTTTTCCGATAAACGGGAAGTTAATAAAATATAACTGCACTTTACCTTTATCAATATACTCTTCTTTTAATCGTGGTAATACTGTTACATCCCAAGTACGACAAGCAGGGCATTTGAAGTCTCCAAATTCAACTACCTTAACTGGTGCATCATCTTTCCCTAAAGATTGTTGTGTGGAATAAGCAAACATCTCATTCCCTTTATCTTTTTTGTCATTTATGATGCTATACGCAATTGTTCCAATTACAATCAATACTGCGATAGAAAAAACTATACCAAGAGCCATGAGTTTATTTGATTTCATATACATTCCTCTTTAAATTCATATTCTGTATACAGCATTGTACACAATACACATAATATCAACACTTCTATACGTCACGCAATGAACACGCTCACATAAATTACAAAAATACAATAATTGTGACGATATTGTGTCACAATTTGTCACAATTTATTCAAAAAAAAGAAGCACCTATGTAGGAACTTCCTTTAGCTTACTGCTTTTTCACGCGCATTATTTAACATCGATTGCTCTGTTTTTATATCATGACGAATGACTAATTTCTCACTAACTGCTTGCACATACTCATCATGATTGATATAGCCTTCTTTCTCCATTAATCTCAAAACGACATTTCGTCTCTCTACGGCCTTATCATAATTTTGTGCAGGTGAGTAATAAGCAGGTGCTTTTACTACAGCAGCCATCATCGCACTTTCAGCTAGCGTTAATTGACTCACCTTTTTACCGAAGTAAAGGTTTGCTGCTTTTTCAATTCCCCATGCTCCTTCTCCGTAATAAATATTACTTACATACAATTTTAAAATTTCATCCTTCGTAAATGTGCGTTCAATTTTTTTCGTATAAAAAATTTCTTTCCACTTACGAGAAAATGTACGTTCATTCGTTAAAAAAGCATTTTTGGATAATTGTTGTGTAATTGTGCTTCCGCCCTGTACAACGCCACCAGCTTTTATATTCTCAACAGACGCCCTAATAATCGCTATATAATCTAAACCGTTATGATGATAAAACCTTTTATCTTCTGTCGCAATAAATGCATGTGTTAATGATTCTGGCACCTCTAACTTAGCCGGTACATGTAATTTACTAATATCACTTTGCTCGATCATCACATTTCCAACGAATAATAACGTACAACTTAACAATAATAATAAAATAATGGCTTTATAAAAAAATTTAGTCATTGGATTTAATGCAACTTTTTGATGATAGTTCACCCTAGATAATACTCGTTCTTTCATCTTGAACACCTCTTTTCCACACAGCGTATAACTCTTACTTTAAGAATACCTTGTTGTAAAAAAACATCCCATCGATTTCTCTTACACGTACCTTACATCATTGTAAGGTATAAAGTGAAACTTTCATCAGCCCTCCCCAATCGGGCTTTCCGGCAAATAGCGGGGTAAAAAAGTATTGTATCACAGTCTTTTTTTATCTACTATTCATCTGAAATATTGAATATAGATTATGCTAAACCAATAGCAGAGTATACCTTAAGCCTATACTTCCCTATTAAACACCCTATTTTCATTATATCATCTACAAATATATATATTTGTAAGTATCTAGTAATCTAAATGTATACACTATATCATACATTATACAGAACAAACGTTCTTAAAATCAATACTAGCACTATTATTATTTTGACCTTTTTCTTAAACAGTATACAAAAAAGAGTAGTGATTTGATTGTATCTCAAATCAGCTACCCTTTTCTTTACAATCTACCTATTAAATTATACGGCTGCACTTCCCACGTTTCATATGGAATACAATGTGTTGCTCTCATCGCATCAAGCGTTCTGGATTTCATATGAGGACGCGTTATATACTCATCTATGTTCTCTTCATTTAAAGTAACAAATTTAGCCTCTTGTATTTCTTCAGGTTGAATTTTTATTTCACCGCTCACATATGCCACTTTAAAAACAACAGATAAAATATGCATAGAAGCATTATAGTAAACACCTGTAACTCCAACCGGCTTCACAGTTAAACCCGTCTCCTCAAACATTTCCCTACAAACAGCTTGATCGAGCGCTTCCCCTTCTTCCACCTGTCCTCCTGGCAACTCCCACGTATCCGATCGCCAATGTACTTTAGCTAATAACACTTCATCTTTTTTATTTGTTAAATAACCTGCTACAGCAACGATATGCTTTGGTATTTTATGTTCCATAATAAGCCTCCTAGCAATAATGAATATTTCATATATCCCTATAAGCATATTCTCTGCCTACAACAAAATACCTTTACTAATTCATCACCTTAATTAAATTCATAAAAAGAAGCCCCTATCCGTTAAACGAACAGGGGCTTCTATCGTATTATTCTCCTAAGTCTACGTTGTGGTAAACTTGTTGCACATCTTCTAAATCTTCTAATGCATCAACCATTTTTTCAAATTGTACTTGAGCATCTTCAGGAAGTTCTACATCATTTTGTGCAAGCATTGTTAATTCTGCAACTGTGAATTCTTCAACACCAGCATCTTTAAGTGCAGATTGTACGGAATGGAATTGATCAGGTTCAGCATACACGATAACAGAATCTTCTTCTTCTAGAATGTCACGTGCATCAACATCTGCTTCCATTAAAATTTCAAGAACTTCATCTGATGTTTTACCTTCAAGACCGATAACAGCTGTCGCATCAAACATATAAGCTACAGAACCGTTTACACCCATGTTACCACTGTTTTTGCTAAATGCAGCTCGTACATCTGCTGCAGTGCGGTTTACGTTATTTGTAAGTGTATCTACAATTACCATAGATCCGTTTGGTCCAAATCCTTCATAACGAAGCTCGTCATAATTTTCTTCTGAACCGCCTTTTGCTTTTTCAACTGCACGATCAATAATTGTTCTTGGAACATTGTATGTTTTCGCACGTTCTAATACAACTCTAAGCGCTTGGTTTGATTCTGGATCTGGCTCGCCTTGTTTTGCTGCCACATAAATTTCACGTCCAAATTTCGCGTATATACGGCTTGTATTTGCATCTTTTGATGCTTTTTTTTCTTTAATATTATTCCATTTACGACCCATACTTCCCACTCTCTTTCCCGTTTTAAATCTACATAAAAATATTAATATGAAATATAATGTGTATTCAACACATTTTTAAAAGAAATATAAAAAGTTCATTTTTGATTCATATTACAGACATAATATAAATCACTATCATTTTGTTCTATCGACAAGTTATATTATACATGAATTTCTACATCTATTACGAATTTTAGAAGCACATAGCACAATTTAACAAAAAAACTCTAACATTTTTGTTAGAGTCTTTTTATATCGCCGATACCGATACTCCCGAAGTAACACGATTTTGAGTCGTAAATTTTTATTATAAATGGCTAAACCAAATCAAACTAGATTTTCTAAACCTATATTTTCTGAATATCTCATCTAAGAAAATACAAGTTATATAGGTTGTTTAATATTATAAATGAGAATGTAATTTTTCCTGTTCCTTCTTTTTTGCTTCTTCTTTCTTTTTTTCTTCTGCTTCTTCGTAAGATTTTTGCTCTATTAATCCAACAAAAAAATCATCATATTCTACTGCATTATTTATTCTACGGAATCCCACATCTAGTTCTTTTTCATCGTCGCTAATTATTTGTTTAAACAAATTCCCTATTAACTCTCTTGCTTTTATTAGTTTTTCATCAGTTGTTTCATGTAATATTTTATAAATGGTTTGTGTTTTTTTATCATTTGATACATCTCCAATACCAATTGCATTTTCAAAATTTGATATTGAACAAAAAACTCTTATTTTATTATTTTCTTTGAGATTTAATATTTTTTTACAATTCGTTAATTGAGCTTTTAATGTCTTAGAAGCATGCTTTGGGTGATTATCTACATCATGTAAAACATCATAATTAGAATTAAATTGATTTAAGATTTTCATTAAAGTTACAATTGTTGCTTTACCTCTTGCTCTAATAATATGCAAATTTACATTACTTAATTTTGCTAAGTGTTTAAAAGCAATATACTCAGTATCTCCTTCAACAATTAATACTTTATCTGCAAAGAAAAACTCGTTTACATACGAATCAACATAATTTAAAATTTTCATATTTTGGATATCATCATCATCAAATTGATTATTAATAGATTTATATAATTGTACAGCTTCTTTTTCACCAACTCGAAATACTTGAATGGAAGTATGCTTTTCCGATAAATCTATAAGTATTGGAGAATGACTGGAAATCATCAGCGGCATTTTTTCGCCGATTTTATATAATGACCGACTTAATGCTCTAACTGCTTCTGGATGTAGGAATGCTTCTGGTTCATCTATTAATAATAATTTGTCATCGTTTTCACCCATAAGCTTATTTTGAATCATATTTTGAATAAGAAATATCAAACTCATTCGTTGTAAACCAGTACCTTGGTTTGCTAATGGCATAGCTGACTGTTTTGTATTATCAATATGTACACTAGAGTTTGTTGACTTTAATATATCATTTGACGAGAAACCTTCAGTTTCTCCACCAACTACATTTAACGCTAAAGAATCATTTGAAAATAATACTTGTAAGTCACCAGAAACATCTTGACTTACTTGCTTAAGAATCCTATCAGTGTTTGATTTTAACTTTTTTAGGAATTCTGGATATGATTTTTTTATTTGGGCATATTCCTTCGCTAATTCAATCGTTTCTTGTTCATGCTTAGAATCGGCATCAATATTCTCAAGCTTTTGTAAATCATTTTTAATTATTTCCGAATATATCTCCTGAATTAAACCATTAATATCATCGGGTAACATAGATGGTGTTATGTAAAAAGGCTTATTATTTAAAATTTCGTCCAGTGTTTCCTTTAAGTCATGAGAGTTCTTAATTTCTATATTTTTTTCATCATAAAATTTAGGAACAGCTTCTTCTTTATATTTTTTTATAATGACAATTTTTTCTTTATCAGATTCAAATTCAGCTTTTAATATAATCTCTTTATTTTTTTGAGAAAAGCAATCATTAGGAATTGTTTTTGCTTTAGTCTCTTTTTGAAAAAAACAATTTATAGCTTCTAATACAGTAGATTTACCTGTATTATTTCTTCCTGTCAGAATTGCAATCGAATCTTTAGAAAAATTGATTGTGAAAGTATTTTTAAAAACCTTGTAATTCGTAACACTAAACTTTATCAGCCTCACTATATATTTCTCCTTTTTTACATTCATTTGAATTCTATCATATATATCTTTGTATTCGATCCCTACTTATTTATCTAAAGTTTAATAAAAACTATTTATTACTTTCTATTCCCCTATAAAACGGATTAAATCCTGTTTTATTTTCATTATTTAACTCATCAAATTTATCTACATTTAACCCCAACTCTTCATATTTTTTATCATCAAATATAAATATTTGCACATCTTTTTTCGAAACATCCTCATAAAATTTTGAAATAATCGTTCCTATCGAACTTATATTTTCTTTATCAAAAGGCTTTGAAATATGATCAAGAACTAAGATTGGGATTATTGGTGTTCTTTCTTCACAAATCAAAAGTCTTATAAAGGCTAAATATCCGCATAATTGAACTAGCGTATGTCTTGCCATGCTTCCCATAACATAATTTACTTCATCTGGTTTGTCCTTATTTTTTATACTCTTTCTAGTCTGTAGTACATTCCCACTTTTAATATATTTGATTCTGAATCCATTTTCATTTATATCTGTATTCACTATCTCTGAAACTCTATATGCTGATTTATAAAGTTTTGTTATGTATTCAGAAAATTGATTGATTTTTTGTATATCGTCTGCATTTTGAAGATCTTTTAAATTTCCCTTTAAAGCTTTCAATTTGTTGGTCTTGATTTGTAATTCTTTATCAACATCATATACGTCATCGCTAAGATATTCCTCAATCAGCATTATCGCTTTGATTTTTTCATCAACTGAAAAAATTTGAAATCTAGATTCATTATCCTGTAATTGTTCTTTCAAGTTTTTTCTTTTATCCTTCAATTTTAAGATAGTCTCATCCTTAATTAAATATTTAGAAAATGATATCGCGTCATCCATTTCTTCTAAAAGTTCAGTTAGAGGTTTGGTTAAGTATGTTAACTCTTTATTATCATTTAATAACTCGTTTAAGACTTGTAACATCTTTTTCCTATTCTCATATTCTTTAAGCATTTCCTTAGAATCATGCTTTCTATTCTCATAAACCTTTATTTGTTCATCGAGCTCACTATAAGAAGCTTCTAATTCCGATATAACTTTAGATTTGATTAGCTTTTTATCAACATTTAATTTTTTATATTCTTTAATAAACTCCAAAACTTCCGATGTATTTTTACCATTATAAATTCTAGTAGAGCTTAACTTTTTCAAATTATTATTAACCTGGGATTTAATAAATGAATATTTAGAGGCCTTTTCTTTAAGCTTTGCTATATCTTTTTGAAGAATTTTCATTTGATCTTGTAATGAAAAAATTTTTTCAATGTTCTTATTAAATATGTAATTTAATACCGAGTTCAACTTTGTATAATATTTTACATCTCTACATTTATCTAAAAAATTATATGTTAATCCTTGTCCTTTTTCTCCCAGAAAATTAAACATAGTAAATGCCCTAAAAGTCAAACGTTCATTAGTAAACTGTTTTAATTCCTTGAGTATATCGTCGTTTGCAAAAACTGCGTTTAGCTTTTCTTTATACTCTTTTAAATTTATATAATCCTTTTCATCAAAAGAATCCTTTTGATAATAAAAATAATTTTTTTCTTTATCCAACGTTCTTACAACACTATATTTAATTTTTTTATATTCAAAAATCATTAAAGCTTTCTCAAATGAATCTTTATACCATACTTTTTTAGCAATATCTTCAGAAGAACCTAACATAAAATCAATAAATTTATAAAACTCTGTTTTACCCGTACTGTTTCCACCTTTAAAGTAATTTATCCCATTTTTAAACTTATAAGTGAAACATTCATTACTAGGAGAGTGTATTTGTAATTCGATAATTTTAAACACTGGATAAAACCTCCTTTAAAAATTGTTTGTCTGATATCTTCTCACTTTCTTTAATAGCCTTTATTAAAAACGTGTTACTTTCAAACTTCCCGCTACTATACTTATCTTTTAACATATGAAGTATGCCATTTCCAAAATGTAAAATACCATTTTTTAATAATAGATCTATAGCCATTATTATATATTTCAATTCATAAAAGAAATATTCATCACCAGCCAGTATAGATAAACTCTTATACATAAGATCTTTTGTATTCTTAGCATTATATACTTTAAAGTTTTCTACATCTTCCTTTTTTATCAAATATGCATAAACTATAGATTTAGGTAACGTTAGTTCTCTTTGCACATGAAATAATTCATTTAAAATTTTACAATAGCTGCTTAATAACAACACCTCTGATTGCAGCTGTAAATTATTCACATTCCTCATCCTTCCATGAAATTTTTTTATCATCATCTGTATTCTCCTTTGTGAGGAAAATAGCTGAACCCCATCTTATTTGTTCATTATTAGCATAGGAATTAGATTCATTCTTAGTTCCGTCTAATCTGAAAAATGGATGTTCTTTATTTTCAAGCCTTAATCTTCGTTTAACCGATGAAAAATTCGCATAAGTCGTATCTTCAATAGATTCAATTTTTCGTACTCTATTTCTCTCTAGAATCATAAAACGATAGCGGCTATAGTATAGCATGTATATCATATGCTCTTTCATTTCCTTTGAATTAAGATCACACTCATTGAGCTGTATATACTCTCTACTGCTAACTATTTTTTCATCTTTTATATCCAATCCCTTTTGAGTTTCTTTATATTCTGAGAAATCAGGATTCACCTTAATGTCACTAATTTCACACGATATCTTTTCAACTAGCTCTAAAAACTCAGAACAGTTTATGGTATACGCTTGCTTATTGTTGATTTTTTCTAAAATCTCATATGTTATCTTTTCTAAAAGTGTTTTTATACGCAAAATATAAACCTTTTCTTTATCCTCCCCATCTCTTTGTCTAAATAAATATACATATGCCTCTATTATATTATCATCAATATCTTCTATCGCTTTAAATTCAACTTTACCTTTAACAGTTTTATATGTATTTACAAATAATGTTTTATTGTTTATAAATTTCTTTTTTAACTTTCCAATTATAGATCTTGGTTTATCTTTTAATTCTTCTTGATCAATTTTTAAGAATAAATCTTCTGCTGTCATATTAAATAGAATGTTCTTATTGCCATAGATCTCTGGTGTCACTAAGGTATATTTGGAAATATTACTATTATAGCTCTCTAGTAAAATCCAATTCATTAAAATCTTTAAAGCTGTTCCATTATCTATTTTTGTTCTTTTTACTTGAATAGCTTGAAGTTCATTTTCTCTTAAAAGAGTATGGTTAAAGGACATTTCATTTAAATCTAGTGTGTCTATATCCGTTTCTTTTATAGTTACATCATCATACGTTTCAAATTCTAACTGCATATTTTTTTTTAACATTGTAAGATACCATACAAAGACTCTTATTTGATAAGTGAAACCACCTAAAGTATGTATTCCACTTGAATCTGTTTCAAATACATCTGACAAAAACTTCACCTCAGTTCCAAATTCACTATAATTTTCTAATTTAAATTAATTATAACAGTCATTAAATATTTATTTAACTTTAATCTTTACAAATTTTACACACAAGTTTCCCTAATATATCAGTTGTTTGTTAAACAGGGCCATTTTTAAAACTTATTTTCTTAAAGGTGATTCCTAATAGGGATCTTTATATTCTAAACAAGACACATAACAAATTTGAAATATTCGATGGGTATATATAGTAAGAGCATTTATTGTCAATTCAAGTAAGTTTTAATATGCATTCAATATTAAAAACGAGCTATTGATTATTAAACTAAAGCTATTCCTCTTCATTCCTCTACCTATTTCCATAATATTCCCATAATCACTTTCTATCGTTGTATAATTAAAATCGGAAAAAATTTGAAGTGGAGATGAGAGGATAATTATGACACATTCAAATAAGAAAAAAGCACATGGTCTTAAAGGAATTGGAGAGAAATTAAACCCAACTATCTATCAAGTAAGATTCATGAAATTAGATGAACCAATTCAATTTGAGTCATTTCCTGAATTAAAGGAATTAGGGGACTGGTTGAGTACTTCAACGCACATGTGGGCGTGCCACTCAACTATGTACAAGTACAACAAAGAAGAGTTTGAAAAGAGATTTTTAGAAATTACAAACTTAACCGTTGATAATGTACTAATATCTACTGGTGGTGTCGGATTTAACTTCATGTCACCGGGTTGGAGAAATTCGCTCTAGAGTGCTCGAAGGGAATATTGTATAGAATACCGGAATTAAAAGGATAAAAATGAATGTTTGTTTTTATCCTTTTAATGTTTCTTAGTTTACTCACCGCACACTATTTTGTCACGCGAAGAAAATACAAAAAAACTCTATACAGTTAGTATAGAGTTTTTTTACGCCGTTCATGATACCGATGGTCGGGGTCGAACCGACACTCCCGAAGGAACACGATTTTGAGTCGTGCGCGTCTGCCAATTCCGCCACATCGGCACAAAAGAAAAGGCGGCAACCGGATTTGAACCGGTGATAAAGGTTTTGCAGACCTCTGCCTTACCACTTGGCTATGCCGCCATATGAAGTTTTATTGGAGCGGAAGACGGGATTCGAACCCGCGACCCCAACCTTGGCAAGGTTGTATTCTACCACTGAACTACTTCCGCAAAAATGGCTGGGCTAGCTGGATTCGAACCAGCGCATGACGGAGTCAAAGTCCGTTGCCTTACCGCTTGGCTATAGCCCATCGATTTCTTACTTAATTATATGTAAGTATCCATTAGATTATTTGTAATTTTTAAAATAAAAATGGGGCGACTGATGGGAATCGAACCCACGAATGCCGGAGCCACAATCCGGTGCGTTAACCACTTCGCCACAACCGCCATGTTGTGTAAATATATTTGGCAGGGGCAGTAGGAATCGAACCCACACTGGAGGTTTTGGAGACCTCAGTTCTACCTTTAAACTATGCCCCTATGTAAATGGTGGAGGGGGGCAGATTCGAACTGCCGAACCCGAAGGAGCGGATTTACAGTCCGCCGCGTTTAGCCACTTCGCTACCCCTCCGAAACTTACATGGTGCCGGCTAGAGGACTTGAACCCCCAACCTACTGATTACAAGTCAGTTGCTCTACCAATTGAGCTAAGCCGGCGTATTTTATTAAAATAAATGGTGGCTCGGGACGGAATCGAACCGCCGACACGAGGATTTTCAGTCCTCTGCTCTACCGACTGAGCTACCGAGCCTTATTAAAATGGCGGTCCCGACCGGGGTCGAACCGGCGATCTCCTGCGTGACAGGCAGGCATGTTAACCACTACACCACGGGACCATTTGGTTGCGGGGACAGGATTTGAACCT
>NZ_JBQAEO010000008.1:0-210106 GCF_051915365.1 Bacillus cereus group sp. MYBK79-1 | reverse complement strand
TAGGCATGAGGCAAAGTCTCCTTTCATTTTAGGTTCTGGATAAACCTAGGGGGTACTTTGCCTTATTTTTTTCCTAAAAATGTTTACACATACTTTTATACACCATCGATATCCCTTGTCGAATCGTCGATATATTCGAAAAATCGTTGATATATTGAAATTATCGTCGATATAATTTCATTTACCGTACTAATATATATTTTAAAAAGAGCAATTCAAAAAGAATTGCTCTTTTTGTGCTTATAAGTTGTGAATATTGAAAAAGATATGTTAATTTTTCATTATGAAGAGAAAAAAGGAGTGTTTTTCATGAATGAGATTATACATAAAATGGAGCAACACGTGTCAGTTCGTAAATATAAAGAAGAATCGATTCCGAAAGATGTAGTAGAAAGAATGGTGCAAGCTGCGCAGCATGCTGCTTCCTCGCATTTTGTACAGGCGTATTCTGTTATATATGTAACCGATCAAGATCTAAAGGCTAAACTAGCAGAGTTATCTGGAAATCGTCACGTGAAAGACTGCGCAGCATTCTTTGTTTGTTGTGCGGATTTAAAACGTCTTGAAATGGCATGTGAAAAACATGGTACAGAAATAAAGCATGAAGGAGTGGAAGACTTTATCGTTGCGACGGTAGATGCTTCACTTTTCACGCAAAACTTAACGCTAGCAGCAGAATCGTTAGGATACGGTATTTGTTACATTGGTGGTATTCGTAATAATCCAAGAGAAGTGAGTGAATTACTTCTTTTACCTGATAAAGTATATCCTGTATTCGGAATGACAGTCGGTGTACCAGATGAAAATCATGGAGTGAAACCACGTTTACCAGTAGCTGCAATCCTTCATGAAAATGGGTATGATGAAAAGAAATACGATGAATTATTAAACGAATACGATGAAACGATGAGTTCGTATTACAAAGAAAGATCATCAAATAAGAAGAACGTAACATGGACGGAATCAATGAGTTCGTTTATGGCTAAAGAAAAAAGAATGCATATGAAAGAATTTTTAAGTGAAAAAGGATTTAATAAGAAATGAGTAAAAGGCAGACCTGTATGCAGGTCTGCTTTTTTTGAGGTAGAAATGAAGTTTTATTGTAATACCTAAGTTCAGAAAGCCGTATATTCTTTCTGAACTTAGGTATTTTGTTTGTTATCATATACATAGAAATAAAAATTAAGAATTTTTTACAAAAGTGATAGAAAATGAGAATGAAATACCAATAGTAAGTAAAGGCAGCTGCTAAAGGGGAACTGAGGAAGGAAGATGCTTATGATTTTCAATTCTGAAGAGGATTTAATTATAGCTATGAAAAAACATGATCAAGATGCTTTGAAAGAAGTGATTGATCAATATGGAAAATTAATTTTGTACATTATTCATAAATCATTAAGTACCCCTATGGAGAAACAATATGTGGATGATTGTTATAACGATGTATTTACTGTCATTTGGTTTCATATCGACCAATTTGATACAGAAAAGGGAAACTTAAAATCTTGGATGATTGGTATTACTAAATTAAAGGCATTGGAATATAAAAAGAAAGTGTACAAAGAGAATAAAATTGATAAAGACGTAGAAATAGATGCAAGTGTCCATGATAGGTATGAAATAGAACAAGAAGAAATTATGGAAATAGTCCAAGATTTAAATAAGAAAGATCGATATATCTTTTTAAAGAGGTATATTGATGGATATTCCATTGACGATATTGCAAAAGAATTAAAAGTAACGGCGGATTATATATACAATCGAATTTCTCGTGGGAAGAAAAAACTTCAAAAACTGTGGAAAGGGAGTGTGTAATATGGATAAAAGATTATTATCGATGTTAAATGAGCTCCAATATTCAGAGGAAGAAATTGCACGCTTAGAGAAAGAAGCGAATGATTCTATAAATATAGATAAGTATTATGTCAGAAATGGAGAATTACTAAAAAAATTAACTTTACAAATGATAAAAGAATCCATTCGCAACGAATTACAAACAGGTGAAGAAATTGAGAAGGAACTGTTAGTAAATGAAGGGTATATGGCAAATAATAAAGTCATACCAAATATATATTACGTAGGAGCTACTTTTTATTATTATATCGTGTTAACAAATAAGAGAGTGATTATGAAAGGATTAGATTGCTATTTTAAAAAAACAAATGAACACAGCATGCCAATAGAAGATATACAATCCATTTCACAACATAAAAAAATGAAAAATGTCTTTGAGATTAAATATAATAACACTCATATACAATTTGGAAGTATTGAGGATGCACGTGAAGTTGCAATGATAGTTATGGAGTTAAAAAAACGAGGAGTAAAAGTAGAAAAGTATACAGATGTTGAAAAAGGTTTTTTCTTATTCTTTAATATATTTGTGATAGTAAGTGCAGGTCTTTGCTTTATAAAATATTTAATGTAAAAAGCGGCGCAATAGCCGCTTTTTATCGTTTTATTTAGTATCCGATTCAAAATATTTGTCTTATGAAAGAACGATTATTGCTAATTGTAAACTGGTAATAAAGTCATGTGAGTTTTGATATGGAATGCCCCGTCGCACTTAAAAATGCAGTAATAATTTCGTTTGAACCTATCTATTATTGCACTATCTAAAGCACCTTCTATAATAAATGCAAACTTTCAATAAGAAGATACATACCTGTACAACTCAAAAGGATGTACGTAAATATTTTAAAAATCCGTTGATTAAGCCATTTAAAAATAATTTGACCTATATACAAACCTAGAAATACGATTGGAATAGCATAAAAACTTGATTCCCAAATTGTTTTGTTTGTGCCAGTAAAGAGTATTTGAGTTAGTAGACTAATGAAATATATGAATAGATAAAAAGCTAAAGTAGTTGCTCTTAACTTCTCTTTTTTCGTATCAGTTCCTGTAAAATAAAGTAACAGTGGAGGACCTGGCATACCGATACTTGTCGTTAAAAGACCGGATAATCCGCCAACTATGAAATCTCTAGATTTTGTTGATTTAATTTTAAAGTTGCATATTAGCATCAACGTTAATAATAAGAGTAGGATGCTAATTGCTAATTTAAATGTGTTAATGTTAATGGAAATGAAAATTAAAATACCAAAAGGAACACCAACTATACTTCCGAAAATTAATCTTTTCAGTAGAATAAAATCAATGTCCATTCTTATTTTCCAGATGAGTGATATGGAAATAATTAATGATAAAATGATATTTATTTGTATAGCTTCTTGTGGTAGAAATAGCATGAGTAAGAAAGGTGTTGCCATAATAGAAAAGCCAAAACCTGTACTTGTTTGTAAAATAGAAGCTACTAAAATAATACATATGAAAATGAATGTGATTCCCAAAATAGTCCTCCTATTTAATCAAGTTTAACTAGTTGAAGTTTATCATTTAAGTGCAACCTTTCACAAGTTTATTTATATTTTAATATAAAGATTTAGTTTCTTTTCAAATAGTATTCACATATAGCGCCTTTTAACCAAATAATGAATGGAATCAAAATCTATCGACTATTAATAGATTCGTTATTGAAATCTCCGCGATAAAACAAGAACAGCCATATAAAACTAACAAAAATACAGCATATAGCTAGCAAGGTACCAATAACTTGCGGGGAAAGAATTTCTAAAAGCGCTCCTGTAAAAAACATGGATAACTGAATAAGAGATCCGTAAATGGAATAATGGAATGAAAAAACTTACCTATCATATTGTCCTTCGTGTAAGTTTGAAGTAATGTCGTATCAAGTGGAACGATGATTCCTCCTGCTATACGCATACAGAGCAATGTAATGATACCGATAATAAGTTGATCGGACAAAATGAATCCGAGAAAGAAAACTCCTTGTAGGAAGTAGGCCCAACCGAATATTTTTTTCATTTTTTCTTCATTTTTAGATATATAAAGATTAACGAGGAGGCTCCCAATCATAAGCCCACCCCCTTGAACTGTATATAAAATTCCAATATTCGTGTGGAAAATTCTTTCGGCATAGATCGTTAAAAGTAGCTGATAAGCGCCGCCAATCATGCCCCATGAAATGCCAACAAGAATTAACGTTAAAATGATTTTTGTTTGTAATATGTATGTATAACCATCTTTTATATCAGTAAAAAATGCTTTCTTTTCGTTACAAGTATCATGAGTAGGGACACTCATATTATAAATAAAATAGGCTGAAATAAAGTATGAAAGGCTATTTACTAAAAAAGCGGATTCAATATGTAAAGATTGTACAAGTATCCCGCCTAAAGAAGCCCCCATAATAGACATAAAACCATTCATTGTACTAGAAAGAGAGTTAGCGGTTACGAAATGATGTTGGTGTACGACATTTTTTAAGGTTGCTTGTTTAGCCGGCTCAAATAAGCAAGAAAGTATAGATAAACATATATTAGCAATGAAAATAATCTCAATTTTATAGCTTGCGAATAAATATGTAAGGATTAGAATGCCCCGTGTAATATCGGTAAAAATCATAATATTCTTTTTAGAAAAACGATCTACAACGCCTCCTATGAAAGGGCTAAGAAGAAGTTGGGGCAAACTTTTACTTATAAAGGTGAGTGCAATCATAAACGGAGATTCCGTTATGCTATAGACGAATGTTAATAAAGCTATTGTATGAAACCAATCTCCGAGTACACTTAACGTTTGCCCATAAAATAGTTTTTTGAAGTTAGTATTTGTTTTAAGAAGCGCGGAATAAGAAACTGACATAAAAAGATTAACCCTTATGTAATGATGATGCTTGAACTTGTTTTTTCCATTCGCTTAAATACACTTTCTCCTCTGTAGGGAGTCCAACAGGTAATTGTGCAATCAATTCTAAACTATTTCCATCAGGATCGTTAAAGTATACGGCGGCATGTGCTAATTCTGGAAAAACAATTGGCTCAATTGGTTCCATTCCAAAGTCTTTTCGTGCTGAAATTCCTTTTTGATTTAGCCAATGTATCGCATTTTCTAAATCATGTAAGCTTACTTGAAAGGCGATGTGTCGTAAAGAGGGATGATAATTAACTTTGTATTCTGTGCCTTCCCAAAGGCCGAGCCAACTTTCATTCTCTTTAATCCAAAAGAAAGCAATATCATCTCCTCTTTTATATAATTTCAGTCCGAGTGATTCATAAAAAGATATTGATATCCCTAAGTTACGGACAGGTAAATGTGCTTCGTAAAGACCTTTAATCATTGTAATCCTCCTCAGTAAAAATGTTTCTTATTTCATAGTAAACGTTTTTTTATGAGTTGAAATCACAAAAAAGAGGGATAATACTTCATACGAAAGTATGAAAAAACAGCTCAAATATGAGCTGTTTTCGTATAGTTTTTCGTTCATTTGTTAAGGATAGGATATATTAGTATCCGTATCCGCCGCCACCCCAACAGCTACATCCGATGATAATTAGAAGGATGAATAGTACGATAAGCAAAGCAAATCCACCGCCGAAACCAGCGCAACTTCCACCATAGCTCATATGTTTTCCTCCTTTTGAGTAAGTTAATCTATATAATTCATGGACTACTGTATACAGTATGTTTTTTGTATGGAAAAAGAGCCAGTCTTTTTTATAATTAGACAAACGCCTGTATGGTCATTTTGATTGTATGTTTAGCTAGGGATATGTGAATGAATCGTTACATATTTTGCGATTTGTTCATAAAAAAATATAAAAATTGTAAAAAAAACCATTTTTTTATGAGAGAATTTGTACTATAATTTTACAAGTAATATTATGGGAAAAGGGAGTTTTAGTAAAGAGATGGAGATGAGAAAATTACACAATAAAATAGAAAACAAAAAGAAAGAGCTAATCCAACTTGTTGCTAGACACGGATTGGAACATGATAAAGTTTTGTTATTTAGCAAAGATTTAGATATACTTATTAATAAGTTTATGAATGTAAAAGATAAAGTACATAAATAAATAATTTTTAGTTTTTTATATTAAGATATTTTGCGGAAAGGAGAGAAAAGTATTTGGAACATTTACAAGAAGAGCTATATAAACAAATAAAAGAAGAAAAAGGTATTGTTACAATTTTTTTAAAGAGTGGCGTTAGAATAGTAGGAGAAATTGTTGCGATAGACAAATTTACCGTTTTAATGTTAGTTGATGGAAAACAACAGCTTATTTACAAGCAGGCTATATCAACAATAATGAAATAAGACACTCATATTGAGTGTCTTTTCATTATCGTTTGCAAGCTTCAACGTCAATGCCGGCATCTAATAATTTCTTTTCTCCGTCTTGCTCGATGATTTTTTGTAATTTAGATAGGAAAGAATCAAAGTTTGTATGCTTTGCTACTTGGAATGTCATTTTATGCTCAATTGGTAGCCACGTATCAATATCAGCTTCGTTATGCTGAATTTTCACCTCAAGCTTATCAAGGGCGTTAGCTACTTTTGCTTCGTACGTTTCTTTCGCTTCAAACTCCATCCATAAATCATATAATTCCTGACCGAGAGAACCTTTTAATGTTCGTTTAATATTTAAAATGGCTTCTTGCTCATTTTTTTGTTTTTGTAATTGTAATTCATGACTATTCATTGTATCAAAAGCAGGAATATCACCAGCTTCAGCTTCGACTAGGTCGTGAATAATAACCATTTTAAGTAATTTTTCAATGTTTACTTTTTGATCTAAATAAGGCTCAACTAAAATGGCCATTAGAGACATGCGCCACGTATGTTCAGCAACACTTTCTTGACGTCCGTTAGAAAGCCAGCTATGTCGCATTTCATATTTTAGTTTTTCTGCTAGTGCAATGACTTGTAAAATGTTATGTTCCATCGTGATCCTCCTAGTATTTCCATACTATAATTCTAATATAGAAATGAAATGTGTCAATTTCATGAGTATATTGCGATAAATAGATGGTAAGCGTATAATAAACATTATATGTGAAAACGCATTATTAAAATAAAAAAATGTTTTGAAAAAATGAAAAGGGAAGGGCAGGAATATGGGAGACGAAAATCAAGGATTTGCTAGACCACACAGAAGAAAAAGGAAGTTTGACATTTCTAGCCCAGTTGGCATTATAGTAGGTTTTGCCATAGTAATAGCTGCAATTATGATTGGCGGCGGCGGAATAAAAGCTTTTAAAAACTTTTTAGATGTTTCATCTATTTTAATTGTCATAGGGGGAACTACAGCGACAATTGTTGTGGCGTATCGATTTGGAGAAATAAAAAAATATACGAAAAGTATTTTTACTGTTTTACATAGAAGAGAAGAAGATTTAGAACAGTTAACGGATTTGTTTGTTGATTTTTCGAAAAAGTCTAAAAAACACGGATTGCTTTCTTTGGAAGTTGATGGGGAGCAAGTAGACAATCCTTTTATTCAAAAAGGAATTCAACTTATGTTAAGTGGTTATGATGAAGAGGAATTAAAAGAAGTATTAATGAAAGATGTTGAAACGGAAGTGTATGAGTTAAGAAAGGGAGCGACATTATTAGATAAAATTGGTGATTTCGCTCCAGCTTGGGGCATGATAGGGACTTTAATCGGTCTTATTATTATGCTTCAAAACTTGCAAGACACATCGCAAATTGGTACAGGGATGGCAGTTGCGATGTTAACGACATTGTATGGATCAGTACTTGCAAATATGATTGCAATCCCTCTTGCTGAAAAAGTGTATCGTGGTATTGAAGATTTATATACAGAGAAGAAGTTTGTTATTGAAGCAATTTCAGAATTGTATCGTGGACAAATTCCTTCTAAATTAAAGTTGAAACTAGATACATATGTATATGAAACAAAGATGAAAAAAGTAAAACGAGCAGCCTAATATTGCAAGGAGTGTTATGGTTATGATGAAACGACCGCAAAAGGGATCGCCTCGTTGGATGACGACTTTTACAGATTTAACGATGTTATTATTAACTTTCTTTGTATTACTAGTTGCTACATCAAAGCAAGATACAGTAAAATTATCAAAGATGCTTGAAAAGTTTAGTGACGTGGAGCAAGTTGATGCAAAAGTAATGGAAAATACAATACCAGATATTTCACATGAAAAAAATGATGAAAAAATGATCTCAAAAAAGCGAATGGATGACTTGTACAAAAAGTTAAAAGCATATGTAGATAGTAAGGGTATTAGTCAAGTGAATGTATACCGAGAAGATACAGGAGTGAGCGTCGTTATAGTAGATAATTTAATATTTGATACGGGTGATGCGAACGTTAAACCTGAAGCAAAAGAGATCATTAGTCAATTAGTCGGATTTTTTCAATCTGTACCAAACCCGATTGTTGTGGAAGGGCATACAGATAGTAGGCCGATTCATAACGAGAAGTTCCCTTCTAATTGGGAATTATCTTCAGCGAGGGCGGCTAATATGATCCACCATTTAATTGAAGTGTATAATGTGGAGGATAAAAGGTTAGCTGCGGTCGGATATGCAGACACAAAACCAGTCGTACCAAATGATTCACCGCAAAATTGGGAGAAAAACCGTCGCGTTGTCATTTATATTAAAGAATAGTATATTTTTATTTTAGTAATAAAATAATAAAAATACAGAAATTCTTTTAAAAAAATATTAAATTTTATCGTTTTATTTTGTATAATGAGTGAGAATGATAAGGTGAAATATTAAGATATATTTATACATAGAAGGAGAGAACCAAATAGAATGGCACATAAAATTTTAGTTGTAGACGATGCAATGTTTATGCGAACGATGATTAAAAACTTATTAAAAAGTAATTCTGAATTTGAGGTTATCGGAGAAGCAGAGAATGGAGTAGAAGCGATTCAAAAATATAAAGAACTTCAACCTGATATTGTAACATTAGATATTACTATGCCAGAAATGGATGGACTTGAAGCGTTAAAAGAAATTATGAAAATTGATTCAAGTGCAAAGGTTGTTATTTGTTCAGCAATGGGACAACAAGGTATGGTATTAGATGCAATTAAGGGCGGAGCAAAAGACTTTATTGTAAAGCCATTCCAAGCAGATCGCGTAATCGAAGCTTTAACAAAAGTAGCAAATAGCTAATATAAAAGGGGTGCCACAAGGAATCAAAACAGTGATAACGGGTAGATGTGTGGCCCCCTTTTTTCTCGTTTTAAAACACTAAATTGTTATACATGAATGAAATGTTTGTTAGACAGGTAGGGGATGAAAATGCAAACAGATCTGTTAAATATATTTTTTGAAGAGTCGGAAGAACATTTACAGTCGCTAAATGAAAATGTGCTAATTTTAGAACAAAATCCTGCTGATATGGGTGTAGTAGGAGAGATATTCCGGTCAGCCCATACATTCAAAGGTATGTCTGCGAGTATGGAATTTACGGAAATGGCGGATTTAACGCATAAAATGGAAAACGTTTTAGATGAAATTCGTCATGGGAATATAGTAGTACATGCGGATATTATTGATGTGATTTTTGAGTGCATTGATAATTTAGAGAAAATGGTTGCAGATGTGCAGCAAGGCGGAATGGGTAATATTGATGTAGTCTCAACGAAAAATAAATTAGAAGCGCTATTGAACGGAAATGTAGAAACCAGTGCGGAACATGTAGAACAAGAGTCTATAAACAAAGATGATGCAGTTTCGCATGAAGTGCATATAACCGTTGAACAGCAAGCTATTTTAAAAGCAGTACGTGCCATTATGTGTATTGAAGCACTGCAAAATATAGGTGATATACAAAAAACGGTTCCTAGTATTGAAGAAATCGAAGCGGATGCTTTCGGATTTGAGTTCACAGTATTTATGAATACGGATTGTAGTGTAGAAGAATTAAAACAGGTAGTGCTTCACGTTTCTGAAATTGAGAAAGTAGTAGTGAAACAAGGAGAATCTTTACAGGAAGTAGATTCGAAGTTTGCTACAGAAGAAGTTGTGCAAGTAGAAGAAATGATCCAATCGGATGTAGTTACGCAGGTCGAAGCCCCTATTGAGGCAGCGAAGCAACCAGCAAGTGCTACGCCAACGAAAAGCGCTGCAAAAACGAAAAATGCTAAAGGTGAGAATCGTTCCATTCGTGTTCAATTAGAGAAAATTGAACGATTAATGAATATGTTTGAAGAAAGTGTAATTGAACGTGGGCGTATTGATGAATTGGCACAAACGATTCAAAACAAGGAGTTAATTGAGCATTTAAATCGATTAGGCGATATTTCAAAAGATATTCAAAATGTACTATTAAATATGCGTATGGTACCGATAGAAACTGTTTTCAATCGTTTCCCGCGTATGGTACGTATGTTAGCGAAAGATTTAGGGAAAAAAATCGATTTACAAATTACAGGTGAAGACACTGAAGTAGATAAAATTGTAATTGATGAAATCGGTGATCCACTCGTTCATTTAATTCGTAATGCGATTGATCATGGGGTAGAAACTGTTGAACAACGTCGTGATGCAGGAAAAAATGAGACAGGTACGATTAAATTAGAAGCGTTTCATAGTGGAAATCATGTCGTTATTCAAATTACGGATGACGGAAATGGTATTCATAAAGGAAAAGTATTAGAAAAAGCGATTAAAAATGGTGTTGTAACAGAATCTGAGGCAAATAAATTAACAGATCGTGAAGTGTATGATCTCATTTTCCAACCGGGATTCAGTACAGCTGAAGTAGTATCGGATCTTTCAGGGCGCGGGGTTGGATTAGATGTTGTAAAGCATACAATTCATAGTCTAGGTGGGCATTTAATTATTGATTCAGAGGAAGGAAAAGGAAGTACATTTAGAATTGAGCTTCCGTTAACATTATCTATTATTCAATCAATGCTTGTTCAAACAAATGACACGCGCTATGCTCTACCTCTTGGTAACATTGTCGAAGCGATTCGAATTAAGAGAGAAGACATCCAATCCGTACAAGGAAAAGACGTGTTAAACTATCGTGATCAAATTATTGAAGTGAAGCATTTAAGTACTGTATTTGGTGAAAAAACAGTAGATGAGGCGTTTGGGTCATATGATAGTCAAATGGTTCCTGTGTTAATTGTTCGTAATACACATCGTAGCTATGGACTTATTGTAAACACAATTATCGGTCAAAGAGAAATAGTTTTAAAGTCATTAGGCGACTTTTTTGCAGATAGTTCGAACTATTTCTCTGGCGCGACGATTCTCGGCGATGGACGAGTGGTCCTCATTTTAAACCCAGAAGGTTTATAATAGGAATGAAGGAAAGCTCCCCACTTGTATGCAATTGGGGAGCTTTTTGGTTAACTATACAAATATGAGAAAATTAATATATAAATGGAAACAAATGCATGTTCATGATAAGTGTAGGAAGTTTGTTAAAATTATAATGAGTTAAAGTGTATTCATTTGATAGAAAAACAAAAATGAGGAGGCAGGGAAAATGCCTGAGCAACACACAAAAGGGGATACGAGCACAATTGTGCTAGATAAAGAAAAGGAGCTTTTAACGCCTCAAGAATGTGATATTCTTGGCGAAATCGCAAATATATCATTTGGCTCAGCTTCGACAGTATTATCAACAATTTTAAATAGGCAAGTAAGTATAACTGCTCCTCATGTAGAGTTAGTGGACTTATATGATACAAGTGATGTTGAGGTTCCTCATGTTGTATTAAACATTCATTTTACAAAAGGGCTAGATATGGAGAACTTACTTGTCCTTCAGCAAGATGTTGCTTTATCGATTGCTGATTTAATGATGATGGGGACAGGTGAAGTGGAAGAAGGGAAAGAGCTTGGTGAATTAGAGTTAAGTGCTGTACAAGAAGCGATGAACCAAATGATGGGATTCGCAGCGACGTCTATGTCGGAATTCTTCCAAGATACAGTAGACATGTCTCCTCCGACAATTAAAGTTGTAAAGTTATCAGAAGAGATGGAGAAAATCTCTGGAATAACTGGAAATAATATGATTGTTAAAGTGTCGTTCGACCTTAAAATAGATAATCTTGTAAACTCTAAACTTGTACAAATTGTTTCAGTTGAACATACGAAACAGATGATAAATAAATTACTACAATTGTCTGGTGAAGTGGAAGAGCAAGAGCAAGAGCCAGCAGAAGTAGTGGAAGCTGAGATTGTAGGAAAACATGCCGAAAAAGAGCAGCTAACGCAAGAAGAGAAAGATGTACTCGGGGAAATTGCGAACATTTCAATCGGTTCAGCCTCAACGGTATTATCAACGCTTTTAAATCAACCAGTTTCGATTAGTACACCAAATGTAGAAGCAATTAATGTGCGTCATTATGACGGAGTACCGGTTCCTTTTGTTATTTTAAATGTTGATTTTGTTGAAGGTTTAAAGAATGAGAACGTATTCGTATTTACGAAAGATGTTGCTTTGACAATGGTAGATTTAATGATGATGGGAACAGGAGAGATTGACCCGGAGAAAGAGCTTAGTGAATTAGAGCTGAGCGGTATTAAAGAAATCATGAACCAAATGATGGGGCATGCTGCAACAGCGATGTCAGAAATGTTTAAAGAGAAGATGGATATGACGCCGCCAGACGTTAAATTTGTTACATTAAAAGAAGAAATGGAATATTTGGGAGAAGCGATGGAAGTGGACGAGCTTGTTCAAATTACGTTCAATCTTGAAATTGGCGACCTGCTTCAATCGAAAATGTATCAAATTTTACCGATTTCTGAAGCGAAGGAAATGGTAAGACGACTGTTATATCCAATGGTGGAAGCGGAAGAAGAGATTGCTGAGGAAGAAATAGAAGAAGAGATTGTAGAACCTGTTGTACAACCTATTGAATTTAAAGAAGTGAAACAAATTGAACCAGTGTACATGGATACATCCATCCTAAAAAATGTAGAAATGAATGTGAAATTTGTATTTGGAAGTACAGTGAAAACCATTCAAGATATATTAAGTTTACAAGAAAATGAAGCCGTTGTATTAGATGAAGACATTGATGAACCAATTCGAATTTATGTAAATGATGTATTGGTGGCGTATGGTGAACTTGTAAATGTAGATGGATTTTTCGGAGTAAAAGTGACGAAATCACTATAAGGCGTTGAAATAGTAGATGAAAAGCATAAAGTTTTTTCTAATTTGCTGGCTATGCATACATGTGTACTTGCTCTTCCCGCTGCAAAGTCAGGCGGAAGAGCAAAATGTGCCAGAGCAAAAAATAAATGAAGTGAATGTGCAAGAAGAAAACAAGGAAGTTCAAGAACAGCCAGAGCAAGTGGAAATGAAGCGAGATAAAGAGGAACAACAAGAAGCAAACAATGAACAAGAAACCGAAAAAAAGATAGAAACGGATCAAGGGGTTATTACAGTAAATAAGCCAGAATTACAGGTTGGCGAAGAAGTGCGGATTATTGTAGAGCCAAAAGAGAAAAATATTCAAAGTATAAAAGGTATGTTACGGTTGCCAAAAAACAGCAATCCGTATGAGCAAGAAAGAATGATATCTTTTAACTATGAAGAAGAAACGAAGCGATGGATTGCTAACTATAAGGTCGGGATTTTTGATTTACAAGGTGATTGGAACCTGCAGCTCGTTCAAAGTTATAAAGAAAATGAGAAAGAAGAGCTCTTAGAAAATGAAGTGAAAGTTCCTCTTATTCGTATAAATAATGAAACACCAACAATAGATACAGAGTTGCCGAAGTTGCATAAAGTTACTGTTGACGAGGCGAAGGATAACGTAATTGAACGAAAACAAGGCGATCCTATACATGTACGAGTGAAGGCGGTAGACGCAGAGTCGGTTGTGAAAGAAGTTCGAGTTACGTTAAAAGGGAAAGATAGTAAAGAGATTACAATTTTATTAGATTACAATAAGCGCGATATGGAATGGCAAAAGGTATTTGAAATAACGGATGTGTTGCCAATTGGGACATACGAACTATTTGTAGAGGTAGTAGATGCGGCCGGCAATAAATTGGTTGAGGAAAGTGGGTATATCATTTCTGTTTTGGAGCAAAAAACAGAAGAGGATAAAAAGGTAGAAGAACGAGAGAATGAAGATAAATTAGAAGATAAGAAAGAACCTGAGGAGCAGGAAGACTCCAAAGAAGAGATCCCGCTACAGGAAGAAAAACCTTCAGTTGTTCAAATTCCGAAGCAAGAGGAGAAAATAAACAATTTTATAAAAGAACCTCTAAAAGAGCCACTTGAGGACCAAAAGGAAGTAAGTGATGGGAAGGCTCAAATAGAGAAAAAAAGTAGAATTGACAATGGAGTCATTTCGAAAAAGAAAGAACAAATAGAAGAACCACAAAAGAAAAAAGAAGACAATAGCGAACAAGGAGTACAAGCTTCTAATGTGTTTGCGATTATGTCAGGGTTACTCGTACTGTTTTTAGTTTTAAAGAGTAATAAAGAATGGGGCTAATTATTTCACCGTAGTGGAGGCGCTTAAATGGAAATTAAACGTACGACAATTGAAAATAAGACGCTACAACCATTAAAACAGCCTGCAGCTATTTCCGAACATGAGATTCAGAAAGAACGAAAACGTAGTAATCTAGTGTTTACTGGGCATTCCAAAATCATTATGAAAAATAATGAAATCGGAATTTTACTTGCTAGTTTAGGTGACGGAAAGATTGTGAAAGAAATGCTTTCTAAAGAGATGGATACAGTGTTGCAACTTTTTAAAAAGTTACACACGTTATCTGGAGAAGGAAAGCAAACTGAAAAAATATATGAACAAATAATGAGAAGCTTGCAAGGGCTTGTGAAACAAGCGCATATAAAAGAACTGCCTTTGTTAGATGGAACGTATGATTTCGCTGAAGTACAACTATCATTTGGTAGAAAAGTGCAGATTCCGTTACTAGATGTAAGTGCACTCCTTTCTAGCGTGGAGAGTGATTCATCGGAAGGAAATATAAATTTAATGGTAACGGTTATTACTGCGTATATAACGAAATTGTCTAACGAAACCATTTTAATAAGCGTTACAGATCGTACGGCTAAAGAGCGGGATGTAAGTGTATGGAGAGCACTTGCAGAAATGAATATGACACAATTATCACAGGCGTTGAAACAAACGATGCAAGAACATAAATGGTCAATGACGTTTCTTTTTCTCTTTATATGGGTTGTTTGTATTATTTTAATTCGAGTTATATAAGAAAATGAACGGAACCCCGAATTGTGGACATGAAAAAAGTCACGTGATTCGGGGTTTTTATATGTTTATTAGAAAGTCATATTATTTATTTTTTTAGAACTGGTTTTAAACTATATGATAGTGTGCTCTTATAATTTTCCACTCATAGTGTAAAATTATACTATGAGTGGAATGTAATCAAAAAAGGGGGCGAAACTGTGAGGAAGTTAATCGTTACGATTCTAATAGTTTGTTTATACTGCTTTCCTTTTGTCTATTTTTCAATGTACCAAGACTTTACTAAAGGATCTATGCTCGGTTATGTAATCATGCTGATAGGGACTTCGATTCTTGCTTTTTTCTCTAAACTTTTTAGCAATACAATTCCTTTTATTATAGGGAATATACTATCTGTAATTATTTCATATTATTTTTTTATACAAGATGGAAAGTGAGTTTGGGATTAGATGGCACCGGGGGTATTTCAAACCATTTACGCCGTATCAATTATTACTATTAGTTAGTTTTTTGAATATAATCCCGCAATTCCTCATTATGATTTTGGTGAAAAAACACAAAAAAACAGGGTGAGTTCACCCTGTTTTTTCTATATTTTTTCATAAAAGAATGTATCAAAGCGCTGAAGATTGAATCGTTCGGGTGTTAAAATTTGTTCTGTGCTACCAACAAATAGTACACCGCCTTTTCGTAAAGAACGGCTAAACTTTTCATACAGTTTGACTCTTGCTTCTTCTGTGAAGTAAATCATTACATTACGACAAATAATCAAATCGTAATTTGTATCGAACGACTGCATTAACAGGTCATGTTGTTTGAACGTGACGTTTTGCTTCATGTTTTGATGCAATGAATATATATCATCCTCTTTTGTGAAATGACGCTCTTTCAAATCGCTAGGTAATTCTTTTAAAGAACGTTCCGTATATTGACCGCGTTTTGCAGTCTCTAAAATATGAAAATCAAGATCCGTTGCTAGTATTTCATAGCGAAATGGAGATAGATGTTTCGATAAGATTAAAGAGAGTGTATATGGTTCTTCACCAGCAGCGCAAGCGGCACTCCATACTTTTAATTTTCCGTTATTTTGTTCGAGTAATTTTGGAAGTGCTTTCGATTCTAACGTTTGCCAACGTTCTTTATTTCTAAAAAACTCTGAAACGTTAATTGTAATATAGTCAATAAAACTTAAAAATAAGATTTGATCGACACGTAAAGTACTTAAAAAGATAGTGTAGTTTTCAAAGCCTTTTCTTGAAATAAAAGCATCGATTCTACGGCGCATTCTATCTTGTTTATACGAAGCGATATCCATATTGAATTGTTGTTTAAAACTCGCGATAAAATGATCATAATCTTGTTCAATTATCATATTTACAATGGGCACAATAACGATATTGTGCCGCCCCCTTTACATCATACGAATTTTTTGTTCAAAGCTTTTTTTCATTTGCTTTTCATGTAAACCTGGTAAATCATAAATGACAGCATCAATCCCGGCTTCTTTTGCAATATCAACGGGAATGACAGATGTATGTTTGTCTCCGTTATAAAAACAGAGAACTAAATCGGTATCTTCAATAATTTGTTTAACAAAAAACATATAATCTGATCGGAAAATAGAGTCGGAAGGATGATCAAAAGCAACATACTCGGCTCCATGTGTTTTTAAATAATCGACGATTTCTTGAAATTCATCTGTTACAGCTTGTAACGGTTGTAGTGTGTAAAGGCATAAATTTTGAGCGAGTCGTTCGTTCTCGACGAAAAAACGAAGTACCTCATTTTCAATAGATTTGTAACATAATATGTAAATTTTATGTTTATGAGCATAGTCAGTTAAAAATTTTTTAATTTCCTCTTGATCTAATGCTGTTAGTTGATTTGAACCACAAAGAAAAATATTCATAGAATTGTGCCACCTCATGCTAAATTGTAACATATCTTCTATAAAAAATAACTGCAAAATATTAGTGTTCAGAGTATAATTATAAATAACTAGATTTTACGATTAACTTTAGGAAGAAATAAAAAAATAAATAGGTGATATATATGCTACGTTCTATCTCGCATAATCCAATTTTATCGCATATACCGCCTGCTACTCAAATGCCGAAAGAAGCAAATGTCAGGACAGGACTTGCATTTTCGGATAATTTGCATGCAGATCCGAAAAAAAATAAATTGTTAGAACAAATGGAAGCATTTGTGGATAATATTGGAGAAATTAAAGAGAAAATTGAAATGGAATTAACACTTGATAACGTAATGGAATACAAAAATACAGTAAAATCATTTTTGAATTTTTATGTTGATCATGTATTGCAATATAAAGATGTCATGTCTCGTCATCCGCGTTATGGATATTCCCAGAAAATGACGATTGTTAAACAGGCAGAAATGGGATTGAATGAGTTAGAAGATGTTATGAATTTAATTAATACAAAAACGGGACATTTAGAAATGTTAAATCAAATTGGAGAGATCCACGGTTTAATTGTAAATTTAGTCTTATAAAAGGGAAGGAATCCATATGTATATCCAATTATATGAAAAGCTCGTTATTATTCAAAAAGCATATGAAAATATTCAAATGCTTGGAGAACAAATATATGAGAATTTAAAGAATAAAAATGTAAATGCAGTTCAAAAACTGCAAGTAGAGCAATTGCAGTACATTGATGGTTTAAAGCAATTATCGAGTTCATTTGAAGAAATGGTTGTTCAGTTTTGTAAAGAACAGGGAGTGGAATCATTACGCGTAAGTGCCCTATTTTCGTATTTTTCTCAAGAAGAAATTAAAAAAATGGAAAAATTACAAAAAAACATAACTGAATTAGAAGGAAATGTAAAAATGATTCTTTTGCAAAATCAATATTACTTAAACGTACTATTAAAAACTACAGAAAGTATTGTGGATTCCGTTTCTGAATATAACTTAGAACGAAACAATAATTCGCAAATCTTTATGAACGAACTATTGTAAAGGGGAAGTGAAGCGTTATGAGATTATCTGATTATAATACCCCGTTATCGGGTATGTTAGCGGCACAAATGGGATTACAAACGACGAAACAAAACTTATCTAACATTCATACACCGGGCTATGTGCGTCAAGCAGTGAATTTCGGTTCTGTAGGAGCGAGTAATGGGCATACGCCAGGGCAGAGAATTGGTTATGGTGTACAAACGTTAGGTGTTGATCGTATTACAGATGAAGTGAAGACGAAGCAGTTTAACGACCAATTATCTCAGCTCGCTTACTATAATTATAAGAATTCAGTTTTATCACGAGTAGAGTCTATGGCAGGAACGACAGGGAAAAATTCACTATCTAGTTTAATGGACGGATTCTTTAATGCTTTTCGGGAAGTGGCAAAAAATCCGGATCAATCAAACTATTACGATACATTAATTTCTGAAACTGGGAAGTTTACAAGTCAGGTAAATAAACTTGCGAAAAATTTAGATTCAGTAGAAGCGCAGACGACAGAAGATATTGAAGCACATGTAAATGAATTTAATCGTCTTGCTGCTAGTTTAGCAGAAGCAAATAAAAAAATTGGACAAGCTGGTACACAAGTACCGAATCAACTTTTAGACGAACGTGACCGTATCATTACAGAAATGTCAAAGTACGCCAATATAGAAGTATCATACGAATCTATGAATCCTAATATGGCAAGTGTTAGAATGAATGGCGTTTTAACAGTAAATGGACAAGATGCATATCCGCTCCAATTAAATAAAACGAAAGAACCAATGTCTGTTGAAATTTACGGTTCAGAAATTTCTTTAACTAGTGGTGCAATAAAATCAGCAATTGATACGAAAGGGCAGATTGCTAGTTATAAGAAAAACTTGGAAGACTTAATGAATTCAGTGAAAAATCAAGTAAATACAGTGATGGGAAAAGATTTCTTCGTTGGAGAATATGCGAAAGAGTTGAAGTTAAATCCCCAATTTGCGAATGATTTTTCGAAAATGAAAATATCTGCTGAAACTGCAAATAAACTGGCAGGAATTACAGATGATGATTATAAAGAAGGTCTTTCATATAAAAAAGCATTAGACCAATTCATCGTTAAGGTAGCATCCGATAAAAGTGAAGTGAATGGTTATCAAAAAATTCATGGAGACTTATTAGAAGGTATTCAGCAAGAAAAGATGAGTGTCGAAGGCGTGAATATGGAAGAGGAAATGGTAAATTTAATGGCTTTCCAAAAATACTTCGTAGCAAACTCTAAAGCTATTTCTACGATGAATGAAGTGTTTGATAGTCTGTTTTCGATTATCCGATAGGGAATAGTAATTGATTGAAAATAAGTAAGGAGGAGATAGAAATGAGAGTATCTACATTTCAAAATGCAAACTGGGCAAAGAATCAGTTAATGGATTTAAATGTGCAACAGCAATATCATCGAAATCAAGTAACTTCAGGCAAGAAAAATCTTCTTATGAGTGAAGATCCACTTGCAGCAAGTAAATCATTCGCAATTCAACATTCATTGGCGAATATTGAACAAATGCAAAAAGATATAGCGGATTCTAGAAATGTGCTAAGTCAGACAGAAAATACATTGACAGGTATTGTGAAGTCTTTAACGAGAGTGGATCAATTAACAGTGCAAGCGTTAAATGGGACGAATGGTGAAAAAGAATTAAAGGCAATCGGTGCTGAAATCGATCAAATTTTAAAACAAGTTGTATATTTAGCGAATACGAAAGAGCAAGGTCGCTATCTTTTTGGTGGAGATAGTGCAGAGAAGCCTCCATTTGCGGACGATGGGACATACCAAGGTGGCGAAAAAGATGTAATGTGGAAGCTAAATGATGGTTATGAAATTAAAGCATTTCGTAATGGCGAGAACTTACTAACTCCTGCTATTCAAACGTTAGTTAAGATGAAAGACGTGATGCAAAGTGGTGATCAAAAGGCGTTACAACCGTTTTTAGCGGAAAATAAGAAAAACTTGGATAGTGTTATTAATCGTACAACAGAAGTAGGTGCAACGATGAACACTGTAGATACGTTTAAGACCATTTTAAGTGAACAAAATTTAGCTCTTCAAGAAAATCGTAAAGAAATTGAAGATGTTGATTTAGCGGTAGCAATTTCTGACTTGGCCTATATTAATGCGACGTATGAAGCGACGCTTAAAGCGGTTAGTACGATGAGTAAAACGAGTATTTTAGACTACATGTAAGTAATAAGGAGTGAGAAATATGGCAGGAACGTTAACAGGTATTGGCGGTAGACAACAGATTTGGAACCTCGGTAATAACATGATCGATACTTCTAATTTCGTTGAATTAGAAATGAATGCGCTAGATATGAGAAAAACGCCGTATACAAACGAAAAGAATAGCCTTTCACAAGATAAACTTTTATATACAAGTTTAAAATCAGAATTTAGTTCTTTCACGCAAACATTTAAAAACTTAGCGGCTTTTAAAGGGAATGAAAAAAAGGTAATAACATCACAAGACGGTTATATTAATGTAAAAGCTGATGGTGGTGCGATCGCTGGAACTTTCAATATGACGGTTACAAAGCTTGCGCAGCGTCATCAAATAGCTTCTGACCGAATTGAAAATATAGATGCCAAGATTAATAGTGATGAAACATTAAAACTAGGTGGTAAAGAACTAAAAGTAACATCTGATATGACATATAAAGATTTAATTAATAAAATTAATGATGGAGATTACGGCGTATCAGCATATACACTTGGGAATAAAATTTTTATGACCTCAAAAAAAGAAGGCGAAGATGGAGTAATTAATTTTGAGGGGAACAAATCTTCATTGTTTCAAAAAATAGGTTTAGCAAATGATGACGGCGTAGCGCTTCACGAAATCAATAGTGCGCAAAATGCTGAATATACGATTAATGGTATAGCAGGTAATAGTTCTACTAATACAATTGAAGCTCTTCCTGGTGTGAAAATCGAATTATTAAAAGTAACTGAGGAAAAAGTAGAAGAAAAGCCAGATGGAGAAAAGATAGAAATTGATCCAAAGACAACAGGGGCGAAAGCAAAAGGGATAGAACTGAAGTTTACAGTAAGTGACTCAAACGTAACAGATGCATCAAATGTTATTAAAAAGATGGTTGCGGATTATAATAAGGCTGTTTCTACAGTAGATATTTTTGCTGGGAAAGGTGGAGCTTTCCAAGGGCAAACGATTATGCAAAGTGTACGCCAAGCGATGAATAATGTCGTAACATTTTCTCAAGATGGTAATTACTTATTCTCATTCGGTATTCAGTTAAAGCAAGATGGAACGATGGAAGTTAATGACGAAAAATTAACGAAAGCGTTAAAAGAGCAACCGGATGCAGCGAAACAATTTTTCTTTGGATCGAACGGTATAGGCAAAATGATGGAAGAACCACTTGATAAATTATTCGGTGATAAAGGTATAGTTGGAGAACGTGTGAAGAACATAGATTCACGTGTAAGTGATTTAGATAAGAAGATAAAAGACATTGAGTCACAAAACTTACAAAAACAAGATGAAATCGTGAAGAAGTATCAAAAGCTAGAAAGTACATTAGCAGCGCTAGATAGCCAATTGAAAACAATTAAAGCAATGACAAAACAAAAAAGTGATGATTAATATTAATGAAAGTTGAGGAAGTGATCGTATGCAAGCATGGCAACGTTATATGCAAAATGATATTATGACGAGTAATCCGATTAAAAATACAATTTTTATTTATGAAAGATGCATTGTAGAGTTTCGTAATTTAGAAGAGCTTTTACATACTTTTAAACTACAAGAAGGTGATGCACTTCTTGAAAAGTTAGAACGTATTTTTGAAGAATTAAAGCTTCAATTAAACCCTGAGATTACGAAAGATTTATATGACAGTCTATTTGGTTTATATGATTGGATTAGTGTTCAAATTCAAACGATGAAAGTAACACGTGAAGCGAAAGATATTGATGCGATTGTGAAAGTGTTACAAGATTTAATAGACGGTTACCGCGGAGCGCTTGAAAATGAACAATGATATTTATCGAGCATTTGTCGACTGTTTTAATGAAATCGGTGAATTGCAAGTGTCAGATGGAGAGTTTGCTGAGAAAAGTGCGATGTTAAATCGCTGGATGATGACATTGGATGAAGAAACGCGCGCGAGAGTGGCGGCAGAAGTAAGCCCATTCATTATTAAGGCAGCACAGCATATTCGAGATAAGCAAAAGATTTTGGAAGAAATGATTATGACAAATGATGGGCGAATGAAAGCAAATTCATTTTACGGTAAATATTAATAATAAAGTGTGGGAACGGATTCCTCTTGTTAAAAGGGGGTCCATTCCTTCATGTAGATAAAGAGTTCCGCTGGTTGAGGTTTCATTTTATGACTGTAAAAAATATAAAAATAAGTTGCGGCTAGTCGTAAATATATTGAAATGTTATATAGATTACTACGCGTATACAGTTTTTTTATATTCTTTTTATATTTTTGTATTTTTCTAAAGACAACAATGTAAAAATGGAATAAAATATGTAAGGGTACATAATAGTTAATATTTTAATAAATACATATAAGAAATTAAATAATGAAGTGAAACTTCCATCAGTGGGTCATTATGTTCAAAATGATAAGTTAAAAAGGAAGGGTGTGGAGTATGCCAGATTTAGTGAGTGATGTAAGCCATTATATGAATTATTTAGTGACGAAACGAAATACAGTTTCTAGTAATATTGCAAATGCGAATACACCTGGCTATAAAGCACAAGACGTTACATTTGCTGAGAAAATGAATAAAAGTAGTGCATTATATAAGAGTAATGCTGCGGATTTAAAAAGCAATCCAGATTTATATCAAACGAATGAAATGCACTTACCGACAGTAAATACGAAAAATACTTATGCAAAGATTCAAACGAAATCAATGCAAACGAATAAAGATGGAAATAGTGTGGATGTAACGACAGAAATGCTAGATTTAATGAAAACAAATCAATTATATGGTGTTTCAATTAATGCGATTAATACACAATACGCAATTAACCAAGCAGCACGTGGACGTTAATAGTAGAAGGAGAGACAACGATGTTTCAGGCAATTAATGCAAGTGGATCAGGGCTAACGACAGCGAGAAAGTGGATGGAAGTTACTTCAAATAATATTGTAAATGCAAATACAACAGCAGCTCCGGGGGCAGATTTGTATGAGCGCCGTAGTGTAGTGCTTGAATCAAATAATAGTTTTGCAAATATGTTAGACAGTACACCTACTAACGGAGTGAAAATAAAAAGTATTGAAGCAGACAAAACTGAAAACTTAGTGTATGATCCGACGCATCCGCATGCAAATGAAGAAGGATATGTACGTTATCCGAATGTTGATGTGACTGCTGAAATGACGAATGTAATGGTTGCTCAAAAAATGTATGAAGCAAATGCAAGTGTATTAAATGCGAATAAAAAAATGCTGGATAAAGATTTAGAAATCGGCCGAGGATAGAGGGGGAATAGGGGAAGATGAAAATCCAACCAATGTTACATACACAGCCATTTGGCGCGATTCAGTCAATTGGTGCACCGAAAAACACGCAAACATCTGTAGTTGAGGGGAAAAAGTTTATTGATTTATTGGAAGATATGAATCAAACACAAAATAATGCGCAAACAGCGGTATATGATTTACTAACAAAAGGGGTAGGAGAAACACATGACGTTTTAATTCAGCAAAAGAAAGCTGAGTCTCAAATGAAAACGGCTGCTCTTGTACGCGATAATCTTATTGAAAATTATAAGTCACTAATTAATATGCAAATTTAGGAAAATGGACGGGTGTGTTTAAATGGAAAAGTTAAGAAATGTTTTCCAATCGTTAAAAACGTGGCATAAGTTAGTCATTGGTGCTGCGCTTTTAGCAATTGTAACAGGAGCACTTTTATACTTCACCTTGCCAGATAAATATGTTGTTGTATATCAAAATTTAAATGATGCAGACAAGCAAGAGATTACAGCAGAATTATCGAAGCTAGGTGTCGATTACCAATTAGCAGCTGATGGTTCGATTCGTGTGCAGAAGAATGATGCTCCATGGGTTCGAAAAGAAATGAATGGAATGGGCTTACCGTTTAATTCAAAAAGCGGTGAGGAAATTTTATTAGAAAGCTCGCTCGGTTCAAGTGAGCAAGATAAAAAAATGAAGCAAATTGTCGGTACGAAAAAGCAATTAGAGCAAGATATTGTAAGAAACTTCGCGGCGATAGAAACGGCAAATGTTCAAATTACATTACCTGAAAAAGAGACAATTTTTGATGAAGAGAAAGCAAAGGGGACAGCGGCGATTACGGTTGGTGTGAAACGTGGCCAACTATTAACGGCGGATCAAGTTGCGGGTATACAGCAAATGATTAGTGCGGCAGTTCCTGGTGTGAAAGCCGAAGAAGTGAGTGTTATAGATAGCAAAAAGGGTGTTATCTCAAAAGGAGCAAATGAAGCAAATTCTAGTAGTTCCTCTTCTTATGAGAAAGAAGTAGAGATGCAACACCAAATTGAAGGTAAATTAAAGCAGGACATCGATGCAACATTAATGACGATGTTTAAGCCAAATGAATATAAAGTGAATACGAAAGTATCTGTGAACTACGACGAAGTTACACGTCAGTCTGAAAAATATGGTGATAAAGGTGTACTTCGTAGTAAACAAGAGCAAGAGGAAAGCTCTACTGCGCAAGAAGGAGCAGATACGAAGCAAGGTGCTGGTATTACAGCAAACGGCGAAGTGCCAAACTACGGTACGAACAATAATCAAAATGGCAAAATCGTCTACGATAATAAAAATGGTAACAAAATCGAAAACTATGAAATAGATAAAACAGTTGAAACGATTAAGAAACACCCAGAATTAACGAAAACAAATGTTGTTGTATGGGTAGACAATGATACGTTAGTAAAACGAAGAATTGATATGACAACTTTCAAAGAAGCAATTGGTACAGCAGCTGGGCTTCAAGCTGATCCAAATGGCAACTTTACAAATGGTCAAGTTAATGTGGTAACTGTTCAGTTTGATCAACCGAAAGAAGAGAAGCCGAAGGAACCAGAAGAAAGTGGTATGAATTGGTGGTTAATCGGTGGAATTACAGGAGGCTTATTAGCGCTCACCTTGCTAATATGGTTCTTCTTAGCAAGGCGTAAGAGAAAGAAAGAAGAAGAGGAATATGAAGAATACTTAGCAGAAGATGAAGTTGCTGCAAGTAGTGAAAGTATTATGGAAATTCCTGAAGAGAAAATAGTATCAGAGCCAAAACCTGAACCAGAAAAACCGAAAGAACCGACGTTAGATGAACAAGTGCAGGATGCTACGAAGGAACATGTAGAAGGTACTGCAAAAGTAATTAAAAAATGGTTAAACGGACAGTAAGGGAGGAACAACGATGTTAGATGAAATCTCCTCCAAAGAAAAAGCTGCCATCCTCATTCGTACATTAGATGAAGAGGTGGCAGCAAAAGTCATTGAATATATGACGGCTGAGGAAAAAGAAGTATTACTTCGTGAAATCGCGAAGTTTCGTGTATATAAACCAGAAACGTTAGAGAATGTACTAGGGGAGTTCTTGTATGAACTAAATGTAAAAGAATTGAACTTAGTCACTCCAGATAAAGAGTACATTCGCCGCATATTTAAAAACATGCCAGAAGATGAGCTTGAAAAATTATTGGAAGACCTTTGGTATAACAAAGATAATCCATTTGAATTCTTAAATTCACTTACAGATTTAGAACCACTTCTTACAGTACTTAATGATGAATCACCGCAGACGATTGCAATTATTGCTTCTTATATTAAGCCACAGCTTGCTTCTCAATTAATTGAGAGATTACCAGATTATAAACGAGTAGAAACAGTAATGGGTATTGCAAAACTAGAACAAGTAGATGGCGAATTAATTAATCAAATTAGTGAATTATTAAAGGCGAAATTAAATAATATGGCATTTAGTGCGATTAATAAAACAGATGGCTTGAAAACAATTGTGAGCATTTTAAATAACGTTTCACGAGGTGTTGAAAAAACAGTCTTTCAAAAGCTGGATGAAATGGACTATGAACTATCTGAAAAGATTAAAGAAAACATGTTTGTCTTTGAAGACTTACTCGGTCTTGAAGATCTTGCGCTTCGCCGTGTGTTAGAGGAAATTACAGATAATGGTGTTATCGCAAAAGCTCTTAAAATTGCAAAAGAAGAAATTAAAGAGAAACTATTTACATGTATGTCTATGAATCGTAAAGAGATGATTTTAGAAGAATTAGATGGTTTAGGGCCACTTAAGATGACAGATGCTGAGAAAGCACAGCAAACAATTACAGGTACGGTGAAAAAGCTAGAGAAAGAAGGAAGAATTATCGTTCAAAGAGGTGAAGATGATGTCCTTATTTAAAAACAGAATTCCGAAGAATTCTGTTTCTTTTTCTGAAGAAACGTATGAATTACAATTTCCAAAACCAATATTAGCTCACGTAGAAGAAATCCAAGTAGATCATGAAGAACTTCTTGCACAGCAACAATCGTTACATGTTGAACTGAATCAACTAAGGCAAGAACAGCAAATGTTAGAACGAGAGCGTCAGCAGTTATTACATGATCAAGAACAATTTCAAATACATGTGCAGCAGCAGATGAAAGAGATAGAATCGGCACATATGCAGTTTCAAAAAGAGCAACAAGAAACAGCATACGAATGGACGGAATTATTATGGGATCAATCTTTTCAACTAGCAGAAAAAATTGTGAATCAAGCAGTAGATGCTAGATTGCTTGATGTGTTACCGATATTAACTGGCATCGTGCAAACATTGCCTACTTCGTTTGAAAAACTAGTCATTACTGTACATCCCGAAACGTTTGAACGTATTCAAGAAGAGAAGGAAAATACGAAAGAATATTGGTTACTACAATTAGTAGAATGGAAATATGATTTCTCCTTACAGTTCGGTGAATTTGTTCTAGAAGAAGAGAAAGAGTTCTTTGAATTTAAATTCGCACCTATATTTGCGAAACTTCGCCAGAAATGGGAAGAAGAGAAGTTATTCGAGGAGCAAAATGTATGAATCGACTGTTAATAAATGAAAACCAAAAATGGAATACGTTTATTGAAACGCCGTTTTATACGAAAGTCGGTAAAGTACATAGTGTACAAGAGCAGTTTTTCGTAGCGAAAGGGCCAAAGGCGAAAATTGGTGATGTTTGTATCGTTGGAGAACATAGCGTTTTATGTGAAGTAATTGCGATTGAAAAAGAAAATAATATGTTACTCCCATTTGAACAGACAGAAAAAGTATGTTATGGAGATTCCGTTACATTAATTGCAGAAGATGTCGTGATACCTCGAGGTAATCATTTACTCGGAAAAGTGTTAAGTGCAAATGGTGAAGTGCTAAATGAAAATGCTGAAAACATTCCGGTGCAAAAAATAAAGTTAGATGCTCCGCCTATTCATGCATTTGAACGGGAGGAGATTACCGATGTATTTGAAACGGGAATTAAATCTATTGATTCTATGCTAACAATTGGTATCGGTCAAAAGATTGGTATTTTCGCTGGATCAGGTGTTGGTAAATCTACTTTACTCGGAATGATTGCCAAAAACGCAAAAGCTGATATAAATGTTATTAGTTTAGTAGGAGAGCGTGGCCGGGAAGTAAAAGACTTTATTCGAAAAGAATTAGGTGAGGAAGGCATGAAGAAAAGCGTCGTTGTCGTAGCGACGTCAGATGAAAGTCACCTTATGCAACTTCGCGCAGCTAAGCTTGCAACATCTATTGCTGAATATTTCCGAGACCAAGGCAATAACGTACTACTTATGATGGATTCTGTTACTCGTTTTGCTGATGCACGTAGAAGTGTTGATATTGCCGTTAAAGAGTTACCAATCGGTGGTAAAACACTCTTAATGGAAAGTTATATGAAAAAGCTGTTAGAGCGATCCGGAAAAACGCAAAAGGGATCTATAACAGGTATTTATACTGTACTCGTTGATGGAGACGATTTAAACGGTCCTGTACCAGATTTAGCACGTGGTATTTTAGATGGACATATTGTATTAAAACGTGAGCTTGCAACGCTCAGTCATTACCCTGCTATTTCGGTGTTAGATTCAGTAAGTAGGATTATGGAAGAAATCGTGTCGCCAACGCATTGGGAACTGGCAAATGAAATGAGAAAAATTTTATCTATTTATAAAGAAAATGAATTATATTTCAAATTAGGAACGATTCAAGAAAATGAAGAAAATGCTTATGTTTTTGAATGCAAAAATAAAGTAGAAGGTATAAATTCATTCTTAAAACAAGGTCGATCAGATCGCTTCCAATTTGATGATATTGTTCAAGCGGTGCACCATATTGTATAAGACCTCGCGCCCTGCAGGTCTTATTTTTTTTGTTTTTTAATATTTCACAGATTTTTTTGTAAAAAAACTATATAATAGAAAAAGAGAGCGTTATAATAGGAAGGGGCTATGAAAACAGGTGGATAAGCAGCAGTACGACACGATAAAATTGCAAATAAATCAAGAAAAAGAACAGATTTTGAAAGAAGTATATAAATTAACAGCTGAAAAAAGAAAAATAGAACAAAAAAAAGAATATGATTTATATGTTGTGAAATCGCGTAGTAAAGTCGTACAAACTGGGCAACGTATTATGGCTGGTATGCTATCCTCACATACGTTTTCACCTGAAAGAATAGAAGAATGGAATCGAAAAATTAAAAAAACAGAAGATTTTATTCAAAAAAATGAAAGCCTTTTAGAACAAGTAAAAGAAAAAGAACGTGTCATTGATGAGATGTATCAAGAGGATTGTAGAAAGCTTGCAAAAGTACGAGAAAAGCAGGAAGAAAAAATGCTTCTTGATTTGAAAATGTGTATGAATGGATGAGGTGAATGTAGTGATACAGTCTGTATTACCGGTGCAACAAAGTTTACCTCCGCAAAAAGAAAAAGGGCTAGAAGTACAATCCAAAAGTGAAGATTCTTCATTCGATCGTGCGATGAGGATGGAAAATAAACAGCAGCCGAAAACGGAGAAAACAAAGCGAGAAGATGCACCAGAAGATAGAAAAGAACATATTCTTTCTAAAAAATCGGCAACGAAAGAAGAGCCTAGTGTAAAGAAAGAAGAAAAAAAAGAGACAGAACAGTTATTGTTAGCTGTATCTGAGCAAATGGTTGCAATTGAGCAATTACGTGTGCAGCCAGAATTGTTATATCAATACATACAAAAAATACAAGAGCTATATAAAGAATATGGAAATATAAAACTTAATGAATTACCTGCAGGTGAATTACAACAATTACAAGAACTTCTTTCCAATATGAATATCAAAAATGTTATATGTTTAGAAGATACAATGCAAATGGCATTAGACAAAGTGAAGATGCCGGAGCAAATGATGCAAGTATTGAAAGTTGTAGAAACAGAAACTTGTAATATTGCAAAGAAACAAGAAGAGTCTAAAGATGTAGACCTTCCGACAGCTGAGAGCGATGATGTAAAGATAGAGTTGCCAGAAGGCGATGTATTAAACGATTCAAATTCTGCGGGTGCGGAGTTATTAAATAAAACGACGAGTACCGATCAAATAGGAAAATCAAGTAGTGGTGCTGAGAAAATTTCATTGCCTGACTTAGGAAAGAAAATGGAAGCACAAGTAGAAGCACTGCAAAAGTTTGTAGTGAAACAAGAACGTGTTTTATTTCAGTTAAATCCAGAAAAACTTGGTACATTAACAGTGTTTATGAAAAAACATGGAGATCAAATTGATGTTCATGTGGAAATGGAAAAACACGATGCGAAAAAACGTGTGGAAATCATTTTTGATGAATTGAGACTGAAGTTAAAAGAAAAAGAAATTAATATTCAAATTAGCTATTCAGATAAAGATGAAAATCGTAAAGAGCAGCGAGAGCAAGAACAAAGGCAAAAGCAGCAATTAGCAAGTACGAAACATGAGAAACAAGAATCAAAAGAATTTGCGGGATTATTGGAGGAATAAAGCGTGCCAACAGTTGGATTAAATACAACGAGTACAAATCATATTCCGTTGCAAGCAGGAGCGCAGAATAGAAATCAATCTGTTAACGGTGCACAACCGGCAGTAGGGCAAATGAATGGAGTATCAGCAGGAGAACAAAAAACTCCTGGAGTAATGGGAAAAGATGATTTTTTGAAATTGTTTTTATCGAGTTTCCAGCACCAAGATCCATTTAATGCGATGGATATGAATCAAATGATGAACCAAACAGCGCAGTTATCTCTTATGGAACAAGTGCAGAATATGACAAAGGCAGTTGACTCTTTAAGAACGACAATGTATTCGACAGCGCTTGATGGCGGAATGAAGTTTTTAGGGAAGTACGTAAGAGGTATTGACGGTGACGGTAAAAAAGTAACTGGTCAAGTAGAGACAGTTCGCCTTGCAGAAAATAACGATGTACAGCTCGTTATTGATAATAAAATTGTATCCCTTCGTTTCGTTGAGAGAGTGTCTGATAAACCAATTGGAGAAACGAATCCAGAAGATGCGAAGAAAGACGATCAAAAAGTAACTGAAGAAGAAAAAACTACAAATTCATAAGGAGTGTCCATACAGTATGATTAAAGCGTTATATACAAGTATTACAGGAATGAATGCAACACAAAATGCATTGAGTGTAACTTCAAATAATATCGCCAATGCACAAACAGTTGGTTATAAAAAACAAAAAGCAATGTTCGATGATTTACTGTACAACAATTCAATTGGTGCGAAAGGCGACGATAGATACGCAGGGACGAATCCAAAAAGTATCGGTAACGGTGTGAAAATGAGCGGAACAGTGACTGATTATACCGATGGCACAATTACGTTAACTGGTGGTAAAACACAAGCTGCAATGGAAGGTAATGGTTTCTTCGTCGTAGGTGATTCAAAAGCAGGAAATATGGAATTTACACGTAAAGGGACATTTACAATATCTTCAGATTACTATATTACGAATATGGAAGGGCAATATGTATTCGCGTATCCAGCAGATCCATCAACTGGTAATGTTGATTTATCTGGTATCCCAGGACCATTGCAAGTTCCAATGGGATCAGCAATCGGTGGTATTCGAACGTCAAAAGGAGTAGTTGGAGGGAACATTCCAGCTGATGCAAAACAGATTACGCAAGAATTGCCTGTATACGATAATGCCGGTAATACATGGACAATGCGCGTGGAGTTTAAACAAGATGGTGAACATAATTATAAATATAAAGTATATATGCGTAACGACTCGAAAAAAGAAACAGCGTTTAACGAGGTTGATGGCGCAGGTGGTGAGGTGAAATTCGATGCGGTAGGGAAGCCGGATCCGGTAAACCCTGAAGCGAATATTCCATTTAATGGTGGAACAGTAAAAATAGATTTTAGTAAATTAACAAACCACCCGACAGAGAAAACATTAGCAGTAACAGATGTAGATGGTAGAGCAGCAGCGACTGTAAAAGATTGCTTTATTGCTGACGGTGGATATGTGATGGTAAAATACTCGGATGGAAGTATGAAAGCTGCGGGGCAATTAGCTGTTGCGATGTTCCCGAACGAAGGCGGCTTAATGAAAACTGGTAATGGTAACTATACAGCGACGAATACAACTGGTATTTTAGCAATGGGTGTATCTGGTCAAAATGGTGCAGGAAAAGTACGTGGTAGTGCACAAGAAGGTGCAAACGTAGATTTATCTGTGGAATTCGTTGACTTAATGCTATACCAACGCGGTTTCCAAGGAAATGCGAAAGTAATTAAAATTTCAGATGAAGTATTAAACGAAGTTGTAAACTTAATTCGATAATATATAATAAAGAAAAATTGTAATGTAGTAGAAAGGGTTTTATTCGTATGACAAGACAAGAACGTATTGTACAATTGCCTTTTTTCGAAAATAAACGTGAACTTGCCGAGCAAGTGTTAAAAATGGAACGAGAAGAGCATGTATATTTACCAGATCAATTTGAAATTAAGCAAGTACCTCCGTACTCATTCGGTGAAAAACAAGCAACCATTGGCCGTATTCACGAATTTTATTTCGTAAGTGTTGGTAGCGAAGGTGAGTGGAAGTATCAACTGTTTAAAGATGAGATGAAGTGTCGTGAGTTTTTTGTTACGTTGCCGGATATTGCGGATCAACAGATAGCGTTTTGGTTCAATAACATCGAGTTACTGAAAAAATCTTAAAAAAGATTTTAAAAGCTCTTTTTTAGGTTTTGAGAGAGGACCTGGCGGTGTGTGGTAGCGGTCAGTGCTTATGTGGATGCTCGACCAGTGTTTAAGACCAGGGATATGGAGAGTTACTAGGGTAGTTGAAGAAGAGGTAAGCGAAGTTTTTAAAAGCTCTTTTTTAGGTTTTGAGAGAGGACCTGGCGATGTGTGGTAGCGGTCAGTGCTTATGTGGATGCTCGACCAGTGTTTAAGACCAGGGATATGGAGAGTTACTAGGGTAGTTGAAGAAGTTGTAAGCGAAGTGTAGTTGCAAAAATGGATCTATGAAAGGTTACTGGGGTGGTTAATCTTTTTATGGTAGACCAGTGCTTTCTGGATCGTTTGTGACGATAGATTTTTATAAAAGGAGAGGTGAGGAGGATGGCGCAGAATAAGTATCGCGTTACATTCATTTCGCCGAGTGAGGTTGAGCAGCGGACTGTAATGGCAGCGAGTAGTTTGCCGGATTTAATTCGTAAAGTAGAGAGTATTATTGCAGATTCGAACGGTTATTTTGTAAATGATAAAAAAAATAATTGCTATTTTAAAGTGATTAAAGAAAATGTTACGTTTATTCAATATGAGTTACTATTTTCAGATAAAGAGATTCATATTGAAAAATTAAAACATATAGCACCGGCAGTATTAAAACGGTTATTTGAAAACATAAATGATCCGGAACTGTATGCTCTTGCGCTACTTGATGTTGATATAGCAACGAAGGATTATGTGCTAGAACAAATGAATCCTAAGCTAAGAATAAGAGTCGAAACGGAGCTTTCAAAAAAATGGGAAGCAATGCCGACAGAAATTGTAGGAGCGCAAGAAGTGTTACTAGAGGCACTTGCTTCGTTTATACAAGATTAATCGCCTTTATAAATAAAGAAATGAATCGTTCGACTATCTATATTTTTCATATAGATAGTTGACTTTTTCGTTTTAATAAAGCTTAATAATTAGATATACGGAAATAATGAAAGGGGAGCGACACCTTTATGTCACAAGCACAAAGTATTTTATTAGAAAGCGGAACAAATGAATTAGAGATTGTTACATATACTGTTGGTGAAAACCTATTTAGTATTAATGTAATGAAAGTACGTGAAATCATTAATCCATTCCCTGTTACAACTGTGCCAGAATCTCATCATGCAGTTGAAGGTGTTGTTCAAGTACGCGGTGAAATTTTACCTGTTATTAACTTAGCGACAGCTCTTAATTTAAAATCGATAAAGCCACTTGATCAAACGAAATTTATCATTTCAGAATTAAACCAAATGAAAGTTATTTTCCGTGTGGATGAAGTGCATCGTATTCAACGTATTTCTTGGGAACAAATTGATGAACCAGCTTCATTGTCTATGGGACTAGAAGAAACGACATCTGGTATTGTAAAACTAGATGGAAAAATCATCTTACTATTAGATTATGAAAAAATTGTTTGCGAAATTAGCAACACTGGTTATGACAATAAATCACTTGCAGGTTTAGAGCAAAAAACAGATCGAGCTGAAAAAGTTATTTATATTGCGGAAGATTCAGCAATGCTTCGTCAAATATTAGAAGAAACATTATCATCAGCTGGATATACGAAAATGAACTTCTTTAGCAATGGTGCAGAAGCATTAGCGCAAATTGAAAAGCTAGCAAAAGAGCAAGGAGAAAAAATGTTTGAACATATTCACTTGCTAATTACGGATATTGAAATGCCGAAAATGGATGGACACCATTTAACGAAAGTAATTAAAGATGGTGAAATAACGAATCGTTTACCAATCGTTATTTTCTCTTCATTAATTACAAATGAATTATTCCATAAAGGCGAAGCGGTAGGAGCAAATGCGCAAGTAAGTAAGCCAGATATTCAAGAGTTAATTGGCTTAGTAGATAAATTAGTGTTGTAAAAGAGTGTTAAAAGCGCTTTTTTTGCTTGAATAGAAGCTCTAGCTATGTGTGGTGGCGGTTAGTGCCTAAGAGATTCCTATGCGATGTAAGACCAGAAGTATGGAGTGATTTTAGGTATAGAGGAACTAGCCATGTGTGATGGCGGTCAGTGCTTCATAGAGCCCCATGCGATGTGAGACCAGAGGTATGGAGTAGTTTTAGGTAAATGAGGGAAGTAAATTTGCGGACTCTATTTACAACTCTATTCTTTTAGTGGAGAGAAGGGAACTAGCCATGTGTAGTATTGGTTAGTTCCTTTTTAGTGTTTTATACTCTGTACAGGTGGAAAGATGGAACGTTTTTGGAGTGTTTGTGGTTGTGTGTATGAAAAATCTTGATTTGAAGATTTTTGATTTGAAAATATAAGAAAAAGTATCTTTGGATTATTTTAGTAATTTTTTCGTGATAACGAAAACTTTTTCGGTGAAAATATATTCGGAATACCATATAATATAATTAAATGTGATTAATATGCAATTATACATATTAATCAAAAAAATACTTTTTCTATTTCTATACATTTTTGTATGTTTATTATTTGACAGACAATTTCGAAATGTTATAATATGGATATGTAAAAATTGCTATTTTCTGAGAAGACATGGGAGTCAGATGAGAATTGCGAAAGGATGAGGGGGAGTGACACAGATTATGTATCACCACACAGCAATCAATGTATTAAGTCTCTTACAAAACATGTCAAATAATAAAATGAACGATATGCAACTAGAAACGGAATTTAAAAAAATAGAGAAACAATTCCAAGTAAAGTATGAAGAACTAGTTGATTTACATAATAGAATGGTATTATTTCAAATAGATATAGAAAAACATGGCGGGATGCGAGCATATGAAAAATCAGCGATTACATGGCTGAAGTCTGAACTAGCGTTGCTATATGAAGTGTATCAATTTTGTCAACGTCACGGTTTAAACATTATTAATATTTCAAAATACGTTAGTAAAAACGAACTAAATCTTTTCCCGAAAACAGAAAGTCAATTACAAAATACGTATTACAAACTAAAAAAATGTGAAATACCTTTTGAAAATATTGAAAAACAAAAACCAGGACGAAAGCGAAAATATACACCTGTAAAAGAAACAATCATTGAAATGAAAAAAGAAAACAATTATGTATTAAAAGAGGAAGTACAACATAAAGAGAATGAAAAAAGTCTTGTAACAGTTATATCTGGTATCGTTGATAACTTTGAAACTATTAGTCAATGTAGTGAAAGAAAAGAAGACGAACTACATCAGTTTATGGAAGGTATTTATAAGCTTTCTAGCATGGCCGCAGGGCATTTTAAAGAAGAGTCAAATAGAAGTAGTCTAGAAAGTGAATTGCGAGCGTTACAATTGGAAAACGAAAGGTTAAAACGAGAAAAAGAAGAACTTGTGCAAGATGTGAAAGACATGACGCAACATTTAATTAATTTCATTAAAAGTTCGGATGTCAATCAAATTCGTAAATTACCAACCTTCGTACAAGAATGCAAAATAGAATTAAATAAACTAGGTTTATATAACGCACAAGACGGAAAAATGAAAATAAGGATCGACCGTAGAGGACAAGTTATGACGGTAGCGCCATAGAGCTATTGAGTGAAAAATAAAAGGGAAGTACATAGTTTATATGTATTTCCCTTTTGTTTTGTGTGGAAAGGTTTGAAGGAGAAAATAATAATTAGGATTTTGATCACTTTGGAAATTATTTAGGGATTTGATTAACTTGAGAAACGATATGAATCGCAATGTGAATCTCGCTTGCTTTCGTATAGAAACGAGTCATAATAGCCACATTTGCCGGAATATCTGAAACACCATTTAACCTCTCATCCGTCACAAAATACTCCATGGCGACGTGCATATACTTCTCATTCACACATAGAATGACTGCTTAGCATACATACTCAAAACACTCGTGTCAATATGCAAAATAATCACCCATATCTTAATGATTAACATATGATCTTAAAGTTAATAAATGGATATGAAAAGAAAAGGGACTTATACTTATTTTCTATTTAGGTTTTAACGCGAGAGGGGATAGAGACAGGCACTGACCGCTTCCACACATCGCGGATGCTCTCTCCTATCTAAAAAAGAAAGTTTTTACAAATAATTCATCTATATAGAAAAAATAAACCTCTCCGCTTGCGGAGAGGTTTATTAATCTCAAATGGATTATTGTAATAATTTAGAAACCATTTGTGGAGTTTGGTTTGCTTGAGAAAGCATGCTGATACCCGCTTCGTTCAAGATTTTGAACTTAGTCATTTCAGACATTTCTTTCGCCATGTCAGCGTCTTCTACTTGAGAAGCAGCAGATGCCATGCTTGATGCTTGGCTCTTCAGGTTGTTTACGTTAAAGTCTAGACGGTTTAATGTAGCACCTAAATCAGCTCGATTATTAGCAATTGTTTCAAGCGCAGCATCAATTTCTTTTACAGCAAGCAATGCATTAGGTTTTGCAGTACCAGCATTTGCTGTAGCTGCGGCAAGACCCGCATCAAAATCAGTGATTGCTGCTCCAGCATCTAGTGGATCGTAGGCTTTAATTTTATCATCAAGAGTCTTAGTGTTAGTGTAATCAGTTTTAGCTGTTGCCCAAGCATTTTTAAATGCAGTGAAGGCAGCAGTCTTTTCATCATCAGTTTTAGCAGCTGCGAAATCTTTTTTAAATGCAGCTTGAGCGTCTTGTGCTAGTTGTACACCTTTAGGTGCTGAAGTAGTTTGACCTTCAGCAATTGATAATGTATCAATTCCAAGTGCTTCACGTGTAGCACCATGTAAAGTAATAGTGATTTGTTTTTGATCGTCATCAGAGTCAAGAGTTTGAATTTTAATTTCGTTTGGTGTAGCTTTATCAGCATTTAATAAATCTTTGTCGTTGAATTGAGTATTATTTGCAATATAGTCAATTTGCTCTTTTAACGCATCAAATTCTTTGTTTAAAGCAGACTGGTTTTCTTTTGTATTTGTACCAGTTGCAGATTGGTTTGCAAGGTCACGCATACGAAGTAAGATGTTAGATACAGAACCTAATGCTGAATCAGCTGTACGGATTAAAGAAATACCGTTTTGCGTGTTATCAGCTGCAACACCTAATCCGCTTTCACGTGCACGCATACGAGTTGCGATTGCAAGACCTGCTGCATCGTCAGATGCGTTGTTGATACGTTTACCGCTTGATAAACGGTCCATAGCGTTACTCATTTTAGCTTGGTTTTGACGCATATATTCTTGCGTACGCATGCTATTAATGTTTGTATTAATTCTCATGTAAAGAACCCCCATTTTTTTATATTGATTTTTCTGCAAATTGAAAAACGGTAATATGCGAAAAAATCGATTTCGAATTTATTGTAAGCCTTGCTATAATGGGTGTCAACTGAAAATTTGAATTAATAAATATAAAAAAATAACAGTTTAACAATTTAGTCGTTTTTTTATTACAATATAATTGCAAAGGATTATTGCAAACTTTACAAAAAAACTCTAATATTAGATTATCTTTGTTTACCGAAAAGGTGATATTATGGTAGTTGGAAATATAGTAAAAGAAGTACTTGCATATAAAAAAGGACAGTTTCAACAAAAGTTGAGTAGTCCGCAGGCTTTTGTTAGTAGTAGGTTTCAAGAGAAGTTGCAAAGTGATCCTATGAAGGAGACGAAGGCTACTACGCCAACGGCAAAAGTAGAGGATATGAGTCAGCCGGTACAATCTACGAAAATAGAAGCGGTTGTGAATAAACCGGTAGAATCTATTCATAAAGTAGAGGAAGTAAGTAAGCCGGAAGAGAAGCCTGAAACGAAGAAAGTCGATGACGTACAAGTTGCACAAAAAGAGTTTGAACGACGTTTCCTGGAAACGAAAAATGAGGCTGTTGATACGTGGGGGTTAACGAAGAAGTATAATATTCAAAAAATACGTTCTTCAAATGAAGGGAAGTATGAGGATATTATTGATCGGGTGAGCCAATCTTACGGAATTCCGAAAACGTTAATTCAAAAAATGATTGAAGTAGAGTCTAATTTTAATCCGAAAACAGTGTCGCATGCAGGGGCGATGGGACTTATGCAGCTTATGCCAGCGAATGTGAAAGAGATGGGTATAAAAAATCCATTTTCACCAGCTGAAAGTATTGAAGGTGGCGTGAAAGAGTTAAGCGGTTATTTAAAGAAAAATAATGGCGACTTAGTATTAGCGCTTGCTTCTTATAATGCTGGTCCTGGTAATGTGAGAAAGTACGGAGGGGTACCTCCATTTAAAGAAACGCAAGGATATATTAAAAAAATATTAAATATCGACGTTTCGAAATAAGAAATTTCATTTATATATAGAGAGAAAATGGAATTTTCGTGAACATGATATGGGAGTGGGCTAGATTTGAAATTACAAGATGATATTCCGTTAACAATTTATTTTGAAATCGGAAATACGAAAAAGAAGATTGAAGATCTGCTTCATATTACGAAAGGTACATTGTATCGTCTTGAAAATTCAACGAAAAATACGGTGCTTATTATGCTTGAGAATGAAGAGATTGGAACCGGAAAGATTTTGACGAAGAATGGAAAGATGTACGTTGAAATCGTTGAATTGAAAAGGTAGGGAAGGGGATTTTCATGAGTGGCGATAAATTAAGCCAAGAGCAAATTGATGCCCTGCTGAAGGCGGTAAATGAAGGCGAGGAAATGCCAGCTTTCGCACAAGAAGCAGGGAAGCAAGATAAATTTCAAGAGTATGATTTTAATAGACCGGAGAAGTTCGGTGTTGAACATTTACGTAGTTTGCAAGCGATTGCTTCTACGTTTGGTAAACAGACGTCACAGTCATTGTCTGCGCGTATGCGTATTCCGATTGAATTAGAGCCTTCGACAGTGGAGCAGGTTCCATTTACGAGTGAGTATGTAGAGAAAATGCCAAAAGATTATTATTTATATTGCGTTATTGATCTCGGAATTCCAGAGCTTGGGGAAATTGTTATTGAGATTGATTTAGCCTTTGTTATTTACATTCATGAGTGCTGGCTTGGCGGAGATAGTAAACGTAATTTTACGATGCGTAGACCACTGACGGCGTTCGAGTTTTTAACGCTTGATAATATTTTTGCGCTTCTATGCAAAAATTTAGAGCAAGCATTTGAAAGTGTTGCGGCAATTAAACCGAAATTTGTAACGACAGAGACTGATCCGAATGCACTTAAGATTACGACAGCGAGTGATATTATTTCATTACTGAACGTAAATATGAAAACGGATTTTTGGAATACGACAGTTCGTATCGGTATTCCGTTCTTATCTGTGGAAGAAATTATGGATAAGTTAACGTCTGAGAATATTGTCGAACATTCTTCGGATAAGCGTAAAAAGTATACGTCTGAAGTGGAAGTGAAAGTGAATCAAGTGTTTAAACCTGTTCACGTTGCGATTGGTGAGCAGAAGATGACAATGGGTGACATTGAACAAATTGAAGAAGGCGATATTATTCCGCTTCATACGAAAGTTTCGGATGAATTACTTGGTTTTGTAGATGGAAAACATAAATTTAATTGTTTTATTGGAAAAGATGGAACGCGTAAGGCGCTCCTATTTAAAAGTTTTGTAGATTAGGAGGATCCATATGAAGCATGAAGTATCTCCTGTGTCATTAATGGGATTAGAAGAATTTGCAGGAAAGCGAAATGAAACAAGTAAAGCACATATTGATACTGTTTCGGATATTTCGATTGAACTTGGTGTAAAGCTTGGGAGATCATCTATTACGCTCGGTGATGTGAAACAGTTAAAAGTGGGCGATGTTCTTGAAGTAGAGAAAAACTTAGGACATAAAGTAGATGTGTATTTAAGTAATATGAAAGTCGGCATTGGGGAAGCGATCGTAATGGACGAGAAGTTCGGTATTATCATTTCTGAAATTGAAGCTGATAAGAAGCAAGCTGCGCTTATGAAAGCGCAAAGTCAAATGCTAGATAAAGAGTAGAGGAGGAGTCATATGTCGTATATGACGACCTTATTTCAAGTCGTTTTACTGTTTGGTGCGCTCGGCTACGGTGCATATTATATGACGAAAAAGACGCGCAAGCAGCAGTTTTTTAAACAAGGTGAAAATGGCCATATTCAAGTGAAGGACGGCGTTTATTTAAATCATCAAACGAGCGCTTTTTTATTTGAGGTTGATGGCAAGCAAGTGTTCACTGTTATTAGTAATAACGGTGTACAATCTGTGCAATTAACAGGAACAGGAAATCAGTTTCAACAAGCGCTAGAAGACGCGGTGAAGAGTGAAACGAAAAAAGTAGAGGATCCATCATGAGAATAAAGAAACAGTTATCATTATTAGCCGTTATTTTCGTATTTTCTATCGTTTTTTCAATTATTTTTGTAAATCCAGCGTATGCGGCCCAAAACGGTTTTATTAATTTCGAAAATGGAAAAGAGTTTACGAGTAATTCAAGTGTACAGCTATTTGCGCTCGTTACCCTTTTATCATTATCTTCTTCTATCGTTCTATTATTTACACATTTTACTTATTTTATGATCGTTCTCGGGATTACACGTCAAGGACTTGGAGTAATGAATTTACCACCGAACCAAGTGCTTGTTGGACTTGCATTGTTTTTATCACTCTTTACGATGCAGCCTGTACTTGGGCAACTGAAGAGCGATGTGTGGGATCCGATGACGAAAGAGAAAATAACAGTAAGCCAAGCTGCGGAGACGACAGCTCCGATTATGAAAGAGTATATGTCAAAGCATACGTATAAGCATGATTTGAAAATGATGCTGAAAGTGCGCGGAGAAGAGTTACCGAAAGATTTAAAAGATCTTTCTTTATTTACGCTCGTACCATCCTTTACGTTAACGCAAATTCAAAAAGGATTATTAACGGGGATGTTCATTTATTTAGCGTTTGTATTTATAGATTTGATTATTAGTACACTTTTAATGTACCTCGGGATGATGATGGTACCGCCGATGATTTTAAGTTTACCATTTAAAATACTCGTTTTCGTATATTTAGGTGGATATACAAAAATCGTCGATATTATGTTTAAAACGGTCGCCTGAAGCGTTTGATGCTATGTGATAGGAGTCATATAAATGAATACGTCACCAATTATAGATATTTTTCAAACCTTTTTTTATAAAGGGGTTATGATTTTAATGCCGGTTGCCGGCGTAAGTATGATTGTCGTTATTATCATCGCTGTCATTATGGCGATGATGCAAATTCAAGAGCAAACGCTGACGTTTTTACCGAAAATGGCGAGTATTGTGCTCGTTCTTATCATTTTAGGTCCGTGGATGTTTCAAGAGTTAACGATGCTTATTTTAGATTTATTTGATAAAATCCCATCGCTATTGCGTTCGTACTAAGATAGGTGGAATGAAATGAATATGGAATTATGGGCGGCGACGTTTTTTGCGTTTTGCCGTATTACTTCATTTTTATATTTTTTACCGTTTTTCTCAGGTCGATCCATTCCAGCAATGGCGAAGGTTACAGTTGGACTTGCTCTTTCCATTACAGTTGCCGATCAAGTGGATGTCTCTCACATAAAGACAGTTTGGGACGTGGCAGCTTATGCAGGTACGCAAATTGTAATTGGATTATCGCTTTCAAAAATTGTAGAAATGCTATGGAACATTCCAAAAATGGCCGGGCATATTTTAGACTTTGATATCGGTTTATCACAGGCAAGTTTGTTTGATGTAAATGCAGGCTCACAGTCTACTTTACTTTCAACCATTTTTGATATATTTTTTCTCATTATTTTTATTTCACTTGGCGGCATTAATTATTTCGTTGCCACGATTTTAAAGTCGTTTCAATATACAGAGGCGATTTCAAAATTGCTGACGACTAGTTTTTTAGATAGTCTACTCGCAACGTTATTATTTGCGATTACATCAGCGGTTGAAATTGCTCTTCCACTAATGGGGAGTTTGTTCATCATTAACTTTGTGTTGATTTTAATCGCAAAAAACGCTCCGCAATTAAATATTTTTATGAATGCATTTGTCATTAAAATTACGTGTGGTATTTTGTTTATTGCGATGAGTGTACCGATGCTCGGTTATGTGTTTAAAAATATGACGGACGTATTGCTTGAAGAATATACGAAACTATTTAACTTTTTCTTAACGAAGTAGGGGGACGCGCATGGCAAAGGATAATAAAACAGAAAAGGCCACCCCGCAGAAGCGTAAGAAATCGCGTGAAGAAGGGAATATTGCCCGAAGTAAAGATTTAAATAATTTATTTTCCATACTTGTATTAGCAGTTGTCGTTTACTTTTTCGGAGATTGGCTCGGTTATGAGATTGCAAACTCTGTAGCGGTGCTGTTTGATCAAATTGGAAAAAATACAGATTCAACTAAGTATTTTTATTTAATGGGGATTTTACTACTAAAAGTATCAGCTCCCATATTAATACTCGTATACGCTTTTCATTTATTCAATTATATGATTCAAGTCGGTTTCTTATTTTCTTCTAAAGTCATTAAGCCGAAAGCGTCACGTATTAATCCAAAAAACTATTTTACAAGATTGTTTAGTCGTAAAAGTTTAGTAGATATTTTGAAATCACTATTTTATATGGGATTAATCGGTTACGTCGCTTACATTCTCTTTAAAAAGAATTTAGAGAAAATCGTGAGTATGATTGGATTTAACTGGACTGCGTCACTTTCTGAAATTATTAGGCAAATTAAATTTATCTTTTTAGCTATTTTAATTATATTAATCGTTCTTTCTATTATTGATTTTATTTATCAAAAGTGGGAATACGAACAAGATATTAAGATGAAAAAAGAAGAAGTAAAACGAGAGCATAAAGATAATGAAGGGGACCCGCAAGTAAAGGGAAAACGAAAAAACTTTATGCATGCGATCTTGCAAGGGACAATTGCGAAAAAAATGGATGGTGCAACGTTTATTGTAAACAACCCGACTCATATTTCGGTCGTACTTCGGTACAATAAACAGGTTGATGCGGCACCAATTGTCGTTGCAAAAGGGGAAGATGAGCTCGCATTATATATACGAACGCTTGCCCGCGAACAAGAAATACCAATGGTGGAAAACCGTCCGCTTGCTCGTTCTTTATATTATCAAGTCGAGGAAGATGAGACGATTCCAGAAGATTTATACGTAGCTGTAATTGAAGTTATGCGCTATTTAATTCAAACGAATGAACTTGAAGTATAATAGCGCGGTTGGAGGAGATCTCTTGTGTTTAAGATAGATTCTGCAAGAACCTATTTTTCTATCTTTTTAGCAGCGTCATTCGTAGTGGCGCTCTTAATTCCACTTCCACCATTTATACTTGATATCGTTATCGTTTTTTTACTAAGTATGTCAGTGCTTATTTATATGCGAGCAACAAGTATTAACGAGTGGGATGAATTAAAGTCATTTCCAACGATGTTGTTATTAATCGGGATTTTCCGCGTATCGATTAACGTATCGACGACGCGAGCGATTTTGACAGACGGAAATGCGGGGCATGTTATTGAAGAGTTCGGTCAGTTTGTAATTGGCGGGAACTTATTAATTGGTATCGTTATTTTCATAGTATTAATCATATTCCAGTTTATCGTTGCAAACGGTGCATCTCGTACAGCTGAAGTTGCAGCTCGTTTCACACTTGATTCTTTACCCGGGAAACAAATGTCTATCGATGCGGATTTAAACCAGCGTATTATTACTGAAAAAGATGCACAGGCAAAACGAAAAAAATTAAATATGGAAACAGAGTTTTACGGGGCAATGGATGGTGCCGGGAAGTTCATCAAAGGGGACGTTATTTTCGGTATCGTCATTTTATTCGTAAACATTATTTTCGGTTTAATCGTCGGCATGATGCAGCAGGGCATGAGTTTTGCGGAAGCAGCTATTCACTATACACAGTTAACTGTCGGTGACGGAATCGTAAACCAAATTGGTTCGTTAATGCTTGCGATTTCAACAGGTATTATCGTAACGCGTGTATTTGATGGTTCATCTGACACAGTAACTGAAGGAATCTTTAAAGAGTTATTAGCGCATGAAGTCGTTGTATATGCGCTTGGTGGTTTATTTATTGCGATGGGTATTTTCACTCCGCTACCGTTTCTACCATTCGCGCTCGTTGGTGGAACAATTATTTTCTTAGGAATTCGTAATAAAAACCGAATAAAGAAAGAAAAAGAAGAAGAGCTTCAAAAAGAATTAGAAATGATTCAAGGCGAAGATGAGCAACTGCAACAAGTGGAAGATTCATTCGGAGTATTTACAGATAAATATCCAATTATTGTAGAACTCGGTTTAGATTTAGCGGCACTTGTAAAGCAGAAAATTAATGGGGAAACAGCTCGTGATAAAGTTGTTCTTATGAGGAAGTCGATTATTACCGACCTTGGTATTAATGTTCCTGGCATTAACTTTAAAGATAATACGAGTTTTAGACCACGCGGACGTTACATTATTCGTATTAAAGGTGCGAAGGCAGCTGAAGGTGTTTTAAAATCAGGGTACTTATTAGCACTGAAAACACCAAATGTAATGGCCGATTTAGATGCAGAACCAGCAAAAGATCCGATTTTCGGTGAAGATGGATATTGGATTTTAGAGCATATGGTACAAGATGCACAAATGAAAGGCTATCAAGTATTAGAGCCACTTAGCATATTAATTACACATTTAGATGTTGTCGTTAGACGTAATCTTCATGAGTTAATTCAGCGTCAACATGTAAAAGACTTAATTAACTCGCTTGAAAATGATAACGGTGTTTTATTAGAAGAGATTAAGAAGAAAGAAATCGACTTATCACTCGTTCAAAATGTTATTAAACAACTTCTAAAAGAAGGTATTTCTATTCGTGATTTACCAACTATTATTGAAGGTATTATTGACGGAAAAGAAATTTATCAAAACCACGTTGACGGTGTAACGTCATTCGTCCGTGAATGTATTTCAAAAGTGATTTGTGAAAATGCGAAAAATCCTGACGGTAAAATTTATGCGGCGCTCTTCTCAGATTCAATCGAGTTAGATGCGGACGTTGTAAACAATTCTTATCAAGGTTATTTATTAAACTGGGATTTAGATTTAGAATCACGAGTCGTTGAGCAAGTACAACGCGTATTTAAACAAGCACGCTTAATGGGAAGAGAACCAGTATTATTAACGCGTAGAAAAGATTTCAGATTTGCGATTGTAAGACTGCTAGAGCGGTATCAAATAGAAGCACAAGTACTTTGTATTAGTGAATTAGCTCCAGAAATTGTTGTAGATCAAATTGCTTACATTGAATAGTAGGGGGTGAAGTAATGGAAAATACAGAAAAGAAAGAAGCGTTAATGCGAATAAAAGCAGCTTCGAAAAATGAATTGTATCGAAAGTTATTTGACCAATATGGTACAGATTATTATTACGTTGTCGATGAAAGTGTAAAACGTAATATCCCGTTTTTTTGGAAAAAGAATTATGAAATGTTAGTTGCTTTTCCAGAGGAGAAACAAGAAGAAGTGAACGAGGGTACAGCTCAATTTCATGAACAATTAATGGATGTTGTGAACGATCCTTCAGAACAAATTGTGAAGGCAACCGGAATTCAATCGGTACTACACAATTTAGAAAACGTGACGACTGCTATGTCATACGCGGCGATGCAAACAGGAAATAGTGAAGAATGGACAAGAAAGAAAGAGAAACTATTAAAGTTGTTTGAAAAAGGTATCGTCGTTGTGAAACAGACGGAAGAAACGAAAAAGCAAAAAGCTGTGAAAAAAGTTGCTCCGGTTAAAAAAGAAGAAGTGGTTGTAAAGAAAGAAAAGCAAGAATCTGTACCGTTTATTATTCAAAAAGTAATTCGCATGCTAGAACAAAACGATGTAGAACAATACTTCATTCATGCATATGCTGAAAAGTTAAAAGTGAAGTTTGAGAATGCGACGATGATTACAGAAGAAGAAGTGATCGAATATATATTGGAAGATATGAGATCTCATTTCAACACAGAAAACGTATTTGAAAAAGAAGTGCAAACAATTGCATTAATCGGTCCAACTGGAGTTGGAAAAACAACGACACTTGCGAAAATGGCATGGCAGTTTCACGGTAAGAAAAAAACGGTCGGTTTTATTACGACAGATCATTCGCGCATTGGAACAGTACAGCAACTGCAAGATTACGTAAAAACAATGGGATTTGAAGTAATCGCTGTACGTGATGAAGCTGCAATGACAAGAGCGCTTACGTATTTTAAAGAAGAAGCGCGCGTCGATTATATTTTAATTGATACCGCCGGAAAAAATTATCGTGCGTCAGAAACAGTGGAAGAAATGATTGAAACGATGGGACAAGTAGAGCCAGATTATATTTGTTTAACGTTGTCAGCTTCGATGAAAAGTAAAGATATGATTGAAATCATTACGAATTTCAAAGATATTCATATTGATGGTATCGTATTTACGAAATTTGATGAAACAGCAAGTAGTGGTGAATTGTTGAAAATTCCAGCAGTATCATCGGCTCCAATTGTATTAATGACAGACGGACAAGACGTGAAGCAACATATACATATCGCTACAGCTGAACATTTAGCGAAACAAATGTTGCAAACATCATAGAAAAGAGGTGAAGGATAAGGCAACCGCCTTATTCAAACGAGTATGAACGGTCTTTATATAGGTTCTATGGGTATGATGAATTACATGCAGCGTATTAATATTCATTCGAATAATGTTGCAAATGCTCAAACGACAGGATTTAAAGCAGAAAATATGACTTCTAAAGTATTTGATGTACAAGACACATATCGCCGCGGAGATGGAGCTGTGACAAATATCGGTTCGACTGATTACGCTGTAGTACCAGCCGCAACGCATGTGAACTTAGTACAAGGAAATATACAAATGACAAATAGTGCTACAGATTTCTTTTTAGATGACGGTACGGTCGGCGCATCATCATTTTTCGTTACATCTAAAAACGATGAAACGTTTTTAACGAGAGATGGTAGTTTTACAATAAATAGTGATCGTTATCTGCAAACATCATCTGGTGCTTTTGTTATGGGAGAGAATAATGAACGTATTCGTATTCCTGAAGGAGCAAAGGTAGCTGTACAAGCAGATGGTACATTATATGATGAAGTAACACAAAATAATATTGCTCGCCTGCAAACAAAAACAGTAGATGCAGAAGCGAATGCTCGTCTCATGCAAAGAGAGAACAAAAGCTTTACACTAGCAGAAGGAAACATTGCTGATTTACCGAACGGAACAGGGATAGTAAAAAACCATATGCTAGAAAATTCAAATGTAGATTTGACGAAAGAGATGGCTGATCTTATGACAGATCAAAAAATGATTTCAGCGTCACAACGCGTTATGACTTCATTTGATAAAATTTATGAAAAAGAAGCGAATGAAATATTGAGATAAGAGACTTCCATTAGTGGGAGTCTTTTTTTTATTGCTTTTATTACAGTTACATCATAAAATGATAATGATTATCAATATCATTTTATTTATTTTCATAAGAATGGAAATTCATAATGATAGCAACATGTATTTCACTAAGTGAATTAAAAACAAGGGGATGGTGTGTATATGTCTACAAAAAAACAACTTTGCATTGGATTATGTTTAATTTCGAGAAAGAAAGAAGATTATATATTTGATTCGGGAATTGATGAACAAGTAGAGTTAGCGAAACGAGCAGAAAAATCGAAGTTAGATTTTGTTTTTAAAGCGGATTATTTAGTGGCGCACCCAGATTTAATTGCTCGTAATAAAGGAAACGTCATTTTAGATCCAACATTACTATTTACAGCTATTGCGTGTGCAACAGAAAAAATTGGAGTCGTTACGACTGCTTCAACTTCGTTTTATCCACCATATATATTAGCGAGGCAATTACAATCTTTACACTGGATTAGTAACGGCCGAGTAGGGTGGAATATTGTCACATCCATTGACGGTGCTGAAAACTTTGGTGAGGACGGGATGCCATCATCGGAGCAGCGATATGCGAAAGCGGCAGAATGTACAGCGTTAGTAAGAAAACTTTGGAGAAGTCACCCTAATGAAGTATTGAAAGTAGATAATCCTGATGTGATTAGAGAGATGGTAAAGCCTATTGAGCATAATGGTGAATACTTTAAGGTGAAAGGTCCACTTAATATTCCGCAGCATATTTCAGGAGAAATACCATTATTTCAAGCTGGTGCTTCAGAGTCAGGACGAAATTTTGCTGCTTCTGTTGCGGATGCAATTTTTGCTGCGACGCCGGATGTAGAGTCAGGGATGGAACTGCGTCAAGATTTAAGAAGAAGAGCAGAACAGCATGGCCGAAAGCAAGATGATATACGTGTATTGCCTGGGTTATATTTCTTTATAGGTGATACATATGAAGAAGCGTTAGAAATGCATAGGCAAGCACATCAACATCTCACAAAAGAGAAAAGATACTCGTTACTTGAAATGGTTCTCGGATTAGACGCTAGAGGAATTCCGCTAGAAAGTAAGATTATGGAAGAGATGTTGCCAAGCCGTGATCAAACTGTTCGCAGTAAAACACACGCTGAATTATTACGCAACTACATTATTAAAAATGAACCAACTGTTGAACAAATACTAGAACGACCAGAAGTTGTTGGTTCCGCTCATTGGGTTGCGGTTGGTACAGCGCAAGATGTTGCAAAGCAAATTATGGATAGGTTTGAGGCCGGAGCGTTAGATGGATTTATCGCTATTCCAGGAGGACCTCCAAAGTCACTAGATCTATTCTTTAGTGAAGTTATTCCTCTATTCGTGAAAGCTGGTGTATTTAGGGAAGAGTATACAGGTTCTACTTTACGGGAGCATTTGGAGGAGCATCTATCAAATACGTTGCAACTAAAATAAGTGAAATAGTATGTAGAAAAAGCCTTCTGATGAAAGGCTTTTTATTTTTGAGATTAAATTTCAGAATTATCAATTGACTTTATAGGTCTGTTTTTTTATATTAGTAGGTATACTAATAACTACTAACATACATGCATCGTTTTGAAATGAGAGTTATATAGATTGTGAGGGGTACTGATGGATGAAATTATAAAGGAATTACAAAAGTTAGGTTTTTCCCAGTATGAATGTAAAGCGTATATTGGACTACTAAAACATTCCCCAGTAACAGGCTATGAAGTGAGTAAGCAAACAGGGGTACCTCGTTCGATGATTTATGAAGTGCTCGGTAAATTGATGGATAAAGGAGCAGTGCATATCGTTCCTACTGAACCAGTAAAATATGTACCAGTACCAGCTACGGAGTTAATGAATCGAATGCGAAAAGACTTTGAGAAGTCCTTTGAATTTTTAGATGAGAAATTAAATTGTCTAGAACAAGAGCGACAAATAGATGTAATTTCGCATATTCGTTCAAATGATCGTGTTGTAAAAGAAATATGCAATATAATTAATAAGGCGAAGGAAGAGTTATGGATTTCTGTATGGGAAGATCAAGTGCATGAAATTGAGCCATATATTCATCAGAAAGAAAAGGAAGGTGTACATATATTTTCAATCTTATTTGGTGCTCCCAATACAAAAATAGGCGCGACGTTTCACCATAATTATATGACGCCCCACGTCGTTGAAAAGAGAATGGGTGGTCATTTAACTGTTATTGCGCGTGATGGAGAGGAAGTATTAATTGCAAACTTCTCAAATGATAACACTTCATGGGCCGTTACAACGTATGACCCAGCGCTAGTTCTCGTAGCTACAGAGTATGTCCGGCACGATATTATGGTTGAGGAAATCACGAAGGAGTTTGGAGCTGATAGGTTAGATACGTTATGGCGTGAAAATATAGATTTAGCTCATGTCGTGACAGGAAAACGAACGATGAAAGGAATGGAGGATGATAGGAATGAGTAAAGCTCAGGCCCATGTAGCTTTGCAGAGTGATGATACATTTCAGCAAGGAGTAAAAGATTGTTTACCAACTGTATTTGGTTATTTGAGCATCGGTATAGCAGCTGGTGTAATTGCAAAAACAGCAGGTTTCTCCATCATTGAAATTGCGTTTATGTCCACTTTAATTTATGCGGGTTCTGCCCAATTTATATTAGCTGGTATGTATGCAGCTGGTGCTCCTGCTTCGGCAATTATTTTTACCGTCTTTTTTGTTAATTTACGCCACCTTCTAATGAGTGCTGCGCTCGCGCCGTACTTTACGAAACTTCCCCTAGTAAAAAACGTAATAATCGGTTCTCAAATTACAGATGAAACGTTCGGCGTTGCAGTGCAGCATGCAGCGCAAAAAGGATATGTAGGCGAAAGGTGGATGATGGGCTTAAATGTCACAGCATATTTAAATTGGATTCTTGCTACTATTATTGGCGGGTTGTTTGGTGAGTGGATACCAGATCCGCATACGTACGGCATGGATTATGCATTACCAGCAATGTTTATCGGGTTATTTGTACTACAGCTCATAAGTAGTAAACCAAAACTAGCAATTCACCTTACTGTTGCAACTGTAGCAATTATAATTGCATACGTTTCACACTTATTTATGCCAGATAGTATAGCGGTTATTATCGCAACGTTACTAGCGGCGACGATTGGAGTTGTGATTGAAAAATGGAAATGAGATTGGACGTAATATTACTTTTACTAGCAGCTGGAGCTGTCACACTCGTGCCACGTATTTTACCTCTACTCGTATTTAGCAAACTACAAATTCCAGACTGGGGTTTAAAATGGTTAAATTACATACCAATTGCGATATTAGCAGCACTTTTAGCACAAGTATTATTTATGCATGAGACGATGCAGTGGGATTACCTTATCGCAGCAATTCCAACATTTCTTGTTGCAATATACACTCGTAGTTTATTAGGTACAGTGTTAACGGGAGTGATTGTGATTATTTTGTTACGTTTCTTTTTCTAAAAAGGATTACGCTCATATAATAGCGAAAGGTGTAATAACATGAAAGATATAGGGGTGGTGTTATGATACTTTTAACGATAGGAGCAATTTTGTTAACGTTGTTTATTTTCTTTATTATCGGCTTCATTACGTTTATGATGTTTGTTGATAAGGCGACACCTCAAATATATTATACACCTTGTGAATCAGTGACAGTGAAGACTAAAGGTAAACATAGAAGGAAGAAAAGTTGAATGTTGGCTTTTCTTCCTTTTGTTTTACATCCTCGAAAGAACTAACAACAATAACCCAAATAAAAAACTAATAAAGGAAAGAAAACCGATACATATTGAGAATACACAATTGTTTCTCCATTCGCGCCAGAAAACGATACATCCTAAAATACAAAGAAAAAACCAAATAGGCAGGAATATGAACTCGCTAACTTTCTCAGGGAGTAACGAATAAAAAGATGTTAAATATAAGATCCAATTGGTAAAAAATAAAATGCAAACGATAATAGATTGTAAGTAGGGGCGTTTGGAAAACTTCCCTTTTTTTACGGTTATAAAAATGATAGTTAGTGCTGAGAAAAAGGCAATGAATATGAAAATAAGTAAGAGTAATGTAAGTGTCATTTAGCTCTCCTCTATAAAATTGTTTTTTACAAGAAATGTATCTATTAGAGTGTATGCTTGCTTTGTAGAGTGCCTGTTATATTTTTCAATGTACGGATTTAGAAATCCATGTTCACCGCGTAGTTGTTTAATTTCTAATAAAGGATTTTTTTGTAGCTGCAACGATTGAATGAAAGAGGATACTGAAAAACTAGCTTCTTTTTCAGGGAAAATAAGTAGGGTAGCACATGTTGGTTTTATATGAATATAGTCACGTATACGGGAACCGTAACATCCGATAATAAAATCTATTTTTGGATTGTTACTGCATAGCCATGAGATGGTAGCACCAACACTAAAGCCGATAAGTCCAATATGTGTGTAACGACTAGAAAGACGAGTAATAAATTCTTCAATTTGCTTTTTTCCATCATCAAATCCAATATGATTCATAAAAAAATGATATGCTTTTTCTTCATCACTGTAATGAAATGCAGGTTGCGATTGTAGAAAATTAGGACAGAATACATCTATATGAGATGAAGTGAAGTGTTGGGTAACGTGATGCATATGGTCGTTCACACCATATATTTCATGAACAGCAACGAGAGCTAATTGTTTCTTCATCGTTACAATGTACCTCTATGAAACTTAAACTCTTTCTCAACACGGCAAATGCGTAGATGGAAGTTTTCATACCATTGCTCACGGCCCCTTTTTTTCGCTTCTTTATGTAAGGCGTTCTGTTTCCAATTTTCAATTGCCTCAAGTGATTCCCAATAAGAAATTGTGATTCCGAGTCCCGAATTACCGCGTGCACTTTCTACACCTAGAAAACCAGGTTGCTGCTTTGCAAGTTCCTCCATTTTGTCGGCAACGCTACTATAATCTGTTGTATTATTTGATAAATTAGAAGTGAATATAACTGCATAATAAGATTTGTTTTTTTCTAAATTAGATGCCATTATTTTTGCCCCCTTAATGTATAGTGTGAATAATTAATTCATAGTTTGTATTGTAGCAGGTCACAAAAAGAAAAGAAGTAGAAAATTCTTATTTTTTTAGCTCCTGTAAAATAGAAGAAATTTATAATAAGTAATCTAAAGGAAGAAAAATGCCACTTCAAAAGTCGAAGTGGCATTTTTTATATTTCCTCTAAGCTATTAACTGGAACTGTTAATTCGCGTCCTGGGTTTTTAACTTCATATATGCGGGCGGTTTCATTGCTTTCGTCGACGTGTTGAATCGTAACAGGCATGCCTTGAAAACTAACATTAGCTTGCTCCGCTGACACAGAAAGCTCTTTTGCACGTTCAATATTCATTTATATTCCTCCCATCATTATTATCTTTGCTAAAAAAGAGGGATAATATACCATTTCGAGACATTCTTAAAGTTTTTGTATTATTTGTAATGTTCCTTTAATAAATGAAGAGAAGATGGAATCAGGATAGCTATCTATCGCTTGAACTGCTTCTTTTGCTTCTTTGAGTGCAGCTGTTTTATCTTGAAGTTCTATATAGCAAAGAGCACGATAAGATCCAGCTGTTAATAACCACGATTGATCAAGTGGATGACTCATATAATCTGGTATAGTAGCGTGTTTTAATGTTTCCAAAGCGTCCTTATAACATTTTAAGCCATACAAAGATTTTCCTTTTTCAAGATAATACAGTCCATCGTCTTGAAAAATTGGTACATCTTTTAGTTTTTCTCGGAATTGTTCTAAATGTTCTAATGCAATTGTATATTCATTCGTAACGGTATTGTAGTAATAAGCTTTTAATATATGTATATTTGCAGCGGATAAAGTATCTTCTGTAAAAATGGCAAATTGCTCAGATTTTTTTATGTAATATAAATATTTTTCTTTATCAGTTGTAATGATTTTTTGATAAGATAAAATACGGTAAAATTCATCTGTTTTATAATACACTTGATGTTTTTTTGAAAATGCAAGTGCATCTAAAATGACTTTTTCACATTTTTCATAATTACCATATGCGAGTAAAATAATTGCTTCTTTTAAATATAATTGTATATGTGTAATAAGATCCATTTCTAAATTCTTCGTTTTATATTCATCGCGAATTTTGGTAATCAACTGTAAACATTCTTTATATTTTTTCCGTTTGTAGAGCATATAGTAAAAAAGTAGTTTCGTTTCAGTGCTTTCTCGATATAAAGTATATTTTTCAAATATAGAAACAGCGGTTTCAACGTAAGATTCAATATTATAATCGTTCATAATAGCTGCTCCTGTTAGGAACTGTTTATATAAACGAGCCGTATTTATAGTAGAAGGTAGCTCTTTTTGAACAATCGGTAGTAGAGTTTCATATACTTCATCACATTTATTTTCCTTTATGAGTTGCTCCATTTTTGTAATGAGTTCTACAATTTCATCATCGTCTTCCTCTAATAAAAAGCTCGTTTCACATTCAAGTTTTTCAGCAATATATTGTAATGTTTTCATGGAAGGTGTAGCTTTTCCATTTTCAATTTGACTAAGCATACTTTTTGTCAGTTCCGAACCTGCCAGCTCTGTTTGTGTAAGTTTTTTTTCTTTTCGTAATGCCTTAATTTTTTCGCCGAGAGTTGCCATATTATTGCTCCTTTATCATTAGAAAGTTAAATTGTATTTAACTTTTTGTTGTGAAAATTGGAAAGTTGATTATATAATAAGTTTAACACAATTTAACTTTTAAGGGGAGAGAGTCATTATGGGAGATATAAGTATAGGACAACATGATACAAGAATGAAAGTTGCAACGAGAAATATTATTTTGATGATGATTGGAAAGATGACGTCTTTATTAGGGGCAGGTATTTATACATTCGCAATGGGGTTATACGTATTAAAGACAACTGGTTCAGGGATGGGGTTTGCTATTACGCTCGTTTGCGGATCACTACCAAGGATGATCTGTGGTCCGATTGCAGGTGCTGTAGCTGATCGTGTGAATCGAAAATGGCTTGTCATTGGCACTGATTTATTAAGTAGTTTAACGATGCTTATTATGTTTATTATTGCTACTATATTTGGACCATCACTTCTTTTTATCTATATTTCAGCGGCATTATTATCAATTTGTGCAAGTTTTTATTCTGTTGCATTAACTTCGTCTATTCCTAATTTAGTAGATGAGGAGCGTATTCAAAAAGCGAGTGCTTTAAATCAAACCGCAGCTTCTTTATCAAATATTTTAGGGCCGATTATTGGTGGAGTTGTATTTGGTTTCTTTTCCATTAAGTCGTTCTTTTTGTTAAATAGTATTACGTTCTTTTTAGCGGTTATTGTGCAATTATTTATCGTATTTGATTTATATAAAAAAGAAATGTCTGAAAGTAAAGAGCATTTTTTGACGAGTATAAAAGAAGGTTTTTCATATGTGAAACGCCAGGATGAAATATATGGGCTAATGAAAATTGCACTATGGGTGAACTTTTTTGCGAGTGCACTGTTCGTTTCACTTCCATATATTATTGTTCAAAATTTGCATTTATCCTCGAAGCAACTCGGTGTTGTAGAGGGAATGTTAGCAGTCGGGATGCTAATGGGTGCAATTGTTTTATCAGTACGTAAAGAAGTGAATAATCCGTTTCGCTCTGTTTATATTGGGCTGTTTTTATTTGCGGGCTTGAGTTTATGTACAGTCTTTCCATTGTTAGTTACCATTCCGAAAGTAGTAAGTTTTATTTACTATATCGCTTTTATGATGTTAACGGGTATATCAATGATGATCGTAAATATACCGATGCAAGTACATATTCAAAAGACGACAGATCCAAACTATTTAGGACGTGTATTCGGTTTACTTGAAACAATTGCTACTGCAATCGCACCACTCGGTATGATTGTATATGGATTATTATTAGATATGTTGCCAACTAGTATTGTTATGATGACATTAGGCGGAGGTTTATTGTTAGTTGTAGTAGTTGGAGTAAAGCAACATATGGGGAAAAAACAAGTAGATGTGTCGGCGTGAACTACTCACCACTTAACGTCCTTACGGACTGTTTGAAGTGGGAGCTTCTTGGGAAGTAGATACTTTTATTAGCTATCTATATTTACCAAGCTATAAGGGTAGTACCTACCCCTAAAGAAAATACCAATTACATGGCTAATTTTAGTAAGTTTATACTTGCGTTTACATCTCTATCATGATGGCTATTGCATTCAGGGCAAGTCCACTCTCTAAGGCTTAGATTCTTGACTTCCTTATTTTTATAACCACAGCAAGAACACAATTGGCTACTCGCATAATTCTTAGGTGCGATTATCAAATCGCGACCTTTCCATATTGCTTTATAGTCAAGGTGCTCTCTGAATTTAGCCCAAGATACTTCACTGATTGCTTTTGCTAATTTGTGATTCTTTTGCATGTTCTTCACTTTCAAGTCCTCAATCACAATTACTTGGTTTTCGTTTGTGATTTCATTGCTTATCTTGTGAAGAAAATTATTGCGTTGATTCGCAATCTTCTCATGAAGTCTTGCAACTTGTAACCTGGCCTTGTTTCTATTGTTTGAACCTTTCTTTTTACGCGATAAAGAGCGCTGCAGAAGAGCTAATCTTCTTTCGGCTTTTCTCAACCATTTAGGGTTCTCATATTTCTTGCCATTAGACAATATTGCAAAGTCTTTTAGCCCAACATCAATACCAACTTTTGTATCAACTTTAGGAAACAATTGCTCATTTTCTTCTACTAAAATCGATACAAAGTATTTACCAGTAGGTGTTTGAGACACTGTAGTAGATTTAATTAATCCAAAGAATTGTCTGTGCTGTTTAATCTTTACCAAGGTCTTTAGTTTTGGCAGCTTGATATAACCACTCTCAATGTAGATCGTGCCTTTTTGGTTATTTGTTGTATAACTACGATGGTTATCTTTCTTGCTTTTGAATTTCGGGAATCCAACAGATTTATCACGAAAAAAGTTAGCGTATGCTTTATTCAAATTCATTTGAACATTCGCCAACGCAAGACTATCAACTTCCTTTAGGAATGGAAATTCAGCCTTATATTGTGCAGGCGTAGGATATTTAACAGATTTATCAAGTTTATCCTGTGATTCTTGATAAGATTTGATTCTATCTGCAAGCATCTTGTTGTATACAAATCGAACACATCCAAATGTTTTTGAGAAAAACATTTGTTGTTCTTTATTTGGATAGATACGATATTTGTATGATTTTAACATTTCCTACACCTCACTTTTTCCTTGATTTTCAATATATTTCTATACTACATCTATCGGTGAACCACCCGTAGTAATCAAGCAAAAGCTTCTTGACCAAAACATTTCTTTCCAAAGTTTCTTTCTCACATGGGTAAAGTCTCTCTTGATTAGTCGAGAACTTGCACTTTTATAAGCATTAATGAACTTTGTCATTTCTGTATTCGGATGTGCCTTGAATAAGATATGTACATGGTCTACATCATGATTCCATTCAACTAATGTGATGTTATAGTTTTCAGATAGTCGGACAAACATGTCTTTTGCATAGTCCGACATATCATCATCAAATACATTTCTTCTGTATTTCACGACCAATACAAGGTGATAATACAACAAGAATACTGAATGATTATTGCTATCTAACTTCATTGATATACCAACCTTTACCCTTTATAAGACTGATTATATCTGAGGTGAAAATAAAAGGTAAAGCCTTTTGGCTACGCCAAACCGAAATTCATCTCCCACCTATCGTTGGGCTACGCCCTTCACACGCTTGAGGAAGGAGAATTCTTTCGGGGGAATTCGTTAAAAATAATAAAAATTTGACTTATCATTGTAAAAATGACCGAATTAGTATTTTAGTTTTTGAAACTCTTTTTCATGTGTGTTACAGTATAGTGAGCAGACAAAGAAAAGGAGAAAACATCATGAAAAAATTAAGTTTTGTTATGCTTTTTCTGTTAGTCGTAATGGCTGGATGCAGTAATTATGACACGTATATTGATACAGGTATGCAATCATTGAAAGATGAAAAATATAGTGATGCAACGATGTGGTTTGAAAAAGCGGAAAAAGAAAAGTCAGGAAATGAAGCGAAATCATATAAAGAAGTTTCCGAGAAAATGGATCACGGAGCTACAGCATTAAAAGATGGTAAGTATTTAGAAGCGAAAGACATTGCAAATGAAGTGTTACAAATGAAAAAAGATGATGTACTTGCAACAGCAGTAACATCAAATGCAGAGAATATGCTTCAAAAAGCAAAAGATGTAGAAGAGAAAGTGAATGAAAGAGTAGCAAAGCGGAGAAAAGTAGAAGAAGAAGGAATCGATAAACTCATTAAAGCTGTCGATAGTATAGATGATGTGAAAGAAAAAGAGAAAAAAGTTTCAGAAGCATTAGATAAGGCTGAAGAGGCGCAAGCAAAAATTGAAGCGAAGAAAAATAAATAGAGTAATAGTTTAAAAGGCTGTCGTGTATAACGACAGCCTTTTAATTTTTTGTTGCATAAGAAGTGATGCTATGTAGTAAAAAAGAAATAATTTTAGAATTCCATCTGTCTTCATGATGAATTGTGTAAATGTTACGTTGAAATTCAAATCCAGGGATGGGTATGTAGCATAGTTCATTTCGTTGTACTTCTTGTTCGATAGCGAGTTTAGAAATAAAGGCAACTCCATTACCATATTTTAAAATTTGTTTCATCGTTTCTAATGAATCTAATTCAATTTCAGATTGGAACGTAATGTTATGTGCTAACGTCCATTGTGTAAGTAAATCTCTCGTTGTAGATGGATTACGATGCAATAGTATACGTTCCTTTTCGATATCTTGTAATGATACAGTTTCTTTTTTTGAAAAATGATGTTCTTTGGAGAAAGCAAGAACAAGTGTATCAGGTATTATTTTTGTTTCTTTTAAAAGTGATTCATCAAACGGTGCTGCGGAAATTACACCGAGATCAATTTCATGATTTTGTAGCATCGTTCGAATTTCAGGAGCTGTTTTTACCATGAGGGTTATTTTTATATTCGGAAATTCGCATTGAAATTGGTGAATAATTTCTGGTAAAAGATAAGTCGCTGGTACATAACTAGCGCCAATTGTTATAGCGCCTTTATGAAAATCTTTAAATTCTTGCGTGACCCGCCTAGCTTCTTTCATAAGTGCATCTATTTTACAAGCATAATGATGCAATGCCTCACCAGCCTCTGTTAGGAAATATCTTCCGGATCGTAATTCAAATAAAGAGACACCGAGTTCTTCTTCTAAGCTTTTTATATGGAATGTAATAGTAGGTTGTTTAACACCAAGTTTTTCTGCAACAATCGTAAGTTTTTTATATTTCTTAATAAGCACAACAATTTCTAATTTTAAGAGATTCATGGCAAGTTGCTCCTTTTTCTTTTAACTATAGAAAAAATCTATAGAAATAAATAGTTTATTAGAAGTTTTTTAATTTAATCTTTACAGTACATTAACATTCAGTATAAATCTTCCAGATAGAATGAAAGCAGGTTAAGAGTGAGGGGAGAGAGGTGAAACGATGGATATTAAAATTCATGGATTAGAAAAGACGTTTGGAAAAACGCAGGCGTTAAAACCGTTACAAATTGTGATGAAACAAGGTGAATTCACCACACTGTTAGGACCTTCCGGATGCGGAAAAACGACTTTACTTAGAATGATTGCAGGACTTGAAGAGCCAGATAAAGGTGAAATATATTTTGGAGATAAGTGCATGTATTCTGGTGCGAAAAAAATAAAAACATCTCCTCATGAACGGAATATCGGTATGGTCTTTCAAGATTTTGCTTTATGGCCACATATGACAGTGTTTGAAAATGTTGCATTTGGTTTAAGGGCTACAAAGCAAACGAATCAATTACGGGAAAAAGTAGAAGATGCAATAAAGCGAGTGCGCCTGCGAGGGATGGAGAAAAGATATCCGCATGAACTCTCTGGTGGACAGCAGCAACGTGTCGCATTTGCTAGAGCAATTGTAACAAAACCGCATTTTATTTTGTTTGATGAACCGCTGAGTGCACTCGATGCAATTTTACGAGAAGAAATGAGAATAGAGCTTATGGATATCGTTCGTTCAATCGGTTTAACGGCATTGTATGTCACTCACGATCAAACAGAAGCTATGTCAATGTCAGACCAAATTATTGTTATGAAACAAGGAGAAGTATTACAAAAAGGAACACCAGAAGACATTTATGTGAAGCCATCTCATGAATTTGTTGCAAAATTTGTTGGTAAAGCAAATTGGCTTGTAGAGGGGAAACAAATGGTTCGTCCAGAACATGTAAGCTGGACGAAAAATGAAGTGTGCGAAATGTATACAGGTGAAATTCAGCACGTTACATATGTAGGAGAACGGTATGAAATGAAAGTAAACATGGGGGCACTCGGAATATGGACAGCTTATCACAATAGTAAATTAAGCATCGGTAAGCCAGTATCGTTATATGTACCAAAAAAATGTATTCATCATATAGGGGGAGAATCGTATGAAGAAATTCAGTTCGCTTAAGTCTTTATTTGTATGTACTTTATTATTTTCGGCTGTAGTAACAGGGTGTAGTTCGAAGACAGGTAGTGCAGATGCCAAAAATAAAAATGCGAATGAAAAGAAAATTGTTGTATATAGTGCAGGACCAAAAGGATTAGCAGAAAAGATTCAAAAGGACTTTGAAAAGAAAACAGGTATAAAAGTAGAAATGTTTCAAGGAACAACAGGTAAGATTTTAGCGAGAATGGAAGCTGAAAAGAAAAATCCAGTTGTTGATGTAGTCGTACTTGCATCATTACCAGCGATGGAAGGATTAAAAAAGGATGGGCAAACGTTAGCTTATAAAGAAGCGAAACAAGCTGATAAGCTTCGTTCTGAATGGTCGGACGATAAAGGACATTATTTTGGATATAGTGCTTCAGCGTTAGGAATTGTGTATAACACAAAAAATGTGAAGACGGCGCCTGAAGATTGGAGTGATATAACGAAAGCGGAATGGAAAGGAAAAGTGAATCTTCCAGATCCAGCACTTTCAGGTTCAGCTTTAGACTTTGTAACAGGATATGTGAAAAAGAATGGAAAAGATGGATGGAATTTATTTGAACAGCTTAAGAAAAATGAAGTTACAGTAGCGGGGGCAAATCAAGAAGCATTAGATCCAGTAGTAACAGGTGCGAAAGACATGGTCATTGCTGGTGTTGATTATATGACGTACAGTGCAAAAGCAAAGGGTGAACCGGTTGATATTGTTTATCCAAAAAGCGGAACAGTTATTAGCCCACGAGCAGCAGGGATTATGAAAGATAGTAAAAATGTAGAAGGTGCAAAAGAGTTTATTAATTATTTATTATCAGATGATGTGCAAAAACAAGTTGCTAAAGCGTATTTATTGCCAGGTAGAACAGATATAAAAGCTGAAAATAGACCGAATGTAGAAGAGATTCCGGTATTAAATATTGATTGGAAAACAGTTGAGAAAGAACAAGATGAAATAGGAAAACAATTTAAGAAAGTATTTCAATAAGATGGTGATTACATGGTAAATCGATTCGTATCAGTAAGACAAGTTGGAATGACGGTAGCGTTGTTACTTGTGGCGATGTTAATCGTCATTCCGCTTTTTCTTATTTTATTTTCTAGTGTATATGAAAATAGTAGTTGGAATTTTTTAAAGCCTTTTGAAGTGATGCAGAGTGGTGGATTAGCTGGGATTTTTCTAAACTCGATGCTTTTAGGTGTACTCGTAGTAATAGGAGCAACCGTATTTGCATTTCCATTGGCATTCATTATGAGTAAAACAGATGTTGGAAAGTATAGTAAGTTAGATATTATTTTTATGATTCCATTTATGACACCGCCGTATATTGGATCGATGGGCTGGATTTTGTTCATGCAACCGAACGGCTATTTCGAACAATTTTTTCCGATGCTAAAGACGATTTCATCTTCGTTCTTTAGTTTAGGTGGTATGGTTTTAATTATGAGTCTGCATTTATTCCCATTCCTTTACTTTATGTTGAAAAATACGTTACTTCAAATTGGAAGTAGTAAAGAAGAAGCGGCAGCAGTTCATGGTGGAAACTTTTTCTATCGTTTAAGAAAAATAATATTGCCGTTATTAGTATCAAGTTATGTAATGGGTGCTTTACTCATTTTCGTAAAGACGATTGCTGAATTTGGAACACCGGCTACATTCGGACGAAGAATAGGATTTCATGTGTTAACATCAGAGATTCATAAATTTATTTCGAGTTGGCCGATTGATTTTAGTAGTGCAACAGCATTATCTTCTTTATTACTTAGTGCATGTATGCTCATTTGGTATATGCAAAATGTATTGAATCGAAAGTACTCATATGCAATGGTTAGTGGAAAAGGTGTGAAATCTAAAAGGTATACATTGTCTATATTTACACGGGTTATAGCATGGGCTTATGTAATTGGTTTACTTATAGTATCAATTGGAATCCCGTATTTTTCGATAATTATTGCTTCATTATCGAAATTAAGAGGCGGCGGCTTACAGTTAAACAACTTTACAACGAGCCATTATGAAGCATTATTTACAATTGGATCTCCAGGATTAGAAGCTTTATGGAACAGTTTTCTATTTTCACTTATAACAGCGATTATTGCGGTTATGATTGGAGTGTTTTTGGCGCTTATGATCCGAAAGGGGAAAAAGTCTTCTGAAAAATGGCTTGATATGTGCGGTATGTTACCGAATATGGTACCAGGAATCGTGATGGTTGTAGGGCTTATTTTATTTTGGAATTCACCCTATATGCCCCTGTCAATTTACAATACATCAGTCATGGTTATTGTAACGTACGTTGTTCTTTTTTTACCTTATACGGTGCAGTATGTAAAAGCATCGCTCGGGCAAATTGATGATTCTCTTGTACAGGCAGGAAGTATTTTTTCTGGGAATTATATTTATATTTTTAGAAAAATAATATTACCTCTTATTATCCCGGGAATTCTTGCTGGGTGGGCGATGACATTTACAATCTCGATAAGAGAGTTAGTAGCGTCGCTTCTCGTACTACCTCCATCAGTAGAAACGTCAGCAACATTTATTTTTGCTCAATTTGAACAAGGGGAAGTATCTATAGGAATGGCGATGGCTGTCGTTTCTGTTGGACTTACAACAATCTGCTTATTACTTTTGCAACATATGGAACAAAAACGAAAAGGGGTAGCATGATGAGGATGGAAGTATGGGGAGGAGCGGGAGAATACGGTCGTTCTTGCTACTTCGTAAACAATAAAGAGACGAAAATAGTATTTGATTGTGGCATTAATCGATCATATGAGGATAGTTATCCAAAAATAGAGAGGGAAGTTGTACCGTTTTTAGATGCAGTATTTTTATCGCATATTCATGAAGATCATACGATGGGTTTACCTTTATTAGCGAAGTATGGGTATAAGAAAAAAATTTGGACGACTTGTTATACGAAGGAGAAACTTCCCGCTTATTATGAAAAATGGAGAAACTACAATTTGGCACAAGGATGGAATGTACCTTATAACGACCAAAATGTTAAAGATTTAAATTATGTTTGTATTGATGAGATTAGTAATCCGAATGAATGGATACAGATTACTCCTACATTGCGGTTTCAATGGGGGTATAGTGGGCATGTATTAGGGGCTGTTTGGTTTTTAGTGGATATGAGTCATACATATGTATTTTATTCTGGTGATTATTCAGCAGAGTCTAACATATTGCGAGCTAATTTACCTGAGAAATTACGCGGCGATATAAAAGTTGCAATCGTAGATGCCGCTTATCATACTGATGATGTTTCGCAACATGAACGAGTAAACGAACTGTGTGAAGAAATTGAACGAGTTGCGCAAAAGAAAGGAATAGCGTTACTACCATTGCCACCGCTTGGTAGGGCACAAGATATCGTATTGTATTTATATGAAAAATATAAAGAACTTCCCATTATAGTAGATCAAGAAATTTTGGATGGATTTGAGGAGATGTTCGTATATAAAGATTGGATCAAAAATAATGAAGAACTTGAAGAGATTATGGAGAGTTTAAAAAGAAACATAATCGTTATGGAACATGACATCGGTACGCAAAATAGTTATGGAATAGTTGTAATGAGTGATGCGAATATGCAAACGAAGCGAGCGCAGTTATATTATGAACAACTGCGGCAGGAAGAACGAAATTCCATTATATTTACTGGACATATTGCTAAAGGAAGTTTTGCAGAAAAAGTTTTGAAAGAATGTGTAGATAAAGAATGTAGGGTGAAGCGAGTTCCATATAAAGTTCACCAAAGTATAAGAGATGTGAAAGAGATGCTAAATACATTATTACCAGAACATACGGTGTTAGTACACGCTTTGAAAGAGGATACGGACCGACTACAAGAAAAGCTTAGCATAGCAGGATATGAAAATGTGTATTCACTTGCTATGGAACGTATAGAAGTCATTTAAACTGTAAAGGAGATAGGTATATGAAAAAAGTATTTGTAGTCGTAAGCATTTTCTTTTGTTGTTTCCTTTATAACGTTAAGGAAGGGTTTACTGCCAGTCCGATGACACCTAGTTTTGAAGCGAAATTATTATTAAAACCAGAACAAGTATTAGGTTATAACAAAGAGATGAACGGAGAGGTACTAGAATATTTCAAGGCTGGTACAAATTATGAAAGAATACAAGTGCAATTTTTAGATACGGCAAATAAAAATTTAAGTAATGAAGGTTGGTTTGCGAGAATTCGAAAGAAAGAATTTAGTAAAGATTTTGAGCTAACATATAAAAAAAGATATCCTATTCAAAATGGTGTAATTCAAGATGCACTAGAAGTGGCTAAAAAGGATGGATTTGATAGTAAAACCGATAACTATGAGGCGGAAATAGATTGGGGATTTGAGAAGAAAACATTAAGTATTTCAAATAAGAAAAGCTACAGTGCTAAAGGATATGGAGTACTTGATTTACCAAAAGAACGAGCTGCTCAAAACATGTTAATAGAAAAGTTGCCAGGGAAAATGAACAAATGGTTGTATACGAACTGGGGAGAAGAAATGCTCAAGAACTCTCGTATTTACGGTCCTGTATTAATGAAACGGTATACAGGGGAGTTTGAAAATATAAAAACGAATATTGAAGTTTGGCCACTAAGTAATACAGGGAAAATAGAAGATGATTTCGTAATAGAAGTATCGTTTAAAACAAAAGAGGAAAGTATTGCAAAAGAACAAAGAGAATTATTAATGAAGAGTTTAGAACAAAAAGGATGGTTGTTACCGAAAGATAGTTTGAAGACAGAACTAATTTTTCAGTGAATAGTAAAAAGGAATCCGTAAACATATGGATTCCTTTTTCTAATATATGAGTATTAAGCTAAATCAGCTGACACGAACATAGCATTATTTTGAAGATTTTTAGAGCGTAAACTATAAGCAACTACCTTCTTTTTATATTGCTTTACAACATCAACATGCTCTTCATGACTATAAATGTAAAAGATAAAATCTTTTTTGCCACGTTTTGTATTGATAATTAAAGGCGTGCCCTCATTGTGAGGTGGTGCATAATAGCGATCTAAAAATAAACCTTCGTTAAAATCATGAATAATTTTAGATTTTTGTTCGCCTTCTAAGTTATTTCCATTGATTGTAACAGTCGAATTCTCTTCTTCAAGTTGTGGATGTGTTTCATACTTGCTAATAATGGATTCAATAACAGAGTTGGGAAGGCTAGAAACGATAATTTTAAATGCCCCAAATACAACTAACATAACAATAAACCAAGTCGTCATAGTATATCATCCCCTTTTTCCTATTAAATAATATAACTCATATGGTAATAGTACATATGGTGAAGTTTTGTATAATTTGTGAAAAATATGCCATTTTTATGAACAAAATGTTAGAAAAATCAATTTTGTTACAAAAAGTTGAAATCGAAGTATTTTAAAAGAAAAAGGTTTATAATAAAAATATAACTAATAACAACATTACTAATTATAAGGAAGTGTAACTATGAATACTGTAACAATCGTATATGGTATTATTCTTTCTACAATTATTGTTTTATTTATTGTCGGGGTTTCACGTTATATTCATAAGTGGAAAGAAGGCGTTGCGAAATTAAATCACATCGAAGAAGAACTTAGTGATTTAATGTTACATCATGGTAAGTAAAAAGTTTATTTTTTAACTAAACAATGTGAAGAATATCACAAAACATGCACTCATTATGAAGGCATGTTTTTTTTTATGTGAATGATTAGGCACATTCATACGTTTTTTCCATACGATACAGTGTGAAGATAGAAATGTTCGGAGTGGAAAAGAGGGATAAAATGAGTAGTTCAGGTTATGTTCCAGATAATAAAAATTTAAAGAAAAGCTCAGGAACCCCAAACCTTTTCTTTGATTCGAGAAAAAATGTCTTTTTCAAAAGGGATGAGAAAAACGTTGCATATGAAGTTACGTCAACACAGTTACCAGCGATGATAGGAGGAGCATTTGTTGATTTATTTATGACAAAAGGGCATATGCGGGAACCACATTGGCATCCGAATGCGTGGGAGTTAGATGTTGTAGTATCAGGAGAAGCAGTTACATCCATTTTAAATCCCGAAACGAATCAATTGCAAAATTATCATGTAAAGGCGGGGCAAACTGTCTTTATTCCAATGGGATGGTGGCATTGGATCACAGCGGTAACAGAAGAAGTACAATTACATTTGTTCTTCAATAACGATCAGTTTGAAACAGCAGAAGGATCAGACATACTTAGATTAACACCCCCAGAAGTATTTCAAGCTGCATACGGTGTAAGTGCAGAAAAATTAGGAAAGGACCTTTCGCCCATTAAGGAGTCAGTTGTAATTGGTCCCCCTAACTTAAATCGGTTAAATAGCGTCAAAGAAAATGAGGACTCAAGTATAGTCGTTACGTTAAATGGACAAATAACATCATGTGAAATAGAGTAACTCTTTCATTTTTTAGGAAGAGTTACTCTGTTTTGTATAATTTTGTATTTTGATTCGCTATAATATATTATATAGAAGGGGATTTATCCGACATTAACGGGCAATAAAACTCCCACCTCAAAATTCGACTGGAGCAAAGAAGTTAGGTGGGAGATCAACTGCCCGTAAACGTCCGATTGGTTCAACTAATAATCAGTGGGGGATGAACTAACCCCCCACTGATTATAGTTTCACTTTATAGAGGGGGTATATTGTGAACATATTAAAGATTATAGGAAGTGTTGCAGGAGTCATTATAGTAGCTGTTATAGCTTTCTTTGTTATTATGAAGCACTATTTGTCCAAAGAAGATCCAGATTACGTATTACAGTACATAAAAGAACATAAAGGTGATGAAACGTGTTCATTACTCATTAGAAAAAATGGGGAAGTATTAACATCTATAAATGAAAATAAAAAATTGCCATTAGCGAGTACGGCAAAAATCGTAATAGCAGTTGAGTTTGCTAAACAAGTGTCAGAAGGAAAGATAAGCCGTGATGAAAAAATTTCATTGCAGGAGCTAGAAAAATATTACGTTAAAAACACTGATGGTGGAGCACACCCTGACTGGTTAGAAGATGCAAAAACGAGAGAATTAGTGAAAAATGGACAAATCGCTTTAGAAGAAGTTGCTAAAGGAATGATTCATTATAGTTCTAATGCAAATACAACATATTTGCTAGATAAGCTTGGAATAGAAAGAGTAAATGATAGTTTAAAAGAATTAGAGCTTACTAATCATGACAAGTTCTCTTCGTATACTGCTTCACTATATATGAGAGGGTATGTAGAAAAAGAGCTTCATGAGCCAGAAAATCAATCGTTAGAAATGATACGTAACATGTCAAAGGATGAGTATAATAAACATGTTTTACAAATTCATGAATGGATGAAAGATGAAGCGGAATGGAAAAAACGTGAAATCCCCTTAAAAGTAGATATGGAATTTCAGCGAATTTGGTCAGATCGATTAGTGGGTGCAAACGCTAAAGATTATATGAGTATAATGGAAAAGATAAATAGTAGAAATTATTTTCCAACATCAATGCAAGAAGAAATCGAGAATATTTTCAAAGGAACAGTTAATAATAGTAAGTTAGAATTTGCTGGTCAAAAAGGTGGTTCTACTGCATTCGTATTGACAAAAAGCTTGTATAGTACAGATAAGAAGGGCAATAAGGTAGAAGTTGTCATTATGTTTAACGATATAGAAGATCAAGTTGCATATCAAAAGCTGAGAAATAATGTAGATTATTTTATTCGAGACAGTATAACAAGTGAGGAATTCAAAAATAAATTATAATAGAATAATTTCATTATGTAAACAAGATGCTATTAAAGGTAGGTGTTGAGATGAGGTTGAATGAGTATATGCTTGAAACGTTTCCAAATTTAGAACTTAGACCACCTCTATTTTATAATGGGGATATTGGTATTCGCTTTAGATTAGGTGTGAACTATGATTGCAATAACATTTATGAAAACTGCCCATATTTAGAAGGCGTTTATAATAGAGCGATTACTTTATTTCAGTCTTTACATGCAACAGAAGATGAAATTTATATCGTAGTGGATGTAAATGACTATGCAGACGGTGAAACTTTCAAACACAAATTGAATATCTTTTCTAAGTATGTAAAAGAGAAGTCCGATTTGTTTAAGTTACAGAAAAATACAATCCCTTATATTTTTCCAGAAGACGATGAAGACGGGGTATATAAAACTCATAGATATACTTTGAAATGTAAGGTTTCTGAATTGAAATACATTCCTATGCTAAAAGCAATTTGTAATCAAGATATGGGAATAAAACCGAGTATTTTTCATAGGGTGTATGTTATAAATATTAACAAGAATACTATATTTCACGTTTATGATGATAGGGGTTGTGATGTATTAGCTACCTCTCCTAATACAATTAGGGATATTTATAATACATATAATGATTGGATATTAGATTACGATAGGAATAAAATTGATAAAGTATTTAATTGAATATGGTCTATTTTAAATGAGGGAAACACCGTATTAAGGTGTTTCCCTTTCATAAATATGAAAATCAACATGTAACATTGAAAGCACCTATTATAAAAGTAAAGGGATGTGATGGTAATGTATTGAATTTGGATTAGAAAAAGAAAAGGGAGATGAATAAATGACCACAATATATTTCGTCCGTCATGCCCACTCTACATATACAAAAGAAGAACGGGAACGGCCTTTATCTGAAAAAGGGCATTGTGATGCAGAGAATGTAACGCGCTTATTAAAAGATAAACATATTGATGTTGTGATCTCTAGCCCGTATAAAAGAGCAATTCAAACTGTACAAGGAATTGCGAATATACATAATATATCGATACAAATAGAAGAAGATTTGCGTGAAAGATTATTAAGTACAGAGCCGGTACAGGATTTTGATGATGCTATGGAGAAAGTGTGGGAAGATTGGAATTATGCATACGAAGGCGGAGAATCAAATGCTGTAGCACAAAGACGCGCTGTAATATGTATGCAAAGTATATTAAAAAAATATAAAGGTAAGAATATTGTAATAGGTACCCATGGGAATATTATGGTATTACTTATGAATTATTTTGATTCGAACTATGGTTTTCAGTTTTGGAAAACTCTTCATATGCCTGACGTGTATAAATTAACTTTTGATAATAATTGTTTCAGTTTTGCTGAAAAAATACAGTCTACAGATTATAAGATAAATAATTTGTAAAAGTTTATCAAAAAAAGAGGAAAGAGAGAAGTTATTGTAGAAGTATGACTTTGTAACATAAAAAATATATGTTAAAGGAGGCTGTTTACATGTTTGAGAAAGAGAAAGAAGGGCTTATTGAAGTTCACAACGTATTTGAAATTATACCAGCAGATGGAGCAATTATTGGTATGGCAACGGAAGAAGAAATGGAAATTGCTGCTGAACTAGAGCTGCAGTACTATGCCCATTCTCGTTTGCTAGAAGCAAATATTCAGTTAGACGGTTCCTCCTACAAAGAGTTACTTCAGGAGTTCCAGGAGTACGAAAGAAAATCAATGAGCTTTTGGCGAGCAATACATAAACGTTTAGCTGTGCCATGGGCATGGGTATTACGTATTGACGTTGCGAATGGCCCTATATATGTAAGTAATGGGAATTCGTATTACGAAGAAATCGATGATGAAGAAGATTATGAATAGATAAGTAAGGAAGCAGCGTTAGTTGCTTCCTTTTTTTATTTAGAGAGATTGAATTGCTTCAAGAATAATATCTGGTCGATCATTTTCAATTCCGTGACCAGCATGTTCGGCAAGTATATAATGGCTATGTATTGAGAGTTGTAATTGTTCATGAATCAGTTCTTGCCACATTGATTCTAGTTGTGTCGCTTCGTCTTTTGGCATGCCACCCTCAGTCAACTGAGTAATAGAATAATGAGGATCTCTACCGATAACGATTAATGGTATTTCTAATGTTTTATATAACTCTTTTATTGAGTGAGCACAATTTTTCCATTCATATAATTCAGAAGCTGTCGCTTTATACAATAGAGGAGAGGTAGAAAATTCAATGTACTGTCTTGATTGGTTAGCGATTATAGGCTCTAGTTCATTAGAAAGCCTATCTACATCCATTTTGGAGTATGTATTATATTTTTCAAGCCATATATCATCCGAATCAGTCTGATCAGAAATTGGTAAATGAAGTTCATCTAGTCGGTGTAAGTTCATAGAAGTAGAATCAACTAAAATAAGTGCTCGCAGCTTATCTTCATATAGCATCGCAAAATGTTGTGCACATAAACCTCCATAAGAATGACCGATTAGAATGATTGGCTCGTGAATATCCAGTTTTTGTAGTAACATATGAAGTTCTTTTGTTGCTTGTCTTGTAGTACGTGAATGATTTCCTAGCTCGCTTTTTCCATAACCTGGGCGATGGTATGAAACGACTGTAAAATGCTGTGAAAGCTTTTCCATAATAGGGAGCCAATCATAAAATGAGCAAGTCATTCCGGTTTGAAAGACTACCGTTTGTTTACCACTTCCTTTTATATATACTTCTATCGTTTGCCCCAGTACCTCTACAAGTTTATAAATAATAACCCCTCCTAACTAAGCTTGAAATAGTTTTTGACAAGCAAAAATAATGCACCAACCCCCTATACCGAACAGGACAGATGTACTAAGTGAAAACGAATTTTTTAGACCAATATAGACGATAAATAATAGTAGTGCGGATGCAGGAAATCCATATAATACGCCTATAGCAAATTGACTTAATTCTTGTTTGTTCCCGCCTTCGAAAGAAATCCAAAATAGGCTTAGTAAACTAACGAGTGGAAGGGCAGCAATAAAGCCGCCTATCGTACTATAATGTTTGGCGACTTCAGTAATAACGCCGATAATAAGTGCGGATACGATTACTTTAACGAGGAAATGCATATTTTGCCTCCTTCGCTAATAACGAAAAGGCTTTTTCGATTAATTGTTGTTCTTCTTTTGATAATTGAAATTCTAATATTTTTATTTTTTCTTTATCTAGTAAAGTATGCTTTTCTAATACTTCAATGCCTTCTTTCGTTAAAGTAAGGTTCACAACTCTTTCATCTTGTTTGTTTCTTTCTTTCATGATAAATCCTTTTTGAATAAGGCGCTTTACGTGTTCAGACGCTGTGTTATGAGAGAGACTAAGCTCAGTAGCCACTTTCCCAATTGTTATATCTTTCTCGCGAGAAATGAGTTGTAAAATACGAATGGCTTGGTGAGAAAGGTTGTCCTCATACTCATATCGTAAATGATAATAAATGCTCTCCCAATGCTGATTGATGTCTTTCATAATGATAAATCCTCCTGTTTTTATATCGTACAGTAAGATATATTCGTGAGGATAGAAATAAAATCCTTTTATTTGGATAAAAAATGTTGAAAAAGTTTATTTTTATTGAAATATAAGGTAATCTATGTGTAAAGGTATACATTTAGCAAGAGAGAGGATGATAGCTGTGAATACATTCAAATGGATGAGTCATGAACAGATGTATGTAGATGAAATACATGTTGAAAAATGTGGTCCTCTTTCAGTCGGCGTATATGGGGGAAATCAAGAAAGTGATGCATATGAACGAGGAGATGCGGTACTTGCTTGGTGGGATCCTGAATTACAATTTGAATTTGTTATGATTTTTGATACACACCACAAAACAAAAAATATTGATTATATAATGGAAGCCATTTCAGAAAGAAAAGAGAAACTAAAAGAGCTATTCTCATACCCGATACATTTAGCTTTTCATCATACACATATGTACTTATTAGCGTTATTTACAGATGAGTTGTTTATTGAAAAATGTGATCAAGATGATGAGGAACTTGCATGCTTAATTTGTTTGCGAAAAGGCGAATTTTTATACTGGCTATCAGTTGGTGATTGCTTCGCATATTTATTCCATTCTGAGAAAACGAAGAATGGTAAAGGGCGATTAAATAAACGGAAAAATTACGAATATATTGGTAGGAAAAATATTTTTGCAGCAAATACACCTTGCTTTACGTCAGGTGTAAGAGGATTAGAAAAAGGAATGAATCACATTGTAATGGCAACGGACGGTATTTTAGAATGTGATAAACGAAGGTTTGATGATGATCAATCTTTAGTAGAAATATTGCACGACGGAAATAGCTTGCAGATTGAGCCAGTATTAACAAATGTACTACAGTGGAAAGGTAGAGATTGTGCCACTATTATTGGATGGTCTATTGATACTGAAAATAAACGATGTGCTAATTAATATAAAAGGAGTTCAAGGTTTTTATCCTTGAACTCCTTTTTGTTAAGCGATATGGATGTGATACATTTTTAACCATTCATTTACTTGAAGCATGTATTCCATAGCACTTCTTGCTTCGAAATTGTTAATTTCTTTATTGCTTTCATCGGCAATCGCAAGTAATGTGGAATGATTAATAAGTGAGAAAATAGGATTGTTTTTATTACTGCACATGTCGATTGATAAATGACGGATTGTTTGCAAATAATGTGGGTCTTGTGAAGTTGGATAAGCACTTTTTCTTCTATTGCGTACATCGTCAGGTAAAGCAGGTTTCAGTGCTCTACGTAAAATGCCTTTTTCAATATTATCAATGCTTTTTATGTTGAAAGGAACGTTCCATAAATATTCAACTAATCGATAATCGCAAAACGGTACACGAACTTCAAATCCTACAGCCATACTCATACGGTCTTTACGATCAAGCAAGAACGGGAGAAATCTCGTTAAAAATAAATAAAACATTTGACGTTGTTTCGCGGATTTTTTATTTTCACCTTCAAGAATAGGTACTTCAAGTATCGCTTCTTGGAATCGTTTATCAATATAGTTTTCTAAGTTGCATTCGTTATTTACTTCATTTAGTAGAAGGGGAGATGTATTTTTCCAATTAGTTAGCCACGGAAACTTATCTACATACAGTAATTCTTCTTGGTGAAACCAAGGATATCCACCGAATACTTCATCAGCAGATTCTCCAGATAAAGCTACAGTTGCATCTTTTTTCATTTCGCAAAATAGTAAATATAGTGAAGTTTCCATTTCGCCAGCACTCGGCAAATCTTTTGCACGAAGGGGAACGAATAAGTGATTTGCTAATTCTTCAGCATTCACAATAATGTCATGATGCGATGTCCCTACATGTTCAGAAACACGTTTTACCCAAGGAGCGTCTAAACCGGTGCGAGCAAATGTTAGCTCGAAATCTTTTGCGCTATTTACAAAGTCAACGGAATACGTATGAAGTGTTTTATTTTCAGCAGCAAATTCTTTTCCCGCTAATGCAGTAATACCGCTAGAATCTAATCCTCCTGATAACATACAGACGAGAGGAACATCGGCAATTAATTGTCTTTTTACTGTATCTTGTAAAATAGATAAAATATGTGATGATGTATCTTCAGTACAGTCTGTATGAACTTTACTTTCTAAATTCCAATATTTCTTAACTACTTTTTTATCACGTGTAAACGTTATAGAATGTCCAGCACGCACTTCTTGAATATGTTTAAAGACGCCACATCCTGGAGTTCTAAATAAGCCCAATCCAAATATTTCGTTTATGCCATTCGCATCAATTTCAGCAGGAACAGACGGATGAGCTAATAATGCTTTTATTTCAGATCCGAAAATAATACTGTCATTTCTTTCTGTATAAAAGAGTGGCTTTACGCCTAAGTGATCACGTGCTAAAAACAATTGTTGCTTCTGGTCATCCCATAAGGCGAAAGCGAAAATGCCGTTTAAATGTTGCACGCAGTCTTCTTTCCATTCTAAATAAGCATGTAGTAATACTTCTGTATCTGAATGCGTTTCAAATGCATGACCACATTGTTGAAGTTGCTCTCTAAGTTCACGGAAATTATAAATTTCTCCATTATAAGTAAGAGCATACGTATAATCACCAGCACGAAATGTCTTCGGTTGTGTCCCGCCTTCTGGATCAATAACAATTAAACGCCGGTGTGCAAAGGCAGCACGAGGTGAAAACCAAAAACCTTCAGCATCAGGCCCACGATGCTGAATACAATTTGCCATCTTTTCTAAAATAACATGTTGATTTGAAAGGTCTTCCTTCCAATCTACCCAACCTGTAATTCCACACATACACATCTCATCTCCTAATTTAAAATGTTGAAAAAGTAGATTAATGAAATAAAATGTACATTAAGTTAAAGAATGACTATATAAATAGTGTACTACATGAAATAAAGGGTAGACTTGAGAAAATTTTCTTGTAATACATAGTTATGTGAGACAATAGCTAAGGGAAAGTATTCCATAACATACAAAAAATAAAAAAAGATGAGAGAAAATATTTTGTAAGACGTTATATAGGGTGTAAAAGCTTTTACAAAAAAATAAGGGGACTCGCTACATGAAATCAAATGAGAAAAATTTTATAAAAAGATTACAACGGCAAAAAGAAGATGCGCTGGAATTCGTTGTCGATACATACTTACCACTCATAAAAGGAATCACGCACAAAGTTCTTCTTCCAGTTCAAAATGACGGACTCATTGAGGAATGTGTAAACGATATATTTCTTTCCATTTGGAATAACGCAAATAAATTTCATGGAGAGCAGAGTGACTTTAAAAAATGGATTGCGGCGATTGCGAAATTTAAAGCGATTGATTATTACCGAAAAGCAACTAGAAAAGTAGAAATTATTTCAGATGAGTTTCATATTAGTACGGAAAAGTCAGCTGAAGATGAATTAATCGTTATGGAAGATAGGGAAGAGTTATTGAAGCTTATTAATCAATTAGAACCGTTAGATCAAAAGGTGTTCATTATGAAATATCTTCTCGGTATGAAGACAGAAGAAATAGGAGACAAGTTAGGGTTAACTCGGGCAGCGATAGATAATCGTGTGTACCGTGGGAAAAAGAAACTACAACAAAATGCTACGAATATTAGTTTTGGAGGTAATGCCATATGAAAGACATTTATGAACTATTAAATGACATTGATATAGATGAAAAAGAACTTGAGGAAATTGAGGTTTCTGAAATTGAAAAAGAAAAAGTGAAGCGCAATGTAAAACAATCGATACGTACGAAGAAAAAGATGAAAAGTTGGAAAAAAGGTGTTGCTGCTGCATCTATTTTAGTAGGATTATCAGTTGCAACGCTTGGTATCGGATTTCCTACATATGCTGGGGGATTGCCAATTGTAGGTGATATATTTCGATTTTTAGATAATGGTAGAACAGGGGTGTATGAAAATTATAAAGCTGACGTAGAGAAGACGGCGGAGCTTCATAATAATTATAAACAATACGCTATAGTACTAAATATGATAAAAGAAAGCAATGGAATTAAGATAACGGTAAATGATGCGATTTTCGATGGGAAGACAGTATCAATAAACTATTCTATAGAAAGTAACAGAGATTTAGGCAAAAATCCAAGTACATTGGATTTTTTAACTATTAAAGGAGCAGGTGCCCAATCAGGAAGCAATAAAATTACTAAAGTCGCTGATAGAAAATATACAGGTTCAATAAAAACAAGCAGCGATCTAGTTAGTAGTAAAGAAACTACAGTGAACATTGAATGGAGTATAAAAAGTATAGACATTTTAGAAACAGAAGAAACGATAAAGGGGGATTGGAATTTTAATATTAATCTAAGAGGAATAGAAAATAAAGAGCAATTGATTAGAGGTAGTACAGAAAAAGATGGTGTAAAAGTAAATATGGAGAGAATGGAAATAACACCAATGTCGTTTATTTTATACTACAACCAAGAAGTATCTCAAGAAATAAGGGGTGTATGGGATGGAGTGGATATCGATTTAGAAGTGAGGGATGATTTAGGTAATCAGTATTCTGGGGAAGGAAATGGAGGCTCAGGTGAAGATTCTTATAATTTTAATTGGAGTAAAACATTCCAACAACTCAATGAGAACGCAACCAAGCTAATTATAACGCCTCACGTTAATTTAAGAATTCACACTCCTGAAAATTATGGTTCGGTAACAATAGTTGGAGGACAAGTAAAGGAGAGTTTCGTGTCTCGAAAACGGGGAGGCAATAAGGGTATTGTGTTAGATGATATTGTCATTGATTTAAAGAAATAGAAGAGAGACTGCCTAAAACCGTTAGGCAGTCTTTTTTACATCAATAACTAGTTACGAGCAACGCATGCGGATGCTGCGTTTTATATTCATCTTTCCACGGAATGTTTAGTTGTTCCCACGATTCGCCGCTATCATTGGATTGAAAGACGCCGTTGTTATTTAAAGTGTAAAACGTATGTGGTTCTGCTGGATTTGTAGCAAACATCGAAATGACTGTACCGATTGCAGATGGTAGACCTTGCTGTACTTGCTCGAAAGGAGTATCTTTCGTTTTTCGATAAATATAAGATTCATAAGGAATACGGTGATGAGCGAGATCGGCACTTGGTGCGGCAGAAACGAGAATTGTATCGCAATCAGCCGGATCGATAGCCATGCTATATAGATAATGATGTTCAAGTCCTTCACTGCATGAGATCCAGCTGTTTCCACTGTTATAACTTTCAAGATATGCACGATCAGGTCCGCCCATAAATCCGTCACCACATGATGCATAAAGGCGATTTGGAGCGTCAGGGTGCATGAGTAATTGATGAGCATCGATAGGAGCACCGAACTTTTTATCAATCCAAGTATGCCCTCTATCATTACTTTGAATAACAGCACCTGCTTCAATTGAAACATGGATTGTATTTGGAGTGTTTGGATCAACTGTAATCCAGCGTACGTGATGGGTGAAAGGTCTAGGCGGAAAAGCCCACGTATAAGAAGATAATAATGATTTCATATTTTTAAGTTCAGTCCACGTTTCACCACCATTTTCTGAACGGAATAAAGCGCTCGGCTCTGTGCCGACATAAACGACGCCGTAGCCGTTAATTTGTTCATTAGGGCTTATCGTAATGGAAGTAATCGAAGAATATAAAATACCATCCTCTTTAGGGAAATCAAAGTAACGATAGGAATCACCAATTGGTTTCCACGAATCTCCGCCATCGTCGCTTAACCATAAACCTCGTCCAAATGTTCCGCAATATACACGGTTTTGTTGGAATGGATCAACAGCGATACAGGTAGGTTGCATATTTTGTAAGTGATAAGTTGTTTCAAAGTGACCATATTGTTCTTTCACTACAACAAGTTCACGTTCCATACAGAGAAATAAACGTTTCATATTAGTAACCTCCTTCAAATTTCTTTCATTAGTAAACAATATGAAGCTGAAAAAGAAGTAGTCTTATTTTTTGTTGAGAAAAAGGAGTTGTTTGAAAAATAGCGAAGTGTATAGATAGAGGAAGCGGACGTTTATGGGCGTTAATTCGGGATAAAGATGGGGAGTTTGTTTCATACTAACATACAGATATTGCACTTAAAGGAGCATTCGTATGGGGCATTCACATGATCACGGTCATGCTAACAATAAAAAGGCGTTGCTAATTGCTTTCGTATTAACGACAAGTTTTATGATTGCTGAAGTAATTGGGGGATTTGTAACAAATAGTTTAGCACTCCTATCTGACGCGGGGCATATGTTAAGTGATGCAGTATCGTTAGCGTTAAGTTTACTTGCGTTTAAGCTTGGAGAAAAAACGGCAACAGCTGCGAAAACATATGGGTATAAGCGAGTCGAAATGTTAGCGGCATTATGTAACGGCGTCGTTCTTATAGTCATTTCAGTATACATTTTTATTGAAGCAATTCGCCGTTTTACAGAACCAGTTGAGATTGCTAGTAATGGGATGCTCATTATTGCTGTACTTGGTCTGCTTATTAATATTTTATCAGCTTGGATATTAATGAGAGGCGGAGATGTGAAGGGAAATTTAAATGTAAGAAGTGCTTTCTTACACGTATTAGGTGATCTATTAGGATCAGTCGGAGCAATTATTGCAGCGCTATGTATTAAATTTTTCGGATGGACTGCTGCAGATGCGATTGCTAGTATTCTTGTGTCTATTTTAGTCATTATTAGTGGATGGCGTGTAACACGTGATACGGTCCATATATTAATGGAAGGTGCACCGCAGCACATAAATGTTGAAGAGGTAAAAAGTACATTATTAAATATTACGGTTGTAAAAGAAGTTCATGATTTGCATATATGGTCTGTCACATCTGATTTTCAAGTATTAACTTGCCATTTGATTATTAAAGGAAATGAAACGCAAAGTGTATTAAAAGAGGCTACGGATGTATTAAAGGAGAAATTTCATGTAGAACATGTCACCATTCAAGTAGAAATAGATGGTGAATTTAATCATGGTGAGACAACTTGCAAAGTATGAAAGAAAAAGGATACGAAAATGTGTCATAACATTTTTCGCACGGAATACATATATATAATGTGGCCACAAATACTTTGTAAGGTAAATATTTCATGAAATTACTTTACTTATAAAGAGTCATCTTTTATAATCAAAAGTGGTAATTGATAAAGATTATCATTTTCAATGATCGTAGAAAGGAGTTTTTTAAAAGATGAGTAGTCAACTCCGTTTTGCTGTTGAAAATCGTAAGAGGCATTTAATCGATGAGTTAATTGGAGCAGGTGTGTTTAAGATTCGCGACCGACAATTATACGAGCTGTCTTTAGAGGAATTGGAAAAAGAGTACGAAGATATGGAAGATTATGCAGATATTCAGGCATAGCTATATAGATTAGTAAAAGGTGAGCTGGTTACGATTTTATGTAACCAGCTCTATTCTTATTTCGTAGAAATTATTTTTGATATTTCTTTCATTGGACGGAGCCAGTTTTGAGACATCATTTGTTCCATTTGTTTGTCGTCCTGCTTTTGCAATGCTTGAATGATAGAGTGATGTTCTTCAATAGATTGACTTGCTGGAACAAAGTTTTGGAAAAACAAATATTCAAGGCGTAAAACGTGAAGTTGCATATTGTCTAGAAAGGGTTCAATATATTGGTTTTTAGCGATAGAAGAAATTGTATTGTGAAATTGTATATCTAGTTGTAAAGCTTGTTTTGCGTTTTTCTTCTCTATAGAGCGCTGAAAATCATCATTTATTTCAGAAAGTAGTTTCAGATCAGCGGCTGTAATGTTTTGAAGTGCTTGCTTTCCTATAATAGAGTGAAGACCAGCCATCGTTTCATAAATGATAGGGATGTCATCTAACTTAATAGGAGCAATTTTTGTTTTTTGCCCAGGTACCATTTCCACTAATCCAGAAAGCTCTAATATTTGAAGTGCTTCTCTTACAGGTGTTCTGCTTACGCCTAGTGCTTCAGCCAATTCCCCATCATTAACTTTTTCATTAGGCTTTAGTACACCTTCAATAATCCAATCTTGTAGTTGGTTTAAAACGAGTGATTTTGCCGAAACTCTTCCTTGTTTTTTATAATTTTGAGGGATAGGCATTGTGAATTTCATCCTTTCATTGTATATTTTCCTTTTTCTCATGAACAAGCTTTAATTCTGGTTTCCCTTCATCCGGTTTTTGACTTAAGATGAGTACCATTACAATGACACAAAAAGCGCCTAATAACTGAAAAGATTGAAACGGTACATGTAATATAAGTACAGAAGAAATAATAGCTGCGAGTGGTTCAGTACATCCGAATAATGTCGTTTCTTTCGGAGTCAGGTATCGTATGCTGTCTAAGTATAAATAAAATGCAATAAGTGTACCGAAAATGACGACAAATGTGATAAGCGGTAAGGTACTTAGTTTTACATATTTCATAGTTGACAATAAAATGAATTCTTTCGTAGAAATAAAGTGTAGAATCGTTACACCAATCCCTCCAATAATCATGCCCCATCCAACGATAACAGAGGAAGACCATCTTGCTAGTAATCCCTTTGAATATAAACTATAAAAAGCAAGAGATAATCCAGATAAAATACCCCAAACAATAGCCGGTTTAGAAACAGCCAAGTTATGAACAGACCCATTTGTTAGTAAGAGAAAAGTGCCTACTAATGAAAGGGTAATGGAAATAAAATCAATTTTTGATGGACGAACGTTCCACTTGAAAAGTAAGTATACAGTAATAAATATAGGAGCTAAATATTGCAATAATGTTGCGACCGCAGCGTTCCCTTCTTTAATAGAAGCGAAGTATGTGTACTGTACAGCAAGCATACCGAATAGGCCAAACAAAATTATTTTAATAGCATCAGATTTTTGTTTCCATATGCCGAATATTTCTTCTTTTCTCGTTCCGAATGATGAAATAATAAGTAAGATAACACCAGATATAAGCAATCGAATTGTAACTAACCATTCAGTAGAAACGTGTTCATATTGGAAAAGTTGTTGTGCAGCTGTTCCGGACAATCCCCATAAACAAGCACCAATTACAACCATAATGATTCCTTTTAAACGATTTGGATCCATAATGTATATAGTCTCCTTTCAAAAAAATATATTGGATACAATATGCAATATATCACGGAGTGTATAAAAAATAAACTGAAATTTCTTTCTTAATGTAAAGTTGTTATTTAAATTAAAGAAAGTTTGTTAATTAAGAGAACGATAAAATAAAAAAGGCTTCTGTTGACGGAAGCCTTTTTATTTTAGATTATGAAGTATAAGTAAAAGACGGAATAGGGTCAACAAATGTATTCCAGTTTTGTTCCATTTCCTTTTCTGTTAATAGACAATCATCTAATGATTGTTCAATCACAGAACGATTCATATCAATACCGATAAATACGAGCTCAGTTATTCGATCTCCATATCGCTCGTCCCAGTTTTTCAATACTTCGGGTTCTTCTGTAATAATTTGATTTCTTTCAGTTTCAGGTAATGCCGCTATCCATTCACCGGCTCCTTGAATTGTAATAGAGGAACCTGCTTGAGATAGAAGCCCTATCATATTATTACGAGATGCGAGCCAGAAAAAGCCTTTCGATCTTACAACATCTACAGGCCATTTTTTTAACCAATTCATAAGGCGTTCAGGATGGAAAGGGGATTTACGACGGTACACAAAGGAATTGATACTATATTCTTCAATTTCGGGTGTATGATGTTCACTATTTAGTTCTTGCATCCAGCCCGCCGATTGACTCGCTTCCTCATAATTGAATAAATTTGTATTTAAAATTTCTTGTAATGGTACGTTGCTAAATGAAGCTTCAATAATTTTTGCACCGGGATTTAATTTTTGTAATAAATGATGAAGTTCTATCCTATCTTCTTTTTCTATTAAATCAATTTTATTAAGAATAATGACATTCGCAAATTCAATTTGGTCTATTAGTAAATCAATAACTTCTCGAGTATCATTTTCATCGATAGCCTGTTTACGGTCTAATAAACTTTCACCATCTGCAAAATCATCCCAAAATTTATTTGCATCTACAACTGTAACCATCGTATCGAGGCGACAATTTTTCGTTAAATCGATATGAAGTACTTCGTCAGTATAAGTAAATGTTTGGGCAACTGGAATCGGCTCACTTATACCTGAAGATTCAATAACTATATAGTCAATATCATCGTTTTCAACAAGCCGACTCACTTCTATCATTAAATCTTCTCGTAGTGTACAGCAGATACAACCGTTTTGAATTTCTACTAATTTCTCTTCCGTACGTGAAAACCCACCTTTTTTTATAAGTGATGCATCAATGTTTATTTCACTCATATCATTAACGATAACAGCCACTTTTAAGTTGCTCTTATTAGCCAAAATATGATGTAGTAGAGTGGTTTTTCCAGCTCCTAGAAAACCACTTAATACAGTGATAGGTACTTTTTTCATAAAATGATCTCTCCTTTAAATCGTAATGATTACGTTTTATGTTAAGCGATAAAAAAGAAAAAATCAATAATAAATCATAATGATTACGATTTAAGGATAGGAATAAACTATAAAATTTGTGGTGTAGTAGTGTAGGGCATTTGGACAAGTATACGATTTAATATGAATAAAGTGGGGGGATCATGTTGGTCTTTAATAGAGTTTCAAAAGAATTAATAGGAATAGCCCTTATTGCTATTTTTGTTTTTTTATTATTTTTTGTAGATTTTACAAGTCTAACAAATTTGCACAAAAGTATGCCAAAAGAATGGTTGAATGTGAATACCGTATTTTTAAGTATTATATTCGAAGCAATACCTTTTATTTTATTAGGGGTAATTGTTTCTTCTCTCATTCAAGTGTTTGTAACGGAAGATATGATTCATAAAGTAATGCCGAAATCACAGATTGTTGCAATGATTCCAGCGGTATTTGTCGGAATCATTTTTCCGATGTGTGAATGTGTCATTATACCAATCGTAAGAAGACTTATTCAAAAAGGACTCCCTCTTCATGTAGGAATTGTAATTTTATTGAGTGCACCTATTATGAATCCGATTGTTCTTTTATCTACCATATATGCATTTCAAAAAAATGATGTAGTTGTATATGCACGCTTTGGGATAACAATTTGTGCGGCGCTATTAGTAGGGCTAATTGTGTATTATTTCTATCGCGGGAAAAATATTTTAAAAGATATAGAGGATCCGGCTCAGAAAAAAGAAAAAAAGGGCTGGGGGAATGTTGTGAATCACACTGTAGATGAGTTTTTTGATACGGGTAAATATTTGTTGATTGGTGCTTTTTTTGCGAGTGTATTTCAAACATTTTTTGATCGAAATGTACTTGATACAGTGGCGCATAATGAAGTGATTTCCCCAATTATTATGATGGGATTGGGTTATGTTTTATCAATTTGCTCAGCAGCCGATGCATTTATAGCGGCATCTTTTGGACATGTTTTCTCTGTAAAAGCACTTCTCGCATTTCTTGTATTTGGACCTATGCTTGATATGAAAAATACGTTAATGCTATTTGCGTATTTTCAAAAGAAATTTGTATTCTTTTTGATTGGAATTATTATTTTATCAGTGTACACAATCGTGCAAATTACAACGTTATAGGAGGTGAGAAACAGTGGAGAAAAAAGAACAGAAGGCCTATCATCGCTATATTCGTGGCATTATTTTAATTGGTTTAGCAATGCTCTTATTTAAACTACTTGTAACAGGGAATATTTATAATTTTATCGCTCCAAAAATGATTAAATTTACGTATATCGCTTTTGTAGTAATTTTACTTCTGGGTTCGTTACAAGTTTGGGGAGATGGGAGAGAAAAACAGGATGATTGTAATTGTTGTAAGCATAATACAGCATTAAAATCAGGGATGAAAAGTTTCTTTGTATATGTTTTATTTGTTGTTCCAATTATTAGTGCTTTTCTATTTGGAGGTGTAACAATTGACGGAAGTTTAGCCGGAAAAAGGGGGATGAATCAAAGTGTACAGGCGAGAAGTATAGAAAAGAACGAAAAAGAGGGAATACAGGTAAATCCTGATTGGCAAGAACAAGATAAAACCTCGAATTTAAAAGTGACAGATCAAGTGGAAGAGCAATTAGAAAAAAGTATGTTAGGACAACGAAAAATAAAAGTAGAGGATAAGGATTATGTTCAAACAATGAGTATAATTGGCCAAGATGTAAAAGGGTTTAAAGGGAAAGAAATTACATTCTCAGGTTTCATATATAATGATAAGGATGTGACGGGGGATAAAGTGGTAGTGGCGCGATACGGCATAACTTGTTGTATTGCGGATGCATCAGTCTGGGGGATGATTGTTGCAGGGGAAAACGTAAAAAAGCTCCCACCGGAAACATGGGTGAAAATAACAGGTTTGTTGGACGAAACGACATATAAAGGAACACTATTTCCACTTGTAAAAGTAAGCAAAGTAGAGAAAATCAATACGCCTACAGACCCATATGTATACGATGCTTTACCTCAATGAGAAAGAGTTAATTCTTCATTTTTTTGTGAAATAAAATCATAATTACAATGATAAAAAAATAAAGATAAGAGTAATTTGGTTTGTTAAAAATATGTGTAGAAGGAGAAATGTGATGAGCTGGGTTACTCATAAACCAACATTTGAATTTGATCAATATAGTCCATATATTCGAATGAATTCTGCGTGGGTGGGACATTTAAACTTTGCTTATGATTTAGTAAGATTTGAAAAGCCAGAAATATTAGTTGAGTTAGGTACACATTTAGGAGCTTCTTTTTTCAGTTTTTGCCAAGGGGTAAAAGATGGAGGATTATCTACAAAATGCTTTGCTGTAGATACTTGGGCAGGGGATGAGCATACAGGTCCATATGGAGAAGGTGTTTTTCAAATAGTGAGTAAATACACGGACATGAGTTACCCTCATATAGGTAATTTAATTCGGTCTACTTTTGACGAGGCTGTGGATCAGTTTCAAGATGGAACGATAAATTTGTTGCATATTGATGGTTATCATACGTATGAAGCAGTTTCTCATGACTATAAAACATGGTTACCGAAACTTGCGAATAACGGTATTGTTTTATTTCATGATATTGAGGTGAAAGATCGAAACTTCGGCGTGTATAAATTTTGGGATGAGGTCAAAGCGAAGTACCCTCATTTTCAGTTTGAGCATTCATATGGACTCGGAGTATTGTTTCCGAAAGGTTGTAGCGATAAGTTTGTGGAGATACTTAAAAATAAAGAGGAAATACAAAATATGTATAAATAAAAGTGGAGCATGCATCATTTTAATGATGTGTGCTTTTTTGTGGAGAAAAATGGTACTCTTTAAAAGGTGAGGATAATAGTAAAAAGTTTTGTAGTGGCAAATATTAAAAAAGTTATTCTTGGATTGTTTTATATAAAAATGTAACATTTTTTATATTTTCCATTGCGAAAAGTAACATCTACTTTTACAATAGAAAAGGTGTTATATTATACTGGAAAAATAAATCGAAATAATATGAAAATTTTGTTTTGTCTTCGCTAATTGTATATTACATACATGTAAGACGACATACATCATGTTATCGACTTGTAAGGAGAGAAAAAAATGAAAAGTGTAAGATTACCATCGATGCTAGAAATCATAGTTCTTTTATTACTATTTCTTGCTGTTGTCTTTTCCTTCCAAACGATTTTTGATCTCCCAATTCAATTAGCGCTATTTATTTCATGGTTTTTAGTAATTGCGCTTGGATTAAGATTAGGATTTCGTTATCAAGAATTGCAAGATGCAATTACGAAAGGGATTTCTAACGGATTAGAAGCAATACTGATTTTAGTTGCAGTAGGTGCTTTAATTGGAACATGGATTGCTGGTGGCGTAGTACCAACATTAATCTATTATGGATTAGAGTTTATTCACCCTAGCATCTTCCTATTAGCAACATTAATTATTTGTTCGATAACTTCTATCGCGACAGGGACATCTTGGGGAACAGTAGGAACAGCAGGTATTGCTATGATGGCAATTGGTGAGGGACTTGGATTACCACTTCCGCTTGTTGCTGGTGCAGTTCTTTCAGGAGCTTATTTCGGCGACAAATTATCACCACTTTCTGATAGTACAGTTCTTGCAGCTTCTATGGCGAAAGTAGATGTTATTGCTCACGTTCGAGCTATGCTCGTATTAGATGTTCCGGCTTATATTATTACTAGCATTATGTTTACTGTGGCTGGTTGGATGTATGGCGGCGATAATGTAGATTTGAACCGAGTAGAGTTTTTAAAAGAAGCTTTATTAAAGGAATTTGATATTAAAATATGGATGCTTGTTCCGGCGGTCATTGTTATCGCACTATTAGCGATGAAGAAACCATCTATGCCAACAATTGCAATGGGAGCTTTAATTGGTGCAATTTGGGCAACTCTTTTCCAAGGAATGAACTTTGGAGAGGCGATTGGAACAGCGTATAACGGATTCTCAATTCAATCTGGTGTTGAATTTGTTGACAAGTTATTAAACCGTGGTGGAATTAACGGTATGCTTGGATCAGTAGCCGTTATTATTTTCGGTTTAGGATTTGGTGGATTACTTGAAAAACTGGGTGTTTTAAAAGTAATCGTATCAAAATTTGAGAAGAAATTAAATTCTGCAGGTAATGTAACATTGTCTACATTAATCGTTGCATTCTTAGCGAATATATTTGGTTGTGCGATGTACGTATCACTAATTTTAACACCGAAAATTATGGAAGATAGCTATGATAAATTAAAAATAGACCGACGTGTATTAGCACGTAACTCAGAAGTAGGTGGAACGTTAACTTCTGGTATGGTTCCGTGGTCGGATAATGGTATTTTTATGGCTGGAATTTTAGGTGTAGCAACGTTCTCATACGTTCCGTTTATGTGGTTAAGCTTTGTTTCATTAATTTTGGCGGTTATTTACGGATATACAGGCAAATTCATCTGGTATGTAGATGACGTTGAAAAAGGAAAGCAAGCATCATAAAAAAATACCTTCTGCGATGGCAGGAGGTATTTTTTTTATATATACGAGTGAGAATTCTTATCATCTGGGTAAAAGTCTGTTAATATAAGAAATGTAGGTATTTTATTTTCAAGGGGATGAAAAAATGGAGTACAGAATTGAAAGAGATACAATAGGAGAAATAAAAGTTCCAGCTGATAAATTATGGGCAGCACAAACGCAACGTAGTAAAGAAAACTTCCCGATTGGAACAGAGCAAATGCCGCTTGAAATTGTAAAAGCGTTTGCAATTTTAAAGAAGAGTGCAGCACTTAGCAATCAAAAATTAGGAAAGCTATCAGAAGAAAAAGCAGAAGCAATTGTGGCAGCAGCTGACGAAGTGATTGCAGGCAAATGGAATGAACATTTTCCACTTGTCGTATGGCAAACGGGTAGCGGTACACAGTCAAACATGAATGTGAATGAAGTAATTGCAAATCGAGGGAATCAAATTTTGAAAGAGAAGGGATCTGACGTACATATTCATCCGAACGATGATGTAAACATGTCTCAAAGTTCAAATGATACATTTCCAACGGCGCTTCATGTAGCATGTGTAATTGCAGTAGAAAATCACGTATTACCAGCAATTACGAAATTAAAAGAAACATTAGCAGAAAAAGTAACTGCATTTGAACATATTATAAAAATTGGTCGTACACACTTACAAGATGCAACACCGTTAACATTAGGACAAGAAATTAGCGGGTGGCACCGTATGCTTGAAAAAACAGAGCGTATGGTTGCAGAGAGCAATACATATATGAAAGAGTTAGCAATTGGTGGTACTGCAGTTGGAACAGGTATTAATGCTCATCCTAAATTTGGTGAGATGGTGTCAGAGGAAATTAGCCAATTTACAGGTAAGCAATTTATTTCTGCACCAAATAAATTCCACGCATTAACGAGCCACGATGAAGTTGTATATACGCATGGTGCATTAAAAGCATTAGCAGCGGATTTAATGAAAATCGCTAACGATGTGCGCTGGCTAGCCAGCGGTCCGCGTAGTGGTCTAGGAGAAATTATTATTCCGGCAAATGAGCCAGGAAGCTCTATTATGCCAGGTAAAGTAAATCCAACGCAAAGTGAAGCGTTAACGATGGTTGTTGCACAAGTGATGGGAAATGACGCAACAATCGGATTTGCTGCGAGCCAAGGTAATTTTGAGTTAAACGTATTTAAACCTGTTATTGCATATAACTTCTTACAATCTGCTCACTTATTAGCAGATGCAATTGTTTCATTTAATGATAATTGTGCAATTGGTATTGAAGCAGATGAAGAAATAATTAAAGAGAATGTGAATCGTTCATTAATGCTTGTTACAGCATTAAACCCGCATATCGGATATGAAAATGCAGCGAAAATTGCGAAGCATGCTCATAAAGATGGATTAACGCTAAAAGAAGCAGCACTGCAATCTGGACTACTAACAGAAGAGCAATTTAATGAAATTGTAGATCCGAAAAAAATGATTGCCCCGAAAGAGTAATAGAAAAAGCCAAGGTTCTTTTTAGAATCTTGGCTTTTTTGATATTCATGTTTAATTCTTTGTGAGAAATTAACTGCACTTAAAGGATAGCAATCCACTTTTTAGAAATAGTGTATGTTCGTATCGTTTGAATAAAAATAGCCTAAATTAGAAATAAGTTAGCTAAAGTAAGCGATTAATATTTAAACGCGGGTTCTGTTTGTAGATAGTATCCCTTTCTCACATGAGCAGTCCAATTCGCAAAAAATTGTCTCCAAGAAACACTACTAAAAAATGAATCGATAGATTGTGTGTCGGAATTCCAGTCTAAAATTAAGAATGGTGCATTTCCTATTTGCCAAATCCCTCTATTTATATCTGTTCCCGTTTCACGAATTAGTAAGAGGGGAAGTCCATATTGATACCCCATAGCTGGTTCGATTTGAGAAAAAGGAGTTCCTTCCCAAAATGGTGTGTCCGGTGAAAATGGACCTACATTTGTTTTCATGCCTTGTACGAAAAAACGCTGGAAATTTATAGCTACGAGTCCATAACTAGATAAAATCATTCTTCTAATGCTTGTTAAAGGTGATTCAGGATATTGATCGCTTCGTGGAATTGTACGAGGAAAAAGAAGAGCTTGCTCAAGTTCGAAAATGAGTCTGTCTAAAAATTGCTGTTGTAGTTGATTCAGTGTATTTACAGTGCTTAAAAATATAGGAACTCGAAAAGCTTGGTCCATAGCCACTTGAAGTTTTTGAGACGTAAATACGCCTTCCTCAATGTTTACAAACGGTTTGCTATTTGTATTTTCCATTGCGGTTCCTCCTTTCATTATTATTAACAATGTATGTGATAGGAAGGTAGGGGTATGGACATTATGATAAAAATTAGTAAATGTATTGACGAGCCTTAATTATAACGTTACCCCACTATGAATATTAGTGGGGTGTTCGATTCATTACTTTCATATGTGGACAGTTTTCTTTTAAGAGTGAAATGAACTTTTCTTCTTCTTGAGGTACGAAAGTTGTCATAGAATCAAATAAATTGTAATGGATTTCTAATTGCTGCCTAGTCCACTTTTCAGAGCGAAGTGTTTTACCAGAGTATTTAACGTGACGAATATCTTCAAATGGAATTTCAGTATGAAATACAAAACCATGTTTTACAACAAGGGAGGATTCCCTTACGTAGTAGTGAGAAAAATAGAATGAAGAAAGGTTCACGATATTTAACAGCATCATGAGAGTGAAAAAAATAGAATTTTCATTTTGGGAGAATAGCGAAACGAAAAAAATAATGATAAATAATGTAATAAAAATGACGTGAAATGGATTCTTTTTCGCTTTAAATTTCAAGTTAGTCACCTCGGTATACGTGTACTCTAACTAAAATAAATCACAACATCGTAATAAACCGAAAGAATATGCAGAATTGCATATTCTTTCGGTTTATTATTCCTGTAAAATTTCTTGATGGGATAAATTTAAATGGAATTTTGTAATAGTGGAGAGGTAAGAAGTGACTTACAAGAATAGAAAGTTAGCGCTAGTCATAATTAGTTGTATGATGATTATGGGTAGTTGTACTAGTAAATTTGTTGAGGATAGAAACCGAAAGCATATATTCGTGCAGGTAAGTAAGGCTTTAGTCGAGTTTATAAATAGAATATATAATGGGTAAAAGGTGTTTCCATATACGAGAATACCTTTTTTTGTAGTTAAAAGTGAATAAGGATCTTGCAGAATAATCATGTTTTGTTTCACACCCTATCTTCATTTATGTATTAAATACACTCGCTTTTTGTTACTATAAGTCCTTTTATGATTTTTTAATAGACGTTTTTATAAAAGTTTGTAAAATGGGTAAACGAAACGTTGAAATGTTTATTTGTGTTGTGTTAAGATGATGGAGTGATAGTAAACGTTATTGTGATTTGTCTTTTTTTAAGTAAACATTTTGAAGGAGTGTTTGGTATGAATGATATTTCAGAGAAGTTTTGGGATGCTTCGGTTGAGGAATTGAAGAAGGGGTATGTATTTGAAGCGGAAGCAGAGGAATATATTTGTTTAGCTTGTGGAGAAGCGTTTATTAAGGGTGTTATTTATCAAGATAATCAAGTTTTATATGAAGTAGAGAAGTTTGTACAATTGCATGTGCAAAATGAACATACGTCTATGTTTGATTATTTATTAAACCTTGATAAGAAGTACACTGGTTTAACGGATTTGCAAAAGAAAATGGTTCAGTTTTTCCATATGGGGCTGAATGATAAAGAGATTGTAAAAGAGATGGATGGTGGAAGCACTTCAACTATTCGTAATCATCGATTTACACTTCGAGAGAAAATGAAGCAAGCGAAAGTGTTTTTAGCGTTAATGGAACTATCAGAAGAAAAATCAAAAGTACAAACGAAATTTGTACCCATTCATAGAACCGCAACGATGGTAGATGATCGCTACAATATTACGGAAGAAGAAAATGAGGAAGTATTAAAAACACATTTTACAGAAGGATTAGATGGACCGCTTTCTAAATTTCCGAAAAAACAAAAGCGTAAATTAATTATATTACGTCATTTAGTGACGAAGTTTGATAGTAATAAAAAGTACACTGAAAAAGAAGTAAATACTGTCATAGAAAGCGTATACCCGGATTTTGTAACTTTAAGAAGATATTTAATTGAATATGGTTTTTTAGATAGAACAGCTGATGGAAGCGAATATTGGGTGAAGTTATAATCATACGGAAAAGAAAATGAATAGAAGCACATCATTATAACAACTATACAAAGAGATAGAAGTTTAATAAAAGGAGAAATGAAATTTGAAACCACCTACAGATAACAATCAAGAAGGTGCGGAGTCACATAAGTTAGAAAGTGAGAGTAAACCAATTTGGAAATCGATGTCCATGTTTTTAGTACCGTTACTATTAAGTAATGTACTACAATCAATTGGACAATTATTCGGTATGGTAGTAGTAGGAAGATGGCTTGGAGTGAATGATTTAGCGGCCATATCAGCATTCTTCCCGCTATTTTTCTTACTCGTTTCATTTGTAATTGGTATTGGTTCAGGAAGTTCGATTTTAATTGGTCAGGCGTTTGGTGCTAAAAACGAAGATCGTTTAAAAGCGATTGTTGGTACGACGCTGACATTTACTTTTATTATTGGAGTTGTGTTAGCTATAGTAGGTAGTATTTTTGCGATGGATATTATGCGCCTTATGGGAACGCCAGAAAATATTATTGATATAAGTGTTCATTACGCGCGTATTTTATTTATATCGATGCCAGTCTTGTTTTTATATTTTGCATACACAACATTTATGAGAGGTACAGGAGATTCTAAAACGCCATTTTACTTTTTAATTGTAAGTACAGCGCTAAATATGATCTTATTACCGATTCTTATTTTTGGTTGGTTAGGAGCTCCTAAGTTAGATGTATATGGAGCAGCCTATGCTTCTGTTATATCTACAGTTATTACGTTTATTGTTATGTTAGTGTATTTAAAGAAGAAAAATCACCCGCTACAATTAGATAGTACGGTAAGGAAATATCTTCGCATGGATGGGGATTTATTAAAGCTATTGCTACGACTCGGAATTCCAGCGAGTATTAATATGATATTAGTTTCATTATCTGAAATTGCGGTAATCGCGTTTGTAAATCGTTACGGTTCGGATGCAACAGCGGCATATGGCGTTGTGAACCAAGTTGCAAGTTATGTACAAATGCCAGCCGTTAGCCTTGGTATAACAGTTTCTATTTTTGCAGCACAATCAATTGGTGCAAATCAATTCGATCGACTGCAGAAAGTTGTGAAGGCCGGAATTATAATGAACTATGTCATCGGTGGTGTGCTAATATCTCTTATTTACTTGTTCTCAAGAGACATTCTATCACTATTTTTAACGAGTCAAACAACAATTGAAATTGCTCATAGCCTCGTTATGATTACGTTATGGAGTTATTTAATTTTCGGTCATGCACAAATTATTAGTGCGACAATGCGAGCAAGCGGTACAGTATTATGGCCAACTGTTATTGGCGTCGTATCAATTTGGCTAGTTGAAGTACCTGTAGCGTATTACCTTTCTTACCATACAAGTCTTGGCATAGAAGGGATATGGATTGGATACCCAGCAGCATTTATTGTCAGCTTAATCTTACAGTATGCATATTATAAGCTTTCATGGCAGAAGAAACGAATTACACGATTAGTGAGCTAAATCGTGTAAATGTCCCTAAGTTTGTTATACTTAGGGACATTTTTTTGTAAGTGGATGTTTATAAATAGCTTTTTAAAGTAATATCAAAATGTTGTCTAATGAGTTTATTATCACTCATATAAAACTCCCACGCTTTTTCAGGTTCACCGATAATTTCAAAAGATTCTTCTGTAATATATAGAGCGCAATTATCCTCTAGTGCAATTCCTTCTATATTACCTTGATGGTTTTGTAAAAAGGAATGGAAGGCGTTCATTCTATTTAATTGATTATAATGTGGACAAAATCTTTTGTTCACAATCCCCCATCCGTTGCTCTCTATATAATCAGAGCCTTCATAATCTGATCGGATACTAGATGTGAACCAGCACATAGCACCAGCGCTATAGCCTGCAATGAGCGCTCCTTGTTGCAAAGCAAATAATAATTTTTCATCTAGTTTATGTTCTTTCCATTGTGTAAGCATATGAATATAGTTCCCGCCACCGAGGTAAATCAAATCAGCTGATTGAATCATTTCGTCTATTTCATATTTAGAAGGTGTATCGGCTATAGTACGTAAAATTTGTACTTCACAGTGTAATTGTTTTTCGAACGTGTCTAAAAATAATTTTATATAGCTTTCATCATCATGACTAGCTGTAGGAATGAATAATACTTTTGGATATAGTTTATTTGTTAATTCTATAAGTCGCTCATTAATAGGCGAGTGGTTTGAATCTTGTAAATCACCGCCACCAATGACAGCTAATTTCATAGTAAAGCACCACCTAATCATTTTCGTTATATAAAAATTCGATAGAAGAGAGTTACATTCCTTCTCGCATGTAATGAATAAGTAGAAAATGTAGTTTCAATATATCGGAATAGTAAAGGTGATGATAGCTAAATAGAAAAAAGAATTAGAAACAGCTTATTGATATATAATATTTCATACTATTGTTTCAAAATATAGGAAAAATATGTTTAAATTAATATAACGACGCAGTAATTAATATTGAGTTAAAAAAGAATTAGAAAGAAGAGTGATTTGAAAAGTACTTTTTACTTTTAATAGGAACTTGTATCGCAATATGGTAAAATTATTTCAATATATTTATTTCGTATAGAATGAATAGAGGGAGCGTGAAAGAGTGGATTTTCGATTTGAGTTTGCAGCGAAAGTGAAAGAATACTTAGATGATGAGAAGGATGAAAAAATAATAAAAGATGGACATAGAGATATAATTTTTCACTATTTATATGCGTTAGAGGCTGAAATTGGCGTTGTTAAAAATCCTAACTTTACTTTTTTCACATCAGGAAGACGTTCACATATCGTATTAGAAAATATTGAATTTAAAACAGAGGTAAATGTCAAAAGTAACATCATTGAAATTACAAAAATAGTGGATAATGTCATTATTCCGTTAGATACTATCGTAGCGAAAGATCGGGAATTATTTGCACTTGGGCGTAATGAAACGTTTAGTGTACAAATATTAGAGCAGTATCTCTTTGAGACATTTGGAGAGAAGTTAGGTTTACAATGAATGGAATGACCTATTGATTTATAAGTATTGAATTTTAGTGTATATCATTCGCGTTTGACCTTTCATTTAATTTATACTACAATTCGTAGTGTGAAAGGAGCCATACTATGTTTACTCAAAACTATAAGTTAAATGAGCAAGGGTTAAATCATTTCTTTGGGCCACTTGAAGCGAAAATTATGGAGATTGTTTGGTCCACCGATGGTATTACGATTAAAGAAGTGCAGCAGAAATTAAGTGAAGAATCACCTGTGAATTTTAATACTGTAATGACAGTTATGAACAGGTTAGTAGAGAAATTGCACTTAGAAAAACAGACTGTGAAAAGAAGTGGCATATATCGTACTATACAAACAAAAGAAGAATTCTTATCCAATCAAACGAAGAAAATGACACAGGAATTGATGGGGGAGTTTGGAGATTTAGTTGTAAATCATATGCTAGATGAGTTAGAGCAGGCTGATCCGACTTTAATAAAAAAATTAGAAGACAAATTGAGTCAGTTAAAAAAAGAGGATCAATAAAATGAAGTGGCAAATGCGTAAAATCGTATTGTTAGCAGTGATTGTTAGTATCCTCTTTTTTAGTATGTCAGTGTACTACGTTACATATCCATTTCTGTTTCAAAATAAGGCGTTCTTTCTTTCGAATTTTTGCTTGTTCCAATTAGAACAACATATGAAGGAATTATCACTCATTCGTATTATAATTACTGGATTACTACTACTTACTGTGTTCATCGTGTGCAAAAGAATTTGGCGACAATTTTTCTATAGTAAAAAGTTACAAAAAGTACTTATCCCTTTCATTCGAAAAGGAAAACAAATATATATATTGCCGACCGAGGAAGTTGCGGCATTTACAATTGGATTATTTCGTCCGAAAGTCGTCATGTCAGAAGGGATGCTTCAAACATTTTCAGATGAAGAAATGGATGCGATTATTTTCCATGAAGAATATCATCAAACGAATCGAGATCCATTAAAATTATTTTGTTTTACGTTATTAGCAGAAGGAATGGTGTACATCCCGATATTAAAAGGGTTATTGCAGCGCTATCATGTGTATCAGGAGTTGGCTGCAGATAAGTATGCAATGCGAAAAATGAAATCTAAATTCGAGTTAGGCAGCGCATTATTAAAATTAATTAAAATAAAGACGATGGAAAATCGATGTGTTACAGCCTCATTTGCAAAAACAGCAATAAATTTACGAATCGAGCAAGTGTTAAATGAAAAAGTTGTTAAGCTTACTATTCCGTTACACACGAATTCGGTATATGTAACATTAGGTTTATTCTGTATGTCGGTTGTACTTATTGTCGGAGAGTGCATATAGCCTCTTTTTTTTAGAATTAACACTACTAATTGTAGTGTGTTAGGGGGAATTAAATGAATGCGGCAGATTTAACAATTTGGCTTGTAGCTGGAGCAGGGGTATTGTCATTTATATCACCATGTTCTTTACCGTTATATCCATCTTATTTATCATATATTACAGGTGTATCTATTCAAGATTTAAAAGATAATCGTGGAATGATGCAAAAATCAGCGATTATGCATACTGTATTTTTTATGATCGGATTTTCGGTTATTTTTTACGCGTTAGGTTTATCGGTAAGCTGGATTGGAATAACATTTTCATCTAACCAAAAATTGATTCAACAAATTGGTGGGATTTTTATTGTTTTGATGGGACTGTTTATGACAGGCTTGTTTCAACCTAAGTGGCTTATGGCAGAGAAAAAAGTGCAGTATAGAAGTAAATCGACTGGATATATTCGTTCGATTTTAGTCGGTATGACATATGCAGCGGGTTGGACGCCATGTGTGGGGCCGATATTTTCAGCTGTACTCATGCTTGGTGCGACGAATCCTGAAGGAGCACTTCTTTATATTACCGCATATACTCTTGGGTTTGCGGTTCCGTTTTTCGTGATGGCATTCTTTATTGGGAAGGTAAAATGGATCGTTACATATGCCAATGTCATGATGAAAATTGGCGGCGGAATGATGATTATAACAGGTATTTTATTATACACAAATCAAATGACGAAAATTACGGCATTTTTTATTCGTCTATTCGGTGGATTTACAGGCTTTTAATAATGGGGAGGAAGAAAAGTGAAGAAACTAATTGCGATTATATTGGCCGGGGCACTAATTTGGGCCGGAGTTAACTTTTATAATACAAAAAAAGAAGAAAAAGAAAGAAAAGCAAAACAAGCGGAGTTACAAGAAACAGAAGTATTACCACAAGTAGGATTTAAAGCGCCAAACATAACGTTAAAAGGATTAGACGGTAAGCTATATTCGTTAAATGATGCAAAAGGAAAACCATATCTGATTAATTTTTGGGCATCATGGTGTGGTCCATGTGAAATGGAGGCACCTGACTTAGTTCGTATGTATGATAAATATAAAAAGGACGTTGAAATTTTTGCGGTAAATGCAACTGTAAGTGACCCAGTGCAAGAAGCAAGTGCATTTGCGGATCGCTATGGATTTGAATTTCCGGTTCTACTAGATATGGATGGAGTAGCTGGGTTAGATTATAAAGTATTCTCGTTACCAACGACATTTTTTGTTAATAAAGATGGAATTATTGTAGAGCAAGTACGAGGCGTATTACCTCCAGATCAATTAGAAGAGAAATTTAAGAAATTAATTGAGGGTTAAAGAGGGGATTTTATATTAATGGAGTGGATCGTGAGGTTACAACCCGTATCTCTTATTATTGGAAGTCTATTTGGATTTATGTTGATGAAACGAAAGATGAAGAGCCAAAGCGTACCATATGAAAAAATGATGGATGCAGTAACGAATGCTTTTCTAATCATCGTATTTGTGTGGAAATTTGCACCGGCATTTTTAAATCCAGTATGGGCTTTTAAGTCGCCAGTGCAAGCATTATTAGCTATAGGAAGTATGAAGCATATTATAGCAGGATGCATAATTGCGAGTGTATACATTGTTTGGAAAAGTAAAAAGGAGCCATTTTCACTTCGTATTTTACTTGATACATTGCCTATTGGATTATGTATGAGTATTGTTTTTTATTTTCTATTCCACCAAAAAGTAGGTGTACAAACGACATTGCCTTGGGGTGTGAAAATATACGAATCTAAATTTTTATATCATCCCATTTTCGTATATGAAATCATCCTTGCCCTTTGCATAATAGGCTTGTTATGGATGAAAAATGAAAGACTCGGAAATGGAAAGAACATAAGTGTTTTTCTAATAGTTGAGGGTGTTGCTCATATCATTATTTCACTTATTAGTGAACAAAATTCGGTTCTAGTTGGTCTATCAGCACAGCAAATGATGAGCTTCTTTGTTATTAGTTTAGGAATTTTGTTGGTGCCGAAAAAATAAGAGGTATGCATGTATGAAATTTTCATACATGCATACCTCTTATAATTGGGATTGTGAGCTTTTTTGAAAAAAATGAATGGTCTTCTTCCATGAATCAATACTAGCAAAAGCGTTATCTTTTTTGCTCCCCTGGTTATAATTTATTCTTAAATAAGGGATGCCGATAGAATGTCCAGCCCCTTTATATATGAGTTGTTTATAAAAATGAGGAGAATGAAATGTATCCAATCTATCAATCGCTTTTTTTGATAATCTTACAATATCAGCTTCATCTTCTTCACCAGCAATTAGCAATACATCCCCATCAATTTTTTCAACTGGTATAGTAGCATTCTCTACAACTTTAGAATCTGAAGTTAAAGCGTTATACCACTTTCTATATGGCATGCCTCTATGTTCTTCAAACATTTTACGACATTCGAGTGCGACGGAGATGGGGTTTATTGGAGACGCATATGGTAATGCTTTCCCTTTAAAGGTCCAAGCAGGAGGTAATGTTGTAGCATTAGACCACGGTACAATCCCACTTAATGCAATAGATGAACCGTTTAGAGAAGTAACAGCTTTTATTTCATGGAAAAAGCATGCTGATAAAAGGGCTAGTTCACTTCCTCGAGAGGTCCCATGTATACCTAACCAATTGTTGGTGACTTCTTCTCGTTGTTTCATCCACTCAATGGCTGTTTTTATGTATTCAAGGGGAATTTCTACAAGTTGTTTTTGTAGATTATCGATTCCGAAATAAGCGAGGGCGAGTACTGAAAAATTATGTGATGCAAGTAAAGCGGAAAGGTATTCATTTAATCCACCCTCTGAACCGCCGAGTACAATAATTCCTGGATACGCTTTCTTATTTTCGTTGTAGAAATAAGTAGCGACCAACCCATTTTCTCTAATTGGATACCGAACGATTTGTTTTGATTTCCATAATCTTGATATGTTTATTTCATCAATAATAGATCCATTAATTTCAAGTGATAAAGTTAAGTTTTGAGGCGATAGTGGATTCTTATCATTTTGCGTAGACTCGTAACGTTCGCCTATTTTAATAATGTCTAAGGACCAAAATAATCCCATTCCATCAATCCCTGTATAAGAGCCAGTAATGGGCGCTTGTTCAGTAAGGTTTACATTGCCATCTTTAGTTGCAATAAAGGTAGCATTTGATTCTAAATATATATCATTTATTCCCTCGGCAATTCTGGAGGCTCTTATTGTTACTTCTTGTAAAGGTTCTAATCCAGTTATATAAATTTGAATGGGAGAATCAATTAATGAGATTGACGAACTAACATGAATACGGGGTTTCGTTTTTTTGTGAATGTTCATTTCATAACACCTCAATATAAATTATATATAACAAGTTTTCTACGAATAACAAAATAGCCCTCTACTGTAAATAGAATTTTATTAATATGAGGAGTAGTTTCCTTCGTATTAAATAAGAAGGATTATCCTGTTTTTCTTAAATGTATTAAAAAACCGGCGGAGTAACAGAAAATAAAACAATAGCATTTTTCTCGAATTGATTTACCCATTTATGTTTTAAATAAGCGGGTATTTTTACGCTATCACCCGTTTCTAAAGTGTACTCTTCTTCGTTTAAATACAATGTAATTGTTCCGTCTAACACAAATGCTAATTCTTCACCTTTATGTTCTAGTACATTTTCAGATGAAGCAGTATTCGGCGGAACGGTCATAATTGCTGTTGCTAAATTTCCTGTGAAATCAGGTGATAACAATTCATATGATAAATTATCGATAATCATTTTTTTTCGTTTATGAGAACGTACAATTAAATCGTCTGTATTTGTATCTTCAAGTAAAAAGCTAAATGTTGGAACTTCTAACGCTTTAGCGAGTACTTTTAATGTTTGTATAGAAGGGTTAGCAGACCCGCGCTCAATTTGACTTAACATAGATGGTGTAATCTCGGCCATCTTTGCTAAGTCTTTACTCGTTAGCCCTTTTTCTTTTCTTTGTTTTTCAATCTTTTTACCGATATCTATATTTTCCATAATGAAAGCTCCTTAATAATTATTAAATTATATTTAAATAAATTAAATCAAAGTTAACTAAAGTGAATGATTTGTGTTAAACTATATTAAAATTAATTTAATTATAATTTATTGAATCGTAAGCTACAAGGTTATGAGGAGGAAGAGAAATGATGGGATTAGAGAATTTAAAAGAGGAATATCCACTAATAACTAAATTAATCGAAACAGAAGAAGTGTTTTGGCTGAATCCGAACATGGAAAAGTATGAAACGGCAATAAAAGATTCCCCATTGAATGAAGAAAATGTAAAGGATGCCGAAGAGCGGTTAAAGCGTTTTGCACCATATATTGCGAAGGTTTTTCCTGAAACGGAAGAAACGGGCGGCATTATAGAATCACCTTTAGTGAAAATATCTTCTATGAAACAATCTTTAGAGAAAAATTACGGGCAACCTATATTAGGAGAATTGCTATTAAAGTGTGATAGCGGGCTTCCAATATCGGGATCCATTAAAGCTAGGGGCGGCATTTATGAAGTTTTGAAACATGCTGAGCAATTAGCTTTGCAGCATGGAATGTTAACAGAGGATGATGATTACTCCATTTTAGATAGCGATACATGTAGAGAGTTTTTTGCAAAATACGCAATTGCGGTAGGTTCTACAGGTAATTTAGGGTTAAGCATTGGGATTATGAGTGCGAAACTAGGTTTTAACGTAACTGTTCATATGTCAGCAGACGCGAAAAAATGGAAAAAAGATTTATTAAGAGGTAAAGGTGTAAACGTTATTGAATATGAAGCGGATTATAGTAAAGCAGTAGAAGAGGGGCGTCAGCAAGCTGATGCAGATCCTAGCTGTTATTTTGTAGATGACGAAAACTCTCATGATTTATTTTTAGGATACGCAGTAGCAGCATCGCGTTTACAAAAGCAATTAGAAGAGTTAGAGATTGTAGTAGATGAAGAGCATCCTTTATTCGTTTACCTTCCGTGCGGAGTAGGAGGCGGGCCTGGCGGCGTCGCATTTGGTTTAAAGTTGCTGTATAAAGACAACGTTCACTGTTTCTTTGCGGAACCTACGCACTCTCCATGCATGTTACTCGGTTTAATGACAGGGCTTCATGATAAAATTGCCGTTCAAGATATCGGGATTGATAATGTGACAGACGCGGACGGACTAGCGGTAGGAAGACCGTCTGGATTTGTCGGTAAAACGATGGAATCATTTTTGAGTGGAAATTACACAGTAAGTGATGAAGAGTTATATAGATTATTAAAAGAACTAGCAGATACAGAAAATATTTATTTAGAACCTTCTGCGTTAGCCGGTATGATAGGGCCAGTGAAAGTATGCCAAGATGATGAGTATTTACAAAAACAGCAGTTAACAGAGAAGATGAAGGAAGGTACTCATATTGTGTGGGGAACTGGCGGTAGTATGGTTCCAGAAGATGTGATGAATGGGTATTATAAAAAGGGTTTGGAATTAATAATAGCAGAGTAGCGAAAAATGAGGCGATTTAAAGCCTCATTTTTTCGTGTACATAAAATCTTTGTTATTTTCGTATTAGTTCTTTATAGTATATATAAAGGATAATTAATATTGAATAAATACAACAAAAAAGCTTTACTTTACATAATAAGAGGATGTGTATACGATGTCATTACAGACTAAATATATAGCGGGTATTTCGCTTGGGGTTATGGGAGTAGGATTTGCGGCTTCTATCCCTTTTCAAGGAACAGTAGCAGGTGAGATTATTCAAGGAGGATTTGAAGCTGGGTTAGTTGGCGGACTTGCGGATTGGTTCGCAGTTACAGCTTTATTCCGTCATCCGATGGGGATTCCAATTCCTCATACAGCGTTATTACCTAAAAATCGTAAACGAGTAACGAAAGGGCTCATCAATACGTTAGAAAATGAGTGGCTGACGAAAGAAAGTATTACGAATAAAGTAAAAGAAATGCAGCTAGCACAAATGGTGCTGCAAATTGCTGAGAGAGAAATGCAGTCTGCAGCTGTGAAAAAGGGGATTGTAACGATTGCGGAGAAAGCGATTGTTACGATAGATACGGAAAAATTAGCGGTTATTATTGAAAAAGAATTAAAAACGTATTTGCATACAATTAATACAAGTAATATCTTACAAGTACTTGTCGATCAATTAGTTGTGCAAGAATATGATGAAAAGACACTTGATTACATTTTAGTAAAAGTGAAAGATTGGACAGCGCAAGATGAAGCCCGATACCAACTTGGAAGCTTAGGTATGAAGGCGATGGAAAACATAAAAGTAGATGGATTTTTACAGTTTACTTTGAAATCGTTTATGAATATTGTAGATGAAGATAAAATTGGCGGTATTTTGCAGAAGTTTATTATTAGCAATATTAACAGCTTACAAGATGCGGAGAATAGCACAAGACAACTTATATTATCGAAAATTCGCCAAGAAATTATAAATGTAAAAGAAAATGAAGCGTTACTACAAGAATTAGAAAATTGGAAAGAAAAATGGATTGCCAATTGGGATGCTACTGACAAAATTAAAGGTATGCTGGAGCAAGTACAACAAAGGGCAATTACTTTTGTGAAAAATGAAGAATTTACGGATAAGTATGTTATTCCATTTTTACAAAAACAAATGAATAAAATAAAAGAAGATGAACAGACTGTTCAAAAAATAGAAGAGTGGTTACAAAAACAAGTTGTCACACTTGTAGAAAAGAATCATTCGAAAATCGGAAAACTTGTACAAGAAAACCTTGATAAGTTAGATGATAAAACGTTAATTGAAATGATTGAAAATAACGTTGGTAAAGATTTACAATGGATTCGAGTAAACGGGGCTGTTTGCGGATTTATGATTGGATTAGTGTTAGAAGGAATTAAAGCAATTATATGAGAAAAACCTTCCACAATTGTGGAAGGTTTTTTATTTTTCGATAATGCTCATATTTATATTATAAGCTTTCTCAATGTTTAACTTGTACGTCCCATTTCCTGTTTTAATCGAGTTTTTATACCAATGTTCTTGCTCGTTGAATTCTGGATTTTCTTCTGAAGAATTATTTTCTTTTTTCGTTAAATCTTCAACTTGTTCCCAAGGTGTGTTTCCGTGTGCTTCTTTTTTGTTTGTTACGGCGATTAAAGATACATCGCTTTCTTTCGTTAAATGAACAGATACATTTGAACTTTCTTGTACAAACCAATTATTTTGTAATTGACCTGGATAAAGGGATAGGTCGTTATTTGAAGCACGAACTTCTACATTTTTATTTTGCGGAAGAACGAGTGTCGGTTTGACCTGTGGTGCTGAATTCCATAACGTATGTTGAACTGGTAATGATTTTAAAGTGATATACATCGTTTCCCCAGCTGTTTGAACTGAAAGGAAATCTTCTTGTTTTAAATTGAGTTTTTCATTAGCTTTCGTCGTCATTTCATATGTTCCAAGAAGGTGAATTTGATTTGTATTATTTCCCTCTATTGTTAGAGGGTGCTGCCCTGCATCCACTACAATTTTTTTGATAGACTCAGGTATATCAAGTTGTTCACTTGGAATATTACTCGTTTGGCGAGTGGTATGAATAGAATGACGAACTTCATCTAGTAATCCAGTTGATAATAAACAGTAAAAAGCAATTCCGACGCTTCCTAAAACGCCGATAAAGAAAATACTAAAAATATCATATTTAATAAAGGATTGTTCCTTCTTAGAAAATAGAAGGTATAGTAAAATTTCCACGCCAAGTATAATAAGTAAAACAGGCCACCATGCTGTTAAGGAATCTAATACCTCAGTACCTTTTATAACTGAAAATAGTAAGAAGCAACCTAATGAAATAATAGAAAGCCCCATTGAAAATGTTCCAACGCGCCATGTTCTCATTCTTGTGTACCACCTTTGTTTTCTTTATTTCCAACTAACAATTTAAAGCCGCCACCAATTAAGAGGAGTGCAACGATAGATGTTTGGAAATAGCGATAATAGAGCTCGCTAAGATGAATGTTAAATATAGTTGCAAAGTAATCATTCAAAATAGGAAGGACTGTTTGATCTAATAAATAATAACCACCAAGTGTAATTAACCCAATACCGATCCATCTTTGATGATTGATAAAATAATCAATGATAGGTTCGTCATTTACACGTTCTTTTCCATACTTTGCAGTTTGCTGTAAAGCGTCAAAGAAGCTATAGAACCAAATGATTGGTACTAAAAATAAAAACGCCGAAAGTCTTAATAAGTCGAGTAAATATATTGAAAGTAAAAAGGCTGCCATAAGCTGAAGGCCACGGCGTTGTAAGCCTAAATACATATGTCCTGCTCCGGGGAACATCGCTAAAATAGAAGCGAATGTTTTATTTTTCTTTCCTTGTTCACGGTGCTCTTCAAACTCTTCGAAAATAGTACGATCATCTAGTTGCTCGCCACGTTCTTTTTTCTGGAGTTGCTGAACAACATCGAAGAAATTATAAATCCATAAAACAGGTAATGTAATAAGGAAGATTAGGAAACTTTCTTGCGATGTTAAAAGTGCAACGAATATAATCATACTTCCGATTCCTGTGCAAGCGACTAAAAATGTAAGTCCACGTTGCATGAGTCCTAATTGAAAATGACCAAGTCCAGGGATGATGGATAGGAGAATGATATAAAATCGTTCGCTTTCTTTAGAGGGATTTATCAATTCTCCAGCTTCTTGTTTTTTCGTTTGGTTTATAATGGTGATAACTAAATCTAGTAAGTTAATTATCCATAGAACAGCTAGTAAAAATAGGGGGAGAAAGACAATGGTGCGCTCTCCTAATTCTACTACGCAAAAAACTGCAAAAGAAAATAGAAATAAAGCTCCTCCGCTATATAAAATAAACCGTCCTATCTTTTTTAAATATAAATGTCCAAGCCCAGGAATTAGCCCTAATACAAGTGCTAAAAAGGGATTTTTATTCATGCTTTGAACCTCCGTCCTTTTTTGATGTGTCTACCGATTTGTTTACAATTTGTTGTGAGATAGAAGACTCGTTATGTTTTGAAGATTTCTCGAAATTTGATGTCGCTGTGAAAATATATTGGAATAAACCACTTACCATAAAAATAATTGTAGCCGCAGTCGCAATTATGTAGTGAATAATGGTGCGCTTTAGTGAGTTTGTTTTTATATTTTCATTAGGTTGTAGCGTTTCAAAATTAATTTGCATCATAACTTCGTTCGTAAATGAATCATCATTTATCATTGGAAGGTTTTCATGTTGTTCATCGATACTTTCCATATAAAGTGCTAAACAATGATCACATTCATAAAGGTGTTCTTCCATAGATTCACGTCCATTGCTTTCTATAAAATCTAAAGTATAATTGCGCCAATCCTCTTTTGAATAATGCGTCATAGAAACTCTTCCTCCTTCCAATGTTTTTTAATCCATTTTCTTGCCCGGTACAGTTTCATTTCGACTGTTTTCACTTCGATGTTTTCCTGTAAAGAAATTTCTTGATAACTTTTTTCTTCTAAGTAATGTGCGAGAACGACGTCACGGTAATTTTCGGGAAGTTCTCGCAGTTTTTGAGCAATGAGTACTTTTTGCTCTTTCGTCAATAATAAAGCCTCAATATTATGAGAGGATTTTATATTTTCCTCAGTTTCTTTACATAAGGAGAGTTCTTCGTTTTCTCTAGCTTTCTTCCTTTTATAATCAATAGCGTGATTGGTGGCAATACGTGCCATCCACGTTTTTAATCCGCGAAATTGATAATTTGGGAGAGCGGCGTGAATTTTTAAGAATACTTCTTGTGTAACATCTTTCGCATCTTCTTCATGTCTTAAAATAGAAAAGATAACTTGAAAAATATAATGACGATATGTTTGCACAAGGATACGAAAAGCATGTTCGCTTCCTTGCTGTGCTTTTTCAATTAATTGTTTTTCCTCAATGGGTCTCTCCCTCCTTTTTGACGCATTCTATTATATAGACGTAAGAAACGGCTGGTCACCCTACACATGTTGTAAAAAAAGAATAATATATTTTTAGGAAGGAAGCTATATGAAAAAAGGTGTGAAAAAATGGTAAAAAGAAGTATATAATGAGCAAGTGGGAAATGTTACGTGAAGAAAGGATGTGAATGTTAGTAGGGGAAGGTCCATACTAACAAACATGAAAATTAAAATATTAATAGCGGATGATAATTCTTTTATTAGAGAAGGCATGAAAATTATTTTAAATACATATGAAGAGTTCGAAGTAGTAGATACTGTGAATGATGGGAAGGAAGCGGTGGAATATTGTAAAAAGAACGACGTTGATATCGCTCTTTTAGATGTCCGTATGCCAAATATGAACGGGGTAGAGGCAACGAAATTTATTTGTGAAGAAACGGAAACGAAACCACTAATTTTAACGACGTTCGATGATGATGAATATATTTTGGACGCAGTGAAGAACGGGGCGAAAGGTTATTTATTAAAAAATAATGATCCAGAGCGTATTCGTGATGCAATAAAAGGAGTATATAACGGTCAAACTGTTATGCAAGATGTAGTGCTTGATAAAATTAAGAGCAATTTAATGGAGAGCAAAGAGGACGAATGTAAAATAGATAAGAATCTTTTTACAGAAAGAGAACTTAGCATTATCGCATTAATTGCGAAAGGTTTCTCGAATAAAGAAATTTCAAAGCAACTTTTCATATCAGAAGGAACGATTGCTAATTATATTACATCAGTTTTAGGGAAAACTGGACTGGAACATCGCACACAAATTGCGATTTATTATTTAACAGGGAAAGTAGATTAAAGATATGGAATTTTGGTTAATTGTAAGTAAATTAATTGTCTTTATATATATTGTGTTTAGTTACATTTATTTAAATGTTGCGAACTTACCGTGGATTATACTTACTTTACTTTTATATCTTTCTGTAAACGTGCTAATCTCTATATTTAAAAAAGGTACGCACAAAAACATATTAACTTCTCTGTCAATTGGAATAGTTATATTATTTGCATGGAAGATTCATCCGTTTTTCATTTTGTTTTTACCATTGAACTTATATGAAATTATATTTCGTTATATAGAGAATAAATGGCTGATCTTTATCATTATGATGATTCCTATTATCTTTACCGATGAAAGTATTCGAATGACATATGGATTAATTGTTGCGTTTGCCTTCATCGTATTAACTATGGCAGAACGGTATATATCGCGTGTATTAAAGCTTGAATCACAAAATGATAAGATGCGAAAAGATATGCAGCGGCTGACGAAAAGCTTACATGATAATAAAGAGTACATAAAGCAATCAGAGTACACATTTAAGTTAGAAGAAAGAAACCGGCTCTCTCAAGAAATTCATGATAAAATTGGCCACTCGATGACAGGAGCGCTAATTCAAATGGAGGCAGCAAAGAGATTAATGGAGGTAGATAAAGAAAAATCTGCGGAGTTATTACAAAATGCAATTCATATTTCAAAAGACGGGATTGAAAGCATTCGGGTTACATTAAAAAATATGAAGCCACCAACTGAGCAAATTGGTATTCATCGTATGAAATTATTCATAGAGGAATTTGCCGGTAAGCATGATATAAAAATTCCTTTCGTATATAAAGGGAATTTAGATATGATTTCACCGATTCAGTGGAAGATTATCGGTGAAAATGTTACGGAGGCATTAACAAATGCGATGAAATATGCTGATGCGACAATCATTTCAATTGATATTCATGTACTTAATAAGATGGTAAAAGTACAAGTGAAGGATAATGGAAAAGGTGCAGCTCTCGTTAAGAAAGGTCTCGGGATTATGGGGATGGAGGAGCGAACAGCATCAGTAAACGGAAAAATTATTGTAGATGGAACAAGTGGTTTTTCAGTAACAATGCTGCTGCCCATATAGGAAATATTGACGAAGATGAATCATCTCATATGAAAAAAGTGAATAATCTCATGTGAAAAGAATGAACTTCTGCACTGAGCAGGTTCATTCTTTTTGTTTATACTAAAAGCAGAGAAACCGAAATAGGGGTGAAATGATGAATACATTAGAAATTAAAAATTTAACGAAAAAATTTGGTGATTTCATCGCGGTAGATAATATGTCTTTATCTATTAAAGAAGGAGAGATATTTGGCTTTTTAGGATCAAATGGTGCTGGTAAAAGTACAACGATAAATATGATCGCTGGGTTGTTAAGAAGTAATGAAGGTGAAATTAGCATATTAGGAAAAAATATAAAGAAACATAATCGATTTGCGAAGATGAATATCGGTATTGTTCCGCAAGATATTGCGATTTATGAAGAGTTAACGGCCTATGAAAATGTGAAATTCTTTGCTGGATTGTACGGGTTAAGAGGAGCTGAGCTAAAAGCGAGAGTAGAGGAAGCACTTCAGTTTGTAGGGCTTAGCGATAAACATAAAAGTTACCCGAAAAACTTTTCAGGCGGGATGAAACGAAGACTGAATATCGCTTGTGCAATCGCTCATAGACCGAAGTTAATTATTATGGATGAGCCGACAGTTGGGATTGATCCACAGTCAAGAAACTATATTCTTCAGTCTGTTCGAAAATTAAATGAAATGGGCAGCACTATTATTTATACGAGCCACTACATGGAAGAAGTAGAAGAGATTTGTACGAAAATAGCAATTGTCGATCACGGTAAAGTAATTGCAGAAGGTACGAAAGAGCAGTTGAAAGCGATTATTACTGATACGAAAGACGTTTGGGTTGAAGTGAAGTCAGTAGAAAATTTAGATGTAGAACAGTTAAAAGAGATAAACGGTGTGAAAGCTGTTCAAATTGAAGAGAACGTAATTAAAGTAAACTCGGATGCAGGAGTAAACAATTTAAATAAAATTATTCAGCATTTCATTAATCATGACATTGAAATTCGTTCGTTAGAGGAGCAGGCTCCAAACTTAGAAACAGTATTCCTTACGTTGACTGGAAGAAACTTACGAGATAAATAAAAGGTAAATGAAGAAAAGGTAAAGGGAGGTTCATCAATTGAACATCTTCAATATTGCAATTATGCATATTAAAAGAGATTTCAGGGACGTAAGAACTTTAGTTTTTATGTTAGCATTTCCGGTCGTACTTATGCTTGTGTTAGGAACGGCATTAACGAATGCATTTAATAGTGATAGTCAATCGATTAAGGATATACAAGTGCTATATAAAGATGAAGCGAGTAGCACATTTTCTCAATCGTTTGAAGCATTTACGAAAGAAGTCGATAAATCGGGTATTCATTTTAAAAAAGCTTCCGATAGTACAGATGGGAAAGAAGAAGTGAAGCAAAATAAATATGCTGCTTATGTAGAGTTAAATAAAGATGGTGCAAAATTTTATGGAAGTGACAAAAGTAGTATCGAGGGAAGTATTGTGGAAGGCATGCTTACAACATTTGTTGATAAGTACAATGTAGCGGCCGAAGTTGCAAAAGTAGATCCTAGTAAGGTGAGCGCAGTTTTTTCAAGCGGAAATCATAATGATTATATAAAAGAAACATCTTTACAAGCTGCGAAAAAACCAGGTTCTATGGATTACTATGCGGTTGTAATGACAACAATGATTGCACTATATGCTGGGATGGGAGCGAGTTCTTTAATTCGAGGAGAACGAATACGTAAAACAGGAGATCGTCTCATTGCTGCGCCTATAAGTAAGGCTGAAATATTCATTGGAAAAGTACTAGGTAGCCTAGTAGCAAATGCCCTTTGCGTATTACTTGTCATGTTATTTAGTAAATTTGTATTTCAAGCAAATTGGGGCGACCATCTTGGAATCATATTTCTTATTTTATTAACACAAATCTTTCTAGCAATTAGCTTCGGTTTAGGTATTGGATATATTACGAAAACAGCTGAATCATCGAGAGCAATTATTCTTGTAGTTGTGCAATTAGCTTCTATTTTTGGTGGTGCATATTTCGTAGTAGAAGAAAATTTTGTTACGAATTTATCACCATTAACGTGGGCAAACACAGCTGTCATGAAAATTATTTATGCAAACGATGTAGGAGCGGCACTGCCGGTAATATGTTTAAATCTTGGGATTTCAGCACTCTTTTTATTACTTGCGATTATTGCATTACGTAGACGGGAGGGGCTATAGTATGAAAGATATTTTATGGCTCATACAAAAAACGTTATCTGTCCTTTTGAAAAATAAAAAAGGGTTATTCATTATTATTAGTTTGCCGATAGTCGGAACACTAATCTCCTTCTCGATGTATGGGAATGTGGGGAAAGGGACGTTAAATATCGGGGTTATAAATAAAGAAAATCAATCTATAGCAAATGATACGGTGAAATTTTTAGAAGGGTTAAATTATGTAAAGGTAAGTAAAATTAAAGAATCTGAAGTAGAAGATAAACTTACTTCCAAAAAACTTGATGGAGTTATTACATTACATTCTGGTTTTTCAAAAAGTGTTCGAGAAGGGAAGCCAGCTCATATTGAAATTTCATCGATTAAAGGTGATCAAGTAACAGGATTTATAAAATCATATTTATACAATTATATTGATAATGTAGCAGCTATTAGTAAAGTTGCAGGAACAGATCAAAGTGCATTTGATAGTATGTATGCAGGATATCAAAAAGGTTCATTTAAAATGGAAACTGAGACGCTAGAAGATACTTCGAAAAATAAAGATATGACAAACCAAACGATGGGTTATCTTATTATGTTTATGCTATTTTCAGCAGCGAACTTATCAGGTTATATTTTAAAAGAAAAAGAAAATAGAACGTATTTTAGACTCTTATCAACGCCGATAGATGGGAAGAAGTTCATATTATCTAATGTCGGGGTAAATATGCTGCTATTAACAGTACAAATTCTGATTACAATTTTATTCCTAACGAATATTTTTCATATAAATATCAATATGCCTTTCATAGTGATGATTGGTGTACTCATGCTATTCGCTTTAATAGCGATTGGAATATCGTTAGTTCTTGTTGCTTTTTCGAAAAACTCAGCATCAGCAAATGCAATGCAAAATATGGTTATTGTACCGACATGTTTACTTGCTGGATGTTATTTTCCGTATGACATTATGCCAAAAGCAGTGCAAAAAGTAGCTGATTTTCTTCCGCAGAGATGGCTATTAGACACAGTATCAAAACTACAACAAGGAATTCCAATTTCAGATTTGTATTTAAATATTTTAATCTTAATTGCCTTTGCGGTAGCATTCTTCTTAATTGCTATTTATAAGTTTGGAAGAAATAATGATGCGAGGAACTTTGTTTAATATGAAAAGGGTGTGACGTAAAGTCGCATCCTTTTTTGTATGAAGCATGAAATGTAAATTGGAATGACAAAATAGAAGAGTGGAAAGAAAATGAGCGGAAGGAAATCAAAATGATTAAAAAAATATTGGGAGTTACTTCTATTATTATTGCTATTGTTGTTTTTATTGTAATTTGGATGCATATCGATGTTACTTTAGGCAGGAAAATGGAAGCCGGGAAAAACATGCCGACAGAGTATGCATCTCATTATAGCGATTTTCAATTATATGTTGAAGGGAAGTCATTTTATAAACAGTTATTTACTGATATAAGAGAAGCGAAGCAATCTATTTATACGTATTTTTTTATTTTGTCGGATGATAAAAGTAGCCATACTTTTTTAAACTTATTAAAAGAGAAGGCAAAAGAAGGAGTAAACGTCTATTTATCCGTTGATCGCATTAATGATTTATCATTTGAAAGAAAGATGATAAATGAATTACGGGAAAGTGGTGTGCATTTTACATATAGTAGAAAACCTGAATTGCCATTCGGATTTTATTCACTTCACCATCGTAATCATCGCCGAATTACGACGATTGATGGGGAGATTGGCTATACAGGTGGTTTTAATATAGGAGACGAGTATTTAGGGAAAGATAAGCGATTTGGATATTGGCGTGACTATCATGTGCGGCTTAGAGGAGAAGGAGCGAAAGATTTAGAAGAACAATTCGTTTTAGATTGGAAACGAGATACGAAAGAACATATAAAAAGAAGTACGAATAAAGCGAGTAAAGGGAATACGTTACATACGATGGCTAGCTACAATGGACATCACGTTGCTGAAACATATATTGAATTAATAAAACAAGCGAAGCATTCAATCGTAATTACAACACCTTATTTTATAGCGAAAAATAAAGAATTTATGAATGCTTTAATGGAAGCGCAAAAGCGTGGTGTTACAGTAAAAATACTTTGGTCATATAAACCAGATATTCCTCTCATTAAAGAGGCGGCGTATCCGTATATTCGTCAAGCTGTTAATAACGGAATTAAAGTATATGGTTATAAAAAAGGAATGTTTCATGGGAAGTTAATGCTGATTGATAATGAATTAACTGTTATCGGTACAACGAACATAACTGCACGTAGCTTTTATATTAATGATGAGATGAATCTGTATATTCATGGTGGGACTATCGTATCAGAAGTGAATGAGGCATTAGCGCAAGATTTTCATGATTCGAAAGAAATGACGAATGAATTTTTTGAGAAGTTATCATTTTGGGAGCGTTGTAAGGAGAAAGTGGCGGGATTAGTGGATTTTTATTTATAAAGGTTAATGGAAAAGGGTGTCTTTTATAGACACCCCTTTTTTATGAGAAATAATTATTTTTCATGTACGAGCAATGAAACATCATCATTAATCAATGTCCCTACATGTTCACCTAAACAAATTCTTTTCATAACCCCAGGCTCATCAAAGTTAAAGACGTGTGCTGGTAAATTGTAATCACGGGCAAGTAATAAAGCGGCTTGATCCATGACTTGAATGTTTTGCCTAACAACATCGTTATAGTTTAGTTTTTTGTACATTTTTGCTGCTTTATTATATTTTGGATCGCTAGTAAAGACACCATCTACGCCTTGTTTTGCGACTAATATTGCGTCACTATTCATTTCAATGGCTCTTTGAACACTTGGATAATCTGTCGTAACGAACGGTTGCCCATTACCACCGCCAAAAATGACCACATAACCGTTATCTAAATGATGTACTGCTCTGAGGCGAATATAAGGCTCTGCTACTGCATTAAACGGGATGGAAGTCATAACGCGCACTTCTTTATTTGTTTTACTTGTTAAAACGCCGCGAAGCATTAAACTATTGATAATTGTACCTAGTGTACCGATATTATCAGCTTCTACACGATCAATTCCCCATTCTTCAGCTAAATGGCCTCTGAAAATGTTCCCGCCGCCGATAACGATAGATACCTCTATACCTAAATCAACGATGGATAAAATCTCATTTGCGATATGTTCTAATCGTTTGGAGTTAAAGCTATTTCCGGTTTGATCGGCAAGTGCACCGCCGCTTAATTTAATTAAGACACGTTTATATGGCCTCATAACAATTCCCCCTATATAGATCGCAATAAAAAAGGAACAAAGGCAAATGCCTTTGTTCCTTTTTAAGAAAATGAAAAAGAAAAGAAATAGATATGATGAACTTCTTTGCGTGATTTTTCATAACACCCACTCCTTTTCATTTCGATTTGTTGTAAGTATATATCTTTTTGATTATACGAAACAATCTAATTACTTATCAAGTATATTTTATTTCTTTTTAACGAAAAGGTGTCAATGAAAAAGAAAAGAAAAATTTACGAATTTTTTGTGACGAACTTGTAGGTTTTTGTATGATTTTGTAGGTTCGCCTATATGATGTGTGAGTAAGCTTTTATAAATACGAAATGAAAGCGTTCGCATAAAGGGGATGAACATAAATGAAAAAATTCGGATTGGCAACACAAATTTTTGTTGCACTTGTTTTAGGGATTGTAGTAGGGGCAATCTTCTATGGTAATAAAACGGCGATTTCTTATATCACACCAGTTGGGGATATATTTATTCACTTAATTAAAATGATTGTAGTACCGATTGTTATTTCAGCATTAATTGTTGCGGTAGCTGGTGTAGGAGATATGAAAAAGCTTGGGAAACTGGGCGGGAAGACAATTCTTTATTTCGAAATCATTACGACGATTGCTATTTTAATGGGATTACTTGCGGCAAATATATTCCAGCCAGGTACTGGCGTTGATATGAATAACTTACAACAAAGTGATATTTCTTCTTATAAACAAACAGCAGATGCTACAGAAAAGCAAGGATTCGCTGAGACGATTGTTCATATCGTACCGAAAAACGTATTTGAATCAATTGCACAAGGTGACTTATTACCAATTATTTTCTTCTCAGTATTATTCGGTTTAGGAGTTGCGGCAATTGGGGAGAAAGGGAAGCCTGTTTTTCACTTCTTTGAAGGTGTACTCGAAGCGATGTTTTGGGTTACAAATCAAGTTATGAAATTTGCGCCATTTGGTGTATTCGCATTAATTGCGGTTACGGTTGCAAAATTTGGTGTAGCAACACTACTTCCTTTAGGAAAACTAGTGCTAGCTGTATACGTAACTGTTATACTATTCGTTGTGATTGTATTAGGTATTAATGCACGAATGGTTGGCGTAAACATTTTTACATTAATGAAAATTTTAAAAGAAGAACTTATTCTTTCATTTACGACAGCAAGTTCAGAAGCTGTTTTACCTAATATAATGAGAAAAATGGAAGAGTTCGGTTGTCCAAAGGCAGTTGCCTCTTTTGTTATTCCGACAGGTTATACATTTAACTTGACTGGATCGGCTATTTATCAAGCGTTAGCGGCATTGTTTGTTGCACAAATGTACGGTGTGCACATGTCACTGACAGAGCAAATAACGTTATTATTCGTTCTCATGTTAACATCCAAGGGTATGGCGGGAGTTCCAGGTGCATCGTTCGTTGTTGTATTAGCAACGTTAGGTTCAATGGGGTTACCACTAGAAGGTATCGCATTAATTGCGGGAATTGACCGCATTTTAGATATGATTCGCTCATCTGTCAATGTATTAGGAAATGCATTAGCGGCCATTGTTATGTCGAAGTGGGAAGGCGAATTCGATAATGAGAAAGCAAAACAATATGTAGAAACAGTCAAAGAAACAAAAGCAGCATAAGAAATCGTTAAGGAGTGAATAATCATGGCAACATTAACTGAAGTTAAAAATGGTGTTCGAATTGAAAAAGATTTTTTAGGTGAAAAAGAAGTACCAAACTATGCATACTACGGCGTACAAACAATGCGTGCAGTTGAAAACTTCCCAATTACAGGATATAAAATCCATGAAGGCTTAATTAAAGCGTTCGCAATTGTAAAGAAAGCTGCAGCGCTTGCTAATGCAGATGTAGGAAGATTGGAATTGAACAAGGGCGGCGCGATCGCAGAAGCTGCTCAAGAAATTCTTGATGGAAAATGGCATGATCATTTCATCGTAGATCCAATCCAAGGCGGAGCAGGTACTTCAATGAACATGAATGCAAATGAAGTCATTGCCAACCGTGCTCTTGAATTATTAGGAATGGAAAAGGGAGACTATCATTATATTAGTCCAAATAGTCATGTAAACATGGCGCAATCCACAAACGATGCATTCCCAACGGCGATTCATATCGCAACATTAAACGCATTAGAAGGTTTATTACAAACGATGGGTTATATGCACGATGTATTTGAATTAAAAGCAGAGCAGTTTGACCATGTTATTAAAATGGGTCGTACACATTTACAAGACGCTGTGCCAATTCGTCTTGGACAAGAATTTAAAGCGTACTCTCGCGTACTTGAACGTGATATGAAACGAATTCAGCAATCACGTCAACATCTATATGAAGTAAATATGGGAGCAACAGCAGTTGGTACAGGATTAAATGCAGCTCCAGAATATATTGAAGCAGTTGTAAAACATTTAGCTACAATTAGTGAACTACCACTTGTTGGTGCAGAAGATTTAGTAGATGCAACGCAAAATACGGATGCGTATACTGAAGTATCTGCAGCACTTAAAGTATGTATGATGAACATGTCTAAAATTGCGAACGACCTTCGTCTAATGGCATCAGGTCCACGCGTTGGCTTAGCGGAAATTATGCTACCTGCTCGTCAACCAGGTTCATCTATTATGCCAGGGAAAGTAAATCCTGTTATGCCAGAAGTAATTAATCAAATTGCGTTCCAAGTAATTGGTAACGACCATACAATTTGCCTTGCTTCAGAAGCAGGACAATTAGAACTAAATGTTATGGAGCCAGTACTTGTTTTCAACTTACTTCAATCTATTAGCATTATGAATAACGGTTTCCGTGCCTTTACAGATAATTGCTTAAAAGGAATTGAAGCGAATGAAGATCGCTTAAAAGAGTATGTTGAGAAGAGTGTAGGAATTATTACAGCCGTGAACCCTCATATCGGTTATGAAGCAGCAGCTCGCGTTGCGAAAGAAGCAATTGCGACAGGGCAATCCGTTCGAGAACTTTGTGTGAAAAATGGTGTATTGTCACAAGAAGACTTAGAGTTAATTCTAGATCCATTTGAAATGACACACCCAGGGATTGCAGGAGCGACTCTTTTAAAGAAAAATTAAAAGAAGAGGGGGACAAGCCCCTCTTTTTTGTTTACAATATAGAAATGCTATATATGAATAGAGGTAGGGATGTTATGAGTAAGTTTACAGTAGGTTCTAATGGTTCATTAGAAACAACATTAAGAGGAGTAGAAGTATTATCAACACCACTTTTAAATAAAGGGGTCGCTTTCACGCAAGACGAGAGAGAAGAATTAGGTTTAAAAGGGTTATTACCGCCAGCAGTTTTAACATTAGAAGAACAAGCACGCCGAGCATATGAACAATTTTGTTCTCAGCCGGATGATTTATTAAAGAATGTATACTTAACAGCGTTACATGATCGAAATGAAGTATTATTTTATCGTATACTAACAAATCACTTACGTGAAATGTTACCAATTGTATATACACCAACAGTCGGTGTAGCAATTCAAAGGTATAGCCATGAATACCGTAAACCACGTGGTGTGTATTTATCAATTAACGATCCATCAGGTATTGAAGACGCATTTGCCAATATCGGTGCAACAGCAGAAAACATTGATTTAGTCGTTGTAACAGATGGAGAAGGTATATTAGGAATTGGTGACTGGGGTGTTGGTGGTATAAACATCGCAATTGGGAAATTAGCTGTTTATACGGCCGCAGTTGGAATCGATCCTAGCCGTGTATTACCGGTCATTTTAGATGTAGGTACAAATCGTGAGGAACTATTAAACAATCCATTTTATATTGGAAATCGTCACCCTCGTATAACTGGTGAAGCTTACGATGAATTTATTGATACATTTGTACAAGCAGTGAATAAACAATTCCCGAAAGCACTTTTACATTGGGAAGACTTTAGCTCTCGAAATGCACGAAAAATTTTAGATAAATATCGTCATGATATTTGTACATTTAATGATGATATTCAAGGTACAGGTGCAGTTTCACTTGCTGCTGTGTTATCGGCAGTGAAAGTTTCGGGTGTACCGCTAAGTGAACACCGCATTGTTGTGTTTGGTGCTGGTACGGCTGGAATCGGTATCGCAGATCAAGTTAGAGATGCAATGGTCCGCGTTGGCGTATCAGAAGAAGAATCATATAAGCGTTTCTGGTGTATTGATCGTAACGGGTTAGTGACAGATGATATGGAAGATCTTCTTGATTTCCAAATGCCATATGCAAGAAAAGAATCGGAAGTAAGTGAGTGGAAACAAAATGATGCGATCGGACTTGCTGAAGTTGTGAAGCATGTAAAACCGACAATTTTAATCGGTACATCAACTGTTGCAGGAGCATTCAAAGAAGAGATTATTAAAGAAATGGCTTCTCACGTAGAAAGACCAATTATTTTACCAATGTCGAATCCGACGCCACTTGCTGAAGCAAAACCAGCTGATTTAATTGAGTGGACAGAAGGAAGAGCGTTAGTTGCAACAGGAAGTCCATTTGAACCAGTTACATACAACGGTGTAACGTATGTGATTGGACAATCAAATAATGCACTTATTTTCCCAGGACTTGGTCTTGGAACAATTGTCGTACGTGCAAGCGTCATGACAGATGGAATGTTCGCAGCAGCAGCTGAAGCAGTTGCAAGCATGGTAGATACAAGTCAGCCAGGAGCACCTATTTTGCCAGAAGTTGAAGAGTTACGTAATATCTCGGAAATGGTTGCAATTGAAGTAGCGAAAGTTGCCGTTGCAGAAGGTGTAGCTAGAGAGAACTTAAGTGATAACGATATCAAGATTGCAGTGAAAGAAGCAATCTGGGAGCCAGAGTATCGCCAAATAAAAGCGGTAGAAAAGGTTAGAATATAGAAATAAAGCCCGTTTATATAATAAGCGGGCTTTCACTTTTACTACTGACAAAAAGTATAGGAAGTGGCACCTTTGAATTGGAATCAGTTATGGAAGAAAGATATATCCCTGTTAACTATATTAATGGTTGTTGTTCCGATTGCTGGAGAACTTAATTTTCACCCTTTTAACGATACGTTTCGCGTTAGCTTTGGGACGCCGCTTTTCTTCTTTTTATTACTATTTTTAAGAAGAATACCAGCAGCGGCTGCAGGTATTCTTGTCGGTATATGTGTAGTATTATTCCGTGTATGTCTTGACTGGGTTATGCAAGGTTCATTTCATATGACGGAATCATTTTATTTGCGCTATCCTGTGTTCTTTTATTATTTTATTTATGGAAGTCTTTTTTCACTTTGTAGGGTAAATAAGTTTCATCAGAAACCAATCGTTATTGGATGCCTTGGAATTACAATTGAAATTATCGCAAGTATGTCAGAACTAGCAATTTATCATATGGTAGTACTCGGTACAACAATAACAGTTTCTGAAGTAAATAAACTTATCATTATTGCTGTTTTCCGTAGTTTCTTTGCACTAGGCTTTTTAAATATGATGATTTTATATGAAACGAAATTAAAAGAATCACAAGTTCGAAAAGAAAATGAAAAAATGTTCATGCACCTTTCGAACTTATATGTAGAATCTGTTCATTTGAAAAAAACGTTACAAAATGCAGAATTGATTACACAAGAAGCATATCAACTATATCGAAATTTACAGGCGAAAAATGATTCTAGCAGTAAAACAGCCTTGAAAATAGCGGGAGAAGTGCACGAAATAAAAAAGGATAATCAAAGAATTTTTGCAGGATTATCTAAACTGTTATTAGATAAAAATGTGGCCGAGTATGTAGAAGGACATGAGCTTACAGAAATGATCGTAAGAATAAATGAGAAATATGCTGAAATGCTAAGGAAAGATATACGTTTTTCTAAACATATAGAAGGTGAACACGCTGCATATCACGTGTATACAGTGCTATCAATCTTTAATAACTTAGTTGCAAATGCAGTGGAAGCAATTGAAGATAGGGGTCTCATTCGTATTAAGTTATATAAACGAGATCAACATGTAATCTTTGAAGTAATTGACGATGGCCCTGGTATTGCACAAAAGTATAAGAAATTAGTATTTAAGCCCGGGTTTACCTCCAAGTATGATCAAACAGGAACACCGTCAACAGGTATTGGACTTTCTTACATACACGAAATGGTAACAGAGCTTGGCGGAGAAGTAAGGTTAGAAGACAATGAAACTGAAAAAGGGTGTAAGTTTATCGTTTGTTTACCGGAGTGCAGTTTAAAGCGGGAAGGGGAATAGGTTTGTTTTATTATATCGTAGATGATGATGAAGTTTTCCGTTCGATGCTTTCGCAAATTATTGAGGATGGCGATCTTGGGGAAGTAATTGGAGAATCCGAAGATGGAGCGTTTATTGAAGCAGAACAGCTAAATTATAAAAAAGTAGATATTTTATTTATTGATTTACTAATGCCGATGAGAGATGGCATCGAAACAGTTCGTCATATAGCGTCTTCATTTACTGGGAAAATTATTATGATTTCTCAAGTTGAATCGAAACAGCTCATTGGTGAGGCGTATACACTTGGTGTGGAATATTATATTACAAAACCACTAAACAAAATAGAAGTAGTATCGGTTGTACGAAAAGTGATAGAGCGTATTCGTTTGGAACGTTCTATATATGACATTCAAAAATCATTAAATAATGTATTTCAGTGGGAAAAGCCGCAAATGCGTAGTGAAACAGTGCAAGAAGGAAAAAAGATATCAGATTCAGGACGCTTCTTACTAGCAGAACTCGGTATTGCGGGAGAGAACGGAAGTAAAGATTTACTTAATATGCTGGAATATTTATACGGACAAGAAAAGGCGCAAACATTTGAATTTGGATTTCCGGCATTAAAAGATATTTTTCACCAAATAACATTAAAAAAATTAGATCATATAGCTTCGGATACAGATATAGATAAGGAGAGAAAAGCATCTGAACAACGTGTAAGAAGAACGATTTATCAATCATTGAATCATTTAGCTTCCCTCGGACTAACAGACTTTTCAAATCCGAAATTTGAAAGCTATGCTCCGAAATTTTTTGATTTCACTGTAGTGAGAAAACGGATGACAGAAATGACAAAGGATGAAATAGCAACTTCTGGCCATATACGAATTAATACGAAGAAATTTATTCAAGTGTTGTATTTTGAGGCGAAACGGTTGATGGAGATAGAGTGAAGAAGATGCTTATAAATAAGCATCTTTTTTGTTGAATCAACATTTTATATTTTCTCGTTGAGCATGTAAAATGTTAAGTAAGAGAAAATGGTTTCACATTAAGGAAGTGTCAAAACAATGGGTTTTACATTAAATAAATCGATTATAAAAGAAGTATGCGGAGAGACCTCTTATAAAAGAGGCGAAGCTTATTATAAAGCAAATAAAGTAATCGTGAATCAGTATGATGAAACGAAAGAAATTTGTGAGGCGACGGTAAAAGGGAATGAAGATTTTCATGTTACAGTAGAAAAAGCTAAAAAAGGGGATGTAGTTGCGAGATGTAGTTGTCCTTCATTAGCGTCTTTTCAAACGTACTGTCAACATGTTGCAGCCGTACTAATACAAATAAATTATAATCAGCAAACGGGCGGCACGGCCGAAAATATGAGCGGAAATGATCAATTAACGAGCGGGATGTTTCAGTTGTTTGCAGACAAACCACTGCGGCCAAAAAGTAAACAACACCGTTTTGATACACGTGAAATATTAGATGTTGCGTTTATATGTTCACCAGTAGCGACGAAAAGTGGCGGGGCCCTTCTTGGAATTCAGTTAAAACTTGCGAAAACTTATTTTATAAAGCATATTAGAGAATTTCTATCTAAAGTGGAGAAAAGAGAGGCTTTTCATTGTTCCAATGAATTTACATACACACCAGATGTACATAGCTTCAGGCAAGAAACGGATGCGGTTATTCAACAGCTTATTAAAATGTATCATAATGAAAAAATGTATGAAGATGCATTAGAAGTACATGCGCAACAAGATGAAAGTATGATGTTTATACCACCAGCTTCGTGGAAAGATATGCTCTTTTCACTTTCTAAAGTGGAGTATGTACATCTGAAGCAAAATGAGCAACTGTTTCATGGCTTACAAATTTCAAAAGGTTTATTGCCATTACATTTTGAGTTTACGAAAGGAAATAATGGTGGATTCACACTTCATATAGACGGCCTAAATCGTGTTCAAGTTATGGAAATGTATAACAATGCTCTTTACGGTGGGAAATTATATCATTTACCTATGGAAGATTGTATGCGACTTATTGAGCTGCAAAAGATGATGAGTCGTTCAAATAGTAATCAGTTTTATATTCCTGAAAGTAAGATGGAACATTTCGTAGCGAAAGTTGTGCCAGGATTAATGAAACTTGGAACGGTACGAATTGATGAAGTAATATCGGATCGTGTTGAAACGCCGTCGCTAAAAGCAAAACTGTATTTAGATCGTGTGAAAAATCGTTTGTTAGCAGGCCTGGAATTTCATTATGGAAACGTCATGATCAATCCGCTAGAAGAAGATGGACAGCCTTCTGTTTTTAATCGTGATGAGAAAAAGGAAAAAGAGATTTTAGACATTATGAGTGAAAGTGCCTTCGCGAAAACAGAAGGTGGTTACTTTATGCATAATGAAGATGCTGAGTATAACTTTTTATATCATGTCGTTCCAACGTTAAAAGGCTTAGTTGATATTTACGCGACAACAGCAATCAAATTACGCATTCATAAAGGGGATACAGCACCCCTTATTAGGGTGAGAAGAAAAGAAAGAATTGATTGGTTGTCATTTCGGTTTGATATAAAAGGAATACCAGAAGGGGAAATTAAAGGTGTATTAGTGGCTCTTGAAGAGAAACGTAAATATTACCGATTAGCGAATGGTTCTTTATTATCACTAGAGAGCAAAGAGTTTAATGAAATTAATCAGTTTGTAAAAGAATCAGGTATTCGAAAAGAGTTTTTACACGGGGAAGAAGTGAATGTTCCGCTTATTCGGAGTGTGAAATGGATGAACGGACTTCACGAAGGTAATGTTTTAAGTTTAGATGAATCTGTTCAAGATTTAGTTGAAAGTATTCAAAATCCGAAAAAATTAAAGTTTACAGTACCGCAAACTTTACATGCTGTAATGAGAGAGTATCAAGTATACGGATTCGAGTGGATGAAAACACTCGCCCATTACCGTTTCGGCGGCATTTTAGCAGATGATATGGGACTTGGAAAGACGCTGCAAAGTATTGCTTTTATAGATTCTGTTTTGCCTGAAATTCGGGAGAAAAAGCTGCCTATATTAGTCGTTTCACCGTCCTCTCTCGTCTACAATTGGTTTAGTGAATTGAAAAAATTCGCCCCGCATATTAGAGCAGTTATTGCAGATGGAAATCAAGCAGAGCGGCGAAAAATCTTAAAAGACATAGCGGAATTTGATGTCGTAATTACGTCATATCCACTACTGAGAAGAGATATAAGATCGTATGCGAGGCCATTTCATACACTATTTCTTGATGAAGCACAGGCGTTTAAAAATCCTACAACGCAAACTGCAAGAGCGGTGAAAACAATCCAAGCTGAGTATCGTTTCGGACTAACGGGAACGCCTGTAGAAAATTCATTAGAAGAGCTATGGTCTATTTTCCACGTTGTATTTCCAGAATTATTACCAGGAAGAAAAGAATTCGGTGATTTAAGGCGCGAAGATATAGCGAAGCGCGTAAAACCTTTCGTATTAAGACGATTAAAAAAAGACGTATTACAGGAGCTTCCAGATAAAATAGAGCACTTACAATCGTCGGAGTTATTACCAGATCAAAAGAGACTATATGCTGCTTATTTAGCGAAATTAAGGGAAGAAACGTTAAAACATTTAGATAAAGATACGTTACGTAAAAATAAAATTAGAATTTTAGCTGGCTTAACGAGATTACGACAAATTTGTAATCATCCCGCTTTATTCGTGGATGATTACAAGGGCAGTTCCGCTAAATTTGAACAACTGCTAGAGATACTAGAGGAATGCAGGAGTACTGGTAAGAGAATTTTAATTTTTTCTCAATTTACGAAGATGCTGTCCATTATTGGTCGTGAGTTAAATCGTCAAGCGATTCCATACTTTTATTTAGACGGAAATACACCTTCGCAGGACCGTGTAGAGCTATGTGACCGGTTTAACGAAGGAGAAGGGGATCTGTTTCTCATTTCTTTAAAAGCTGGTGGTACAGGTCTTAACTTAACGGGTGCTGATACGGTTATATTGTACGATTTATGGTGGAATCCAGCTGTTGAACAACAAGCAGCAGATAGAGCATATCGAATGGGACAAAAAAATACGGTACAAGTTATTAAATTAGTGGCTCACGGAACAATTGAGGAAAAAATGCATGAACTGCAAGAGAGTAAGAAAAATTTAATCGCTGAAGTGATTGAGCCGGGAGAAGAGAAATTGTCCTCAATTACTGAGGAAGAAATTCGAGATATTTTAATGATCTAATGTAAAAAGCTATGCCTTCAAATGTATGAGGGCATAGCTTTTTTAGTGTAATAATTATAATTTGTTTTGAACAAAGTAAAGAGATAATCCAGAATTTACTTTTTAGTCCCTTTACTTTTATATGGCTTGGCAGCTGCCTTTTTCTTTGCACTTGATTGCCAACGATTCCATCCTTTACTTCCTGTACCTTGTCCGACACCTTTTTTCGGTTTTGCTTTCGTTTTACTCATATGATCACTCCGTTATATAAAAATCTTATTTGATAATAGTCAATGATTTAGAACATACTCTTTATAAATGACTATGATTGCTTTAAGTAAAAATAAACTGCTTGAATGCTATAGTATAACACGAATTTGCACGTAAACTGAAAGGAATTACAAAGAAAATGAAAATAATACGAAATACTGCGGATTCTATATTTCGAACGATTACATTACTTGTTGTGTATATGTTAGTCTCGGTTAGTGAAACGTTTTTTGGACTGACAAGGCAAAAGAAGTGAAGATGTTATATTGAAAACAATTAATAAAGCCGTAAAATAAAGAATTGAAAAACATTTTTAAATTTTTGTTGACTTTCTTTATTTTTTGTATAGAATAATCATTAATAAAATGTTTCAGAGATGTGACAACAAAACGACTATGAAAGGACGAGTAGTAGTGGGACGTAGTCTAAGCGAGTCAGGGGTGGTGTGAGCCTGATACGAAGCCTATTATGAAGAACCTCCTGGAGTTGCTAACCGAAATCCTTTACTGGAAAGTAGACTTAGCCGGGAACTTCGCCGTTACAAGAAGAACAGTATCGAGATATTTCATCTCCGTATTGTATAAGTGAGCAACCTCTGTTGCTAATTTGGGTGGTACCGCGGAACCAAAGTCTTTCGTCCCAGTTTTTTGGGAAAGAAGGGCTTTTTTTGTTGGCTTCTTTTCACAACATCCAAACATTTTAGGAGGAAACCAGCATGTATCAATCATTAATGACAGTAAGAGAGACTCAAATCGCAATTAAGGAAGTTAAAACATTTTTCGAGGATCAATTAGCAAAACGCCTTGAACTATTCCGCGTATCTGCACCATTATTTGTAACGAAAAAATCAGGATTAAACGATCACTTAAACGGTGTAGAACGTCCAATTGAATTTGATATGTTACATTCAGGAGAAGAATTAGAAATCGTTCACTCACTAGCGAAGTGGAAAAGATTCGCATTACATGAATACGGATATGAAGCTGGTGAAGGTTTATATACAAACATGAACGCAATTCGTCGTGATGAAGAACTTGATGCAACACATTCCATTTACGTTGACCAATGGGATTGGGAAAAAATTGTTCAAAAAGAATGGCGCACTGTAGACTACTTGCAAGAAACAGTACAAACAATTTATGGAATATTCAAAGATTTAGAAGATCACTTGTTTGAAAAATATCCGTTCCTTGGAAAGTATTTACCAGAAGAAGTTGTTTTCATCACTTCCCAAGAATTAGAAGATAAATATCCAGAATTAACGCCGAAAGATCGTGAACACGCAATTGCGAAAGAGCATGGTGCAGTCTTCATTATCGGAATTGGTGATGCACTTCGTTCAGGTGAAAAGCATGACGGACGCGCAGCTGATTATGATGATTGGAAATTAAACGGTGACATTTTATTCTGGCACCCAGTACTACAATCTTCATTCGAATTATCATCAATGGGAATTCGTGTTGATAGTAAATCATTAGATGAGCAGTTAACGAAAACAGGTGAAGATTTAAAACGTGAGTATGATTTCCATAAAGGTATTTTAGAAGACGTACTACCATTAACAATTGGCGGTGGTATCGGACAATCGAGAATGTGCATGTACTTCTTACGTAAAGCACATATCGGTGAAGTTCAATCTTCTGTATGGCCTGACGATTTACGTGAAGCTTGCAAGAAAGAAAACATTCATCTGTTTTAATAGAAGGGAGAGAGTAACTCAAGGAGTTATTCTCTCTTTTTTTATTGTGTAAACGAATGGTTTACAGTGAGTTTTACTAATGGTTTCTTTCTTTTGCATCGCTTATTATGTCATAATTTGTTAAAGGAGGGGACGTTATGAGCTTAGGACAACAACTTAAAAGATTACGAGAGTCAAAAGGGTTTTCACAGGAAGATGTTGCTAAAAAGATTGGTATAACGAGGCAAGCAGTGTACAAGTGGGAAAATGATAAAAGTTACCCTGATATTGAAAATTTGATTTTATTGAGCGAAATGTATAATGTTACGCTCGATGAGTTAATAAAAGGGAACCAAAATTTAAAAGAGAAAATACATATTGATGAAGATGAAGATTTTGAGAAAGAGAATGAGTTTGGTTTTTATATTGGGTTTGGTTTGCTAATAATGAGTGCTTTCGTTGATTATGAAGGAATGCAAGAGATCTTATTAGGAATTGCACTATTCATGATGGTTTTTTACTCTGACGTGAAGAAAGTTATTTTGAATGAGTTCAGATCGTTTTTCAAAAGAAACGATATATATGATAAGAAGTGAGAAGCGTAAGTTATATTTCCTAGGAAAGAGTATAACATGCAATTGAATTGTTTTATAATAATTTTGAGATATTAATAGTATGTTAAAAAGTCCAAACAAGCATAACCCCGTTCTAAAGCTAGGACGGGGTTCAAAATCTAAGTTTTATTAAGCGTAAAGTTCTTTCAAATATTTTTAATTCAGTAAAACATTACTTATTTGTTACCGAGTTCTTCCGCTAAACCAATTAAAATTCCTTCCGTTCCACGAATGTAGCAGAGTCGATACGAGTCCTCGTACTGAACTATTTCGCCAACGAGCTGAGCACCATGCTTAGTCAGTCTCGATACCATTTCATCAATGGCCTCAACGGTGAACATGACGCGTAAATAACCGAGGGCATTTACAGGAGCTGTCCGGTGATCTGCGACAGTAGGTGGTGTGAGAAATCGTGAAAGTTCAATTCGGCTATGGCCATCTGGGGTTACCATCATAGCAATTTCTACGCACTGAGAACCGAGTCCTGTTACGCGACCAGCCCATTCACCTTCGACAGTAGCTCGCCCTTCGAGTTTTAATCCAATCTCCTCGAAGAAAGAGATTGCGTTATCAAGGGATTCTACAACGATGCTGACATTGTCCATTCTTAGTAATCTGTTGCTTGCCATAGTCTTTATCTCCTTTATATGTATAAATTTATTATCTAACGATCCTCATAATTATACTAAAATCTCCTATAAACAAAAAACACCCTGTCACAGTGTGGGGAAATATGACAAGGTGTTTTCGGGTATAGAATAAACATTTTATTAACGAACAAAACTTCGGAAACCTTCTACTATTGAAATACGCGTGAATTTTCTTTCGTGAATGCTATCATTTTAAGAATTTGATAATGTAGTTTCTATTTGATAATATAACTTCGACTTCCCCGCAAAATATTCTCACCCTAATTCTATTTATATAGGAAGGAAATAGATTTATATAATTTATTTTAAGTTTTACAGGTGGAAATTAACTCATCTGCACTAAAGGCTCAATTTTTGCCATAAATGATTGATGCAGTGCCTCAACACCTGTTACTAAATGAAGGCGGTCAATAACGACAGACACTTTAATTTCTGATGTACTTACCATTTTAATATGAATATTTTCTTCTTTTAAAGTAGTGAACATATTCGCAGCAACACCTGGATTAGAGACCATACCAGATCCTACAATTGATACTTTTGCTAAATGATTTTCATATTCTACAGATTCATAGTGAAGTGTTTCTTGATTTTGTTTTAATACTTCTAATGTTTCTTTTAAATCATTAGAATGGATTGAGAAGGAGAGGTGAACAGTTCCTTCATTTGTAATACTTTGGATGATGATATCTACATTAATATGTGCCGCTGCTAATGTAGAGAAAATCGTTGAAAGTGCACCTTGTTCTAATCCTTTCATTGTGACGCGTGTAATATTATCTTCAAATGCAATACCTTTAACGATTGATTGTTGTTCCATGTTACATTCTCCTTTTACAATTGTTCCATTTTCTTGTTCCATACTTGAGCGAACTTCTAAAATGACATTATGATTTTTAGCAAACTCAACAGCACGCGGATGTAATACACCAGCACCGAGGTTTGCAAGTTCTAACATTTCGTCATAAGAAATTTCATCTAATTTATAAGTACTTTTTACAACTCGTGGGTCCGTCGAATAAACACCGGTCACATCTGTGTAAATATCACATTTTTTTGCTTTCAGTGCAGCAGCTAATGCAACGGCAGTTGTATCAGAACCACCGCGGCCAAGCGTTGTAATTTCATGGTTTTCACTAACTCCTTGGAAGCCAGCTATAATAACAATCGTACCTTCAGTAAGATAAGATTGAATTCGATCTGTATGAATGTCAGTAATCCGTGCACTACTATGTACAGATTCTGTCGTAATACCAGCTTGCCATCCTGTTAATGAAATCGCGTTATAACCTTTTGCTTGGAGTGCCATCGTTAATAATGAAATAGTCACTTGCTCACCTGTTGATAGAAGCATATCCATTTCACGTTTACTTGGATTTTCTGTAATAGCGTTAGCGAGTGCTACAAGTTCATCTGTGCTTTTTCCCATTGCTGAAACGACAGAGACGATACTATGCCCTCGTTCATATTCTTCAATAATTAAATTTGCTACATGTTGAATGCGCTCAACACTTCCGACAGAAGTGCCACCAAATTTTTGTACAATCGTTTCCATTACGAATTCCTTCTTTCATCCATTTTTAAGAATAGATTAGGACATATATAAATCCCAATATTCCTGTAGTTACCAGAGAAAAACAAAAAACACCATCTCAAATAAGTGAGGATGGTGCTGTTACAGGAAAAGGGAAACAGAAAACGGAGCTAATAAAAAAACCGCCAAAAAAGGAATACCATAAAAATGATATCTCTTTTTTGTAGATAGCTCTTCATACATACACTTCTGTACATATGACAGTTCTGTTTCTATTCGAAAACAGCCCCAATCGATAAATGCAGAGAAAATTATCGATTTCGGCAATACTTCCTTTCATCTAATTTCATAGACATCTCTGTGTCTCCATTAGAATAATCATAAGTATCGCAACCTCTATCTCACGTTTTAGGCGAGAGTGTTTGATTTATGAAGTTGTTGGTAACATTTGTTTTATAATAATTTAAATTTTTCGGGGAATCAAGTGTTTTATATAAATTTTAAAAATTCTTTCTTTTCTTAAGAGAGTTTGTGAAAAGTGTAGCAAAATAAATTCATAGCATGTACATTAAATTTATAGTGTATTGGAGGCGGAAGAATGAAGAGGAAAAAGCCTATTTATGTTTCGGCAGAAATGAACACAACAATGGAGAGGTTATGGAAGTATACGCAAGAACCAGATATACATACAGAATGGGATGCTCGTTTTACTGAAATTTCGTATGTAGAGAAAAAAGAAGGAGAACCGCAGAAGTTTTTATATAAAACAAAGATCGGATTTGGACTTGAAATAGCTGGTGAAGGGGAATCGATAGGTGAAATAAGAAAAGAAACAGGTGAAAGAATTTCTTCTTTAAAATTTTGGACGGATAATAAACTCTCACTTATTCAAATAGGGCGTGGTTATTGGAAGTATACACCGTGTGAAGAACATATTCATTTTGAAACACAATATGATTATGATACGAGATTTGGTCGTATAGGGAATGTAATAGATTTCTATATTTTTCGGCCTTTATTAGGCTGGGCGACTGCTTGGAGTTTTGATGCGTTAAAATTATGGATAGAAAAGGGACTGCATCCTAAGTTACTAATTAGAAGAACAATGACATATTGGCTCGTATGTTTTTTATTTGCATTTGTATGGATGTATCAAGGAATAGTGCCGAAACTAGTGTTTACTCATTCGGAAGAAGTAAAAATGTTATCGGTAATGATTGGTTCAACTGAACATAGTATTTTTGTACTTAAAATAATTGGATTATTAGAAATTATTTTCGGTGTCATATGGCTGTTGTCATTTCAAAAACGAAAAGTATTTATCGTACATATTTTTATGTTAATAGCCTTAACGATAGCGGCGGGTTTTACGAATATCATAAGCTTTACAGAGCCGTTTAATCCAGTTGCATTAAACGTTCTACTTATGGGGTTATCGATTGTCGGTTATATAAATAGTTCTGATTTACCGAGTGCAAAAAATTGCAAGAGGAAGAGAAAGGAATAATGTATGGCTAATATGTATGAAAGACTATTAGGGGATTCTTATAAAAAACTTCATCCCAAATTACAGAAACGCTATGAAATTACAGAAGAAAATAGTTTTACTGGAGAAGGAAAGATGGATGAAATTTACGGAGGTTCTATTTTCGTAAAATTAATATTAAAAATTGCATCGAAGTTCCATATGTTTTTCTCTGAGCGGGGGAAGGAAGTGCCATTTATAATACATAATACTGCTGAGCGAGATGAACATGGACATGAATTTGTGCGATGGAATCGTACTTTTTATTTTCATAATAAGAAAAGATATTTTAACGCCGTTATGCAGTTGGATGAAGAGAATAATGAAATTGTAGATTATTTTGGTGAACCACACATACTTGTTTCTACGTTGGATTTTCATATTGATGAGGTGGGGGCAATGCATATTTCTTCAAAGAAACAATGGTTTTATATGTTTGGAAGAAAAGTCCCGTTACCTAGATTTTTATATGGAGAGGCCAACATTGTAGAAAGTTATGATGAAACACTACAATGTTTTCGAATTCATGTACAAGTACGCAATCCGTTAATTGGTTCATTATTTTCATATAAGGGGACATTTGTCGAAAGGAAATAAATAATATGAAAAATATAATAGTTGGACTTGCTTGTTATATTATTTTTTTAATATGTGAGTGGTCAAATATAAACCCAGTTGAAGCAATTATTTTATTATCTATTTTGTTATTTATACCGATGTCATTTCGCATTCTTGATAAGAAAACAAGAAATGGATCATATGTATCCTTTTATAAATTAGTATCGTTTTTATATCCAATTGCAGCAATTAGTGCAATACTAGCTTTCGTAACAAATCATTATTTCTTTGCGCTACTTTGGTTTGTATATACTGGAATTATTGCGTTATTTGGTGTAAGTAGATTACTAGAAAGAGGATGGAAACCGTTAGAAGAGACGGCTATCGATAGTGCGTTTATATATTTGTTTTTAGGTGGTTTTTGGTTTTTAGCTTCTGTAGCAAAACTCTCCATTATGCACTTTAGTTCTGACATTGTTTTGCTTACTGCTGCACATTTTCATTATTCGGCATTTCTATTGCCGTTATCAGCTGGTTTAATTGGGAGAAAAAGAGGAAAGAGAAGTAAAGTATATGATGCTATTATGTTTGTCATCGTTATTTCACCTATGACAGTTGCAATAGGAATTACGTACTCAAGGGTATTTGAATTTTTTGCAGTGTTCCTATATTTATGTGCTATTTATAGTTATGGTATTTATGTTTGGCGCACGAAATTTAATGCTATTAGTGCAAAGATTCTCCTAATCATATCGTCTAGCACACTCATGGTAACAATTATGTTTTCACTTATATATTCGTATGGGAATTTGAAACATGTAATGACGATTACAATTGCTCAAATGGTTTGGATTCACGGTGTTGTCAATGGACTTGGAGTAGCGTTACCAGCATTTGTCGGCTGGATGATTGAAAAGAGTGCTCCGAATTATAAATATTATGGGAAACCAATGAGCAGGTTAAGAGGAAATACGACAGTTGGGGAAGCATTTTTACATAACAGAAATTTAATCGATAGTAAGGCATACAAAGGTTTAGTTGATAATATGAATGATTTTCATAGTGAGGCATTTGACGTGGCGAAGATTCCTTTAAGTATTATTCGCTTTTATGAGGATACAAAAGAGTATGAGTTACAATCACATATTAAATGGGCTCGCTGGTTCCGCCCGGTAGCATTTTGCTATGAGAAAATGAGTAAACGTGTAGGACAAATACATTTAGGAATGGGCGGCAAGTCGGAAACGATGCACGGCTCTATCGTCGGGATAATAGATGAGAAGGATGGAAGAGAGAATGTAAGGGCTTGGTTAAGAAAAAATGAAGCAGGAGAATCTATATTTGTAGCTCTTTACTCAAAGCATACATATGAGAACGAGACGTATATGAATATTGCATTACCTTTGCCATATTCGAATATGACGGGAGTTTTGAAAGTATATAATAAGAGTAATGATTTAATCATTACTAGTAAGTTGAGAAAAAATGGTAAGGGGGATGAGGGGATTTATTTACATACTCGTTTCTTTACAATACGTTTACCGTTAGCAGAGACTTTTATTATTAAAGAGAACACGGATCACATATTAGAAGCTAATCATAGAATGTGGATATTTGGGGTTAAGTTTTTAGCAATTGATTATGAGATTACGAAAATAGAGGAGAAATAAGAAAAGCTTGGAGAGATTCCAAGCTTTTCTTACGTATGCGTAATTGTCATAGCAACTTGTTTATCTAAGTCTCGGTCCCAAACGCGTTGAATTTCAAACGTACCTTTTTCAAAAAATAATGGGAATCTCTCTTTAAACCAATTTTGCATAGGAAGATTTAATGCTGTATCAATTGTCACCCATAATAATTCGCCCTCAGGAGGATTCATAAGAAGTTCGCCTTCAAATGAGTCTGCCCAATAATTAAATACCATATATCGAACATTTTCTTTCGGATTTACGTATTCATCTAATCCCTTAAAAGTTAAATTTGAAACAAGTAATCCAGTTTCTTCTTTTACTTCTCGTTTAGCAGCGTGAACGATACTTTCTGGGAAATCTACTTTTCCGCCAGGAGCGATGTAGCCAGGGAAGCCTAGATGATCGGGGCGCTGTATTAGTAATACTTCATTATTCCGCTGAATCATACACATTGTATAAATACGGTGTTCTATATCTTTCCAATTGTTGCTCATATGAATCTCTCCCTTATAAAACCTTATAGTTTTTAACTATAGTTATATATGACAAAAAATACAATAATAATACAAAAATATACAAATTTCAATTGACTAGTACCAATTTTCAGAACTATAATTAGTCTGTTACATAAATACATTGTACTTGAGAGGGGAATATATTCTATGAAAAATAGAATAATCGCAGCAGGAGTAATCGCAGCTAGTATATTATCTTATTCATCTAGTAGTTTCGCACAAACAAAAAAATTTCCAGATGTCGTAGCTAAACATTGGGCAGAAGATTCTATTTACTATTTAGTAGATAAAGGTGCAGTTACAGGTAACGATAAAGGAATGTTCGAGCCTGGAAAAGAAATCACTCGTGCAGAAGCAGCTACAATGATGGCTAAAATTTTAAACTTACCAATCGATAAAAATGCTAAACCATCTTTCGGTGATTCTCAAAAACATTGGGCTACTCCAGTCATCGCAGCTGTAGAAAAAGCTGGTGTGGTTAAAGGTACAGGCAATGGATTCGAGCCAGACGGGAAAATCGACCGTGTTTCAATGGCATCTCTTCTTGTAGAAGCTTATAAATTAGAGTCTAAAGTAAACGGTACTCCAGCAACTAAATTCAAAGATTTAGAAACATTAAATTGGGGTAAAGAAAAAGCTAACATCCTAGTTGAATTAGGCATCTCTCTTGGTACTGGTGAGAAGTGGGAGCCTAAGAAAACTGTAACGAAAGCAGAAGCTGCACAATTTATTGCAAAGGCTGACTCACTTAAAGTAGGTAATCCTTTAGTAGAAAAGGTAGTTATTATTGATCCTGGTCATGGAGGATTTGATCCAGGGAATCCAGGACAAGGTGTAGAGGAAAGTAAAATTGTATTTGATACATCTTTAAGATTACAGAAGTTATTAGAAAAAAATACACCTTTAAAAGCCTTGTTAACACGTGAAGAGAACGGAAATCCAGGAAGTAACAAAAATGAATCTCTTGCGAATCGAGTGAAATTTGGTCAAGAGAACAATGCAGATATATTTGTAAGTATTCATGCAAATTCTTCTGAAAAACATGATGGTCATGGAACGGAAACATATTATTATAAAAAATCCAAGCGTGGAGAAGAGACACAGATTGAAAAGGATAGCGAAGTATTAGCGAAGAAAATTCAAAATAGAGTAGTAGAAGCACTACATACAAGAGATAGAAAGATAAAAGACGATCACTCACTTTATGTAGTAAATAATAATACAGTACCAGCAGTTTTAACTGAGCTTGCTTTTATTGATAATGATATAGATAATGGTAAATTAGCTACTGAATCAGGAAGACAAATTGCTGCTGAGGCAGTTTATGCTGGTATTTTAGATTATTATGAATGGAAAGGTTTCGATGTTTCCAAATATCATTTAGCTAAATAATAATGTTGATTGATGAGCCCATCGTCTATATAGACGGTGGGATTTTTATGTAAGTTTTTGTAATTTTATATCGGAATAAAAAGATATATCGTATTATGCTAATTATGAATAAAATAATGGTAGATTAGTTTATTTTTATCACGTATACTTTTACTGTTGACTAATTAAGAGTTTGTTAGTTTAATAGGGAAAATTATACGATAAAGGGAGGCAAGTTAACACGGGACAAGCATATACAAAACGTGTTAAAAATTTTATGAAAAAAGTTATTTCTAATGTGTTAGCAGTGACAGTCGCACTTCAAGTAGTGATGGCTCCAGTAACTTCATTTGCATCTACAAAAGAATTTCCAGACGTTCCGAAAAATCATTGGGCACTTGAAGCAATTACTGATTTAACGTCAAAAGGGGTTATTGCAGGTTACGATAATGGTAAATTTGGCTTTGGAGATGTTGTAACTCGTGAGCAAGTAGCAGCATTAATGTATCGCGCATTAAAACTAGAAGCAAAAAGCGATTATAAAAATCCATACTCTGATATTAGCGCAGGAACCACGATGTTCCCAAAAGAAATTTTGGCATTAACAGATATGGGGATTTTTGTAGGTGATGGTAAAGGGACATTTAGACCGAAAGAATCATTAACTCGTGCTGAAATGTCTGTTATTTTGCAAAGAGCATTTAAATTAGAAGTAAAAGCACCACATACATTTAATGATATAGATGCAACACATTGGTGGGCAAAAGAAGCAATTAGTGCATTGCAATCCAATGGTGTATCGGTAGGGAATGGGCTTGGAGGATTTGATCCAACAGGTGTATTAACACGTGAAAGCTATGCACAGCTATTATATAAAGCGATGCAAATTAAAAAGGATGTTCCTGCTGAACAGCCGTCATATATTAATCTAGATGTGACATTACCATCTAACGTAACGGCACTAGAGATTGATAATTTTATTAAAAAATGGCACCCTGACAGTCCTCTTATTGGAACTGGTAAAGATTTTGTTCAAGCACAAAATGAGTACGGTGTGAGCGCACTATATTTAGCAGCACATGCAATCTTAGAATCTGCTTACGGTAAATCAGAAATTGCATATCGTAAACATAATTTATTTGGCTTAAGAGCATACGATCGTGACCCATTTGCATATGCAAAATATTTACCGTCATACAAGGAAAGTATTTCTTACAATGCTGATTATGTAAGAAAGAACTACTTAGAAAAAGGTGCTGATCATTTTAATGGTTACACATTACCTGCTATGAACGTTAAGTATGCAACAGATAAAGAATGGGCTGGCAAAATCGCTAATATTATGGAGCGTATTAAACCATTTAACAAGAAAGATTATGAAAATGTAAAACGATTACCGAAAAATCCTAATACATTAAATGTAAATGCATTAGGCGAAGCGATTCCATATAAAGATTATGAAAAAGATGCAACAGCTACTGTTCAGTTAGTAGGCTCTTACTATCAAGTACCGTATCCATTTAGCTATACAATTAAGAGTGTACCAAATGTTACACAAAATGAAGTTGGAAAATTAGAAAATGGTATGAAAGTAAATGTATATCGTGAAGATCCAAACGGTTGGGTAGAATTTTCATTTGAAAATGCTCAAGAAAAGTATTGGACATTGAAGAAGAACTTAAAATTATAAATAAAAAAGGTGTTTTCATTTATGAAAACACCTTTTTATATTTTTACCAATAATTTAACAGTTTCATATATAATTATAAGTATTAAAGATTGAATTTTCTGTTTTATATTTAATGTTAACTTAGTTTGAAAAGAGGAGAAATACTGACAGAGAAAAAATTAAATTATATCGATAAATTGTTATTGCAAGTTAAAGGGTCACCACATTTTAAATTTTTATGGATTGGGCAATTGCTTTCGACTTTAGGTAGTTCGATAACGATTATAACACTAGCTATTTTAGTACTTGTAACAATTGGAATAGCGTTATGTGTACCAAGTATTCGACGATTTAATTGATGATATAAGAGAAAGGGAATGACTTATATGATTATAGAAAACTTGAAAGTTATAGTTGAAAAGGAATTGGACAACCAATACAATTTGCAGCAAAAGATTTTTGAAGCAAAAAATTTCACAGTTTATATTGCTACCCAAAGAGAAAATACGCTAACGTATAATTCACTAGTATTAATAAAACACCTTTGTAACGAAAAGCCTTCCGTACATATTTGGCATAAGAAAATTAGTACCGAAGCAACAAAGCTGGACATTACAAAAGAAGTGACAGAAGCAATTCAATCTGGTTTTATAAATAAAGAGTAAGCCCTAATCAAATTAGGGCTTACTCTTCATTAAATACAAATGTTTGTTTCATTTGTTTACTCTCATTTACCGGATGTCCGTTGTAAGAGAAATTCTTTTCTTCCCAAGTAATGACGACTTTGAAATTATGGCTGTTAAAATCTAAAGGGAATACGATATAGTCAAAGCTTGTCTGACTTTTTGAAACGTTGTTATGTAATGTAGTAGGATTAAAAGTAGCTTTAGAGGGAGTGTTATCAACTATTTCTACAGCTACGTTTGACACATCATTACCGATGTTTTTTATGAGTAAACGATATGTATCATACACACCTTGTTTTGGCTGCACTGCTTGCTTGTTTGCGTTATGAGATTTGTCAATTTCGATATGCCACTGTTTAGAATTTGAAGCAATTGGTAGTGATTGGAATGTGTACGCACTAGCTTGTATTGGTAGTGCTAAACAGATTAGTGCAAAGAGAGAAAATATTTTTCGGTTCATCTTTAGAGTGCTCCCATTCTTTAATGAATTTATATATTATTATCTTCTCTTTATGTGAGGATATACCATATAATGTAAGGGAGATTGTTATGAATATCGGGCTAGGAATCAGTATTTTTTGCAAATGTTATTTTTGTATATATTTATTTCTGAAATGTTATTAGATTTGAATCCGTGGAATGCAGTAATTGTGTATATAAGTATTGGGGTACTAAGCCTTATCGTTGGAATAGATTTAGTTACGAATAATTAAGTCACTCTTACTGTTATAAGGGGGCTATTTTTTAGTTATAAAAAGAATATACTAAAAATTCTATATAAAACATTTATTTAATATGGTTAAATATGCTAAAATAAATCGAAAACGCTTTCTTATATAGGAATAAGAAAGCGTTTTCTAACAGGGGAGGGATAGTCATGATTACATTTTTAGTATCAATCGTCGTATTGATAATTGGTTATTTTACATACGGAAAGTTTATTGAAAAGATATTTGGAGTCAATTACAAAAGAAAGACACCGGCCTATGTAAATCAAGATGGAGTAGATTATGTACCTATGGATAGGCGAAAGAATTCTATGATTCAATTATTAAATATTGCAGGTACTGGACCTATATTTGGACCAATATTAGGTGCTTTATATGGACCGGTTGCATTTGTTTGGATCGTAATTGGGGCTATTTTTGCAGGGGCTGTTCATGATTATCTTACAGGTATGATTTCTATTCGAAATAAAGGGGCGCATATTCCTGAATTAGCAGGGAAGTTTTTAGGAACTGCCATGAGACATATTGTAAATGTTTTTTCACTGTTGCTTTTAGTATTAGTAGGAACTGTGTTTATTACAACACCAGCATCGTTACTTGATATCGTATTGCAAGGAACAGTGCCAATCACTATTATCTTATCCGTAATTTTTATATATTACATTTTATCTACGATCTTGCCGATTGATAAAATTATAGGGAAAATTTATCCGGTATTGGGTGCATTATTGCTAATAAGTGCTATTGGCATAGGGGGAATGATGATAATAAAAGGTTCTCCTATCCCAGAATTAACGTTTGAAAATATGCATCCAGATCATGCACCTATTTTTCCACTATTAATGCTGACAATTACATGTGGTGCTTTATCCGGATTTCATGCAACACAATCACCAATTATTTCAAGAACACTTCAAACTGAAAAACACGGTCGATATGTATTTTTCGGCATGATGATTGCAGAAGCGATTATTGCAATGATATGGGCAGCAGCTGCGATGAGTATTTTCTCATATGGTGAATTAAATGAGTTAATTAAATCAGGTACACCAGCTGCGGTTGTAAGTGAAATTTCGAAGACAATGCTAGGTGCTGTCGGCGGAACAATCGCTGTTATCGGAGTAATTGTATTACCGATTACATCTGGTGATACAGCATTCCGTGCGGCACGTTCTATCATTGCGGACTATTTCAATTTTAAGCAAACAAAATTAAAAAACCGCTTAATTATTGCTATTCCATTGTTTGTTATTGCATATGGTTTAACGAAAATTGACTTTACACTATTATGGAGATATTTCTCTTGGGCTAACCAATCGACTGCAGCAATTGCACTATGGATTGGAACGATGTATTTATTCATAAAAGGAAAACCATATATCGTTTCTTTAATTCCAGCAATCTTTATGACGCTCATGACAGTAGTGTATATTTTAAATGCAAAAATTGGTTTTAATATTCCGTTAAACACATCTTATATTGTAGGTGCAGTTATTACAGTTATATTAACTGCTGTATTCTTTATGAAAGCTGTGAAAAATAAAAATGAGAATATTGAAGTAGATGTGCAATTAGAGAAGGAAGCTGTGTAGAGATTTTTCTACACAGTTTTTTTGCAATAAGAAAAAATTACCAAAAATATGTTAAAATAACATTGTCATACAACAAGGGGGATTTGTTTTATGGAAAATGGACATCTTGCTAAAGTAGATGTAACGAAAAGAATCGAATCGAAATCTAAGTACAATAAGAAACTAGAAAAATATCAAAGGCGCTTATTAGCGTTGCAGCAAATAGTAAAAGAAGAAAAAATCGCAGTTATGCTCGTTATGGAAGGCTGGGATGCGGCTGGAAAAGGCGGAGCGATTAAGCGAGTGACAGAACACCTTGATCCACGTGGGTTCCAAGTAAATCCAATTGGAGCACCAGCACCTCATGAAAAACGGTACCATTACTTGCAACGTTTCTGGCGGAAACTACCTCAGTACGGGCAAATTACTATTTTTGATCGTTCATGGTACGGCCGTGTGTTAGTTGAGCGTGTTGAAAGTTTTGCTACAAAGGAAGAGTGGACGAGAGCGTATGATGAGATTAATGATTTTGAAAAACTATTAACAGATGATCATTATATAATCGGGAAGTTCTTCTATCATATTAGTAAAGATGAACAATTAAAGAGGTTTAAAGATAGAGAGAATAATCCTTTGAAGAGATGGAAAATTACAGACGAAGATTGGCGTAATCGTGAAAAATGGGACGAGTATGTTGAAGCAATGGAAGACATGTTTGAAAAAACAAATAAGCCAAATGCAAAATGGCAAATTATCGCGAGTAACGATAAATTATATGCTCGATTGAAAACGTTGAAAGTGATTATTTCATTAATTGAGGATTATCTCTTAGAACATAATATAGAATTACCTTCGTATTATTATGAAATAAAAGAGGGAAAGACAGAAGAAATTGAATCCGTGCATAAATAGTAAAAGACGTGTATATACAGTATGAATAGGGCTATCCCATAAGTATATTTATGGGATAGTTTTTTTACTTATACTAGAGTGGATTTATGATCTTTGTTTAATTCATTAAACTTATGACTATAATGCCTTTTATTATTAAAGCCAACGAAATCAATTCCAACGCAAGGTTCTAAATTGCCGTCTACAATCGTAGAATCCACGAAGCTTAAAAGCTTTAATTTAGGTAGCTCTTTAACGAATTGTAGATTTTGTATGTTACCACAACCTGATAGAATAACTGTTTCTAACTCTGTTAAATAACGTAAATAGTCGTGGTTTTTCATTTTGCTGCAATGATCGAATTCGATGTATGTTAAAGTTGAAGCGTTGTTTTCAATTTCATCAATATGTTCTAAATTTCTTAAATAATTGATTTCTAAGTGCTTTAATTTTGAGAATGCTCTACATCCCTTTAATGAGTTAATATTCCCATATGTAATGCTTAGTTTTTCAAGTTTTTGTAAAGACATTAATTCTTCAAGATTTTTTTGTTTCGGTTTGTATTTCCAAATGTATAGTTCTTTTAAGTTGGGACAAGATTCGAATCCTGTAATGTTATTATTCCACTGTATGTGAAGTTCCTCCAAATTTGTATAGCTTTCTAGCGCTGTTACGTTTAGTGGAACTTGTGGTTCTTCTAGTGCTAAAGATTTTAATTTTTTTAATTTATATAAAGCTGAGTAATCAGTAATATATGTACTACTAATGTGTAAGCTTTCAATTTGCGGGCAGCGTTCTAGAAAGTAAACTATACCTTAGATCATTAATGTAAACATCGGTAAAGTTGTTTGTATTAATGAAGTCTACGTATTCATCCAGTCTATTTTCATGGATTTGTACGCTGCCATTCATAACTAAAAAGTTTTGTGGTTGATTTGCTTCATTGGATTCTTCTATTTTATGTACTGGGTTTTGTTTGCAAGCCTCACATAATTCTAGATTTTTTTTCATTGTTTTCTCCTTGCATATTGTAAATAGTAGTATTTTTAATATAGCATGAGATAAGTAGTCTATGGTTAGTAAGTTTTTAGAATGAAAAGAACGAATAGAAAATGCCGTTGAATATGTAATGTAAAACATAGTACATTAACAAGGGGATTTTATTTCAAAGGGAGGATGAGAACTTGTTAGATGAGGCGGGGGCTTTAAAAAGTAATTATATATATACAGAAGAAGAACAACAAACATTATACAAACGAACATTACTAATCGTAAGTATTTCACAAATGTTCGGCGGGGCAGGGTTAGCTGCTGGGATTACAGTAGGTGCACTTCTTGCGCAGCAAATGCTCGGGACAGATGCATATGCAGGATTGCCGGCAGCTATGTTTACAATGGGATCTGCGGTAGCAGCTTTCTTTGTTGGGAAGTTATCGCAAAAGTATGGTCGCCGTATAGGGCTTGCAGGAGGTTTTATAGTAGGCGGGTTAGGGGCTATTGGAGTTGTGATGGCAGCTTTAACAAATAGTATTATTCTTTTACTAGTTTCTTTACTTATATATGGCGCGGGCACAGCTACGAATTTACAAGCGCGTTATGCGGGAACGGATTTAGCGAATAAGAAGCAAAGAGCAACTGCTATTAGTATTACGATGGTAATGACGACTTTTGGTGCAGTCGCAGGTCCAAATTTAGTCGGAGTAATGGGAAGATTCGCTCATTCAATTGGAATTCCTGAACTTGCTGGTCCGTTCATATTATCAGCAGCTGCATTTATACTGGCGGGTATTGTCCTATTTGTTATGCTTCGTCCAGATCCGTTACTTATTGCAAATATGATAGAAACATATAAACAAGAACATACATATAAAGGGCAAGCAGTAACAGAAGAAGCGACAGAAAACAAACGAGGTATTACTGTTGGAGCTATCGTAATGATACTTACTCAAATTGTGATGGTTGCGATTATGACGATGACGCCAGTTCATATGGGACACCACGGTCATGGATTAAGTGCAGTAGGTATTGTGATAGGTTTTCATGTGGGTGCAATGTATCTTCCGTCTCTCGTTACAGGAATGCTAATTGATAAAATTGGTAGAACGACGATGAGTATAGCTGGTGGAGTAATTTTACTAGCCGCAGGTGTCATAGCTGCGATAGCGCCGAGTGATTCTTTAATACTATTAATTGTGGCTTTATCTTTACTTGGATTAGGATGGAACCTCGGTTTAATAAGTGGTACGGCTCAAATTGTTGATGCAACTATACCTTCTACACGTGCAAAAACACAAGGAAAGATAGATGTATTTATTGCGCTAGCTGGAGCGTCAGGAGGAGCAATGTCAGGTATGGTAGTAGCAAATTCAAGTTATGCGGCATTGTCATTAGCTGGAGGAGTTATAGCTTTCATGCTCATTCCTGTTGTGATATGGGCTCGGGCAGGTAAAGTGAAACTTTAATTAGTGGGGGTCTTACTGCCCATTAAAGCGGGATAAATAAAATTAAGATAAAAGAAGCTGCGTTCAAAGGAAGGTAACCAATCTTTGCATGCAGCTTTTTTGTAGTTAGTTGTATAAAAGAAAAATGTTAGTTTAAATCCCACTTTATAATAAGTCCTAAATGTGTAAGGCCACCACTAAATCCATATAGTAAAAGTGTGTCGCTATTCATCATTCGTATCAATCATTTTCTCTAAATCGTTAGTAGATAATATTTGATTTGGAACATAATTGCAGTAATACGAGATTTATTCATTAATAAATTAATATATTATAATTAAAATAAAAGGTATTTAAAAAGGAATGTCCAAATAATATACGGAAAGCTTCTAAAATTGATCATGAAGGGGTTTGAGATTCTTGAAAAGAATCGTATATGTATTGTCTTTTGTTTTAATTTGTAGCTTTACTTTTTTTATTTTACCAGAGAGGTCTTACGCTTGTGAGTGTATGAAAGCATCACCAGAAGAGAGGTTACAAAAAACAGATGTAGTGTTTGAAGGTAAGGTATTAGAAGTTCAAGAGAAGGACGGAAAAATGGAAATATTATTTGAAGTGAAGAGAATTTGGAAAGGGACAAGCTCTTCGCAAATTATTATATATACAAGTTTTGGTAGCTGTACGTTTCCTTTTGGGGAGGGAGGAGAGTATTTAGTCTTTGCTTTTAATAGAGGAGAAGGAAAGTTAGAGACATCTATGTGCAGTGGAACGAAGAGATTAGATGAGGCAGGGGCGGACAAAGTGGCTTTAAGTCAAATTGCAAAAGAATCTGTTCCGACGAAGAAAGTTGATTTAACAGGTGGCAAGTTGAACGGTTTCAGTTGGTGGCAAGTTGTTACTCTTTCTATAGGTCTATTACTGATAGTAGTTCTTGTGATTTTTAGTGTAAGAAGAACGCGCAAAAAATGACGATTAAAGTAAATATATAAGGATTTTCTTTCTGTTTCTATAGGTGGTTTAATCTTGTGAAAGCGAATTACTTATGCTACACTTTATGTAACTTAAAATGAACGGAGGGGCTTCCTTTGATCTTAATCAGATTACGTCTCAATACTTTGTGCCAATAATTGAATAGCGCTCAAAGGCTCTGTCTGTGTACAGAGTGAACGGGATTGGTCTGCCTATTTTAAAGGAACCCTTTATTAAGCTTATATGTGAAAAAGAGGGAGGGACGAATACGCCCTCTTTTTGTTTTGCCTTTATAAATAGAATGGGATCGTATAGGTGAACACTTATTGTGGATACGTATATGATTTTGGGACTTTTTGACTATGAGATAGGATGAAAGTGTAGCTTTCTCCTGTTTCTTTGGTGAACCCTTATCCGTTTACGAAAACACAGGCAGTGATCTGTGTTTTTTATTTTATGTAATCGAAATGGAGGAATAAATATATGGAAGAATTATTACAAAGAGCAGTTTTAGTGGGAGTAAATTTAGGTAATGAAGATGATTTTGCATATTCGATGGAAGAGTTAACGAATCTTACAGAAGCTTGTGATGTAGAGGTAATTGGGCAAGTGACGCAAAATTTACAACGAGTAAATCCGTCCCATTATATCGGAAAAGGAAAGATTGAAGAAGTAGCGGCCTATGTAAATGAAGTAGATGCGAATATGGTAATCTTTAATGACGAATTATCCCCTTCACAAATTCGAAATTTAGAAGCGGATTTAGATTGTAAAGTAATTGACCGTACCATATTAATTTTAGATATTTTTGCGCAACGTGCGAAAACGAAAGAAGCGCAGTTGCAAGTAGAGGTAGCGCATCTTCAGTATATGATGCCACGTTTAATCGGTCTTCGTGAATCGTTAGGAAGACAGAGCGGCGGAGTTGGTACGAAAAATAAAGGTGTCGGTGAGAAGAAATTAGAGTTAGATCGTCGTAAAATTGAAGAACAGATTTCAGTTTTAAATAAAGATTTAGAAGCACTTGTTGCCCAGCGTCAAACGCAGCGAAAGCAACGTAAGAAAAATGAAGTGCCAGTTGTAGCACTAGTAGGCTATACGAACGCTGGAAAGTCAACGACGATGAATGCAATGCTTGAAATTTATAATGGTACTGAAGAAAAACAAGTATTCGAAAAAGATATGTTATTCGCGACGCTAGAAACATCTGTGCGAAATATTGATTTGCCAGATAACAAATCATTCTTATTAACGGATACAGTTGGATTTGTAAGCAAATTACCGCATCACCTTGTGAAAGCATTCCGTTCAACGTTAGAAGAAGTAGCGGAAGCGGACCTACTTATTCATGTTGTAGATTACGCAAATCCAAATTATGAACAGTTAATTGATATTACAAATGAAACGTTAAAGAAAATTGGAGTAGAAAATATTCCAACCATTTATGCTTATAACAAATCAGATATGATAGATGTTGAAATTCCGAAAGTACAAGAAGACCGCGTTTATTTATCAGCGAAGAAACATGTTGGGATAGAAGAGCTTGTCGAAATGATTCGATCGCACATTTATAAAGAGTATACAAAGTGTGAAATGTTAATTCCGTATGATCAAGGACAGGTAGTTTCTTATTTCAATAATCATGCGCACGTTTTATCTACAAGTTATGAAAACGAAGGTACGAAACTAGAAGTAGAATGTAAGACGAGTGATTACGAAAAGTATAAGCGTTTTGCGATTTAATAAAAAAAGGCGATCCTAATGTTAGGATCGCTTTTTTTATTAATAGTTACAAGTAATTCCTTTGTCCTATTATAAAAGAAAATACAGAACGTTTATAAAAAATCCAATAAAACAGATAGAAAAAATATATTATTTAAAAAGTGATATTTCTGGAAAAAGAAATGAAACCAGTATAGAATAGAAATGTTTCAAAAGTCAGAATTTATTACACCTACTGTAATAAATATATATTTTGTACAGGAAGGAGAAATACACGTATGCAGGCAGTTTCGCAAAAAAACACTGTTGAAACACCGACGATATATCGAATACTATTTGCGATTAGTTTCGGTCACTTTTTAAATGACTCGATGCAAGCAGTCGTGCCGGCATTGTTTCCTATTTTGGAAAAAACGATGAATTTATCCTATATGCAAGTAGGGTGGATTGCGTTTGCATTAAATATGACGTCATCGATCATGCAGCCGGTCTTTGGTATGTATTCAGATAAGAAGCCATCACCATTTTTATTACCGCTCGGTATGTTTTCGAGTATGCTTGGAATGATTGGACTTGCATTTGCACTGAACTTTATTATTGTCATTATTTCTGTTTTATTTATCGGATTAGGTTCCGCAGTCTTTCATCCAGAAGGTGCTCGTGTTGCTTATATGGCAGCAGGGGCCAAACGAGGTTTAGCGCAAGCGATTTATCAAGTGGGAGGAAATACAGGGAATTCTCTAGCTCCTATTTTTACAGCGTTAATTTTCGTTCCGCTTGGCCAAATTGGTTCTTTAGGTTTTACCGCATTTGCAGCAGTAGGAATTGTATTATTAATTTTCGTATCAAATTGGTATAGGAATGAATTAGCGACTGGCGCTGTAAGAAGAAAAAAGAGGGCTGCGCTTGAGGCGGAAAATGCGATTGTAAGTACACATATTAAATTTGTTATTCTACTTCTTGTTTTTCTTACTTTTGTACGTTCTTGGTACGGTGCTGGTATCGGGAATTTTTATCAATTTTACTTAATTGAACATTACGGTTTATCTATAAAAAATGCTCAGTATTTCGTATTCGCATTTATGATTGCCGGTGTATTAGGAACTTTCTTTGGTGGACCGTTAGCAGATCGATTTGGAAAGAAAACAATTATTGTATTTTCAATGATAGGTTCGGCGCCACTTGCCCTTTTATTGCCTCACGTTTCGCTCGTGTGGGTCGTACCGCTATTTTTATGTATCGGTTTTATTAGTTCAAGTAGTTTTAGTGTAATTGTTGTTTATGCGCAAGAGCTTGTTCCTGGAAAAGTAGGGATGGTATCTGGGTTAATTGTAGGGCTTGCGTTTGGACTCGGAGCTTTAGGATCTGTAGTTCTTGGGAAATTGGCGGACATATATAGTCTACAATTCATTATGTTACTATGTAGTTGTCTACCATTAATTGGACTTACTTCTTGGTTATTACCAAGTGATAAGAAAACGATAGAATAGGGGATGCACTATGAAATTATGTGAAAGTGTTACAGAATTAATAGGAGATACACCTGTCGTCCGATTATCTAAATTTATTCCAGAAGACGCAGCAGATGTGTATGTAAAACTAGAAATGTTTAATCCGTCACGCAGTGTGAAAGACCGTGCTGCCTATAATTTACTGCATGTTGCAGAAGAGAATGGTCTCATCAAACCAGGAGATACAATTATTGAACCGACAAGTGGAAATACAGGAATAGGCTTAGCGATGAATGCAGCTGCGAAAGGGTATAAAGCGATTTTAATTATGCCAGACAATATGTCAAAAGAGCGTATAAATTTATTAAAAGCATACGGCGCAGAAGTAGTTTTAACACCGGCAGAACAAAGAATGCCAGGAGCAATTGCGAAGGCGTTAGAACTGCAAAAGCAAATTACGAATAGTTTTATTCCGCAACAATTTGAAAATCCAGCAAATCCGAATATTCATCGTTATACGACTGCACTTGAAATTTATGAACAAATGGATGGGGAGCTTGATGCATTTGTAGCAACGGCTGGAACTGGCGGGACTATTACAGGGACTGGGGGAACGTTAAAAGAGAAACTACCAAACTTATATATTGCAGTAGTAGAACCGAAAGGATCTCCCGTTTTATCAGGCGGTGTTCCAGGTCCTCATAAACTAGTAGGAACAAGTCCAGGATTTATCCCGAAAAACTTAAATACAGAAGTGTATAACGAAATTATTCAAATTGCAGACGAAGAGGCTTTAACGACAATGAGAAACCTAGCAAGACAAGAAGGATTATTAGTTGGGCCATCGTCTGGAGCATCTGTTTATGCAGCAATTATGATAGCAAAACGATTAGGCGCTGGTAAAAAAGTTTTATGTATTGCACCTGATACGGGAGAACGGTATTTGAGTATGGGATTATTTGAATGAAAATGATAAAAACACCTTAATCGTGAAATTGTTACGATTAAGGTGTTTGTTTTAGGTTGTAAAGAGGGGGAGAATGACAATGAAACTAGTAAAACCGACAAATGTATTTAGCGAACAAATCTTGGAGTATCGAGAGGCATTTTTACATGTGGATGAACAACCACATGGCAGTAGTTCTTTACAAAATTTTGATTCACTTGATAAATGGTTTGAAAAAGTGAGTAAACAGGAACTTGGAGAAAACTTAGAAGGTAATCGAGTACCTTCTAGTCAATTTTTAAGTGTTGAAAAAGGGGAACTTATAGGTTTTGTGAATATTAGACAACGATTAAACGAAGAATTATTGCGGGAAAGTGGTCATATTGGATATAGTATTCATCCGAATAAACGTCGCCAAGGTTACGCGACGAAACAATTGAAACTCGCATTATATGAAGCGCAAAAGTTAGGGTTGCAGAAAGTGTTAATAACTTGCGATAAAGCTAATATCGCTTCGGCTAAAACGATTCAAAGGGTTGGCGGTGTGTTAGAGAATGAAGTGGTTTCTTCTCATACAGGGGAAATTGTTCAGCGTTATTGGGTAGAAATATGATTTAGTGGAACATTGAAAAGGGAATACAATGGGTAATATCGAAATAGATAAATGAAAAAGTAAGGGTGTACTGCAATTTTAGGGGGAAATGAAGTGGGATTAAAAGAGAAAGCAATAGAAATGTCGGAGATTTATAGGCAAAACCCGAAAGTGGAGGCTATTATTTTAGCGGGTTCAGTAGCTAGAAAGTTAGAAGATGAACATTCAGATATAGAATTACATATTTTATGGTCAATGCCACCAGAGGATGAGGATCGTAAAGGGCCTATTAACTATATTGGTGGAACAATTTTGTCATATCATCCTTACGAGGAAGAAGAATGGTCGGAAACATATTTGACAAAAGAGGGAATTAAATTAGAGATTAGTAACTTTTTAACAGAAACAGTAGAGAAAGTGATTTCGGATGTGGTGGATCAATATGATATAAGTTATGAAAAACAATGTATCGTATCATCCGTTCATGATGGTGTTAGTTTGTATGGAGAAGAGAAAGTACATGAATTAAAAGATAGGGTGGTAGCATATCCAGAAGATTTAGCAGAACAGATGATTTCAGAAAATCTTTGGTTAAGCAATCGCTGGCATAATCGAGAGGCACTTTTAAAACGAAAAGACTGGCTTATGTTATATGATGTTATTTGTGAAGTACAAAGAAATATATTTGGGGTCTTATTTGGTCTGAATAAAATGTATGTACATCACCCAGCGTTTAAATGGATGTCATATAATGTGGATCGAATGAGTATTAAGCCGGAAAATCTATACGAGCGTATGGTGAATACGTTAATAGGGAAACCAGAGTATAATGTACAGGAGTTAGAAGTGTTAATGGAAGAGCTATTACATTTAGTAGAACACCATGCGCCACAATTACATATTGCTGAACAACAAAAACATATTCAATATGCGAAGTAGAAAAGAAGGGATGTAACAATGCGTTACATCCCTTCTTTTTATTTGACTAATTTACCTAGTACGGGCAATCGCTGAATTCTATCACCGAGAATATGTGAAGCAAGTCCGCTCGTTAGGACGAATAAAAGGTAAACAATTCCTCCTACAGCGCCGCATATAACAACAATGAGAAGTGATTCCATATAAGATTGTCCAGGAATTAACCATTTTAAAATTACTTTTAATGCAATTACTACAGCAGACATTGCTGCGGAGTAAATTGTAATAAGAAGTACTGTTTTTGCTGTTTCGCCAATTTTAAATTTCGCAAACTTAACGATGCAGTACAACATAATAACATTGGAAACGAGGTATCCAAGAATTGTTCCAAGTACAGCACCGTGCCCGCCAAATAAATGTAAGAGCGGTGTATTTACTAAAACTTTAACGAGAATACCGACTGAGAAAGCGATCATCGTTTTTCTTTGATAATCGATTCCTTGTAATATAGCTGCTGAAACTGTGAAAATCGCACTTAATATAGCAGAAGGTGCAAATGAAATTAAATATTGTGATCCACCAAGTGCAATTTCAGGATTTACATAAACCATACGGAATGCATCGTAAGCGATGCTAGCAAGACCAAATGCAGCTGGGATAGTGAAGAATAACAAGACTTGAAATATCTTTGCAATTTGTTCTTGTAATTCTTCTAGTTTCCCGCTTGTATAAGATTTTGTTATAGCCGGAATGATCGTTAACGAAAATCCAGTAGCAAGTGAAGCTGGAATCATAATTAACTTTTGGGCATAGTTCGTTATATAAGCGAACACTGCATTCGCTGTTTCTAAAGGCTCTCCCATCGCTCTAAGGACATCAGCAACAGTATATTGATCTACTAACGTATAGAGCGGAATGGCAATACCGACAAATACAATTGGGATTGCATATCGAAGTAATTCCATATAAATATTTTTTAATGGGATATTCGAAGCCCTTGACTTTAATTCTCCTTCGGGAGGCTTTAATCTATTATATTTTTTCCAGTACAGCATTAAAATCGAAACGCTGGCAAGTGCCCCGATAACAGCGCCAAACGTAGCAACTGCAACAGAAGAGGCGACTGAACCCCCTAATAGTTTTGAGACGATAAAACTACCAACTAAAATGAAAACAACGCGCGCAATTTGTTCTACGACTTGAGAAACGGCACTTGGTTTCATATGTTGAAAACCTTGGAAATAACCGCGTGTGACACTCATAGCTGGTACGATAATAAGTGCGAAACTTAATGCTCGCATCGTAAGTGTTACATCGGCGATAAATTGTGGATCTGGCGTTTTTGAACGAATAATAAATTGTGATATGTACGGTGCTCCAATAAATAAAGTTAAAAACCCTAAAAAGCCCATAAACAACATTAATTTTACGCTAGAGTTGTATAATTTTTTGCTTGTACTATAATCACCAAGCGCATTATGTTTTGCAACAAATTTGGAAACGGCAATAGGAATACCAGCTGTTGAGAAGCTTAATAAAATACCGTACCAAGAGTATGCATATCCATATAAAGCGACCCCTTGTGTTCCGACTAGTAATTGAAAAGGGAAGAAGTATATAAAACCTAATATACGTGAAATCATTGTTGCACCGCTTAATAAAGCAGTACCTTTTAAAACTTTTGAAGTAGACAAAATTCTATCCTCCTACTCGTGCTGTCTTGCATTCATCGTATACTACTATAAACCCGTTAGTGAAGTTAATACAGTATAAACCATAAATGTTCTAATACTATTCATTTAAAAGTCATATTTCGAATTTAAAAAAGAAAGTAATACATAAAAATTCAAAATATAAGTTGACACTATTTTTAATGTGTGATAAAAATGATAGTAATCAATTCGGAAAATAATATTTGGGCAATGAAAGGGTATAGTAGTGAATATCTCCCTATTTCAGAGAGCTGATGGTTGGTGTGAATCAGTATATAGATTATTCATGAAGTTCGTCCTGGAGCATCTTTCATAAATCTCACATTATGAGGAAATGAAAGACGGTAGTTTATACCGTTATCAAATAAAGTGGTGAAGATTGTTTCACAACTAGGGTGGTACCGCGATATTTATCGTCCCTACGTATTTACGTAGGGACGTTTTTTATTTAGGTCTTACTTTGTTGTGGCTTCATAACTAGGGTGGTACCGCGATATTTTTGTCGTCCCTACGTATTTGCGTAGGGACGTTTTTTATTTAGGTCCTAACTTTGGTGTATCTTCATAACTAGGGTGGTACCGCGATATTTTTGTCGTCCCTACGTATTTACGTAGGGGCGTTTTTTATTATTAGGGAGGAAGTGAACGTATTAGAAAAGAGTATGGATAGAACAATATAAATACCAGATTGTAAAACAGACACAGATAAAGAGAGGAGATTAACAGATGAATTCACAGCAATGGACATCGAAATTAGGTTTCGTATTAGCTGCAGCAGGTTCAGCAATTGGTCTAGGGGCAATTTGGAAGTTCCCGTATATGGCCGGAATTGGAGGGGGCGGCGCGTTCTTCCTTATTTTCATCGGTTTCACATTATTAATTGGTTTACCGCTATTATTAGCTGAATTCGTTATTGGAAGAAGTACACAAAAAGAGGCCGTTGATGCATATAGAGAAATCGCACCAAAAACATTATGGCCATGGTTAGGGAAATTAGGGATTGTAACTTGTTTCATACTACTTTCTTTCTACAGTGTTGTAGGAGGCTGGATTTTATTATACTTATGGAATGCAATTACAGGTAGACTATGGGAAGGGAATGGGGCATACGAAGCTACGTTTGGTGAAATCATTTCCAATCCGTATTTAGCAGTTGGCTCACAGCTATTATTCATCCTTATTACTATTTTCATCGTAAGTAAAGGTGTACAAAATGGTGTTGAAAAAGTAAATAAATATTTCATGCCAGCATTATTCGTTTTATTCTTTGTTTTAATCGTTCGTGCACTTACGTTAGATGGTGCTGGAGAAGGAGTTCGTTTCTTCTTACAACCTGATTTCTCAAACGTAACATCAGAAGTCATATTATATGCAATGGGACAATCGTTCTTCTCTCTATCTGTCGGGGTAGCTGTTATGGTAACGTATAGCTCATACTTACCGAAAGAAGAAAGCTTACCACGTTCAGCATTTTCTATCGTAGCTTTAACGCTTGTGATTACATTACTTGCAGGACTAGCGATCTTCCCAGTTGTGTTCGCATTTGGAATGGAACCATCACAAGGACCGGGACTATTATTCATCGTACTGCCAGCTATTTTCAGTAAAATGGCATTCGGAAAATTATTCTTCATCGTTTTCTTATTACTATTCTTCTTTGCTACTGTTACATCAGCAATTTCGATGTTGGAAATTAGCGTTGCATCTTTAACTGCAAAAGGTAAAGGGAAACGTGAAAAAATGGCTTTAATCGTAGGGTTATTAATCTTCGTTGTTGGCGTACCGTCAGCATTATCATTTGGTATATTAAGTGATCTGAAGATTTTCGGAAAGACAGTATTTGATTTAGCGGACTATGCAGTTAGTAACGTACTAATGCCACTTGGTGTTTTATTAGTTTCTATCTTCGTTCCTTTAAAAATGAAGAAAGATGTATTAATGAAAGAGCTTGGTGTAAGTAAAAATAAAGGCTATAAATTATTCGTATTATGGTTATTCTTACTTCGCTTTATCGCACCAATTGCGATTATTATCGTATTCTTAAATGTACTTGGCATTATTTAATAAAGAAAGGTAGCGTATCATTTTATGATACGCTACCTTTTTATTTTGCTCTTTTTTGCAGTTCGTTTACTGTTACGAACTGATAGCCCTTCTTAGATAAAGAGTCTAAAATACCTTCGATGGTCTGTAAATTTTCATTAGACTCATCATACATAGGGTGCAGTAAAATGATAGAACCTGGTTTTACATTTTTATTAACATATTCAATTTTATCAGCAGCAGATGTATAAAAAGTATCAGGTTCAAGGTCCCATGTAATTGTTTCGATATTGTTTGTATTTAAATAATAGGGCAGGCCAATTAGCTTTTTCCCGTTAGGTGGTCTAAAATCAATTTCGTCTGTAAATCCTGTTTGGCGGATTAATGAATTCGTTTTTTCTATTTCTTCTTTAATAAAAGAAGGTGTTTTAAAAACCATTCTGTTATGAGAATATGTATGGTTTCCAAGTTGGTGTCCAGATTGTACGAGAGCTTCTCCTAACGACAGGTTTTTCTCTAATTCATTTCCGATTAAAAAGAAAGTAGCTTTTGCATTGTATGTATCTAGTAGCGGTAATATTTGTTTTACATTGTTCGTAGGGCCATCATCAAAAGTTAAAGCAATCACTTTTTGATTTGTTTCTACTCGGTTTGTTAAATCTCCAAACAATTGAAAACTTCTTGCGTTCATTAATTTGTATGTTCCAAATAATGCTACAGTAATAATGAATAATGTAACGATTGTAATGATTATTTTCTTTTTCATAAAGCAACCTCACTATATTTTTGGATTGGACTAAAAAGTATTATATCAAACTAAGTAATTTCATGCTTTAAAAAGGATGTGGATGCAAGGGGAAGGAATTTATCATATAATAAAATGCAAAAGGTATATTAGGAGGTGTTTATATGGCGATTACAATTCAATTGCCGGACACTGCAGCGTCTCATGCAAAGCCAAGTATGGAAATGGCGATACTTTGCGTGAGGTAGACAAGTAATATACAATCGCCTAAATGAGCTCGTATCATTTTTTATATTTGGCTTTGCACCTTATTGAAATGCACCATAAAAAATAAGGGGCGAGCAGAAATGAAATACGTAAAAGCTAAAACCGTTTTACCAGAAAGTTTAATTACTGAAATTCAAAAGTATATACAAGGTGAAACAATTTATATTCCAAAACAAGAAACGGAACATTATAAATGGGGTACACGATCTGGAGGAAGAAAACAATTAGATGAAAGAAACAAAGCGATTAAAGAATCGTTTAAAAGCGGGATTTCCATTCATCAACTTGCAGAGGAGTATTTTCTTTCCGGAGAAACGATTAAAAAGATTGTGTATTCTAAATGAAGATAAAAGAGTCTAGTTCAATTATTAAATTGAACTAGACTCTTTTTACTTTGCCCGTATTGGATATATGGGGTATGAATGGGCATGATAATAGAAAAAATGATCACAATTGTATCGTATAGAAATGTGAATAGAAATAAAAATGTTATATTTCATATTACAGAAAGGTGAACGCTTATGAATCATCTTGGGCAAATAACGATAGAACTTTTTGTTGGTTTTTTTGTTTTATTAATTGCTACTAAAATATTAGGGAAAACACAAATATCGCAGCTAACACCTTTTGACTTTATTTCCGCCATTGTAATCGGAGAACTAGTTGGAAACACTGTATATGATCCTGAGGTGAGAGTATGGTCTATTTTATATGCTGTTTTTGTATGGGTAATATTAATTTATACAATAGAAGCAATAACACAAAAATTTAGAAGGACAAGAAAGTTTTTTGAAGGATCCCCTTCTATTATCATTCGTAATGGGCATATTGACAGAGAGCAATTAAAATCGAATCATTTGGATATTAACCAATTACAACAAATGCTGAGGCAACAAAAAGATATATTTTCAATCCGAGAAGTTGAGTATATGATATTGGAACCTAACGGAAACATAAGCGTATTGAAAAAAAATAAATATGAATTTCCGACTATAAATGACTTGAATTTAAAACATAAGCCTGTTTACTTACCTATTTCATTAATTAGCGATGGGAAAGTAGTTAAGGATAATTTGAGGGAAGCAGGTTTTGATGAAGGATGGCTTTATAAACAAATAAAGAAAAAAGGAATTACTAAATTTGAAGACGTATTATATGCAGAATGGAAAACAGATGATGGTTTCTTTTGTCAGGAAATGAAGCGGTAGAATATAATCGATGTATGTAATATTCGTTTCTAAGTTATCTTTTACATATCAAAAAGCTGAATCATTGTATACAATAACACTAGATCAACAATTTGTATGGAGTGATAAAGATGGAAGCTTTTATTAGAAGTGATCAATACAATTTTATAAAATCACAAGCTTATATTTTAGCAAATGGGCATGCAATGGCAAATGATAGAGGTGTCATTCAAGCGTTAAAATCACTTGCGATTGAAAAGATAATACATGTATTTGAGAATTTAAAAGATGAACAGAAAGAGTTAATTAATACGGTATTAACAGTTCAAAATAGAGAAGATGCAGAAGTGTTTTTAATGAAAATAAATCCGTATGTCATTCCGTTTCAGGAAGTTACAGCGCAAACATTAAAAAAATTATTTCCTAAAGCAAAAAAATTAAAACTTCCTGATATGGAAGAACTGGATATGAAAGAATTATCTTATTTAAGCTGGATTGATAAAGGGTCAAGCAGGAAATTTATTATAGCGAAAAATGATAAAAATAAGTTTGTTGGTCTGCAAGGAACGTTCCAAAGCTTAAATAAAAAGAGTATTTGTTCATTATGTCATGGGCATGAAGAAGTTGGAATGTTTTTAGTTGAAATTAAAGGTGATGTACAAGGAACTTTCGTCAAAAAAGGAAACTATATTTGCAAAGATGGTGTAGCTTGTAATCAAAATATGAAATCACTTGATAAATTACAGGATTTTATTGAGCGATTAAAGAAATAAATAAATTAAAGGTCTCTAGTGCTTAAACTAGAGGCCTTTTGTTAAAAAATGGTGATAGATCTCCTTTTTAAAAAATATAATTTATAAATAAAACAAAGGAGAAGTAAAGCATTGGTTAAAAAACTTTTACTTTCTTTGCCAGATATTTTACTTGTGTGTATCGTTCTATACATAACATATACAAAATCTTTTAGTTTTGGAAAGACGTTAGTAATTTCAATTGCAATCGGAATCATTGGTGGTCTTATTATAAGAATTTGTAAGGATGTATTCACGTATATAAGGTGGACAATTAAACAGAGGAAATCTTGAATATGCTGTATTCCTATTAGGAGGAGAGGAAATGAATAAGAAAAAGAGTAGAGTGAAAAATGAAATCGCACTTTGGACATTGACAGCGGTTGTTCTCATTATTGCATGGTACTTTTTTCAAAGATAAAAATGCATCGTACTTAAAAGTACGATGCATTTTTATCCCGCTTTAATGGGCAGTAAGACCCCCAACTTAAAATTCAGCGAAAGCAAAGAAGTTAGGTGGGGGATCAACTGCCCATAAAAGTCCGATTGGTTCAACTAATAATCAGTGGGGGATGAAGAAAACCCCCACTGATTAAAGTTTCACTTTATTATTTTTTTTGCCAATTTTCTTTTATAAAGTCTTCACGACCAGATTCCTTGTGCTCAGTAGCATATTTTTCTGGGTTCTTTTTATAGAAATGTTGATGGTATTCTTCAGCCTCATAAAAGGGTGCAGCCGGGCGAATTTCAGTTACGATTGGATCTTTAAACATACCGCTTTCTGCAAGAGCTTGTTTTGATTTTTCAGCAAGCTCTTTTTGCGTTTCATTATGATAAAAAATAGCAGTGCGATAAGATGGACCACGGTCAAAGAATTGTCCACCATCATCAGTTGGATCGATTTGTGGCCAATATAAATCTAGTAATTTTTCATATGGAAAAATAGAAGGATCGAATGTAATTTGTACAACTTCTAAATGACCAGATGTACCAGCTTTTACTTGTTCATATGTTGGGTTTTCTACATGACCACCTGCATAGCCAGAAAGTACTTTATGAATACCAGGAAGTTCATCAAATGGCTTTACCATGCACCAAAAGCAACCGCCTGCGAAGGTCGCGAGTTCGTATGTTTTTTCGGACATTGTTGTAATCCTCCTAAATGTATTTGTTTTATATAGTATTATACAATCTTTTTTATTGCGCAATAAAAAAGATTTAGAAGTAAAGAAAAATTGAAATATATTTCTTTATAAAGTCTTTAAAATTCCTTCAAAGTTTCTTTTTTTCTGAGTGTTATGATGTAAATCGAAGTGAATATGTGAGGTGATAGGCAATGAATCCACGTATGAAAATTAATAGTTTACAACAAAAAATGAAAGAGAGACTAATATGAAAAAGGAATTTATACAAAGCGATTTAAGAAATATATTGATTGCGGCATGCTTACTATTAGGGTTAGTTATTTTTGGATATTTTTTAATAAATAATTACCCAGGTACAAATGAAAAAAAGAAGTTAACAGATGCAACCTCTACTTCAGAATCAATTACATCTGTTGCTAATTTAGATGCCAAAAAAAGGGTTACAAAAACTTTTCATATTACGGCGAAAGTAGCAAGTTTAGATTTGGGAGATGGGAAAAAGGTAGATGCATGGACCTTTGATGGAACATCACCGGGTACTCAAATTCGAGTTAAACAAGGTGAACGTATTGTTGTAAATTTGAAAAATGAATTGCCAGAACCCGTTACAATCCATTGGCACGGATTAGATGTTCCTGCGGCGGTAGACGGTGTTCCAGGTGTTACGCAAAATGCTATAAAACCAGGTGAAACATATACATACGCATTTAATGCTGATCAGGTGGGGACATATTGGTATCATTCACATCAAAAGAGTGCAAAACAAACGGAGCGGGGACTATTTGGGACCATTGTTATCGAACCGAATAAACCAGCTGTAAAATATGAAAAGGATTATACAGTGGCGATCCATGAATGGAAAACAGGAGCCATAAAAAACGGTAAGCATAATGGCGAACAAGATAAAGATTGGGATAGCTATCCTAGTAATTATATTCGAAATGAAAAGGCACAAACTTTAGAAGGACCGCTTATGATACCAAGTAATGATCAACTCAAAGATTTATCTGATGGAGATGATTACGATGTATTTACATTAAATGATACAAGTGAGGGACTACGATTGGATGCAAAACCAGGTGAAACAGTACGCCTTCGCTTAATTAATGCTGGGAATAATACGCATTTAATGACTTTAGTTGGGGCGCCATTTCAAATTATCGCATTAGATGGTCGTGATATAAAAGGAGGAGATGAGCTAGATAAAGCAATTCTTCCGTTGGGAGCTGCACAACGTTTTGACCTTGTTTTTAAAATGCCGGAAACAACGAGTGTAAAACTTATTAATGTTGATCCCTCTAAGAAAATGAATCGAATGTTAACAGCAACTATTGGGAACGGTTATTTGCCGAAAAAACCTATTGATATAAAGAGTTATCCATGGTTTGACTTTACGAAATATGGAGAAAAAGGAGTGGGCAAGTTTACGATAGATTCAAAGTTTACAAAGGTCTATGATATGGATTTGGCAGAAGGTGTGAAAGATGTAAATGGACAAGAAAAATGGGTGTATACGATTAATGGAAAGACATCACCTGATATTCCGCCAATTAAAGTAGAGAAAGGAGATAAAGTTAAGATTCGCTTTAAAAATAAGGGGGAAGAAATTCATCCAATGCATTTGCATGGACATACATTCCAGGTTATTTCTAAAAATGGTAAACCAATGGAGGGAAGTCCGATTTATTTAGATACAGTTAATGTTTTTCCGGGAGAAGAATATGAAATTGCTCTAGAGGCAAATAATAGTGGACTATGGATGGTTCATTGTCATCATCTCGTTCATGCGGAAAAAGGAATGCATACGATGATGAACTATGAAGGGGTAACTACTCCATTTTCTACCGGAGATCACTCAGGTAATCATCCAGAATAATAATGCGGAGGTTTTCATGCTTTATAGAATGGTAGTATTTATTGTAACAAGTGTAAGTATATTTTTATTTTCTCATAGTAGTGTATTTGCTCATACAAGTGTTGTAGGAACCACCCCTAAAGAGGGGGAGGTTCTTACAGTACAACCGGAACAGATTATTCTTGAATTTAGTGAACCAGTTACAGAAAATGTAGTTAATATTGAACTGCTAGATTCAAGTGCAAGGAGAGTGCAAGTATCGAAGGTTGAAATATTAGATAGCCCAACAAAAATAAAGGTGAAAATACCAAACTTAAATAATGGTACTTACACAGTAAGGTGGTCTATGATATCTGCAGACGGACATCTGAGTGAAGGAGGCTATCCTTTTTCGATTGGAGAAGAAGCACAAACTAATGTAGTGGCAGAGGGAAATGCGAGTGGTTCAGTTTTTTCGTATGTTATGATGATAACGTTACGCTATATTGTCGAGGGAATGGTCTTAATTGGAGCAGGAGTAAAGTGGTTCGATATGTATGTAAAACGTTATAGTTTACCTTCCGTATTGCAAAGAATGGAGAAAATAAAAAAGATTTTCTTCTCTATACTTATAGTAGGATTGATAGCGGAATTAATAGTGTATCAGTCAATTATTCCGAAGGGGAGTTTACTTATTCATTCGCCATTTTCAGTTATTATTATGATTCAACTGCTATTATTAGTTCTTATGTCTTTGCAGCATATGGGGAACGAATGGTATGCGCTAATTTGGGGATTTCTTGTTGCGAGTTTTTCTTTCACAGGCCATGTATGGATTACGAATCCAAATTGGGCAGCAGTTATAATTAGAATGATCCACGTTATGAGTATTGCAGTGTGGCTAGGAGCGCTTATTTATTTAGCTCTTGTTATAGCGTGGACAACATTATACAAAATTACATTTGATCAAAAGCGTTTCCGTAAACATTTTAGTATTATTGCTGGTACATCATTTATTCTAGCATTTCTTTCTGGGGAATTAATTGTGTTTTTACAGACGAGGAATTGGGTATTTTTTAATTTCAATTCAATATGGACGAACCTTTTAAATATAAAGATTTTAACTGTATGTATAATTACAATTGTAGCATGGAGACAAACGAAAACATGGGGTAACGATATCGGAACCATTAATCGTCGTTTATTGCTCTTAGAAATTGTTCTAGCTATACTCGTATTATTAGCTGGTATTTGGATGAGTCAAGTTTCGTTTCCGGTGAATTCTGTAACAAGCTAAAATTATAATGTTCATAGGAGTTCTGCAATGTCAATCCGTATTAGGTTGCTGTTGTCGTATGTTGCGATGGTAATTATTCCAATCGTTTTTTGCGGTATAGCAGTTATGTTAATTAGTGTTACTTTATTTGGTGATATTCGTATTGCAAAAGCAATCATTGGTCTTAATCAAAATAGTCATTCTCTCATTGATAAAGAGCAGGAGGGTGCTATTCGTACAAAAGAAGATGAGGATGATATTTTTAGTAGGTTGAAAATTCTTTCATCGTATGCTCCAGATAAATTGGAAGATATAAATTTTTTAAAGGAAACTGATAAAGAATTAAACGATAATCAAGCAGGATTACTAATTCGAAAAAATGATGAGCTTACATATGCATCTCCATATTTTAATATTTCTTCGTTTGATAAATATCTACCCGCATTTGAAACTGAAGGACAAAGAAAAGGAATGGCTGTGAAAATAGAGGGTAATTCTTTTTACTATAAGCAGTTTGATTACTACGATGCAGAGAGAGAGAAGGTTAGTATTTTTGTATTTGAGTATGTAAACCCTTTAGAAGAATTGATTAGAGAATTTTTCCCGTATTTCGTATTCTCTTTAATACTGGGGTTAATTATTACGAATGGAATATTAACATATTTTATATCACGGAGTATTATTAAACCATTGCATTCATTAAAGCAGGCAACGGAAAGAATTCAAAAGGGTGATTTAGAATTTCAAGTAAAGCCACTTGCGAAAGATGAAATAGGTGAATTAAGTTTATCGTTTGAAGAGATGCGTGGCAGGTTGAAGGAATCGGTCGAGTTGCAAATGCAATATGAAAAAAATCGTAAAGAGTTGCTTTCAAATATTTCTCATGATTTACGGACGCCAATTACGGCTATTAAAGGTTATGTACAAGGAATTAAAGAGGGTATCGCTCGAACTCCCGAACAATTAGATAAATATTTAACGATTATTTATCATAAAGTGTTTGATATGGATCAATTAATTGACGAGCTTTTTCTCTTTTCAAAACTTGATTTAAAAGAGGAACCGTTTCAATTTGAAGAGGTTGAAATTAATCAATACTTATCTGATTGTATAGAAGAACTACAGCTTGAATTACAAGATAAGGGAATTGCAGTGAGATGGGATGCTCAAAAGGATACTTCTATTTTGGTAAAAGGTGATCGTGAAAAATTACGTCGTGTTATTACAAATATCATTTGGAATAGTGTGAAGTATATGGATAAAGAAGAAGGATATATCGGAATTCGTATGACTGAATCTATTGATTATGTAACGATTTACATAAAAGATAATGGGATAGGAATAGAAGATAAGGCGTTGCCTCATATATTTGAAAGGTTTTATCGTGCAGATCATTCTAGAAATTCTAAAACAGGTGGAAGCGGACTTGGTTTGTCAATTGCACATCAGATTATCACACAACATGGTGGTGATATTTGGGTAGAAAGCAAAAAAGGTAAAGGAACGACTCTGGCATTTACATTACAAAAAATCAATTAGAAAAAGGAGAGCATCTTGAAAAGAATTTTAATTATTGAAGATGAAGCAATTATAGCAGAGTTAGAAAAGGATTATTTAGAGGTTGCCGGGTATACAGTAGATATTGATTACTCTGGCGAAACAGGTTTACGAAGAGTTCTTCTGGAGGATTATGACTTATTAATTTTAGACATAATGTTACCGGGAATAGATGGATATGAAATTTGTAAACAAGTTCGATTGAAAAAGGACATACCAATACTTATGGTATCCGCAAAACAAGAGGAAATCGATAAAATTAAAGGGTTAGGTTTTGGAGCAGATGATTATATTATAAAACCGTTTAGCCCGAGTGAAATGGTGGCACGTGTAAATGCTCATCTAGCTCGTTATGATCGTTTAACAGGAAAACGAGAACAAATAAAAGATGAAATTCGTATTCGAGGATTGCTTATTGATAAATCGGCCCGACGTGTATTTGTAAATGGAACTGAGGTCATGTTAACAGGAAAAGAATTTGATTTATTAACTTGTATGGCAGAACATCCAAATCAAGTATTTAGTAAAGATCGTCTCTTTGAAACTGTATGGGGGATGGATGTAATTGGTGATGCAGCAACGGTTGCTGTACATGTGAAAAATATTCGTCAAAAAATTGAACTCGATCCATTCGATAAATCCTACATTGAAACAATTTGGGGAGTAGGATATCGTTTTACACAGTGAAAAAGGCCAGCAAAAATGCTGGCTTTTTTTGCGTAAGTAGATTAAGAAATTACAAACAAGATCCTCCGCTAACATCAATTAATTGTCCAGTAATCCAGCGGCTGTCTGGAGAAGCGAGAAATGCCGCGGTATCGGCAATATCTTCTACTTCACCTAAGCGATTAAAAGCGGAGATGGTAGTAGCGTACTGTTTCATCATTGGGTCGCTCAAGAGTTCTGCATTCATATCTGTTTTAATAAATCCAGGAAGTATTGCATTCACTGTTATTCCTCGTGCTCCGAGCTGTTTTGCTAGCGTGAAAGTCATTGTATTAATAGCACCTTTCGTCATACTATAGGCAACGAAATCAGGTAAGGAAATGCGAGTGGCAGCGGATGAAATATTAATAATTCGGCTATTGTCAGGTAAACGAGATAGAGCTTGTTGGATGATAAAGAATGGTGCTTTTGCATTAACTGAAACCATTCTATCAAAAAATTGTTCAGTCGTTTCTTCAATAAAAGCACCAGGACCAATTCCAGCGTTGTTTATTAAAATATCAAATTTAGTACTACCAGTTCTTTTTTGTAATTCGCTATCTAAAGAACTATAAAGGGTTTCTACACCATGTAAAGATTCAAGATTTGCACAGATAGAAAAAGCAGATCCGCCATTTGATTGAATTTCATACACCGTTTCTTCAGCATCTTCTTTTCGATTTCCATAATGGATAGCAACTAATACACCGTCGTTTGCTAAACGTTTTGCAATAGCACGTCCAATTCCTCGGCTTGCTCCTGTAACTAATGCCACTTTTCCTTTTAACATAGTTTTCTCATCCCCTCAAAAAATTTTATATGTTATTAAGTTGTTTTTCTTTATGTAGTAATGCGAACATACTTAAGTAATATATGAGTATGTGTAAGAAGTTCATTCCGATTTTGTATTGAGAAAAAATAAATAGACTTCTCTTAAATTGATTGAATTTTATTTTTTTTAGAAAAACATGTTGACAATGAAAAGAACAACGTCCTATAATACGTTTAACAAATGAAAGTGAATTAAGAATTTTCTAACTTCATATATTGCATATGCAAAGAAGAGGAAAGTAGATGGTTATGATCGTTTCAGAGAGCTACTCCTAGGCTGTGAGAGTAGTAACAATCGAATCATTGAAGATCACCTCGGAGCATCGCTTGCGAAAGGGAAACTGAGTAGAGGGCGACGGCATCGTCTCCGGTAAAAGGACGGGGGTCTAATTGGACCTACAAAGCTTATATTTCGCGAGAAGTATAAGGAAGCTGAGTGGTACCGCGAAACTCTCGCCTCAGCAATCAAAGCTACTAAATTGTAGTAGTTGATTGCTGAGGCGAGAGTTTTTATTTTAAAAAATCGAATAAGAGAATGCGTAGAAGAGGAGAGTAAATGATAAATATTGTTTCAGAGAGCCGCCTAGAAGCTGTGAGGGTGGTAACAATTTAATCATTGAAGATCACCTTGGAGCACTACTTTTGAAACTAGTAAAAAGTAGCGGAGTTGTTTCCGATAGAAAAAACAAAAGTCTAATTGGACTTGCAGAGCTTATATTTCGTGAGAAGTGTAAGGAAGCTGAGTGGTACCGCGATTCCCTCGTCTCAGCAATGGGTTGCTACAAGTATGTAAGTAATCGATTGTTGAGACGAGTATATTTTTAATATCTATATACTGAATATTCTGTTTAAAATACTCATCTCAGCAATCGATATAGAAATAGATTGCAAAAATAGAGAGAAAAAAGAGGAGCGATGTGAGATGGGAAACCAGTACATTTATATGAATGGGGAATTTGTAGAAAAAGAAAAGGCAGTTGTTTCAGTATATGATCACGGTTTTTTATACGGAGACGGTGTATTTGAAGGGATTCGTAGTTACGGTGGAAATGTATTTTGTTTAAAAGAACATGTAAAACGATTATATGAATCAGCAAAATCTATTTTACTTACAATCCCGCTGGCGGTTGAAGAAATGGAAGAAGCAGTTTTACAAACGTTGCAAAAAAATGAGTATGCGGATGCCTACATTCGGTTAATTGTTTCACGAGGAAAAGGTGATTTAGGGCTCGACCCTAGAAGTTGTGTGAAACCGAGCGTTATTATCATTGCAGAACAATTAAAGTTATTCCCGCAGGAATTTTACGATAATGGATTAAGTGTTGTATCTGTTGCATCAAGACGCAACACGCCAGATGCATTGGACCCACGCATTAAGTCAATGAACTACTTAAATAACGTACTTGTAAAAATTGAAGCGGCGCAAGCAGGAGTGCTAGAGGCCCTTATGTTAAATCAACAAGGATATGTTTGTGAAGGATCTGGAGATAATGTTTTCGTTGTGAAAGATGGAAAGGTGTTAACACCTCCTTCTTATTTAGGAGCGTTAGAAGGTATTACGAGAAATAGTGTTATTGAGCTATGTGAGCGACTTCATATTCCGTGTGAGGAAAGGCCCTTTACTCGCCATGACGTATATGTAGCAGATGAAGTGTTTTTAACAGGAACGGCAGCAGAATTAATTCCAGTTGTAAAAGTTGATTCAAGAGAAATTGGAGATGGAAAACCAGGAAGTGTAACGAAACAATTAACAGAGGAATTTAAAAAGTTAACGAGAGAAAGAGGAGTACGTGTTCCAGGACTGGCGGAAAGCTTACTGTAGGTAGGGAGAGGAGTTAATTAAAATGGAGCAGCAGTATACAACACGTGAGAAATTGCAGTGTGAAGAAGTGACAGGCGCCGGACACGTTATTCAATGTTTGAAAAAATTAGGCGTAACGACTGTTTTTGGTTATCCGGGAGGAGCGATTTTGCCAGTATACGATGCGCTATACGGAAGTGGATTGAAGCATGTTTTAACTCGTCATGAACAAGCTGCTATTCATGCGGCAGAAGGATATGCGAGAGCTTCTGGAAAGGTCGGGGTAGTCTTTGCTACCTCTGGCCCAGGGGCGACAAATTTAGTTACGGGTTTAGCAGATGCTTATATGGATTCGATTCCTTTAGTTGTCATTACAGGGCAAGTTGCAAAACCTCTCATCGGAAAAGAAGGATTTCAAGAAGCAGATGTTGTCGGGATTACAGTACCTGTTACGAAGCATAATTACCAAGTTCGTGATGTGAATCATTTATCACGCATTGTACAAGAAGCTTTTTACATCGCCGAAAGCGGGCGGCCGGGACCAGTATTAATTGACATTCCAAAAGATGTTCAAAATGAAAAGGTAACAAGTTTTTATAATGAAGTAATTGAGATTCCAGGATATAAATTAGAGCCTATGCCAGACAATATGAAGCTGAAAGAGGTAGCTAAAGCAGTTTCAGAAGCAAAACGCCCACTTCTTTATATTGGAGGAGGGGTCATTCATGCAGACGGATCTGATGAACTTATTCAGTTTGCGAGGGAAAATTGTATTCCTGTCGTTTCTACTTTAATGGGACTTGGTGCATATCCGCCGGGAGATTCGTTATTTTTAGGAATGCTCGGCATGCATGGAACGTATGCTGCAAATATGGCAGTAACAGAATGTGATTTACTCCTTGCTTTGGGTGTTCGCTTTGATGATCGTGTAACAGGAAAATTAGAACTCTTTTCTCCGCATTCGAAAAAGGTACATATTGATATAGATCCTTCGGAGTTCCATAAAAATGTAAATGTGGAATATCCGGTTGTTGGAGATGTGAAAAAAGCGTTACACATGTTGTTACATATGCCGATTCGTACACAAACAAATGAATGGCTTACGAAAATAGAGGAATGGAAGGAGGAATATCCTCTTTCCTACAATCAAAAAGAAGGTGAGTTAAAACCACAGCATGTTATTAGTCTAGTAAGTGAATTAACGAATGGTGAAGCGATTGTTACGACAGAAGTAGGACAACATCAAATGTGGGCTGCGCATTTTTATAAAGCGAAAAACCCACGGACTTTTCTAACATCTGGCGGACTAGGAACGATGGGGTTTGGTTTCCCGGCGGCAGTTGGTGCTCAGCTTGCGAAAGAAGAAGAACTCGTCATTTGTATTGCAGGCGATGCTTCTTTTCAAATGAACATTCAAGAATTACAAACAATTGCTGAAAATAATATTCCTGTAAAAGTATTTATTATAAATAACAAATTTTTAGGGATGGTAAGGCAATGGCAAGAAATGTTTTATGAAAATCGTTTGTCAGAATCAAAAATTGGATCGCCAGATTTTGTGAAAGTGGCAGAAGCATATGGAGTGAAAGGATTAAGAGCGACAAATTCAACCGAGGCGAAACAAATGATGTTAGAAGCATTTGCTCATGAAGGTCCTGTCGTAGTTGATTTTTGTGTAGAAGAAGGTGAAAACGTATTTCCGATGGTTCCGCCAAACAAAGGGAATAACGAAATGATTATGAAGAGGTGGGAAGAATGAGTCATACTTTTTCACTCGTTATTCATAACGAGCCAAGCGTCTTATTACGTATAAGTGGGATTTTTGCTCGGCGTGGTTATTATATTTCTTCTTTACATTTAAACGAAAGAGATACTAGTGGTGTTTCTGAAATGAAACTCACAGCAGTTTGTACTGAAAATGAAGCGACATTACTTGTTGGTCAGTTGAAAAAATTAATTGATGTACTGCAAGTAAATAAAGTGAAACTTTAATCAGTGGGGGTTTTCTTCATCCCCCACTGATTATTAGTTGAACCAATCGGACTTTTATGGGCAGTTGATCCTCCACCTAACTTCTTTGCTTTCGCTGAATTTTGAGGTGGGGGTCTTACTGCACATTAAAGCGGGATAAATTATAGGGAGTGTATGGGATATGAAAACGTATTATGAGAAAGATGCAAATTTAGAGTTATTACAAGGGAAAACAATTGCGGTAATTGGTTATGGATCTCAAGGTCATGCGCAGGCACAAAATTTACGTAATTCTGGTGTGGAAGTTGTAGTTGGTGTTCGACCTGGTAAGTCTTTTGAAGTAGCAAAAGCAGATGGATTTGAAGTAATGTCTGTTTCAGAAGCAGTTCGAACCGCACAAGTTGTACAAATGTTATTGCCAGATGAACAGCAAGCACATGTGTATAAAGCAGAAGTAGAAGAGAATCTTCGTGACGGGCAAATGTTACTTTTCTCACATGGATTTAATATTCACTTCGGACAAATTAACCCGCCAAGTTACGTAGATGTAGCGATGGTCGCGCCAAAAAGTCCAGGTCATCTCGTTCGTCGTGTATTTCAAGAAGGAAATGGTGTTCCGGCATTAGTGGCAGTACATCAAGATGCAACAGGAACCGCATTAAGTTTAGCTCTTGCGTATGCAAAAGGTGTAGGTTGTACACGTGCAGGCGTAATTGAAACGACATTCCAAGAAGAAACAGAGACGGATTTATTTGGAGAGCAAGCAGTGCTTTGCGGCGGGGTAACGGCACTTGTGAAAGCTGGTTTTGAAACATTAACAGAAGGTGGATATCGTCCTGAAATTGCATACTTTGAATGTTTACATGAATTAAAGTTAATTGTTGATTTAATGTACGAAGGTGGTTTAACGAACATGCGCCATTCTATTTCCGATACGGCAGAGTTCGGAGATTATGTAACAGGATCGAGAATTGTTACAGATGAAACGAAGAAAGAAATGAAACGAGTACTTACAGAAATTCAGCAAGGTGAATTCGCGAAGAAGTGGATTTTAGAAAATCAAGCTGGGCGTCCAACATATAATGCGATGAAAAAAGCAGAGCAAAATCATCAGTTAGAAAAAGTAGGAGCAGAGCTTCGTGAAATGATGAGCTGGATTCATGCACCGAAAGAATTAGTAAAGAAATAGAGTAAGAGATTATAATTGAAAAATACGTAAGAGGGGATTTGACAAGATGAGAAGTGACATGATTAAAAAAGGGTTTGATAAAGCACCGCATCGTAGTTTATTAAAAGCAACTGGTTTGAAAGATGAAGATTTTGATAAACCATTTATAGCGATCTGTAATTCTTTTATTGAAATTATTCCAGGTCATAAGCACTTAAATGAGTTTGGAAAACTTGTTAAAGAAGCTGTGCGTGCAGCGGGTATGGTTCCATTTGAATTTAATACAATTGGAGTAGATGACGGTATTGCGATGGGGCATATCGGTATGCGTTATTCGCTTCCGAGTCGTGAAATCATTGCAGATTCAGTAGAGACGGTTGTAAATGCACATTGGTTTGATGGCATGATTTGTATTCCGAACTGTGACAAAATCACACCTGGTATGATGATGGCTGCACTTCGTATTAATATTCCAACTGTTTTTGTTTCAGGTGGTCCGATGGCGGCTGGAAAAACATCTAAAGGAGAAGTTGTTGATTTAAGCTCTGTTTTCGAAGGAGTAGGAGCTTATCAATCTGGTAAAATTTCAGAAGAAGAATTAAAGGATATTGAAGATCATGGCTGTCCATCTTGTGGTTCTTGTTCTGGTATGTTTACAGCGAACTCTATGAACTGTTTATGTGAAGTGTTAGGTTTAGCTCTTCCAGGTAACGGAAGTATTTTAGCCATCGATCCAAGACGCGAAGAATTAATTAAACAAGCAGCAGAGAAATTAAAAATTTTAATTGAAAGAGATATTAAACCGCGAGACATTGTAACGGAAGAAGCAATTGATGATGCGTTCGCACTTGATATGGCGATGGGCGGTTCAACAAATACAGTGTTGCACACATTGGCACTCGCGCAAGAGGCAGGACTAGATTATGATATGAACCGTATTGATGCTGTTTCAAGACGTGTACCACATTTATGTAAAGTAAGCCCTGCTTCCAATTGGCATATGGAAGATATTGATCGAGCGGGCGGGATTAGTGCAATTTTGAAAGAGATGAGCCGGAAAGAAGGGGTACTTCATTTAGACCGTATTACTGCTACTGGACAAACATTAAGAGAAAACATTGCTCATGCAGAGATTAAAGATAAGGAAGTTATTCATTCTCTCGAAAACCCTCATAGTGAAGAAGGGGGATTACGTATATTAAAAGGAAACCTTGCGAAAGATGGGGCAGTTATTAAAAGCGGAGCAACTGAAGTAAAACGATTTGAAGGACCTTGCGTTATTTTTAATTCACAAGATGAGGCGCTTGCGGGCATTATGCTTGGGAAGGTTAAAAAAGGGGATGTAGTTGTTATTCGCTATGAAGGACCAAGAGGTGGCCCTGGTATGCCGGAAATGTTGGCACCAACGTCAGCGATTGCGGGTATGGGATTAGGTGCAGATGTTGCACTATTAACAGATGGACGTTTCTCGGGTGCTTCACGTGGTATTTCGGTAGGGCATATTTCACCCGAAGCAGCTGCGGGCGGAACGATTGCACTTTTAAAACAAGGCGATATCGTTTGTATCGATGTTGAGGAGAGATTGTTAGAAGTAAGAGTTAGTGATGAAGAATTAGACCAGCGTAAAAAAGAATGGAAACGACCAGAACCGAAAGTGAAAACTGGCTGGCTTGGGCGTTATGCACAGATGGTAACATCCGCGAATACAGGTGCAGTCCTTAAAATCCCGGATTTTGATTGAGCCAATTTAAAAGAGATAAGGATGATATATAATGGTGCAGAAGGTAAAGGAGAGAGTGAAAATTGAAGATATCTTAATGGCTCATAATTGCATGAAAGATATCGTTATTAAAACACCGTTACAACGTGATACAGTTTTATCTGAGAAATATGGTTGTGACGTTTATGTAAAACGAGAAGACTTACAATTGATTCGCTCTTTCAAAATTCGTGGTGCGTACAATTTAATTCAAAGTTTATCGGAAGAACAATTACAAAACGGTGTTGTATGCGCGAGCGCTGGTAATCATGCGCAAGGCGTTGCTTATACGTGTAATTTATTGAAGATTCCGTCAAAAATATTCATGCCGACGACAACGCCTAAACAAAAAGTATCACAAGTACAATTTTTTGGTGGTGATTTTGCAGAAATTGTATTAGTTGGTGATACATTTGATAGCTCTTTCCAAGAAGCGCAGCGCTATTGTGAGGAAAATAGAATGACGTTCGTTCATCCGTTCGATGATCCATATGTAGTTGCTGGTCAAGGGACAGTTGCAGTTGAAATTATGCATGATATGGAGAAACCAGTGGATTATATCTTTACAGCAATCGGCGGCGGTGGGTTAGCATCAGGTGTTGGTACATATGTGAAAGGTGTTAGTCCTACTACAAAGGTCATTGGTGTAGAGCCGATGGGAGCTGCATCTATGAAAGAGGCCTTTCTTCAAAATGAAAATGTCGCATTAGAGAAAATAGATAGTTTTGTTGATGGGGCAGCTGTTAAAAAGGTAGGAAAGTTAACATTTGAAACTTGTAAAGATGTAATTGATGACATTGTTTTAGTACCAGAGGGAAAGGTTTGTACGACGATTTTAGAACTGTATAAGAAAAATGCAATTGTAGCTGAACCGGCTGGTGCACTATCTATTGCAGCGCTTGATTTATATAGAGATGAAATAAAAGGTAAAACAGTTGTATGCATGCTAAGTGGTGGAAATAACGATATTGATAGAATGCAAGAAATGAAAGAACGTTCGCTCATTTATGAAAGATTAAAACATTACTTCATCATTGAATTCCCGCAGCGTTCAGGTGCGCTAAGAGAATTTCTTGATAAAGGATTAGGGCCAGAAGATGATATTACTCGCTTTGAATACATTAAGAAACATAATAAAGAAAATGGTCCAGCACTAGTCGGAGTAGAGTTGAAACATAAAGAAGATTATGAGCAATTAATTACTCGTTTTAAAGAAAATAATATTCAATTTATGGAGCTTAATAAAAATCCTGTTTTGTTTGATTTGCTTATTTAATAGAAGGAAAGGGGGAAACATACAGTTGTACCTGAAATAAAAAAGATAGATACAAACAGCGGAAATGCTGCTTGTATCTATCTTTTTATAATTAAACAATATATTTTCCATATTCAAGAAGGACAAAGCTAGTTAACCAAAAGAATATCGCAATACGAATGATTACATACATAGTAAATTCAAAGGTAGTAAGCTTTCGTTCACGTTTTATTTTTTTTAGGAGTCTAACAGAAAAAAATGAACATAAAAGTAGAACGGCTATAGATATTTTATAAATGTTCTCTAACAAACTTATATTTTCTAATAAGTCTTTCAGCATGATCATCACCTATTCTGTAAAGTATGTTACAGAGAAATAGATCTTGCGTTGTCTAGTTTCGTTTGTTTTTTATGTTCCCTGCACCATCAATTTCTACGTCAGTTGAAATTGTTTGTAAATATTGTAGAGCTTTTTTCTTTTCGTCCTCATTTACAGGAGAGATTTGGTTGTTACGAATGATGTAAGGATTGAATGACATTTGGACATCCTTTCCTTTAAAAGTTAAAGTTAATACGCCAGTTTCGGCGCTTTTCCCGCTCACATAACTTGGGAATAAAAAGTTTCCTAATGAGTAAGCGATAGGAACTTTATTATAATACTCAAATCCTTGTAACCAATGCGGGTGACTCCCGACAATTGCGTCAGCTCCTGCTTCAACCATTTTAGGTACATATTGTTTTTGGTATTCTACCGGACGATTTGATTTTTCAACGCCCCAATGCATATAGACAATTAAATAGTCTGCATCTTTCTTTTGCTCTTTAATTGTTTTTGTTACGAGATTTAAATCATATCCGTTCGCAACACCAGGTTTATTGTCACCAGCTACCCAATTCGTATCAGGCATAAATCGAACGAAGGAAAGAAATTTGAACTTTTTCCCTTTTACGGTCATTTCTCTTGCTGTATATGCATCTTTTGCATTTTTCCCGGCTCCAATGTAAGGGAACTTTAATTTTTCTACGTGAGAAATCGTGTCTAATAATCCATCTTGCCCATAATCAAGTGTATGGTTATTCCCAATATTTACGATGTCATATCCAGTGTTTTTTATCGCTTGAAGCGTGGATGGATCGCTTTTAATCCAAAACAGTTGTCCAGGAGCTTTCTTTTCTCTCGTTGTAAATGCTGACTCTAAATTAACGAAAGAAATATCAGCTTTTGTTATTTCTTCTTTTACATGCTGGAATGGATAATCAGCCCCGTTTTTTTCGATTACAGGACGTAATTGCCAATCAAACATTGTATCACCAGAGAAGGTGAGTGTAATTTCCGGATTTTCTATTTTCTTTTCATTTGTTGAAGCGGTTTTACTAGATTTGTTTTGCAAATCGGGTTTGTCTTTCGCTTTTGAAGTAAAAGAGTAGTTAATTAATAAAACAATTGGTGTAATGCAAAAGGCTATTAACAGAAATCGTTTTAGTAAAGTTTTCATAAATACCGTCCCTTTTGAATTTATATCGCAATTTGTGGGCAATAAAACTCACGTTAAGTAAAGTTTCACATTATGTATAACTACAAAAAATTGCGGTTTATGTTGTGAAAACATTTGTTAATATTCTCAATATTAAGTTAACATATAGATAACCTGTAAATCAATGAATAAACCAAAATATAGAAATAAAGAATTCGAAGGGTGAAGAATGAGAAATGGTTATATTAGGAGCAGTTGTAAATGGAGTTTGTATAATACTTGGTACTTTACTAGGTAAATTATTTAGTAGGATTCCAGAAAGTATGAAGGGAACAATTATGCATGCAATCGGTTTAGCGGTTACTGCACTTGGACTTCAAATGGCATTGAAAAGTGAAAATTTTCTTGTTGTCATACTAAGTTTAGTAATTGGTACCGTCATCGGGGAATGGCTACAATTAGAGGGAAAGTTAAAACTGTTAGGAGATTGGCTAGAAAATAAAGTTGGATCGAAAGGGAAAGGGAGCATATCAGAAGGCTTTGTAACAGCTACATTAATTTTTGCAATTGGCGCAATGGGCATACTTGGTGCACTCGATAGCGGGATTCGCGGCAATCATGATATTTTATTTACAAAGGCGATTATCGATGGATTTATTTCTATTATATTAACGACAACTTTAGGAATTGGTGTAGTATTTTCGGCGATCCCAGTTATTTTATACGAAGGAGGTATTGCGGTTTTTGCAACACAAATTAATAATTTGGTCCCGAAAGTATTAATGAATCAATTTATAGTGGAAATGACAGCTACAGGTGGTATTATGATAGCCGCTATTGGATTGAACTTACTTGGTATTATTAAAATTAAAGTGGCAAATTTACTGCCAGGTATATTGGTAGTTGGAATAATTGTTTCACTTATTTATGGTTACAGCTTAATAGTAAAGTAATAGGGGGTGAAGATACATATGGAGGAATTTCAATTTACAAAACGTGTTCATAACATATTGAAGATTGCAGCAGAAGAGGCGGGAAATAATATTATTCAACCAGTTCATTTGTTTATAGGCATGTGTAAAGAAGGTACTGGAGTTTGCAGCGAGTTGTATATGTATTTGTTTCGTAACGTGGGTACAAATTTTTTAGAAAAACTTTCATTACGAAAACAAGACGATTTAACGGATCAAGAGTATAAAAAAATAGGCCAATACAAGGTATCTAATAAGGTGTTAGAAATTTTACAAATAGCGAAGAAACGTATGGAACGTTTTCAGCAAGTAATGATGAATGAAGGACATGTTATGTATGCACTATTTCGCGTGGATACGTTTAGTGAAAGTGCACAAATACAAAAAGATATATTACATATTATAGCTGAGCCAAGAGATTTAGCGGTCGATTTAAAATGTTTTGTTCCTACGCATAATGATTTAACTTGTACTGTTAGAATGGCTAACCTTTCTGATTTTAAAAAATTAGCAAGTTTTGTTAATGAGCAATTTGATGAACGTTGGTTACGTTCAATAGAATATGGATTTCGTACATATAAAGAAAACTTACCTATTTATATAGCAGAACAAGAAGAAGTGATAGTAGGTTTCGCTTGCTATGATGTAGTGAGAGGGAAGAAAGGATTGTTTGGTCCAATGGGCACAGCGAAACAAAATCGTGTGAAAGGTGTAGGGAAGCAATTGTTACATCGTTGTTTACAGAGTATGAAGCAAGATGGATATGGATACGCAATTATTGGACAAGCAGGTCCGATTGAGTTTTATGAAAGAAATTGTAATGCTCGTTTAATACCGATAGAGAATAAGTAACCAACTCCATATAGGGGAGTTGGTTTTTTTATGAAAAAGATGTAGAGATGTAGTGATTTTTACTAGAAAATAGCGGGTTTTGTAGTAAATCTTACAAATAAAGCAAATTACTAAACTTTTTACAAGAAAGGGTGTAGAATGGGTATCTAAAGAAAGAAGGTGTGAAAATGGCCAGCTGGAAACGAAATTTGATGATTTGTTGGCTAGGTTGTTTTACCACTGCAGCCGGTATGAGTTTAGTAATTCCTTTTTTATCTTTTTATATTGAGGAGTTAGGAGTGACTGGCACTTCTAGTATTGCACAGTGGTCGGGACTTGCATTTGGTATTACATTTTTAATGGGTGCGATCGTATCACCAATATGGGGAAAACTTGGTGATATACATGGACGGAAATTGATGCTTATTCGTGCGAGCCTAGGTATGGCGATTATTATGACGCTTATGGGATTTGTAACGGATGTGTATCAACTAGTTGCACTAAGATTTTTAATGGGAGCAGTATCTGGTTTCCTTTCAACGGCGATGACATTTATTGCGGCAGAAACTCCGAAAGAACATTCAGGTTGGGCAATCTCCACAATTTCAACAGGTGGAGTGAGCGGTTCTTTACTTGGCCCATTACTTGGTGGTTATTTGTCAGAATTAATTGGAATGCGCCATGTTTTTCTTGTTACAGGAGCATTTTTATTCCTTTCTTTTCTCATCGTTTTTTTCTTCCTACATGAAGAGAATCACTCCGCTCAAGCAAAAAAAGTACAAACGAAAAAAGTATGGACGATGGTTCCAGCGAAGCATTTAATTATTAGTTTGTTTGTAACAACATTTATTATTCAACTTGCGAACATGTCAATTCAACCTATTATTACATTGTATGTAAAAAATTTAGAAGGCCCAGGAACAGCTCATATTGAAATGATTGCGGGTGCAGTTATGTCAGCGACAGGGTTAGCAGTTATTTTGGCAGCACCAAGACTCGGACGACTATCAGATCAAATTGGTCCTCAAAAAACGTTAGTTGTAGCGTTGTTTGCTGCTGGAATTATTTTTATTCCGCAAGCATTTGTAACCTCAGCTTGGCAACTATTAATTCTTCGATTTTTATTAGGTATCGCACAAGCAGGACTATTACCTTCTGTACAAACTCTACTAAAACAACATACACCAACTCATGTAACGGGACGAATATTTGGATATAATCAATCGTTTCAGTTTTTAGGAAATATGATTGGACCAGTACTTGGTGGACAAATTGCAGCACAAGCAGGATTCCAATATGTTTTCTTCTCTACTTCATCATTATTATTTATTGCGTGCATTTGGGTTTATTTTCATAATAAGAACGAAGAGGTATCAGAGAAACGACATTTGGAAGTTAGTTAACTAAGTGAATAAAAAAGAAAAGGATGAAGCGACGATTGCTTCATCCTTTTCTTTAAAATTGAAGACAAAGATAACTTAATGTACCAAGCTCGTAACTGCGGTGAATGATTTCACCGTTATTTTCACCACTACCCATAGCGATAAATAAAGGAACGAAATGCTCTGCTCTTGGTACTGCTAATTGTGCATGAGGGGCATTGTTCGCCCAATTAAATAATGCATCTTTATCAGTAATCTGCATATGTTTAATAATCCAATCATCAAATTCAATTGCCCATTGTTCGGGTGTCGTTTGATTCCATTTCAAAGCTCGTAAGTTATGAACGGTAACGCCGCTACCGATTATTAAAATATCTTCTTGGCCAAGTCCTTTAAGTGCTTCTCCAATCTTACATTGCTCTTTTGCAGGAAGGAATGGATTGACTGAAATTTGGACGACAGGAATATTTGCTTCTGGATACATACGGTGCAAGAGTGTCCATGAGCCATGATCTAAACCTCTCGTCATATTATGATGGACTGGAATACCTTTGTTTTTAAATTTCGTTTCTAACATAGATGCAATGTTAGAAGAGCCTTTCGCACGATATTTGATTTCATATAACTCAGGAGGAAAACCTCCAAAATCATAAATTGTTTCATATTCGTTATCTGATGAGGAAATTGTTAATACTTCACTTTCCCAGTGAGCAGTGAAAATAACAATTGCTTTCGGTTTATATGTTTCTCCAAGTGTTTTTAAAAACCTTGTATAGTCTGTATCTTGAATAGCGAGCATCGGTGATCCGTGTGCTAAAAATAATGATGGCATCATAATAGAAACCTCCCAAAAATAAAATTATATAGTTACTTTATGTAAGTTACTATATAATTTTATTTTTGATTCGTCAACATATTAGTGTAAGAGTTAATTGGACAAGTGCGACATTTGTCATAATGAAAGCAATTGCATATAATACATAATAAGAATAATGAATGATATTCATTTTTTGAGATACATAATAGAGTTGGGGGCTGACGAAATGAACGTACAGGAAAGTTTCGTTACGGCAATGGATGGATCGGAAATTTATTTACGTAAGTGGTTACCAAAAGGAAATCCGCGAGGGATTATTCAAATTGCGCATGGTATGACAGAACATGCAGGTGTTTATACAGACTTTATTGCTGCTTTATTAGAAGCAGGGTATGGTGTTTATGGGCATGATCATAAAGGTCATGGGAAAACAGTGAAAAGAGAAGAAGATTATGGTCATTTTGAACCAAATGTAGGTTGGAATGAGGCTGTATCTGATGTTACCTTTGTATCAGAAACGATAAGAAAAGAGCAGACATGCCCGTTATTTTTACTTGGACATAGTATGGGTTCTTTTTTATCAAGACGTGCTGTACAACTGAAAGGTGAATTATATGATGGATTCCTTATTTCAGGAACTGGTGGGAACCCGGGATTCTTAGGAGTCATTGGTCATAAAATAGCGACAATCGAGATGAAACTACGCGGAGCGAAAACGAAAAGTCCGATGCTAAACTTTTTATCTTTCGGAAATTTTAATTCAAACTTTAAGCCAAATCGTACGAAATTTGATTGGTTATCTTCAGATAATAATCAAGTTGATAAGTATATTCAAGATCCGTTATGTGGATTCATTTGTACGACGAGTTTTTATCGAGAATTATTTTCTGGTGTATTAGAGGTAAATAAACTAGAAGAGTTCAAGAAAACACCGAAAAACCTTCCAATACATATTTTTTCAGGAGATCGTGATCCTGTTGGGGATATGGGGAAAGGTGTAAAAGAAGTATATGAGAACTATAAAAAATGTGGCGTGAAAGATGTAACACTGCGTTTATATGAAAATGGAAGACATGAAATGTTCCACGAAGTAAATAGAGATGAAGTATTTCAAGATTTGATTTCTTGGTTAGATGGACATATCGTATGAGAAGAAACCTCACTTTTTGAAGTGAGGTTTCTTTGAGGAAGTGGAGGAATAGTTATGAGTGAATTTGTAAATAAAGAATATGTAGAAATAGATTTTCAAGATGTTTTGATTAAAGAAGAGGAATTGAAGAATTGTACGTTCATAAAATGCCGTTTTAGAGGGATAGATGCATCGGAAGTTTCTACTGAAAATTGTAATTTCATAGAATGTGATTTTACCGGTGCTCTTTTTAATGCTTCTATCCATCAAGGAACTACATTTGCGAATTGTAAGTTTGTTGGTGCGAATTTATTTGTATCGAAGTTTGAAGAATGTAAAATGACTGGCTCTGATTTTGAAGAAGCGAATTTAGACGGAATAACTATACTATCGGGCGATTGGTCCTATACGAATCTAAGGTTCGCGAACTTAAGTAAACAAATGTTAAAAGGTATACGTTTAAATGAAGCTGACCTATATGAATGTAATTTAGAAAAAGCAGATTTACGTGAAGCGGATTTAACCGGTGCACAATTAGGTAAGGCGAAACTTAGCGGTGCAAATTTAAAAGGGGCGATAGTTGATAGAATTGATTTTACAAGTTTTGATTTAAAAAATGTGAAATTAGATATAGCGCAGGCAGTTGCAGTAGCAAGATGTTATGGGGCTAAGGTGAACTAAATTGTTTGTAAAACCGTTCAAAATGCTGAACGGTTTTACAAATCATAATAGTTTTAAAAATTACTTTCTATATAAGAAGCTATTTCATTAGCAAGAGTCGATGTTAATAATGTAGATATATTGCTCAAAATGATGATTGTAGCCTCTTTGTCAATTAATCGTAAATAGGAAGACGTAAAGCCGTTAATTCCGCCGTGATGGAATATAAGTTTATTATTTTTTTCAGTCATAGCAATATTCCAACCGTAACCATATCCGTAAGATTCTGCAGTAAACATGCGAGACGTCATCCTGCTTGATAATAAGTGATTTTCTTTTAGCGCCTTATCAAATGTATATAAATCTTCGGCTGTAGAAACTAATCCACCAGCTGAATATGAATTAGACATATGAATAAATGATGCGTTCTGAAGGCCATGGTTTGGATGTAACTCATACCCAGTTGCTTTATGTTTTTGAATGAAATGATTCAAATCAACACCTGTGTTTATTATAGAGAGTGGGTAGAAAATCCTCTTTTTAAGAAATTCCTCATAAGACATTCCACTTATAACTTCAATAATTTTTCCTAATATAATGTAACCTGAATTCGAATAATTGAATTTTTCACCAGGACTAGATTCAAAGGGACACGCAATAATCCACTGTATTAATTCATCCGGTGTTCGAGGCTGTAAAGACTGTAATAAAAAGTCTTGTTGAGCAGTAATATTACCAACTCCAGCAGTATGATTTAATAAATGCTTGATCATAATTTGATTTCCTTTTGGGAAATTTGGAATGAATTGATCTAAAGTATCATGTAGCTGTAATTTTTCCTCTTCCACCAGCATTAAAATTGAAACTGCTGTGAAGATTTTAGTTATTGATCCAATACGAAACTTTGTTGTAGATGTATTAGGTATGTCCCAATTATAATTAGCTTTTCCAAATGACTGCTTATAAAGAGTCTCTTCTTTATGGACTATTAAAATTGTTCCGTTAAATTTTTCGGTATTTTTATATAATAATGAATTGATATATGAGTTTAGCAAATTTCAGGCACTCCTTTAAATATTGGAATATTCGTTACCTGAAATGGAATCCAACGGCATAGGCAATTCCCCCTAAATGAAATATTTTTACATTACTTTTTTATTTTATAATGCAAGTAATATAAGAAGCAAGTTGGTTTAAAGTTTATAAAAATAAAGGTTTTTTTATTGCTTGGGGCGATACTTTAGTAGTTCATATTTTGAAGGTGGAGGGAAACAATTATGGAAGTAAGAAAATTGATAGTAATTGAAGCTAGTGAATTAAGTGAACTTGCACTACATGTAAAAGCAGCAGTTGCCCGTTCATAATAGTAGTATAATAGTAAATGAGGTGTTAATAATATGGAAGATAAAACATTAGGTATACTACTAGATGTTGTTGGGGAATTATTTTCAGATGAAATATCAATCGCTGTTTCGAATACGAAAGAATATATTTATTATCGGCCAAGTAAACGAATTGATTTAAAGATTAGTGCTGGGGACCCTATTAAGGAAGGGACGATTGCTCATAAAGCAATGGTAACGAAGCAAAAAGCCTCTGAGTTTATTAACCGGGATGTTTTCGGTATTCCTTATCATGGAATGGCCGTACCGTTTTCAAATAATGGGAAGATTGAAGGGTGCGTGACGGCAATTTATCCAGCTTTAACGGATGGAAAATCAGTCGTTACTTTAAAAACAACAGACGGATGGGTTCCGGTTCCTTTTTCAAAGGTCATGTATTTAGAGGCTAAAGATAAAAAAACGTATGTGAATTCAGAAGAGTTAACAGGCACACATAAATACTCTCTACAAGAATTTGAATACTTGCTTCCGAAAGATTCGTTTATTAGATGCCACCGTTCCTTTATTGTAAATGTTAATTATATTAAAGCGATTTATCCTGATACGCATTCTACTTTTGTACTTTCTATGGATAGTGGAGAGAGGGTACCAGTAAGTCAATCATACGCCAGTTATTTTCGTAAGCTTTTAGGATTCTAAATCTTTCTGCTTTAGAACCTAGACTCACTCTTTTATCTGAATTTTCGGTATTGTGTACGAAAATCCCTATTTTGATGGTGTTAATGTGTAAAATAATTATGAATATTCATTGGGAGAGGGATTACATATGGAGAATAATTTGGATAGAATTAGGGATCAACGATTAAAGGATCGAGTAGTTACACCTGAAGAGGCAGCTTCATGGATTGAAAGTGGAATGACTTTGGGTTTAAGTGGATTTACACGTGCTGGGGATGTAAAAGCAGTCCCGTTTGCCCTTGTAAACCGAGTTAAGAATGATAAATCTTTTAAAGTAAATGTTTATACAGGGGCTTCCTTAGGTTCGGATGTAGATAAATTATTTGCTGAGGCAGGAATTTTAGGGAAAAGGTTGCCTTTCCAAGCCGATGCTACTATGCGAAAAGGAATTAATAACGGAGACTTTTTATTTGTAGATCAGCACTTATCTCATACAGCAGAGTTACTTCGTGCTGACGTTATGGATATAGATTTCGCTATTTTGGAAGCGGTTGCGATTACTGAAGACGGAATGATTATTCCAACCACTTCAATTGGAAATTCCTTAGCGTTCTCTTTAAATGCTAAGTCCATTATTATTGAAATGAATATGGCTCAATCTATGCAACTAGAAGGGCTGCATGATTTATATGAACCAGGTAAACAAGGGGAAAGACTTCCAATTCCGCTCGTAAAAACGGATGATCGAATTGGAACAATCGGTATCCCAATTGATGCTGAAAAAGTGAAGGGAATTGTGTTTACGAATCAACTGGATTCACCATCGACAATTGTTCCTCCAGATGAAGAAACTGTTATTATGGCACAACATTTAATAGAGTTCCTTCAAGAAGAAGTTAAAGTAGGCCGATTAACAAAGCGTTTAGCACCGTTACAATCGGGAATTGGTTCAGTTGCTAATGCAGTATTGCACGGCATGCTAGATTCTGAGTTTGAAGATTTAGAAGTGTATTCTGAAGTTTTACAAGATGCGGTCTTTGATCTAATGGACGCTGGGAAAGTTAATTTTGCTTCCTGCTGCTCCATCACGCTTTCAGAAGAGAAAATGCAACAAGTATTTTCTAACTTTGAAAAATATCGTGATAAATTAATGATGCGCCCGCAAGAGATTTCTAATCATCCTGAAATCATTCGTCGCCTTGGATTAATCTCGATTAATACTGCTTTAGAATTAGATATATACGGAAATGTTAACTCTACTCACGTTTTAGGTACAAAGATGATGAATGGTATTGGTGGTTCTGGTGATTTTGCGAGAAATGCACGTCTAGCTATATTTGTTACTAAATCAATAGCAAAAGGTGGTAACATTTCAAGTATCGTTCCTTTCGTTTCGCATGTAGACCATACGGAACACGATGTAGATGTTATCGTTACTGAACAAGGCTATGCTGATTTAAGGGGACTAGCGCCAAGAGAAAGAGTGGAACTAATTATTGAGAATTGCGCACATCCAATGTATCGTGACCAGCTAAGAGCTTATTACGAAGAAGCACAAACAAGAGGTGGACAAACGCCTCATGTTTTAGAAAAAGCTTTTTCTTGGCATACGAATTATGCTAAAAATGGAACAATGATTGAAGCAGTAGTAGAAACTGTTTAGAAGTACAAAAATGATTTTTAATATAATATGCCATAAAGGTTAAAAGAAAAAGAACGCTAATTTTCAGGAATGGCGTTCTTTTTCTTTTAAAAAATTGTTACCTATTATGAAGAATTATAAAAGGTTTTTTAAATTACTTTTTCGAATCAGTTTAATAGTTTACATATTGAAGGTGAGGAGAAAGGATCATGAAGATAAGAAAAGCGTTATTAAGCGAAGCAGATGAACTAAGTGAACTCGCACTACATTCAGAAGCAACGTGGAACTATAGTGAAGAATTCATACTTGCTTGTAAGGAAGATTTAACAATTACCGTTGAGTACATAAAATATAATTTTGTATATGTTTTAGAAAACGATAATACGAAGATTGGGTTTTTCTCATTTTTACGTAACGATAAAGCTCTCGATTTCCTATACATTCATCCTCGTTACAAAGGAAAGGGGTATGGGAAAATAATGTGGAAGTTTGTAATAGAGTAAGCAAATGAACTAGGAATAAAAAGCTTTACAATTGATAGTGATCCGAATGCAAAAGGATATTACTTGAAGATGGGAGCGAAGTTAATAGGAGAGACACCATCAACGGTTTTTAAGGAGCGTTTACTGCTTCTTTTGAAATATGATGTGTAAAACAATTAATAGTAGGAGAAGCTGAAAATGGATAATGTAAAGGCAAAAAGAATATATGAAGAACTAATAAAATCGTGGTCGATTGAAACAAGTTCAAAGTGGACTCTTGAAAATCCAGTAAAGGGACAGTGTGGTGTAACGGCTCTAGTTATTCAAGATATATACGGAGGGAAAATCAAAAAGACAAAAGTTGGAGAGGAGTGGCACTTTTATAACTGTATAGCTGGACAGAGGTTTGATTTTACAGAGACTCAATTCAGTGGAAAATTGAATTATTTGGATGTGGAATCAAATCGGGAAGAAGCGTTTGCGGATACAAATGGAAAACAATATAGCATTTTGAAGGAAAAGATAATGAAAGAATTGAAATTATCTTTTGACTCTTAATCTTTAATAAGTTACTATAATGGTGGTAACTTATTAAAGGGAACTTCATAGAGTTGAAAGGGGAAATACTTTTGAAAACAACTTATGTAAACGCTACAATCGTAACGATGAATGAGCAAAAAGAAGTGATAGAAAATGGATATATCATTGTAGAAAATGATCAAATTATAGATGTAAAGAGAGGAAAATTCGCTAATGATTTTGAAGTAAATGAAGTAATTGATATGAAAGGAAAGTGGGTTTTACCAGGTCTTGTAAATACACATACACACGTTGTAATGAGTCTCTTAAGAGGTATTGGCGATGATATGTTATTACAACCATGGCTGGAGACGAGAATTTGGCCACTTGAAAGTCAGTTTACTCCAGAGCTTGCGGTCGCTAGTACGGAATTAGGATTACTTGAAATGGTGAAAAGTGGTACAACATCATTCTCTGACATGTTTAATCCAATTGGAGTAGATCAAGATGCCATTATGGAAACGGTATCAAGGAGTGGAATGCGAGCTGCTGTTTCAAGAACTTTATTTAGCTTCGGAACGAAAGACGATGAAAAGAAAGCAATTGAAGAAGCTGAGAAATATGTAAAGCGTTACTATAACGAAAGTGGCATGTTAACTACGATGGTTGCACCGCATAGTCCATATACATGTTCCACAGAACTATTAGAAGAATGCGCACGTATTGCAGTAGAAAATCAGACAATGGTTCATATTCATCTTTCGGAAACAGAGCGTGAAGTACGTGATATTGAAGCACAGTACGGAAAACGTCCAGTAGAATATGCAGCAAGTTGCGGGTTATTTAAACGCCCAACAGTTATTGCACACGGTGTAGTATTAAATGAAAATGAGCGTGCATTTTTAGCAGAACATGATGTTCGAGTAGCTCATAACCCGAATAGTAATTTAAAACTAGGTTCTGGTATAGCAAATGTAAAAGCGATGCTAGAAGCAGGAATGAAAGTAGGAATTGCAACAGATAGTGTGGCATCTAACAATAATTTAGACATGTTTGAAGAAATGCGCATCGCAACATTATTACAAAAAGGTATTCATCAAGATGCAACAGCATTACCAGTTGAAACAGCTCTTACACTTGCGACTAAAGGAGCTGCTGAAGTAATCGGAATGAAACAAACAGGATCACTTGAGGTCGGAAAATGTGCTGATTTTATTACGATTGACCCATCTAATAAGCCGCATTTACAACCAGCAGATGAAGTGTTATCGCACCTTGTATATGCTGCTAGTGGAAAAGATGTAAGTGATGTTATTATTAACGGAAAACGTGTCGTTTGGAATGGCGAATGCAAAACGTTAGATGAAGAGCGTATTATATTTGAAGCTAGTCGTTATAAGCGAGGTTTACAAAGATAGGTATTTGAGAAAGCGATCCTTTTTAAAAAGGATCGCTTTTTTCTTGAACGAATAAATATTCAAAAGAATGTCGCATCTTTCTGTTCATATTTCTGCTATAATATATAACGCTTTATAATATTTTATACTTAAGGAGAACAACTCATGAAGCAAAAAAAGAGCCATTTAATGGTAATGGCACTTGTTACATCTTTATTATTAACAGCTTGTAATAATAAAGAGAATAAAAGTGACACAGAGGCAAAAAAACAAGTATTAAATGTAACTGTATCAGAAGAAATTCCTTCTCTTGATACTGCGAAAACGATGGATGGTACATCAGCACACGTTATGCAAAACATATTTGAAGGGTTGTATGTATTAGATGATCAAGATCAGCCTATTCCAGCAGTAGCAAAATCGTTTAAAAGAAGTGAAGATGGTAAAAAATATACATTTGATTTGCGTAAAGATGCAAAATGGTCAAATGGAGACAGTGTAACAGCAAATGATTTTATGTTTGCATGGAAACGTGCAATTAATCCTGAAACAGCGTCTCAATATGCTTACATGCTCTTTTACATGAAAAATGCGAAAGAGATAAATAAGGGAACAATGCCTCTTAATGAACTTGGAGTTAAAGCAATAAATGATTATACGTTAGAAGTGGAACTAGAACAGCCAATTCCGTATTTTTTACAGTTGTTAGCACTGCCGATTTACTTACCGCAGCATGAATCATTTTTGAAAGAGCAAGGAAAGAATTATGCATTGGAATCTAGTAATCTCATATATAATGGGCCATTTGTATTAGAGAAGTGGAAGCATGAACAAGAGTTTCAATTAAAGAAGAATGCTACATATTGGGATCAAAAGAAAGTGAAATTAGACGAGATAAACTTTCAAATTGTAAAGGATACAATGACGGTTGTTAATTTATACGAAGCTGGTGATTTAGACCGGGTATCTATTAATTCTCAATTTGTAGACAAGTATAAAGGGAATAAGGAATTACATATGTCGAGCGATCCTGGAATCGCTATGCTACGTTTTAATGAGAAAAATAGTGTGTTAGCAAATAAAAAGGTGCGTCAATCTATTTCATTAGCGTTAAATAAAGAAGATTTCGTTGCTCACTTTATAAATAACGGGGCAAAATCTGCAAGTGGACTTGTACCGGCTGGTCATATAAATGAAGAGACTGGTAAAGATTTTAGAAAAGAAAACGGAGATCTTTCTCCATATGATTTGCAAAATGCGAAAAAGATTTGGGAAGAAGCGAAAAAAGAGCTTGGAGTAGAGCTAGTAAACCTCGAGTTTTTAACATATGAACAAGATAATGCAATACGTATGGCGGAATATATAAAAGGTGACTTAGAAAAGCATTTGCAAGGAATCGCGATACAAATTAAACAACAGCCATTTAAGCAAAAATTACAGTTAGAACAAACAGGGGATTACGATATATCTATGGCAAATTGGGGACCTGATTATAAAGACCCAATTAGTTATTTAGAACTATTCACGACGGGTAATCCGAATAATAAAATGAATTATTCTAACCGTCACTACGATGAATTAATAAAGAAAGCGAAAAGCGATTTAGTACTAGATCAGAAGAAAAGATGGGAAGCATTGCAAGAGGCCGAGCGTATTTTATTAGAGGATGCTGCGGTTGCGCCGCTTTATCAAATGGGCTCAGCATACGTACAAAAGGATTATGTAAAAGGGATTGAGAAGCATCAATTTGGTGGCGTTTATACTTATAAGAATGCTTATATTGATAAGAAGTAAATAAAAAAACTTACTTTTTGAAGTGAACCCGAATAGTGGTACATGAAAAAACATCTCCTGAATTCGCATACTAAGTATGCAATTTTAATGGAGGTGTTTTTGTTTTGAAAACAAAATATGTGGATTTTAATGTTTGTTATTGGAACAAGTGTAGGAGTAAAGAAAGAATAAGATAAAAAGGACGATACACATTATGCATGCATAATGTGTATCGTCCTTTATTTTTTATGATTTTTTACTATTTAGGTCTTAATAATAAAAAAAGATTTGATATGTTGAAGAAAGCCTCGATGTTTATAAAAGGTTGTATAGCTTTGCCTTTTAGATAATTTAGTCTAAAGGGGTGTTTATATTAAAAAAGAGGTTCTATGATTATTGAAGAGGAAGGTAAAAACATTCGATCACCAGCAGTATAAGAGCATTATTATGCTGAACCGAGTTTTCACACATAATTTCTATTAAACCGATTTTAATAAAGAATAAAAATTCGTATCATATGGGATATCATCTTGATACATATAATTTCTTAGAACGCCTTCTTTTTCAAATCCTAATTTTAATAGTACTTTATTGGAAGCTTCATTTTCAAGAAAGACAATTGCCCCGATCCGTTTTAGATGAAGTGTGTGGAAACCGTATGATATAACGTCAGAAACCGCTTCAGTCGCATATCCATTTCCCCAGTGTTCAGGGAGAAAGGCATAACTTATATTGGCTCGTTTATGCTCAGAAGACCAATCATGAAACCCAATTGTTCCAATAAGTTCTTTCTTGTCTTTTAATTCAATTCCCCATTTTATACCGCTTCTTGCATTGTAACTGAGCTTAAAGTTATGAATGACTTGTTTCACTTGATCAGCATCCTGTAATGGTTTTTGGCCATAATAGCGCAGTACGTCAGTGTTAGAAAAGCATTGTAGTACACTCGGTGCATCTTCTTCGGTAAGTTCTCGTAAAATGAGTCGGTCGGTTTTTAATATAGGAAACATGCTGTCACTCCATTTCTTCTGAAACTAGAATGTGTTGTTATTATATAATTTAGTCTGAAAATAAAGATTATTCAAGAGGTAAGTACGGTTTTGATTTATGATAAAATTGATTGTGGAATATATTTCAAAAAGAGGTTTGTATATGGAGAAAAACTCAATTTTAATTGTAGATGATGATCAAGATATTATTCGATTTGTGAAAGTGAATTTAATGCAAGAAGGTTTTAAAGTTTTTAGTGCTCATAATGGAGAAAAGGCTTTAGAAATAATAAATAATAACAGTATTCAACTTGCTATTTTGGATATTATGATGCCACAAATGGATGGGATAGAATTGTGTAGAAGAATTAGAGAGAAACATAGTTTACCAATTATGTTTTTAAGCGCAAAATCATCGGATGTAGATAAGGTAATAGGATTTAGTACTGGAGCAGATGATTATATTGTGAAGCCGTTCAGTACAATTGAATTTATAGCAAGAGTGAAAGCTCAATTAAGAAGGTATACATATTTTAATCAAAATGCTGTCCAAGTAATAGAAAAGAAAATAAACATTAGAGGGTTAGGAATAGATGAAGTGTCGAGATCAGTAATGTTATATGGAGAAACAATCAATCTTACGAAAACTGAATATGATATTTTGTACTTAATGGCAGCTGCAAAGAATCGTGTGTTTACTATTGAAGAAATATATGAGAGCGTTTGGAAAGAAAGAGCCTATGAAAGTAATAATACAGTAATGGTTCATATTGCAAGATTAAGAAATAAAATTGAAGAGAATCCAAAAGAACCGAAGTTTATTCAAAATGTTTGGGGAGTCGGATATAAAATTGAAGATTAAATCATTACAAGGTATTAGAGCTAAGTTTTTTATCGCATTCATATGTAGCATTTTGTTAGCAACTGTAAGTATAATAGTGTTTCAAATTTTAATTGGAAATATATATAGTCATGTTACTGCATTAGAAGAAAAATATTCATTTTTATATTTTATAGTTTTTTTGATTTTTACTACAACATATTTTGCATTCATGACAAAAACAATGATGAAAAGATTATTTGAAATTAATAAGAACGTGAAGGAAATAAGTAATGGTAATTTGGAAATACATATACCTATTTCAAAAAATGACGAGATTGGTGAATTGGCGATGAATGTTAATAGAATGGCTAAAAGTTTAAAAGAGTCTATCGAAAATGAAAAAAAATCGCAGGAAACGAAAAATGAAATGATTAGCAATATTTCTCATGACTTACGAACACCTGTAACATCTCTAATCGGTTACGCGGACCTGTTAGGAAATCAGCTTCATTCAAATAGAGAAGAATGTGAACAGTATGTAAGTATATTAAAGCGAAAAAGTTATGAATTAAAAAATCAAGTAGATGATTTATTAGAATATTGTCAAATAAATTATAGGGAGATCGAATTACATAAAAGTGTAGTAAATATGAAAGCGTTCATTGAACAAATCATGATTGATTTTGTACCACAACTAGATGATGCCGATATGAGCTTTTGTATTAATGGTGATAAGGAGTTACATGTGGAAATGGATGTAGCGCTTATGGTAAGGCTGTTCGAAAATGTAATTAGTAATAGTATTATATACGGGAAAGACGGAAAACAGATTTTGATTCAAATTTCTAAAAGAGACATGAATGTTGAAATAGAAATTAAAAATTTTGGACAATGTATTCCGAATGAGAACCTTCCTTACGTTTTTGAGAAGTTTTATCGTGGTGAAAAATCACGTAGCTCTCATACGGGTGGAAAAGGAATGGGACTTGCAATTGCGAGAAGTATAGCAGAGCTTCATAAAGGGGAGATCACTGTGTGCAGTAACGAGAAAGAAACTGTTTTCACTATCGTTTTACCACAGTATAAAGAATTGTAAGAAAGTCGTAAGTATTTCTTTTATATGTCGTAATGTTCACTTCGTATCATATAGAAAAAAGATATGAGAGTGGGGATACAACATGTGGAAAAAATATGTATTAGTAATTTTAGTTGTGTTTTTAATTTTAAGTTGGAGTGTAGTTTATTTAGCTAAAGGCGTTATATCAGTCATTGTTTGGTGGAGTATACAAGCCTTTAGTATAGTATCAATCGTTATTTTGATAGGGTCAGTATTACTATTTTTGTGGAAAGTCATTTTTAGAAAACGAATAGATAGAACACTATTATTCATAGTTCTTTTTTCTATAATTGGAGCTTGGCCCTTAGGATGGTTCGCTAACATAGGTGGACTTGCTTACCCAGCAGATATACAGTCTATGAGTCCTAAAGCAGTAGTTCGTTTTCCTTTGAATGAACGAGCATTAGTGGGATGGGGCGGTGATCGATTAGAAACGAACTATCATGTTATAAAACCAAATGAACGCTGGGCATATGATATTCTTATTCCGCCTGCTGAAGTAAAAAGTAGTAAGTTAGAGGATTATGGAATATATGGAGCGGAAGTAATGGCACCAGCTTCTGGAACAGTTGTATCTATCAATAATGATGAAAAAGATGTAGTTCCAGGAGAGGATGATTTTGAGTCAATGGCGGGGAATCATATTTATTTACGACTAGATGAATCAGGGACTTTTTTGATTCTTGCCCATTTAAAAAAAGGGTCAATTAAGGTGAAGGAAGGACAACATGTAAATGAAGGAGAATTTCTTGCTCAGGTCGGTAACTCAGGAAGTTCAAGTGAGCCGCATTTACATATTCATCATCAAAGGCAGGATCCATCAAAGGTGAGTATATTTTTCTCGGAAGGATTACCACTTTACTTTCGAACTGAAAAAGGTGCGACGATGCCAAAAAGAGGTACATACATAAGTGGTAAGTAGAAGAGAATTACTTCGCTAAAAAAGGTATTCCCGTCTTATTGGAATACCTTTTCTTATTACCCTACAAAAGTTTGATACAGTAAGAAAATATTTAAAATGATAACAAGTGCAGCAATAATCCAAGCGATAAAGGTTGTTATGCGGTGGTTAACGAGTGCACCCATAATTTTTTTACTGCTTGTAAACATAATGAGTGGTACTAATGCAAAGGCAATACCGAATGATAAGACGACTTGGCTCATGACTAGAGCGTAAGTTGGATTTACACCTAAAGCGATAATAACTAATGGTGGAATCATTGTAATAAAGCGGCGTAAGTATAACGGAATATGCATTCGAATGAAACCTTGCATGATTATATCGCCTGACATTGTACCGACAGAAGAGCTAGATAGTCCTGCTGATAAGAGCCCAATTCCAAATAACGCAGCGGATGCAGGACCGACTAAATTACTAAAATGATTAAAAGCAACGTCAAGGTCTTCAACGTGTAAACCGTTTTTAAAGAATAGTGCCGCTGCTACAATTAACATACTTGCATTAATTGCTCCAGCGATAACCATTGCGATAATAATATCAATAAACTCGAAACGGAAAATCTTTTTCTTTTGTTCATCATTTGTTCCGACTACGCGGCGCTGCGTTAAGGCGGAATGTAAATAGATTGCATGTGGCATAACTGTCGCACCTAAAATTCCGGCTGCAAGTAATATACTGTCTACACCTTGGAATTTTGGAATGAAAAGTCCTGAAAGTAGAGGACTTAATTCTGGTTTTGCATAGAAGACTTGTACACCAAAAGCGATAACAACGATAAAAATCATTCCTGTTATGATAGCTTCTAATGGACGAAAGCCTCTACGTTGAAATTCAAGAATAATAAATGAACCGACTGCTGTAATTAAAGCGGCAGGGAGCATCGGAATTCCGAATAATAAATACAATCCGAGTGCTGCCCCAATAAACTCAGCTAAATCAGTAGCCATAATAACGAGTTCACCTTGTATCCATAAGCCGATGGAAACAGGTTTTGGGAAGTTTTCTCGAGCTATTTCAGGAAGGTTTCTGCCTGTAGCGATTCCTAATTTAGCTGATAAAGTTTGGATTAATACAGCCATTAAATTAGAAGCGAGAATTACCCAGAGTAATAAATATCCATATTGTGATCCAGCGGCAATATTTGTTGCGAAATTGCCAGGATCAATATAAGCGACTGAAGCGATGAAAGCAGGACCTAAAAAGGGTAATAGTCTTTTTAAACCTTTCGTTTGTCCGCTTAATGCTAAATGCGCTGATTGAACAGTTGTACTTTGAGAAGGGACTTGTTCATCTTTTGATATATCTTTATTCATATTCGTTTTCCCCTTTGAAATGTTAACTTGATGAAATTATTGTAAGTATTCTTATTGCTTATTTCAATACATTTAAATGTATTGGTGATATTTTTATTTGAACATAAATGTTTCCTTAGTGCAAATTATATGCCTTTATGCAATTGATGGTGTGGTGTTATGAGAAATTGGGAGTTTATGGTGTGCTGACGAGGGGAAACATAATAAATTAAAGGGCTGTTTTTGAAATTTATGTGAACATAAAGCCTATAATACAGTATATTAATTGATGGAATTGCATTTGTATGATATATAATATATTGGGATTACAACTTAACCATAGTGTTTTGATGTGTAATCTTGTTTTTTATTTTTGTTAACTGATAGAAAATAGTATAAAGAGAAGAAAATGTGAATTCATTTTCTTATTATATATGTTTTGATATGAACGTTAACTTATACATGATTTTAAAAATTAGATAGGTGGTAGAAATACATTGGCAACTACAAAACCATACAGAGTATTACTATATTACATGTACACAACAATTGAAAACCCTGAAGAATTCGCTGCAGAGCATTTAGCATTTTGTAATTCACTTGAATTAAAAGGTAGAATTCTTGTAGCAAAAGAAGGTATTAACGGAACTTGTTCTGGTACTGTAGAACAAACAGAGAAATACATGGAAGCGATGAACAATGATCCACGTTTTGACGGTATCGTATTTAAAATAGATGAAGAAGAGGGGCATGCATTCAAGAAAATGCACGTACGTCCTCGTCCAGAGTTAGTGACACTTCGTCTAGAAGATGACATTAATCCAAAAGAGATTACTGGTAAGTATTTAGAGCCAAAAGATTTTTATGAGGCAATGAAACAAGAAGACACAGTTATCATTGATGCACGAAATGATTATGAATTTGATCTAGGTCACTTCAAAGGCGCGATCAAACCTGATATTGAATCATTCCGTGAGTTGCCAGATTGGATTCGAGAAAACAAAGAAACACTTGAAGGCAAAAAGATTTTAACGTACTGTACAGGTGGAATTCGTTGTGAGAAGTTCTCTGGTTGGTTAGTTCGTGAAGGTTACGAAGATGTAGGACAGCTTCATGGCGGTATTGTAACGTACGGAAAAGACCCAGAAGTACAAGGTGAGCTTTGGGACGGACAATGTTACGTATTCGATGAGCGTATCTCTGTACCAGTAAACCAAAAAGAGCATGTTATCGTTGGTAAAGACCACTTTACAGGTGAACCTTGTGAGCGCTATGTAAACTGTGCAAATCCAGAATGTAATAAGAAAATTTTATGTTCTGAAGAAAACGAAGCGAAACATTTACGTGCATGTTCTCATGAGTGTCGTGTAAGCCCACGTAACCGCTACGTAATACAACATGAATTAACAGAAGAACAAGTAGCTGCTGCATTAGAGAAAATCGAGGCAGGGAAGTAAGCTAAATTATTGTAAAAAAGTACTCCAAATTTTATTTTGGAGTACTTTTTTATGATGTGTTTTTTGTCAGTTTTTGTCGGTAAGTCGATATATTTGAAAAATCGCTGATATATTTTGAGTTGCGCCGATATATTTCGAGTTGCGCTGATATAATCGAAAAACCGCTGATATAAATTTCACTCACTGAAATGCACCACGCATTTTTAATTTTTATCACATTTCTCTTTCACAGCAGAAAGTACAGTTTGTTTTACCCATGCGTTTCTTCGTTTATGTTGTATACTCCATTGGTATAAACTTTGCGCACCTAAAATAAGTGAAATGACGATGCCGCTAATTGCTATTAAAAGTGCGAAAAATTCAAGTGGGGATGATATTTTGTTTGAATCGGTGTTTCTTAACAGATCAATCATAGTAAACCCTAACATTTGGCCTACTACAGAGTAGAGCGTTAAAATTAATAATAAAAGGCTATCTTTTTTAGCGGCGACGTTTTCTTGATATTTAAACAAGCTATCAAGATTTTGTTTTGCATTTGAGTAAAGTATCTCAATGTTAAATAGCTTTCTTAAGCGGAAGAAAATATCTTCACTTTGTGACTGGGATACTAGCTCTAAAGAAAAGTAATTCGCCGTAAACGAATTGATTGAGTAAATTAATTTTTCTATTTCATTTGTATCTTGTTCAATGTTTAGTTCAGCATAAGCGTTTGCCATTTTTAATAAAACAATTTTATGAAATAGATTTAATAATAAAGCGTAATAAAACTCCCCATACATTTGACTTGCAAGTTTAGTAATTTCGCGTTCTCCTTCATTTGTTACACATGTGAATATATGTTCTTCCATAATGAAATAGCGATTCGGAGCCCATCTTTGGTAAGCGTGTTGTTTTAAATAATCATGAATATAAGGTAGATTATTTGCACTCACATATGCCTTGCCATCACTTGTTAACCCGGAAAGGCTGGAAGTACGATAAACATCCACTTCACTTAGTTCCATATCTTCTTTTATAGATAATAAAGTTTGAACGTACATTCTTTGGTCTTCAAAGAAAGGAAAGGTTTGAAAGTAAGAGCTTCTTAATCTCTTCTTCTCAAAGAAATCTGTTACGCCATGAAATAAATAACCAAAAATGAATCTTTCCACTTGGGAATACTTTTTTCCATTACATTCAATACAAATAGTCTCGTTTGTATTATTTTTAGTTTCAAGTACACGGAAACGGGCGGCGAATTCAATTGCTTCCGATAATGTCATGTTTGGATCGGTTTCTACTTCTGTCCGAATTGTTAAGAAGCCAAGCTCATAAGGACAAAGTGTTACGTCAATAGAATGAATGGTGAATGGAACGGAAATAAGATTTGTTGTTAAATGTCCAGTTAAGTTAAGGTCTTTAGAATAGCGCTGCAATCCTTTTTGATGCTCTGAGTGAGGGAAGAGTATTTTATTTGTAAATGAAAGATAATATGCTTCCATATTTTGATGTGAAACTTGAAACTTTCCGTAGTATGTATTTTCATTTTCAAGATGATCGAGTCGAAAAGGGTGAAAATCATTTTTCTGTAAGAAAGGGAACATATTTTGTTCATATCCAGTTTTAAAAGAAAAAGGGAATATGAATTGAAATATGACTGTTGTTACATCTTTTTCCTCGATTGTTTGTATTGCCTCCATTTACATTGTTTCCTTTCCATATATGCTATAAAAACAACATGCCCAAATTTATTTGAAAATAACCACTGTTTTATACTTGATTGAGTATGAAAATTCAGCTTATTTAGCAGGGGACATGTATAATGTTATGTATACTAAAAGTTATAAAATTGTATTTTGAAAAGGGGGATGTTGTATGCGTATTTTAGTATTAGGAGCTGGTGGCGTTGGAGGCTTTTTTGGAGGTCGCTTAGTAGAAAAGGGAGAAGATGTTACGTTTCTTGTTCGTAGTAAACGGAAAAAACAATTGGAGGAAAGAGGACTTGTAATCCGAAGCATTAACGGAGATTTTTCCTTCCAACCGAAATTAATAACGAAGGAAAATCGAACTGCTCCATTTGATGTCATTTTATTTTCAACAAAAGCGTATCACTTAAACGAGGCAATTCAAGATGTAAAGCCGTTTGTTGGTGAAAATACGGTCATCATTCCATTGCTAAATGGTATTGCCCATGTATCACTATTACAAAAGGAGTTTGGCGAAGAAAAAGTAATTGGCGGTTTATGCTTTATCGAGACGACGTTAAACGATCAAGGGGAAATTGTACAAACGAGTGCTGCCAACAGGCTTGTATTTGGAGAAATTAAGTCTCATGATTCAGAGAGAATACAGCATATTTCTAAAGCATTTGCAGGTACGAAATCTAGTTTTGTATTAAGTGAAAATATTACGCAAGATATGTGGCATAAATATTTATTCATTACTGTAATGTCGGGTGTGACGACATTAATGCGTGCAACGATAGGACCGATTCGTGAAAGCGAAGGTGGACGTGATTTTATCCAAAACTTATTTGAAGAATGTGTGCAAATCATGAGATTTATAGGAGCACCAATTAAGGAAGATATTGCCCAGGAACATATGAAAACAATTGATAAAATTTCGTATAATATGAAGTCATCGATGCAGCGTGATATGGAAAAAGGTTCGTCCGTTGAAGGGACGCACTTGCAAGGATACTTACTAGATTTAGCGGAACAATTTTCTGTAGAAGCACCATTATTGGGTGCGGTATATCAAAATTTGAAAGTGTATGAAAAAATGATTTTAACTAAAGAAAGGGTATGAAAAAGAGTAAAGGATAGCAACATATAAATGTTGCTATCTTTTTTATTTTTGACAACTTATTCGTTTCTTTTTGTATTTTCTGTCGTATTTCTTTCGTTATCACGGTTACCATATAACTGATTAATTTCATTTGCTAATGCATCTAAATAGGAATCGGAAAAAATAGGCTTCTTTTCTTTAGACATGTGGATCTCCTTTATCGGTTTTTTAGTATTCATTATGTATATTTACCGGCGGATTATGCGCAATCGTCTTAAGTTTTTACTTTTTCAAAATTTTTGTTTACATTTTGAAAATAAAGGAGTATTATAATCCACAGTTTCAATTTTCTAAATCGCTGAAACCGCATGGTGCGGGGGACCCGTTCTTATGGATTAGTACTTAATCCGATGGGGTGAATCCTTGAAAAAGGTAGGGCTACTCATAGGCCCGAATCCGACAGCTAACCTCGTAAGCGTTATATTGAGAAGGAAGGTGGAGCTTGTGCGACAAAAAATTTAATGTCTACAAGTCTATTTCGTTATGGCTTGTAGGCATTTTTTGTGTTCTGAAGAAATAGTTTATCCGCTGTAACTAGCAGAAAAGTTCGTACAAAATTATTGGAGAGTGGACAGCAGTGGTTTCATCTATCAAAAGGTTTTTAATTGGAAGACCGTTAAAATCAACTGAGTTAGGAGAGCAAAAGCTTAATAAAACGAAGGCGTTAGCCATTTTATCTTCTGACGCATTATCATCAGTTGCATACGGACCAGAGCAAATATTAATCGCACTAGCAGGTCTAGGAGCAATAGCTTATTGGTATTCCATTCCAATCGCTGTTGGGGTATTAGTATTATTGACAGCTCTTATTTTATCTTATCGACAAATTATTTTTGCTTATCCGCATGGCGGAGGAGCGTATGTTGTATCAAAAGAAAACTTAGGGATGAATCCAGGGTTAATAGCTGGAGGATCTTTATTAGTCGATTATATTTTAACTGTGGCGGTAAGTGTGTCTGCAGGTACAGATGCGCTTACATCAGCTTTTCCTACTTTACATGCACATAATGTAATCATTGCGATTATATTTGTTATATTTATTACGATATTAAATTTAAGAGGGGTAACGGAATCAGCTTCCGTTTTAGCATATCCTGTTTATTTATTTGTTCTAGCACTATTTATATTAATTGGTGTAGGTATTTATAATATTATAACTGGTCACGTTTCACCGACTTTGCACACGCCGATTGGAACACCGGTTGCAGGAATTAGTTTGTTTTTACTGCTACGAGCATTTGCATCGGGTAGTTCAGCTTTAACAGGTGTTGAGGCGATCTCTAACGCAATTCCAAACTTTAAAGATCCTGCACCAAACAATGCAGCTAAAACGTTGCTTGCAATGGGAGCATTACTTGCGGTTTTATTTTCAGGAATTGTATTTTTAGCTTATTATTATGGGGTTACCCCAAGTAAGGAAGTAACAGTTGTTTCACAAATTGCTGAACAAACATTTGGACGTAATTTCATGTACTATTTCATACAAGGTACAACAGCTTTAATATTAATCCTTGCTGCTAACACAGGATATTCTGCATTTCCGTTATTAGCAGTAAACCTTGCAAAAGACAAATTTATACCGAGAATGTTTACGATTAGAGGAGACCGCTTAGGTTATTCAAACGGTATTATTATACTTGGAATCGCATCGATTATTTTAATTATAGCTTTCCAAGGGCAAACAGAACATTTAATTCCGTTATATGCAGTAGGTGTATTTATTCCATTTACACTTTCTCAAAGTGGTATGGTATTAAAATGGCTTCGTGAAAAACCTGAAGGATGGGCTTTAAGATTAACGGTCAATTTAATTGGTGCAGTCATTAGTTTTATCGTAATGAGCATGTTCTTTTTAACTAAATTTGCACAAGTTTGGTCAATTCTTATTTTCTTACCTGCCATCATCTTCTTGTTCCACCGAATTAAGAAGCATTATGATGCAGTAGGAGACCAACTAAGTTTAAAAACTTGTGAGCGAATTATTCCGATTGAAGGAAATGTAATTGTCGTTCCTGTAGCTGGTATGACACATGTAGTAGAAAATTCATTAAACTATGCGAAATCTCTTTCTGCAGATCAAGTTATCGCTGTATATGTTGCTTTTGATAGAGAAGAGGAAAAGAAATTTGAAGAAAAATGGAAGAAGTGGCAACCTGAAGTAAGGCTTGTTACATTACATTCTCATTATAGAAGTATTATTCAGCCGTTAACTAAATTTATTGATACAGTACAATATAAAGCGAGTGAATCAAATTACCGAGTTACTGTAGTTATACCACAGTTCATTCCGAAAAAAGGTTGGCATAACATTCTTCATAATCAGTCTAGTTTACTCATTCGTGCGTATTTACTTTATAAAAGAAATGTTGTTATTACGACAGTTCCATATCATTTGAAAAAGTAAGAAGGTTTTTTAAGGATAGCTTCATGAAAATGGAGCTATCCTTTTTGTGTATGCACTATGCATAATTGCATACGAACCCAAAAGATATATTAATATAATTTTCATATCTATAAGTGAGTAGAGGTTTTTGTTGTGATATATGGATATTTCAATTGGAGAATTGAAGCGGATCATATTTTGGAATAAGGACAGGGAAGCTTGAAAATAAAGGGAATGAAAATACTTCTTTACGTTATATAAATAGCTGTGTTTAAATGATCTTACAGTACAAAACTTACATGAAAACAAAACGAAATTTCATACTTCTGTACGAAAAATATTTTAAAATGAATAATATTTTTGTGTAATATATTCACTGTACGAATGTGGGAATTTTGGTGAAAGAGAAATTTTATACAATCTTATTCATACTAACCACATATGAAAAGTTATGAAACGTTTTATCGCAATAAGTAAGTACTGTAGCAATAACAGTTGGGAGAGATGGTTCGTACAGGAATCACGTTGAGAACGTTCTCTATTTTAACCATCTCAAACTATATGCAAGAAAATAGAATAATAAAATGCGATAGTAATAGTTGCTAATACATAGGAGGAGTTAAAGTGAAAAAGACTTTAATTACAGGGTTATTGGTTACAGCAGTATCTACGAGTTGTTTTATTCCTGTAAGCGCTTACGCTAAGGAGGGGCAAACAGAAGTGAAAGCAGTATATGCACAAAATGTAATTGCTCCAAATACATTATCCAATTCAATTAGAATGTTAGGATCACAATCACCGCTTATACAAGCATACGGATTAGTTATTTTACAACAGCCAGATATTAAGGTGAATGCGATGAGTAGTTTGACGAATCATCAAAAGTTTGCGAAGGCAAATGTAAGAGAGTGGATCGATGAATATAATCCGAAATTAATCGACTTAAATCAAGAGATGATGAGATATAGCACTCGATTTAATAGCTATTATAGTAAGCTCTATGAACTAGCAGGAAACGTAAATGAAGATGAACAAGCAAAAGCAGATTTTACAGGCGCATATGGAAAATTACAACTGCAAGTACAAAGCATCCAAGAGAGTATGGAGCAAGATTTATTAGAGTTAAATCGATTTAAAACGGTATTAGACAAAGATAGTAGCAACTTATCAATTAAAGCCGATGAAGCAATAAAAACACTACAAGGATCAAGTGGAGATATTGTGAAGTTAAGAGAAGATATTAAAAGAATTCAAGGGGAGATTCAAGCTGAACTAACTACTATTTTGAATAGACCTCAAGAAATTATTAAAGGTTCTATTAATATCGGTAAACAAGTATTTACAATCACAAATCAAACTGCTCAGACGAAAACTATCGATTTTGTTTCTATCGGTACTTTAAGTAATGAAATTGTAAATGCTGCAGATAGTCAAACGAGGGAAGCAGCTCTTCGCATTCAGCAAAAGCAAAAAGAGCTACTACCACTTATTCAAAAATTATCACAAACTGAAGCAGAGGCGACACAAATTACATTCGTTGAAGATCAAGTAAGTAGTTTCACAGAACTAATCGATCGTCAAATTACAACTTTAGAAACGTTATTAACAGATTGGAAAGTTTTAAATAATAATATGATCCAAATTCAAAAGAATGTTGAAGAAGGTACATATACAGATAGTAGTTTACTTCAAAAACATTTCAATCAAATTAAAAAAGTAAGTGATGAAATGAATAAGCAAACAAATCAATTTGAAGATTACGTTACAAACGTTGAAGTACATTAAAAATAAGTAACGATATAGGGAGAGAAGAAAAATGACAAAAAAACCTTATAAAGTAATGGCTCTATCAGCACTTATGGCAGTATTTGCAGCAGGAAACATTATGCCAGCCCATACGTATGCAGCTGAAAGTACAGTGAAACAAGCTCCAATTCATGCGGTAGCAAAAGCTTATAATGATTATGAGGAATATTCATTAGGACCAGAAGGCTTAAAAGATGCAATGGAAAGAACGGGTTCAAACGCTTTAGTAATGGATCTGTACGCTTTAACAATTATTAAACAAGGGAATGTTAACTTTGGAAATGTATCGTCTGTTGATGCGGCTTTAAAAGGGAAAGTAATTCAGCACCAAGATACAGCTAGAGGAAATGCGAAGCAATGGTTAGATGTATTAAAACCACAGCTTATTTCAACGAATCAAAATATCATTAACTACAATACGAAATTCCAAAACTATTATGATACTTTAGTTACTGCGGTAGATGCAAAGGATACAGCGACTCTTACGAAAGGCTTAACTAGATTATCAAGTAGTATTAATGAAAATAAAGCGCAAGTAGATCAGTTAGTAGAAGACTTGAAAAAATTCCGAAATAAAATGACGTCAGATACGCAAAACTTTAAGGGAGACGCGAATCAAATTACATCTATATTAGCTAGTCAAGATGCAGGAATCCCGCTTCTACAAAATCAAATTACAACGTACAATGAAGCAATTAGTAAATATAACGCAATTATAATCGGTTCATCAGTTGCCACAGCACTAGGCCCGATTGCAATTATCGGTGGTGCAGTAGTTATTGCTACAGGAGCAGGAACACCGCTAGGAGTCGCGTTAATCGCAGGTGGTGCAGCAGCTGTAGGCGGTGGTACAGCTGGTATCGTATTAGCCAAGAAAGAACTTGATAATGCACAGGCTGAAATTCAAAAAATAACAGGACAAGTTACAACTGCGCAATTAGAAGTAGCAGGATTAACGAACATTAAAACACAAACGGAGTATTTAACAAATACAATTGATACTGCAATTACAGCGTTGCAAAATATTTCAAACCAATGGTACACAATGGGATCAAAATACAATTCTTTACTTCAAAATGTAGATTCAATTAGTCCAAATGACCTTGTTTTCATTAAAGAAGATTTAAACATTGCGAAAGATAGTTGGAAAAATATTAAAGACTATGCAGAAAAGATTTATGCTGAAGATATTAAAGTAGTAGATACGAAAAAAGCATAATCGAATACGAATCGTTAGAGCGTTAAGTATTGATGAATGGTTTGAAGCTCCTGTTCAGTTGTGAGCAGGAGCTTTTTATCCCACTTTAATGGACAGTAAGACCCCCAACTCAAAATGCAGCGAAAGCAAAGAATTTAGGTGGGGATCAACTGCCCCTAAAAGTCCGATTGGTTCAACTAATAATCAGTGGGGGATGAAGAACCCCCACTGATTAAAGTTTCACTTTATACCCTTATAAAGAAAATAGGTGAAAAGTATGCAGAAACGATTTTATAAAAAATGTCTTTTAACGTTAATGATTGCTGGGGTGGCAACGAGTAATGCATTTCCTTTACATCCTTTTGCAGCAGAACAAAACGTAAAAACATTGCAAGAAAGTGTGAAAAGTTATTCTCTCGGGCCGGCGGGCTTCCAAGATGTAATGGCACAAACGACATCGAGCATATTTGCAATGGATTCATATGCAAAATTAATTCAAAATCAGCAAGAGACTGATTTAAGTAAAATAAGTTCGATTAATAGTGAGTTTAAAGGAAATATGATTCAGCATCAAAGAGATGCAAAAATTAACGCGGCTTATTGGTTAAATTATATGAAGCCTCAAATTATGAAAACAGATCAAAATATTATTAATTACAATAATACTTTTCAAGCGTATTATAATAGCATGCTAATAGCGATTGATCAAAAAGATAGCGTAAAGTTAAAAGCGGATATAGAAAAATTGTATGCGGATATTGTAAAGAATCAAAATGAGGTAGATGTATTATTAGGGGATTTGAAAGCTTTTCGCGATAGAATGGCGAAAGACACAAATAGTTTTAAAGAGGATACAAATCAATTAACAGCAATTTTAGCAAGTACGAATGCTGGTATTCCAGCTCTAGAGCAACAAATCAATACATATAACGATTCAATCAAAAAGAGTAATGATATGGTCATTGCTGGTGGCGTACTTTGCGTAGCGTTAATAACATGCCTTGCTGGCGGACCGATGATTGCCGTTGCGAAAAAAGATATCGCAAATGCAGAAAGAGAAATCGCTAATTTAAAGGATAGAATTTCTGGCGCACAAGCAGAAGTCGCAATTTTGACTGATGTAAAAAATAAAACAACAAACATGACTGAAACAATTGATGCAGCCATTACAGCACTGCAAAATATATCAAATCAATGGTATACAGTAGGGGCAAAATATAATAACTTATTACAAAACGTAAAGGGAATCACCCCTGAAGAATTTACGTTTATAAAAGAAGACTTACATACAGCGAAAGATAGCTGGAAAGATGTAAAAGATTATACAGAAAAATTACATGAAGGCGTGGCGAAGTAAACAGTGGACTAGTTCCACTGTTTATTTTTTTATCCTGTTTTTTGTGAGAGATGGGCTTGTTATTTAATATATAAATTTGCCATGTGTTTTATCAATGGGGTTTTGGGATAATGTTTAGATAAATTGATACTAATAACATAAATAAACTTCTGATTAAGCTTTTTATATGTAATGTTTTAATGAAAAAAGCTATACTGTAAGCAAAACTAAAAATTGGAAAGGGAATGCTAGAACATGGAAAATTATTTATTGTTTATCCTTACAGCAATGCTAATTATAATAATGCCTGGTCCTGGTTTCGCACTAGTTACAAAAAATACTATCTCGTATGGCACAAATGGTGGAATAAAGACTGTCTTAGGAACGATATCTGGAATGATGATTCATACAATAATGGCTACGCTAGGACTCTCGGCCATTCTAATGAAATTTTCTATGTTATTTATATTTATTAAATATGCTGGGGCTTTGTATTTAATTTACTTAGCTGTAAAGTCAATTAAAAGTGCTTTTTCTAAAAAAGAAGATATGCAAGTTTCGGTGGAAATGAACGCTAAGGATATTGGGACGATTAAAAGTTTTAGACAAGGATTTACAACGGCAATTTTAAACCCAAAAACTGCTGTGTTTTTTCTTAGTTTTCTACCCCAATTTATTGTGAGTAATCAAAATCATTTCCTCCAATTTCTTTTATTAGGAGTCATCTTTACGACTTTGACAGCAATATGGTATTTACTTTATATCTCACTCATACGTCAATTAAGAACTTTTTTAAGAAAAGAACGAGTGAACCGTACAATTGAGGGTATTACGGGCGCAGTATTATTAGTATTTGGAGTTAGGTTGTTTTTCCAAAAATAAATATGTAAATGAAATGAGAGATAAATAATGGTGGTTATTTCTCTTTTCTTGTATTCTAAAGCTACTATTTTATAATTGATTTTACATCTTCATACCAATTTTCTTATCTCAGGGTATCTGCTTTTCTTAGCTTGCTTGTGATATGGTGTATCCCTATATAAAAGAAACCACAGTTTACATCCAAACTGTGGTTTTTTGAAGTGCAAGGAATTATATAAATCATTAGTCACTATCTAAATTGTAATCCCCATTTATTAATATCTGTTTTTTTACTCTACAACAGAAACAAGTCTAGTTTAGAATGAAAGTAATGCAATTGTTTAACATATGTATCGCCATAACATATGCAAGGGATCTGTTAGAAATAAGATAAGCCGCAGTAAGTATCACCGCGCCAGGTAAATAAAGAGCAAAATCCGAAAGCTGGTTCGTATGCAGCACTGTAAAAATTATAATTGAAATGATGGATGCAATAGCAGTACCAATATAATGCGAAAAACGATTTAATATTATATAACGAAATATAAGTTCTTCAAGTATTGGACCGAGAATACCAAATACAAGCAATGTAAGTATAAGAGGTATCTCCGCGCCCGTTTCAAGGAGCTGTTCTTGGTTCTCTGGCTGACCAGTTGCTAGAAAACGCATAACAATCTGTTCTACAATTACCGTAAATAAAACCACCATAGGAATACTTACTATTTTCAAAATTGTCTTCTCTTTAAAATAAGTAAAACTTTCAATAATCTCTTTCCTAAAGAAAATGATTCCTACAAGAGCAGGTATAGTCAAACCGATGGCACTAAGAGCAAATTCTGATTCAACTAAATTACTGTTAGTTAAAAGTGATAGGCCAAATAATATGAACAAGCCAATTTGAAATGGTACAAACAGTGTATAAATTATTAGCATAATAAGTTCTTTTTGATTCATTTTAATAAAGTTCAATTCATTACCTCCATAATTAAATTACTTAGCATCTTTGATTTTTCTTTCTGCATTCGGTTCTCCTTCATTTATATTAGTTTTCGAACCGAACCGTTCGGTTCGAAAACTAATAATACTACAAGTTTCTAGTTTTTAAAACCCCCTTTACAAATTATTAATAAAATTAACATGGTAAAAATCAAATGTAATTATATGTTAGTTGCTTATTTACAATCAAATTACAGCGATCATTAATGATTAACCTTTTATAGAATGAAATGAAGGTGGGAGTAGCTTAAGCCCCTTAGCTAAACATATTAATAAAAATTATATATAATAGTTATATGTCTATACATTATAATTAACTATATATTTTTACTTCTTCTATGATTTTAGATAGAATTAGTTATATAATATGACTGAATTAACCAATTGGTCATGTTGTTATTAACAGAAAATTCATTCGAATGTTATAGATAAAATAATTTAATGAACCTCAAACTGTATTGTTTTAGGTTCCTATAAGATAGGGATTGATAAGATATTTTTGCTTCAAACTTATTTATACTTACAATAAAAATTCAAAAAAATTATAGTAACAATCAGCTTAAATATTAAGTTCGTTTTATTAGGAGGACCACAAAGCATGACTAAAGTTGATAAGGTGAAAGAAAAGATTATTGAAACATCTTTATATTTATTTAATACTAATGGGATAACTTACACATCCATCCAGGATATAATGACAGCTACTGAACTATCTAAAGGAGCTATTTATCGTAGATTCAAAAATAAAGAAGAAATTGTCCTTGCTGCCTACGACAAAAGTGGTGAGATTATGTGGGGGCATTTTCATAAAGCAATGGAAAATAAAAAGACAGCAATCGATAAAATCTTTGCAATTTTCCTTATATATCAGGATGCAGCTAACAATCCACCTATTGCTGGAGGCTGTCCATTGCTTAATAGTGCAATTGAAAGTACGGGAGTATTTCCAGAATTACAAAAAGCAGCAGCAAAAGGCTATGATGATACAGTAATGTTAATGGCCTCTCTCATAAAGGAAGGAATAGAGGAACAAGAACTTAAAGAAGATATAGACATTATATCGCTTGCTTCTTTTCTTGCATCTTCAATGGAGGGAGCCATTATGGCAAGTCGCGTATCTAACGATAATATACACCATCAATATTTTATTGAACAAATAAAGCATCATCTTTTCACTTATTCTAAATAAGTGGGAACTTGCATTGTTTCCATCCAATTTATTTATACTTAAATTGAATAAATACCCCTCATAAAATGTATCTTCTGTTTATGAGGGGTATTTGAATAGCTTTTAGACGATGTTTCATGTTTCTTATTGGAAGGCTTTGTTATCGTTACTAAAGAAAAAGAAAAAGAAAAAGAAAAAGAAAAAGAAAAAGAAAAAGAAAAAGAAAAAGAAAAAAGAATGAATTACATATAAATCGATTTACGTGTTCAAGTGTATCTATATTGAGTTTGTAAATCTATACAATAAGGTTTCCTTGTATGTAATAAATGTAATAGAAGTTCAGGTGGATAAAATTCAGTAGTCGAAATTTCTTGCATAAAGCTGTATAATGCTTGTAATGAAAAGGAAATACAGGAAAGGATATGTAACGAGTTACTATGGATAAAGATAAACAACAATTAAGCGTTGAAGTTGCAAGATTATATTATCAATCAGATTATAGTCAGCAAGAAATTGCTAACAAATTAAATATTTCAAGACCGACGATTTCTAGACTATTAAAGTACGCGAAAGAAAAAGGGTTTGTTCAAATTAGCATAGCCGATCCATTTGCTGATTTAGATAACGTTGGAAATTTACTGAAAGAAAAGTACAACTTGTTAGAGGCACATGTCGTATTTTCTCCAGTGCCAGAATATGCAACGATTACAGAATATATTAGTAAATATGCAGCTGAGTATATGGAAAAGACGGTTAAAACTGGTGATATTGTTGGTGTAAGCTGGGGAATGACGATGTATGAAATCGCTAGAAAAATTGTACCACAACATGTAAAAGGTGTAGAAGTTGTTCAGTTAAAAGGTGGTATTAGTCATTCGAGCGTAAATACATATGCGAATGAAACGATTGCTTTATTTGCAGATGCTTTTCAAACGACGCCAAGAAATCTACCCCTTCCAGTTATATTTGATAATGCAGTGACAAAAGAATTAGTAGAGCAGGATCGACATATCCATCACATTATCGAAATGGGGAAACAAGCGAATATTGCAATTTTCACTGTAGGAACAGTGCGAGACGAAGCGCTTTTATTCCGATTAGGTTATTTTGATAAGGATGAAACGAGTTTACTCAAAAAACAATCGGTCGGTGACATTTGTTCAAGATTCTTTGATGGGAACGGAAAGATTAGTAGTGAAGAAATTAATAAGCGGACTATTGGAATTGAGTTAGAAGAACTGAAATTAAAGAAACGCTCTATTTTAGTTGCCGGTGGTAATAGAAAAATAAAATCAATTGATGGTGCGTTACGTGGCGGGTATGCAAATGTATTAATTATTGATCAGCATACGGCGAAGGAATTGTTACATTATCAAAAAGATTAAAAATAAAAGGCTTTCTCAAGATGTTAATTTTGAGAAAGCCTTTTATTTTACTATGCATGAATTATGGGAGTGTTTTTTGAATGCAAATTGCCTTTTTAAAAATAATTATGGATATTGAGATACATACTACCATTGTTAATATAAAAGTTTTGATTTTAAATATGAATTGTTTTTTAGTTAGAAAGCGCTTTATTTACTACAAGAAAATTACTTTTTGAAAAGAATGAACAAAATTTCAAAAGTATATTTACATTTGTTCAACTAAGAGTTAGAATGAAGTTGTTAAAAGATATGAGGAGTGAAGATAATGAATATTGCAAAGTTAATTGACCATACAATTTTAAAAGCTAATACTACAAAAGAAGATGTTATGAAAGTAATCGAAGAAGCAAAGGAATATAAATTCGCTTCTGTTTGTATTAACCCTACATGGGTGAAGCTAGCTGCTGAAGAATTAGCTGGACATGATGTAGATGTTTGTACTGTAATCGGTTTCCCATTAGGAGCAAGCACTACTGAAACAAAAGCTTTCGAAACAAAAGATGCTATCGCAAAAGGTGCAACTGAAGTTGATATGGTAATCAACGTAGGCGCTCTAAAAGATGGCGATAACGAGTTCGTTGAAAAAGATATTTATGAAGTAGTACAAGCAGCAAAAGGAAAAGCTCTTGTAAAAGTAATCATTGAAACTTGCCTATTAACAGACGAAGAGAAAGTACGCGCTTGTGAATTATCAGTAAAAGCTGGTGCGGACTTCGTAAAAACTTCAACTGGATTCTCAACTGGCGGAGCAACTGCTGAAGATATCGCATTAATGCGTAAAACAGTAGGACCAAACGTTGGTGTAAAAGCATCTGGTGGCGTTCGTACACGTGAAGATGCAGACAAAATGGTAGCTGCTGGAGCTTCTCGCGTAGGAGCAAGTGCTAGTGTTGCAATCGTATTAAATGATGCAAAAGGTGCTACAGATAACTACTAATCATTAATGAAGTTAAGAGCAATAGATACACAAAGTAAAGTGTATCTATTGCTTTAACAATTGAAAAAAATGTAAGCGGATACGAATGGGAGGAAACGGCTTATGAAATACTTAATTGGTATTTTTGGCCTCGTATTGATTTTAGGTATCGCTTGGCTTGCTAGTAATGATAGAAAAAAAGTCAAATATCGCCCAATCATAACGATGGTTATATTACAATTCATTTTGGGGTTTTTATTATTAAATACAAGTGTAGGGAATGTATTAATTAGCGGAATAGCAGATGGTTTTGGAGAGCTATTAAAATATGCCGCTGACGGTGTGAATTTCGTATTTGGTGGATTAGTAAATCAAAAAGAGTTTTCGTTCTTTTTAAGTGTATTAATGCCAATCGTATTTATCTCAGCTTTAATAGGTATTTTGCAACACATTAAAGTATTACCTATTATTGTGAAATCTATCGGTCTAGCATTAAGTAAAGTAAACGGAATGGGGAAACTAGAATCATATAACGCTGTTGCTTCTGCGATTTTAGGACAATCTGAAGTGTTTATTTCAGTTAAGAAACAACTAGGATTATTGCCAGAGAAAAGAATGTATACATTATGTGCATCTGCAATGTCTACCGTTTCAATGTCTATCGTTGGATCGTATATGGTGTTATTAAAACCACAATATGTTGTAACCGCTTTAGTGCTTAACTTATTCGGTGGTTTTATTATCGCTTCTATCATTAACCCTTATGAAGTTACTGAAGAAGAAGATATGTTAGAAGTACAAGAAGAAGAGAAAAAGACTTTCTTTGAAGTATTAGGGGAATATATTATAGACGGATTTAAAGTTGCGATTACAGTAGCAGCTATGTTAGTCGGCTTCGTTGCTTTGATCGCATTCATTAATGCCGTATTTAAAGGTGTAATCGGTATTTCATTCCAAGAAATTCTTGGTTATGTATTTGCACCATTTGCATTTATTATGGGTGTACCTTGGCATGAAGCAGTTAATGCCGGAAATATTATGGCAACAAAATTAGTATCAAATGAATTTGTCGCTATGACAGATTTAGCACAAGGAAACTTTAATTTCTCAGATAGAACGACAGCGATTATATCTGTATTCTTAGTTTCGTTTGCAAACTTCTCTTCAATTGGAATTATTGCAGGGGCAGTTAAGAGTTTAAATGAAAAGCAAGGGAATGTAGTCGCAAGATTTGGTTTGAAATTACTTTTCGGTGCAACGTTAGTAAGTTTCTTATCAGCAACAATTGTTGGCTTATTATTTTAACAGATTCATATCATATAAAAAGGAATGGTGATTGTAATGAGAATGGTAGATATTATTGCAAAAAAACGTGACGGCAAAGAATTAACGACTGAAGAAATCAAATTCTTTATTAATGGATATACAGACGGAAGTATTCCGGATTATCAAGTGAGTGCACTTGCAATGGCAATCTTCTTTAAAGATATGACAGATCGTGAACGTGCAGATTTAACGATGGCGATGGTTGAGTCTGGAGAAACAATCGACTTATCAGCAATTGAAGGAATTAAAGTAGACAAGCATTCAACTGGCGGTGTTGGTGATACAACAACATTAGTATTAGGGCCATTAGTAGCTGCTTTAGATGTACCAGTAGCAAAAATGTCTGGTCGTGGTTTAGGACATACAGGCGGAACAATTGATAAATTAGAAGCGGTAGAAGGATTCCACGTTGAAATTACGAAAGAGCAGTTCATTGATATTGTAAACCGTGACAAAGTAGCTGTTATTGGACAAACAGGAAACTTAACACCTGCTGATAAAAAGATTTATGCATTACGCGACGTAACAGGAACTGTTAACTCAATTCCTTTAATCGCAAGTTCAATTATGAGTAAAAAAATTGCAGCTGGTGCTGACGCAATCGTACTTGATGTAAAAACAGGTGCTGGCGCATTTATGAAGACAGAAGAAGATGCAAAAGAATTAGCACATGCAATGGTACGTATCGGAAATAATGTAGGACGTCAAACTATGGCTGTTATTTCAGATATGTCACAACCTCTTGGATTCGCGATTGGTAATGCTCTAGAAGTGAAAGAAGCGATTGATACGTTAAAAGGTGAAGGTCCAGAAGATTTAACAGAATTAGTACTTGTATTAGGAAGTCAAATGGTCGTACTTGCGAAAAAAGCAAATACATTAGAAGAAGCTCGTGAAATGCTAATTGAAGTTATGAAAAACGGAAAAGCAACTGATAAGTTTAAAGAGTTCTTAAGCAATCAAGGCGGAGATAGCTCAATCGTAGACAATCCAGAAAAAATGCCACAGGCGAAGTATGTAATTGATGTACCTGCTAAAACTTCAGGTGTTATTTCTAACATTGTTGCAGATGAGATTGGTATCGCAGCTATGTTATTAGGTGCTGGCCGCGCGACAAAAGAAGATGAAATCGATTTAGCAGTAGGATTAATGTTACGTAAAAAAGTTGGCGATGCAGTAAAAGAAGGCGAGCCATTCGTAACAATCTATGCAAATCGTGAAAATGTAGAAGATGTAAAAGCAAAAATCTATGAGAACATTTCTATCGCTGAAACAGCAGTGGCTCCTAAATTGGTTCATACAGTTATTACTGACTAATCATAATTACACTTACTTTGAGGAGGAAATAATATGGATAAGAAAAAATATATTGAAGAAGCAAATAAGATGTTATCGAAAGCATATATTCCGTATTCGAAATTTCCTGTTGGTGCAGCGTTAGTTACGAAAGAAGGTAAAATCTATACTGGTTGTAATATAGAAAATGCGTCTTACGGTTTATGTAACTGTGCAGAAAGAACGGCAATCTTTAAAGCAGTATCAGAAGGTGAGCGCGACTTTAGTTACTTAGTCATTACAGGAGAAACGGACGGACCGATTTCACCCTGTGGTGCTTGTAGACAAGTAATTGCTGAATTCTGTGAACCGAAAATGCCTGTTTTACTAACAAATGTAAAAGGCGATGAAAAAGAAGTAACTGTTGAGCAATTACTTCCAGGTGCTTTCTCAATAGAAGATTTAAAATAAATTGAAAAGCCATTCCGCAATGAAGTGACCCCTAAAAGTTAGACACGGTTATTTCATTAGGCTACTTGATCCAAACGAGTCCGGTATTGCACCGGGCTCATTTTTAATTTTGCCTTTATCCGTTTTTTATT
>NZ_JBQAEO010000007.1:0-213322 GCF_051915365.1 Bacillus cereus group sp. MYBK79-1 | reverse complement strand
TATATACTATAAAAGGTGGATGTGACCGGGGTGTGAACATAGAGTGAAAGAGAGAGGGAGTTTGAAAGAAAGAGTAGAGTAAACAAAAAATAAGACCATCACAAATGATGGCCTAGGGAAGGGGACAATTTATGTCAATTTAATTAGGGATGGAAAGCTGTTCAAGACACTGGGGAATGTCTTATAAATTAGGGAGGAACAGCTTCGATATATATACTATAAAAGGTGGATGTGACCGGGGTGTGAACATAGAGTGAAAGAGAGAGGGAGTTTGAAAGAAAGAGTAGAGTAAACAAAAAATAAGACCATCACAAATGATGGTCTAAGGAAGGGGACAATTTATGTCAATTTAATTAGGGATGGAAGTTGTTCAAGACACTGGGGAATGTCTTATAAATTAGGGAGGAACAACTCCAATACATATACTATAAAAGGTAGATGTGACCCCTATGTGAACATAGAGTGAAAGAGAGAGGGAGTTTTAAATAAATGGTAGAGTAAACCAAAAATAAGACCATCGCAAATGATGGCCTAAGGAAGGGGACAATTTATGTCAATTTAATTAGGGATGGAAGTTGTTCAAGACACTGGGGAATGTCTTAAAAATTAGGGAGGAACAACTTCGATACATGTACTATAAAAGATAGATGTGACCCTCGTGTGAATATAAAGTGAAAGGTATGAGGATTTGAGAAATGATACATATAAAATGATTGTTGTGAGAGTTGTAGAGTAAGAATAATATAATAGAAAGTGTTTTGTCATAAAATGAAGTTCGAGTATAAATAAAAGTTGAAAACTATGAAAAAAAGGACTATGCTCAACTATATTATAAGAATATAAGGTTTATCCCGTTATTTAAGGTTTTTTATAAGCCTTTAGTTATGAGGGGAAAAAGGGAGTTAGTGAATATGGAAGTAACAAAAAGACAAGGGCTGTATAATCGTTTTATACGATTAAATCCACCACAAATATTAGCATTAGGTTTTTTCTGCTTAATTGTGGTTGGCGGTTTGTTATTAAAGTTACCATTCGCAACGAAAGTACATATTAGTTGGGTAGATGCTTTCTTTACGGCAACGTCAGCAGCAACTGTAACGGGATTGGGAGTAGTAGATACTGCAAGTACGTTTACGATGTTTGGCGAGATTGTTATTATGTTTTTAATTCAAACAGGCGGTTTAGGTCTTATGACAATTGCCATTTTAATTGTTTGGGTATTAGGTAAAAAAATCGGATTACGCCATCGATTATTAATCGGAGAGGCATTTAATCAGACAAATATAGGTGGTCTTGTAAAATTAGTAAAACGTGTGTTTATATTTTCAATTTGTATTGAGCTTATTGGAGTCATCTTTTTATCGTTTCGCTTTATTCCAGAGTTTGGCTTTGAAAAAGGTGTATACTATAGTATTTTTCACGTTATTGCATCTTATAATAATGCTGGATTTGCTCTATGGCCGGATAATTTAACAAGGTATGTAGGAGATCCTATTATTAATATTGGGATTTGCTCTTTAATCGTAATAGGTGGTCTCGGTTTTACCGTATTAATTGATATATGGTATAGTCGTAGTTTTCGAAAATTATCACTTCATTCCAAAATCATGATTGTTGGAACGGTAGCGCTAAATGTGATAGCGATGATTGTGATTTTTGTATTGGAATATAATAATGTGAAGACGTTAGGGGATTTACCTTTAAATGAAAAGTTATGGGCTTCATTCTTCCAAGGTATTACTCCTCGTACTGCTGGATTTAACACAGTTGACTACGGGGGGATGGAAGAATCATCTATATTATTTACGATGGTTTTAATGTTTATTGGTGCAGGAAGTGTATCGACGGGTGGAGGGATTAAATTAACAACGTTTGTTATTTTAGTTACATCTGTTCTTTCTTTCTTTAGAAAGAAAGAGGAAATCGTTTTATTTCAGCGCACAATTAAAATGTCGACAGTAACGAGAGCGTTAGCCATTGCCGTTGCCAGTCAAATCCTCATTTTTGCAGCAGTATTTGTATTAATGCTAACAGAAAACTTTAGTTTTGTTCAGTTACTATTTGAAACAATTTCAGCATTTGGTACAGTAGGGTTAACAATGGGGATTACTGCCAAGTTATCAGCGTTTGGAAAATGTATTATTATGTTTGTTATGTTTTGCGGATTAATTGGTCCGTTAACAATTGTCTTTTCTTTAGCGCGACCAGCAAAACAAAAAATTAAATATCCATCGGAAGATGTATTTACAGGATAAGGTATCCCGCATAAGCGAGATACCTTTTTCTTTTTAAAAAAGGGAGAATAATAAACCGATAAGCGCTACTCGGAACAAAATTGCAATGAGTGCTGCAATTCCGCCGACAATCGCAGCGATACCACCAGTTACAGTAGCTCCGCGATTATAAGCGTAAATTCCTAGTAATACAGAAACAAGACCAAATAATGTTGGGAAGGTAAAGAGTGATAAGATAGCTAAGGCAAGAGCGATAAAGCCAGCAGTTGATCCAGCGGCGGACGATCTTACATCACCTTTATGATCTTTCTTATCGTAATCATAATCAATGCGCTGTGGTGCAACCTCAGCTGCATATTCTTCTTTATAGTCACTATCTATTCTATCTCTTTTTTTATACTCATCAAATTTCTCAGTCAAAGTCATGACTCCTTTCATAACAAGGTTCAATAGTAGTATGCATCTCTTTTTCCTTTTTATCCGAGTATGTACAGGGAGTAATATCCATTTAAAAGGTGGAAATTGTTTTTTTGAAATAGGAAAAGTTAGTATGACTTCCTCTATTTTGGAAAGTATAAAAAAGAATAATGAGGAAAGGGTGCAATACATAATGGAACATCCAATTGAAAATTTAATGAAAACAGCAATGGCAAATTTAAAAGAGATGGTAGATGTAAATACAATTGTTGGCAGCCCAGTTTCAACAGCTGACGGAAATGTAGTATTAACAGTATCTCAAGTGGCTTTCGGTTTTGGAGCTGGCGGAAGTGACTTCAAAGGTGATTTTATTTCTGAAAAACATAATAACGGACAAGGGCAGCATAAAGAGAACAAGCAAAGTCATCCATTTGGAGGCGGGAGCGGGGCTGGAGTTTCTATTAGCCCAGTTGCTTTTTTAGTAGTTGGTTCTAACGGTGTGCAAGTGTTGCACCTCAATAGTAGTACGCATTTAATTGAGAAGGCTTTAAATACTGTACCAAGCACTGTAGATAAATTTGTAAATAATCGTCAGAAGTGAACTTGCATTTTTTAGGAATTATGATATATTAGAAAAAGTGCGCTTTAGGATGATCGGAATAAATGAACTTTAAATATATATGATGTGTGGAATAAGGGAGAGGAATTTATGATTAATATCAAAAACTTAGTCGTTGGCTTATGTATGTTAGTAAGCGGCTTTGTTGTATATGTAATAAAAGAAAAGGCTCCATTCTAAAACAGACAAACCGTTATTGTCTGTTTTTAATTTATAAAAAAGTTGACAAGTTATTGTATTGGTGTTAAAATTTTAATTCGTGTCTCGGTTACAGCTAGTGTAAAGTAAATAGATCTTATGAATATAATACGAAAAGTTTGCAAAAGATCGGGTAATTTTACCAACAACTTTTGTGAACAAACCCTATAAATTATATTTGTAAGCTTTATATGTATACTAGTGAATCAAGGAGCGGTCAGTGGAACCGTAATGATGAGAGAGAGGTAGGGCTTTCATCCAGTATATATGTTACTTTCCCGTTAGGTGAATATAAAAAAGAGGACTTCTTTTCAAAAGGAGTCCTCTTTCTTTTTATTTAGTCGTTATATACACCAGTAAGCATTTGACTTACGAATTGATCGTTTAAAGTATCTTGGGCAGAAGAAGTATTTGAATGAATGTCAATTGAAGCAGTAAAATTATTATGTTCTTTATTATTTGGTTCTACTTCTACATAATTATCGAATTTACAAAAACCTTTCGTATCCATTAGATCAAATAGTTGAAGCATTTCTACTACCTCTTGTCTCGTTCCTTTAATTTGTACACACGCCATATTGATTTCCTCCTTCATTTTGACAAATTGTTTTTTAAAAATAGGATTATGATTACGAAATGAAAAATATGAATGTTATTTTTAGACAGCGTTATTTTTATTATTTTCCCCCTTTTTCAGCAAAAGTCGTTATATATTCCCGAATTTATAAAAACGGACGTCCGTTTATTGAATACAATAGATTCGTATCAATTGATGAAAATCCTTCTTTTAAACAAATGTTTTTTTTAGTGAAAATTGGCGAAAAAATTTTTTTGACTTTTTGTAAACGTTAACAACGTTGTTAAATCAGTATAATCAAAGATGTACGTACGATTAAAAATTAAAAATTTTCTAAAAATTCACTTGATTTATTTAGAAAGGAGAGTAAACTAGGAAACAATAAAAAATTCATAGAACATAGGAGGCGCTTTCCAGTGAACGAGCAATGGATTTTCTTAAATGGAGAATTTGTTTCAAAAGACGAGGCAAAAGTTTCAGTATATGATCATGGTTATTTATATGGCGATGGAGTATTTGAAGGGATTCGAGTTTATAGCGGTAATGTTTTCCGTTTGAGAGAGCATCTTGTCCGGTTATATGAATCAGCAAAATCCATTATGTTAGAAATTCCATATTCTTTAGATGAAGTAAAGAATATTGTTGTTGAGACGATTCGACAAAATAAATTATCTAATGGATACATTCGCCTAGTTGTATCGAGAGGAGCAGGAAATCTTGGGTTAGATCCTGATTCTTGTAAGAAACCGAATGTAGTAGTAATTGCAGAGCAACTATCTTTATTCCCGCAAGAATATTATGAAAAAGGGATTCCAGTTGTAACAGTTGCAACGCGCCGAAACCGCCCAGATGTTTTGTCGCCTCAAGTAAAATCTTTAAATTACTTAAACAATATTTTAGTTCGCATCGAAGCGAAATTGGCTGGAGTACAAGAAGCACTTATGTTAAATGATCAAGGGTATGTAGCTGAAGGCTCAGGGGATAACGTGTTTATTGTAAAAGGAAATAAATTAATTACACCACCAAGTTCTGCTGGAGCGTTAGAAGGTATTACACGAAACGCTATTTTAGAAATTGGTGAAAAACTTGGATATGACGTTAGAGAAGAGTTATTTACAAGACATGATGTATATGTAGCTGATGAAGTATTTTTAACAGGAACAGCAGCTGAAGTAATTGCTGTTACGACAGTAGATGGTAGAACGATTGGTTTAGGGCAAACGGGTCCACATACGAATCGTTTATTAGAAGAATTCCGAAAGTTAGTTATAGAAGATGGAGAGAAGATTTACGAAGAAAATAAAGTTGGATAACAACTCTTTATAACATAAGAAAGCGTTGAGAGGGAGGAGTAGTTGATTGTGAAGCCTCACAGAGAGTCGGTGGTTGCTGAAAACCGATGGTTCACGTCGACGAACATCGCCCTTGAGTGCTAAGCTGAAGCGTTTGTCTAGGCTTAGACGGTAGCTCCGTTATTAGCTAGACTCATTTATGGGTCACTGAGGCAAGAGTATTCTTGCGAAGAAGGGTGGTACCGCGAAATCTTTCGTCCCTTCAGCACATAGCTGGAGTGTGGACGTAGGTTTTTTTTTATTGATAAAAGTTTTCAAAAAGGGGGCTTATAAGAACAATGTCTTCAAAAACGGAAGAGAAACTGGCAACTGGTGCACAGCTATTGTTAGAAGCGCTAGAAAAGGAAGGAGTAGAAGTGATTTTCGGTTATCCTGGTGGTGCTGTTTTACCTCTTTATGATGCACTCTATGACTGTGAAATTCCGCATATTTTAACAAGGCATGAGCAAGGAGCGATTCACGCTGCTGAAGGATATGCCAGAATTACTGGCAATCCAGGGGTTGTCATTGCAACGAGTGGACCAGGTGCTACAAATGTGATTACGGGTCTAGCAGATGCGATGATTGATTCATTACCACTTGTTGTATTTACAGGGCAAGTAGCAACAACGTTAATTGGAAGTGATGCTTTCCAAGAAGCGGATATTATGGGGCTTACGATGCCGGTGACAAAACATAACTATCAAGTGCGAAAGGCTTCAGATTTACCTCGAATTATTAAAGAAGCATTTCATATTGCTAGAACAGGAAGACCAGGCCCAGTCGTTATCGATCTTCCGAAAGATATGGTAGTAGAACAAGGAGAACGATGTAATGATGTGCAAATGGATTTACCAGGATACAACCCAAATTATGAACCGAATTTACTCCAAATAAACAAATTATTACAAGCAATTAGTGCTGCAAACAAGCCGTTAATTTTAGCTGGAGCAGGTGTATTGCATGCGAAAGCATCAAAAGAGTTAACAAGTTTTGCTCGTAAATATGAAATTCCTGTTGTGCATACATTACTTGGTCTTGGTGGCTTTCCGCCAGATGATGAACTTTTTCTAGGGATGGGAGGAATGCATGGTTCATACACAGCCAATATGGCGTTATATGAATGCGACTTACTTATTAATATAGGTGCAAGATTCGATGATCGGCTTACTGGAAATTTAGCTTATTTTGCTAAAGGGGCTACTGTCGCACATATCGATATTGATCCAGCAGAAATCGGAAAAAATGTGCCGACTGAAATTCCTATTGTTGCAAGTGCTAAGCAAGCGTTGGAAGTATTACTTCAACCAGAAGGAAGGAAAGAAAATCATCATAAGTGGCTCTCCTTATTAAAGAGTAGAAAAGAACAGTATCCATTCTCTTATAAACGAAACTCTGAAAGTATTAAGCCTCAATACGCAATTGATATGTTATATGAAATTACGAAGGGAGAAGCGATTGTCACAACAGATGTTGGGCAACATCAAATGTGGGCAGCCCAATATTATCCGCTGAAAACTCCAGATAAATGGGTAACTTCAGGAGGATTAGGGACGATGGGGTTCGGATTTCCAGCAGCAATTGGTGCACAAATTGCGAAGCCTGAAGAACTAGTTATTGCAATTGTCGGTGACGCTGGATTTCAAATGACCCTGCAAGAATTAAGTGTGTTAAAAGAACACTCTTTACCTGTTAAAGTATTTATTTTAAATAATGAAGCTTTAGGAATGGTAAGACAATGGCAAGATGAATTTTATAACAAAAGATACTCGCACTCTCTATTGTCGTGTCAACCAGATTTCGTCGCTCTTGCGAATGCGTATGGTATAAAAGGAGTTCGCATAGATGATCCACTTCTTGCAAAGAAGCAAATACAGCAGGCGATTGAATTACAAGAACCGGTCGTAATTGATTGCCGTGTACTTCAATCAGAAAAGGTAATGCCGATGGTTGCACCAGGGAAAGGTGTTCACCAAATGGAGGGAGTGGAAAAAAGGTGAAGAGAATTGTTACAGCGACAGTTCGAAATCAAAGTGGTGTGTTAAACCGAATTACAGGTGTTATGACACGAAGACATTTTAATATTGAAAGTATTTCAGTAGGTCATACAGAATCATCAGACATATCGCGGATGACGATTGTTGTACACGTTGAAAATGAACAGCAAGTTGAGCAGTTAATTAAACAACTTCATAAGCAAATTGATGTTCTGAAAGTATCAGATATTACAGAAGAAGCGATGATCGCAAGAGAACTTGCACTTATTAAAGTCGCAACTTCAGTAGCAAGAGCAGAATTATATAGTTTAATTGAGCCGTTTCGAGCCGCTGTAATAGATGTTGGGAAGGATTCCATAGTTGTGCAAGTAACAGGTACACAGGAGAAAGTAGAAGCGTTAATTGAATTACTTCGTCCATACGGTTTGAAAGAGATTGCTAGAACAGGTGTAACAGCGTTTACGCGTAGTATGAAAAAACAAGATAAGCAAGTTATGTTAATTCAATAATCATTTAAATATAGGGGGAAATGAAAATGACAAAAGTTTATTATGAGAAAGATGTAACGGTAAATGTATTAAAAGAAAAGAAAGTAGCAATCATCGGATACGGCTCGCAAGGTCATGCGCATGCGCAAAATTTACGTGATAACGGTTTTGATGTAGTAGTAGGTTTAAGAAAAGGAAATTCTTGGGATGAAGCGAAAGAAGATGGATTTTCTGTATATACAGTAGCAGAAGCAGCAAAGCAGGCTGATGTAGTAATGATTTTACTACCGGATGAACTGCAACCAGAAGTATATGAAGCGGAAATTGCGCCAAATTTACAGGCAGGAAATTCTCTCGTTTTTGCACACGGATTTAATGTTCACTTTGATCAAGTGAAACCACCAGCGAATGTAGATGTATTTCTAGTAGCACCAAAAGGACCAGGACATTTAGTTCGCCGTACGTTTGCTGAAGGCGGAGCTGTTCCTGCACTATTTGCAGTATACCAAGATGCAACAGGAGTTGCGACTGAAAAGGCACTTTCTTATGCTGATGGAATTGGAGCTACGAGAGCTGGTGTACTAGAAACGACATTTAAAGAAGAAACGGAAACAGATTTATTTGGAGAGCAAGCTGTACTTTGCGGAGGAGTAACCGCGCTAGTAAAAGCTGGATTTGAAACGTTAGTTGATGCTGGTTATCAACCGGAACTTGCATATTTTGAATGTTTACATGAACTAAAACTAATCGTTGACCTTATGTATGAAGGCGGACTTGAAAATATGAGATATTCAGTTTCAGATACAGCGCAGTGGGGCGACTTCGTATCAGGACCACGCGTTGTAACGGAAGATACGAAGAAAGCGATGGGTGCAGTGCTAGCAGAAATTCAAGATGGTACATTTGCAAGAGGCTGGATTGCAGAGCATAAAGCAGGAAAACCAAATTTCCATGCGACAAATGAGAAAGAGAATGAACATGAAATCGAAGTAGTTGGACGTAAATTACGTGAAATGATGCCTTTCGTACAACCGCGAGTAAAGGCAGGGGTCAAATAATATGAAGCAGATTTTTTTCATGGATACGACGCTACGTGATGGCGAACAATCACCAGGAGTGAATTTAAATGAACAAGAGAAATTGCAAATTGCAAGGCAATTAGAGAGACTAGGTATTAATGTCATGGAAGCTGGTTTTGCAGCAGCTTCCGAAGGGGATTTTCAATCGGTAAAACGCATCGCGAATACGATTCAAAATGCTACAGTTATGAGTTTAGCTAGAGCGAAAGAAAGTGATATTCGAAGAGCGTATGAAGCGGTGAAAGGTGCTGTGTCTCCTCGTTTACATGTATTTTTAGCTACGAGTGATATTCATATGAAATATAAACTTTGTATGTCGAAAGAAGATGTATTAGATAGTATTCACCGCTCGGTTACACTTGGAAAATCATTATTTCCGACAGTACAATTTTCTGCAGAAGATGCGACAAGAACAGCAAGGGATTTTTTAGCTGAAGCGGTAGAAGTTGCGATTCGTGCAGGAGCGAATGTAATTAATATTCCAGATACAGTTGGGTATACGAATCCAGAAGAATATTATTCTCTTTTTAAATACTTACAAGAATCCGTTCCTTCATATGAAAAAGCAATTTTCTCTTGTCATTGTCACGATGATCTTGGGATGGCTGTGGCAAATTCACTAGCTGCGGTTGAAGGCGGAGCGTTGCAAGTAGAAGGAACAATGAATGGAATTGGAGAAAGAGCTGGGAATGCGGCGTTAGAAGAAGTCGCAGTTGCTCTTCATATTAGAAAAGATTTCTATAAAGCAGAGTCTTCTATGACGCTAAAAGAAATTAAAGCGACAAGTACATTAGTAAGCAGATTAACAGGGATGGTTGTACCGAAAAATAAAGCGATCGTTGGAGCGAATGCGTTCGCTCATGAATCAGGAATTCATCAAGACGGTGTTCTAAAAGAAGTGACAACATATGAAATTATTGAACCAGAGCTAGTAGGCGAATCTCAAAACCTATTTGTACTTGGAAAACATTCTGGCCGTCACGCGTTTACAGAAAAAATGAAAGAGCTTGGCTATGAATTTACAAAGGAAGAACGAGATGCGGTGTTTGAAGCGTTTAAAAAATTAGCTGATCGTAAGAAGGAGATTACGGAGGAAGATTTACGTGCACTTATGCTTGGGGAAGCAGCATTTGCGGCTCAGCAATATAACATTATGCAACTGCAAGTACATTTCGTATCAAATAGTACACAATGCGCGACAGTTGTACTAAAAGGCGAGGAAGGAAATGTATACGAAGATGCAGCTACTGGTTCTGGTAGTATTGAGGCGATCTATAATGCAATCCAAAGAATTTTAGGATTAGAATGTGAATTGGCGGATTACCGCATACAATCTATTACACAAGGTCAAGACGCACTGGCTCATGTTCATGTTGAATTAAAAGAAGGAACGCATCAAGTATCAGGTTTTGGTGTTGCGCAAGACGTATTGGAAGCGTCGGCAAGAGCATATGTCCATGCAGCAGGAAAATTAAAATCTCTTATAGCGCTTGTGAAATAAGTGTTTGATGGGTGAGGGAGAAGCTTCCTTACCTATCAAATTAAAGTTCTGAAAATTCAGTTAAAGGAGTGTTGAAATTGGAAAAACGTATCGTTTGTTTAGCTGGTGATGGTGTTGGCCCAGAAATTATGGAAAGTGCGAAGGAAGTATTGCATATGGTAGAAAGGTTATATGGACATCATTTTCACTTGCAAGATGAGTACTTTGGCGGGAGTGCTATCGATTTTAATGGGCAACCATTACCGCAACGAACGCTTGCCGCTTGTTTAGCAAGTGATGCGGTTTTACTGGGAGCGGTTGGTGGACCAAGGTGGGATGCTGCGAAAGAAAGACCGGAGAAAGGATTATTAGCTCTAAGAAAAGGACTTGGTGTATTTGCAAATGTTCGCCCTGTAACGGTAGAAAGCGCAACGGCACATTTATCGCCATTAAAAAACGCTGATGAAATTGATTTCGTTGTCGTTCGTGAATTAACAGGTGGAATTTATTTTTCTTATCCGAAAGAACGAACGGACGAAGTAGCAACAGATACACTTACGTATCATCGTCATGAAATTGAAAGGATCGTCTCTTATGCCTTTCAACTAGCGAGTAAGCGGAAGAAAAAAGTAACATCTATTGATAAGGCGAATGTTTTAGAGTCTAGTAAACTATGGAGAACTGTTACGGAAGAAGTAGCACTTCGTTATCCAGACGTTGAACTAGAACATATTTTAGTAGATGCCGCTGCTATGGAGTTAATTCGGAATCCAGGAAGGTTTGATGTAATTGTAACGGAAAATTTATTTGGGGATATTTTGAGCGACGAAGCTTCCGTATTAGCTGGATCATTAGGAATGCTTCCATCAGCAAGTCACGCGGAAAAGGGACCATCATTATACGAGCCTATTCACGGATCAGCACCGGATATTGCCGGGAAAAATAAAGCGAATCCAATTGCCATGATGCGCTCTGTTGCCATGATGCTTGGGCAATCGTTCGGATTAACGAGAGAAGGGTGTGCAATTGAAGACGCAATTTCAGCAGTCCTTACATCAGGGAAATGTACAGCAGATATCGGAGGCACTGAAACGACAACTTCATTTACGAAGGCAGTTATGCAAGAAATGGAAGAACAAGCGCTAGTAGGGAGAGGGAGATAATGGGGAAAAGTTTGCTAGATAAGCTTTGGGAAAGACACGTAGTTACAACAAACGAAAATGGATTAGATTTATTGTATATCGATCTGCATCTTGTTCACGAAGTAACGTCACCGCAAGCCTTTGAAGGCTTGCGGCTTACAAATCGAACGGTCCGCAGACCAGATTTAACATTCGCAACGATGGATCACAATGTCCCAACGAAAGATGTTTGGAATATTACGGACCGCATTGCGAAGCAGCAACTAGATACACTTCGGGAAAATTGTAAACAATTTCAGGTGCCGTTAGCGGATATCGGGGATGAAGAGCAAGGGATTGTTCATGTTATCGGACCAGAACTAGGTCTCACGCAGCCAGGAAAAACAATTGTTTGTGGTGATAGTCATACAGCAACGCACGGTGCGTTTGGCGCGTTAGCATTTGGCATTGGTACGAGTGAAGTGGAACATGTATTGGCAACGCAAACGTTATGGCAACGCAAACCGAAAGCAATGGGTATTGAGTTAAAAGGGAAATTACAGAAAGGTGTTTACGCAAAAGATATTATTTTGCATCTCCTTTCAAAGTACGGTGTAGCAGTTGGAACTGGATACGTAATGGAATTTTACGGAGAGACGATTGGGTCTATGGAGATGGAAGAGAGAATGACGCTTTGTAATATGGCAATTGAAGGGGGAGCGAAGGCTGGTATTATAGCACCAGATGAAAAAACATTTGCTTATGTAAAGGGGCGTAAATATGCACCGAAAGACTATGAAACTTTCGAGAAAAAATGGTCTGAACTTTATACAGATGCAGATGCAATGTATGATTTACATATTTTGATAGATGTGACGGATTTAGCACCGTATGTTACGTGGGGAACAAACCCGAGTATGGGTGTTCGTATTGATGAAAAGTTGCCGGAAAAGCATGATGCAAATGATGAAAGAGCATTTTCTTATATGGGATTAAGCCCTGGACAAAGTACGTATGACATTCCAGTTCAGCATGTTTTTATTGGATCTTGTACAAATTCCAGGCTTTCTGATTTAGAAATTGCTGCATCTGTTGTGAAAGGGAGAAAGGTAAAAGAAGGTGTGCGAGCACTCGTTGTGCCTGGATCGAAAAGAGTAAGAGAAGCAGCGATGCAAAAAGGACTACATCGCATATTTGAAGAAGCTGGATTTGAATGGAGAGAACCTGGATGTTCCATGTGTCTTGGAATGAATCCAGATCAAGTACCTGAAGGAGAACATTGTGCTTCCACTTCAAATCGTAATTTTGAAGGAAGACAAGGAAAAGGGGCACGAACACATTTAGTTAGCCCAGCAATGGCAGCAGCAGCTGCGTTATATGGTCATTTTGTTGATACTAGAAAGGAGAGTTATGATGGAGCCATTTCGTATTCATAAAGGTACAGCCGCAGTACTGATGAATGATAACATTGATACAGATCAAATTATTCCGAAGCAATATTTAAAGAGAATTGAAAGGACGGGATTTGGAAAATATTTATTCGATGAATGGCGTTATGATAATAACCGCCAGGAAAATCCTAATTTTCCGCTTAATGCAAAAGATAGAAAAGGGGCAAGTATATTAATTTCAGGTGATAATTTTGGTTGCGGTTCTTCAAGAGAACATGCTCCGTGGGCGCTTGCTGATTATGGTTTCCGCGCTATTATCGCTGGAGGGTTTGCAGATATTTTTTATATGAATTGTATGAAGAATGGTATGTTACCAATTGTAATGGATAAAGAAATGCGAGAACAACTTGCCAAAACGGATGCGAGAGAACAAATAGAAGTAGATTTAGAGAATGAAGTCATTACAACGAGTACATACAGGTTTCATTTTACAATCGAGAAAATGTGGAAAGAGAAATTATTAAATGGTTTAGATGAAATTAGTATTACAATGCAATATGAACAAGAAATTGTAGAGTATGAAAGGGAAGTAGCTTTATATTAAGAAATAACGGAATGTTCAAAATGTGTTTACATTCAGAATTAAGTATTATATACTATGTAAAAATCAGAGGAGAAAGGGAGTAAGTATTATGAATATCGAACAATCTATTAAAATGCTTACACAACTACATCATCATACATAAAGCCCTTGAACCTAGCGTGAAAACGTGTAGGCACAAGGGTTATTCCCGTTGTACCTACACTCTACTAAAGAGCCTTGTAGGTATTTTGTCTACAAGGCTCTTTTTATTTTCGGTTTAGGTGAATGAAATAGGCATACATTAGAAAGGGAAAGGTGTGAGAATTTAGATGACAAAATGGAAACGGGCAAACCCAAATGGAACGAGAGACTATTTATTCGAAGAATGTACGTTAATTGAAGAAGTGGAGCAAAAATTAAGACGTACTTTTTTAGGGCGAGGTTATGAGGAAATAAGGACACCGACAATTGAATTTTATGATGTTTTTGCCTTTCAAAATAGACCGATAGAGGAAGAAAAGATGTATAAATTTTTTGATGAAAAGGGACGGATTATCGTGTTACGTCCAGATATGACAATTCCTTTAGCGAGAGTAATGGGAACGCAGCGGTGGGATACGCCGCTTAAACTGACGTATAGCGGGAATGTATTTCGGGCGAATGAGTCCCTTACTGGAAAATATAATGAAATTGTACAAAGTGGTATTGAAATCATAGGGATTGATAATGTAAGAGCTGAAATTGAATGCGTCATAAGCGTCATTCAATCACTTCAAAAAGTGAAGGTGCAATCTTTTACAATAGAGATTGGGCAAGTGCAGTTATATAAATGTATTGTCAAAAAGCTCTCCATTCATGAGGAAGAAGAGAGAGTACTTAGGACATACATTGAAGGTAAAAATTATGCTGCTCTATCAAATTTTATTAGAGAAAAGAAATTAGATCGATGTGATGAAACAGTAAGATTACTTGAGAAATTACCAAGGCTATTTGGGAATTTAGAAGTGATTGAGGAAGCAGAAAAACTCGCCTCAAGTAATGAAATGAAAATGGCTATTGCAAGAGTGAAAGAGATATATGAAGCAATTGAAAAACTAGGATATGGATCTTACATATCAATTGATTTAGGTATGATCCAACATTTAGATTACTATACGGGAGTTATTTTCAAGGGATATATATATGAAATTGGAGAAGAAATTGTTAGTGGCGGAAGATATGATGAGTTAATTGGAAATTTTGGAGAGATGCTGCCGGCTGTTGGACTCGCGGTACAAGTCAATCAAATTGTGAAGGCACTACAAGAGCAGCAAGAACCATATGAACGAAAGAGAATAGATATTATCGTTCATTATGAGTTAAATAGATTAGCAGAAGCGGAAAGGTTACGAAATTTACTTCAAAAGGACGGGAAAAAAGTAGAGCTATCTTTATTCTCTAATGTAAACGACACCTTTCAATTTGCAAGAAAAAATCAAATCGTAACGGTCGTTGAGGCAAAGAATGAATCATTAGTGGAATATGTATGGAAAGAGAAATGGGTAGTCCAGAAAGAAGGAGAAACTTCATGCGTAACATTCAAATTGCGTTAACGAAAGGAAGATTAGAAAAACATGTGATTCCGCTCTTTGAGCAGATTGGAATTGATTGTTCAGAGCTCAAAAATAAGGGACGAAAGCTTGTCTTTCAAAGTAAAAATACAGATATCTCATTTATTTTAGTGAAAGCAGTAGATGTTGCTACTTATGTAGAACACGGAGTAGCTGATATTGGGGTCGTTGGAAAAGATATTTTAATGGAAAATGAGAAAGATATTTATGAAATGTTGGATTTAGGAGTGGGCGTGTGTAAGTTTTGTGTTGCTTCTATTCCGACTTATAATCCGAAGAGCTACCGGAAGAAACGCATTGCGACGAAATATCCACATATTACTTCTAACTATTTTCATGATAAAGGGGAGGATGTAGAAATTATAAAAATAGAAGGTTCTGTAGAAATCGCTCCTATTCTTGGGTTGGCAGATGCGATTGTTGATATTGTGGAAACAGGAAAAACATTACAAGAAAATGGACTCATTGTATTTGAGGAAATGTGTTCTATATCTGCTCGAATGATTGTAAATAAGGCTGCATTAAAAACTAAAAAAGACGAAATATTCGGTATTATAAATATGATGGAGCAAGAAATTTTGTCAGGAAAATAGGGGGACTTGTAATGGAGATCGTTTCTGAAGATTTTCAAAAGGCGTTATCGAAAATAAAATTGCTACGAGAAAACGCTATTATAATAGAAGAAACTGTTCAAAGGAGTGTAAATGAAATCGTTCGAAATGTAAGGGAGAGTAGGGATGAGGCCCTATCCTTTTATACAAACAAGTTTGATGGTGTAAAGATGAAAGAGTTTCGTGTAAGTGAAGAAGAAATAAAACAAGCGGGTATAGTTGTAGAGAATTCATTTTTAGAAGCGTTACAAGAGGCGAAGAAAAACATTATTTCGTATCACGAAAAGCAAAAAAGGCAATCTATATTCGATTGTGCGAGTAAAGGAATTATTAGAGGACAAATCATTCGACCGTTAGAAAATGTAGGGGTATATGTGCCAGGCGGAACTGCTTCGTATCCTTCATCAGTATTAATGAATGTATTACCAGCAAAACTCGCTGGTGTGGAAAAGATTGTAATGGTAACACCGCCGAGAGAAGGAGGAATTGATCCACATATTTTAGTTGCTGCAAGTCTTGCAGGGGTAGATGAAATTTATACGATAGGTGGTGCGCAAGCAATTGCTGCTTTAGCATACGGGACGGAATCGATTCCGAAAGTGGATAAAATAGTTGGACCAGGAAATTTGTACGTCGCTCTGGCGAAACGAGAAGTATACGGAATAGTAAATATCGATATGATTGCTGGACCATCAGAAATTGTAGTTATTGCTGATGAAACCGGCAATGCAAAATATATCGCTGCTGATTTATTATCACAAGCAGAACATGACGAGAGAGCAACAGCAATTTGTATTACAACGAATATAGAGTTAGCAAAAGAAGTAGAAAAAGAGATAGAAAGACAGTTAGAAACATTACCAAGAAGCGAAATTGCACGTGAATCGATAAATAGAAATGGAGCCATTTGTATCGTTCCTTCTTTAGATGAGGCATTACAATTATCGAATGAAATCGCTCCAGAACATTTAGAGTTACATATAAAAGAACCAATGAATGCTCTAGCTTATGTGAAGCATGCAGGATCTATCTTTCTTGGACCATATGCACCAGAACCGCTCGGTGATTATGTAGCAGGACCGAATCACGTGTTACCGACAAGTGGAACGGCAAGGTTTTTCTCGCCGTTATCAGTCGATGATTTCGTGAAAAAATCAAGCTTTCTGTCTTATACGGAGGAAGCGTTAAGAGATGTACAACATCATATTGTAGAACTTGCCAATAAAGAAGGGTTACATGCGCATGCGAGAGCAATTCAAATACGATTTGAGGAGGAAGAATAATGCGTGAGTCCAGTCAAATACGTGAGACGACAGAAACAAAAATAAAATTAAGTTTGCAGCTTGATGAAGGCAAGAGCGTTTCTGTACAAACGGGAGTTGGATTTTTTGATCATATGCTAACTTTATTTGCAAGGCATGGAAGATTCGGTTTGCAAGTGGAGGCGGAAGGCGATGTATTCGTTGATGCACATCATACAGTTGAAGATGTTGGAATTGTACTCGGAAATTGTTTGAAAGAAGCATTGCAAAGTAAAGAGGGAATTAACCGTTACGGCTCCGCATATGTACCGATGGATGAGTCTCTAGGTTTTGTCGCAATTGATATAAGCGGGCGCTCGTATATTGTATTTCAAGGAGAATTAACGAATCCGAAGCTTGGGGATTTTGATACAGAACTAACGGAAGAGTTTTTTAGAGCAGTTGCGCATGCCGCCAATATTACATTACATGCTCGCATTTTATACGGAAGCAATACACATCACAAAATTGAAGCGTTATTTAAAGCGTTTGGTAGAGCGCTTAGAGAAGCGGTCGAAAGAAATGCCAACATTACTGGTGTAAATTCAACGAAAGGGATGTTGTAATTGATTGCTATTATAGATTATGGAATGGGAAATATTCGTAGTGTAGAACAAGCATTAAAATATATTGGAGCAGAGTACATCTTAACGAGTGATAAAGAAGAGATTTTTAGAAGTGATGGAGTGATTTTACCAGGAGTAGGAGCATTTCCAAAAGCGATGGATGTATTGGAAGAAAAAGATTTAGTGCGTGTATTAAAAGAAGTCGGACGTTCAGGAAAACCGCTTCTAGGCATTTGCTTAGGAATGCAGCTTTTATTTGAAAAAAGTGAGGAACTGCAAGACTGTAACGGATTAAGTTTATTGCCAGGTGTTATTCGAAAGTTAAAGGTTCCTTATAAAATTCCACATATGGGATGGAATGAGTTAAAGAAAGAGGGAGAAATAGCACTTTGGAATGGAGTAGAGGATGGTTCTTTCGTATATTATGTCCACTCTTATTACGCAGATTGTCCAAATGAAATTGTGTATGGAATAAGTGAATATGGAGTGTACGTACCTGGTTTTGTAGCAAAAGGAAGTATATATGGCGCACAGTTTCATCCTGAAAAAAGTGGTGATATAGGAATGCAAATGTTGAAAAATTTCAAAGGAGTGGTAGAAGCATGGAAATCTTCCCGGCTATCGATTTAAAAGAGGGACGCTGCGTTAGACTTTATCAAGGAGAGTTTAGTAAAGAAACAGTAATGAATGAAGATCCGGTTGCGCAAGCGATTATATTTGAAAAGTTTGGAGCAAAAAGATTGCACATCGTTGATTTAGATGGTGCAGTTGCAGGTGAGTCGTTAAACTTGCCGATCATTGAAAAAATTTGCAAGGCAGTACGTATTCCCGTACAAGTTGGAGGAGGAATTCGATCGCTTCTAGCGGTAGAGAAACTATTGTCAGTAAGTGTAGATAAAGTGATTTTAGGAACAGCTGCTCTTTATGATAAGGCATTTTTAGAAGAGGCGGTTCTTCTATATAAAGAAAAAATCATTGTTGGTATTGATGCGAAAAATGGTTTCGTAGCAACGAGAGGCTGGCTTGATGTGTCTGAAATTTCTTACATTGATTTAGCGAAGCAAATGGAGAATGTAGGTGTTCAAACGATTGTGTTTACAGACATTTCGAAAGACGGGACACTTGCAGGGCCGAATATAGAGCAATTGGAGTTACTACAAAAAAACGTTGCTATGCGTCTTATTGCTTCTGGAGGAGTGGCCTCTATTCAAGATGTGAAAAAATTAAATGATATGAATATATATGGCGTCATAATTGGTAAGGCTCTTTACGAGAAAAAGATTGATTTAGAAGAAGTGTTAGAGGTAACGAAGTTATGTTAGCAAAACGCATTATTCCATGTCTAGATGTGAAAGAAGGGCGAGTCGTAAAGGGTGTAAATTTTATAGGATTACAAGATGTCGGTGATCCTGTTGAAATAGCCGCTTTATATAATGAGGCGGGAGCAGATGAAATAGTATTTTTAGATATTACGGCAACGCATGAAGGACGAAAAACGATTATAGATGTTGTAGAAAAAACAGCATCAAAAGTATTTATTCCTCTTACAGTTGGCGGGGGGATTTCAAGTGTTAAAGATATGTACAATTTACTAAGAGCTGGGGCAGATAAAGTTTCAATTAACTCAGCAGCAGTGCGAAATCCAAAGCTAATTGAAGAAGGGGCAGAACACTTTGGCTCACAATGTATTGTCGTAGCAATTGATGCTAGAAAAGTAACAGAAGAAAAGTGGAATGTATATGTGAACGGCGGAAGAGTTGATACGGGAATGGATGCAATCGGGTGGGCAAAGCGCGTTACCGAGCTAGGAGCAGGCGAAATTTTGTTAACGAGTATGGATGCAGATGGAACGAAAAACGGATATGATCTTCGCTTAACAGAAGAAATTTCAAAAAGTGTTTCTGTACCAGTCATTGCGTCAGGTGGCTGTGGTCATGCTGATCACATTATAGAAGTTTTTCAAAAAACAACAGTTGATGCAGCGTTAGCAGCATCCATCTTTCATTATGGTGAGGCGACAGTGCAGGACGTAAAGAGAAAATTAAGAAACGCAAACATTGAGGTGCGGTTATGAAACCTAACTTTTCAAAAGGATTATTACCAGCAGTTGTAATTGAAGAAGGTACAAAAGAAATTTTAATGCTAGCTTATATGAATGAAGAAGCATATGAAAAAACGCTAGAAATGAAAAGAACATGGTTTTATTCTCGTTCAAGACAATCGTTATGGAATAAAGGAGAAACATCAGGAAATGTCCAATATGTGCAATCTCTTTATTTAGATTGTGATCAAGATTCAATTGTTGTTGTCGTAAAGCAAGTAGGGTCTGCTTGCCATACAGGAGAGAAAACATGTTTTCATTATAAAATTATATAGGGGGGATACATATGGAAAACGCCTTTACACTACTGTTTGAGACAATTGAAGAACGAAAGGGAAATCCACTTCCTGAATCATATACAAATTACTTGTTTTCAAAAGGGGAAGATAAAATTTTAAAAAAAATTGGTGAGGAATGTTCGGAAGTAATTATCGCATCTAAAAATAATGATAAAGAAGAATTAGTGAAAGAAATGGTGGATGTATTGTATCACTGCTTCGTTCTATTAGCTGAAAAAAATATATCATTAGAAGATGTTATGGAGGAAGTGACAGAAAGAAATGGGAAGCTTTCGAGAGTAGGGGACAGAAGAGACATAGATACATTATAAGGGGGGAATATAGATGAAGATGGATTATCACATTCATTTAGAAGAAGGGCCGTATTCAATAGGATGGCTAGCTAAAATAAATGAAGCATTACAACATTATGAACCGCTTAAAGAAGAAAAACATTCTATGGAATGGCTTGTGAAAACACAAGAACGGCTGCAAAGACGTGTGAAAGAAGGGCCATTTACAACGAAATGGATTGATTTATATTTAGAAGAAGCTTTGCGAAAAGGTATAAAAGAAGTTGGTATTGTCGATCATTTATACCGTTTTTATGAAGCGAAAGAATACTATGAAAGATATGTCGATATTAGTGATTCGAGGCTGGGGCGTTTACAGAAGGAATGGTTAGACCAAGTAAGGGTAGCGTCACTACATGATTTTACAAAGGCAATTGAAGAGGCGAAAGAACGATGGAGTAAACGAGGTGTGACGCTAAAACTTGGAATTGAAGCGGATTATTTTATTGGTGGTGAACAAGAATTACAATCTTTACTCGCATTAGGAGACTTTGATTATGTAATTGGTTCCGTTCATTTTTTGAATGGCTGGGGATTTGATAATCCAGATACGAAAGAATATTTTGAGGAACATGACTTAAATGCTTTATATGAAACGTTTTTCAACACGGTTGAGTGTGCAGTTCGCTCTGAATTATTTGATATTATAGCTCATCTTGATAACATAAAAGTATTTAATTATCGGTTAGATGAGAATGAACAACTTTCGTATTATAAGGAAATTGCACGTGCATTAGTAGAAACAAATACGGCAACGGAAATAAATGCAGGATTGTACTATCGCTATCCTGTACGAGAAATGTGTCCGAGTCCGCTATATTTACAAGTATTAGCTAAGTATGGCGTTCCAGTTACTCTCTCCTCAGATGCTCATTATCCGAATGATTTAGGAAAATATGTGGCAGAGAATATAAAGACATTGCGTAATCATGATATTACTCATTTAGCTACATTTACGAAACGAGTCAGAACGATGAGGTTACTGGAAGAAGAAGTGAAAATTTCAAAATAATCACGATTTTTTTGATGAAAACCTTCTTTTTTGTTCAAAATAAGAAAGAATAAAAAGGAGGGTAAGAAATGGCGAAACAACAAAATAAACAAAATGTACAAGGTGCACAGCAACAAGCGTATACTTCTGAAACGAATGCTACATCTCAATCCGTTATTGAGGAACAAATTAGTGATACAGTTGCAGAAGGAACGATCGATGTGAAGCTTGGAAAAGAATCGCAAGAAAAAGCGTAAGAAGAGGGGAGAGATGAATCTCCTCTTTTTTTATGGGAAAGTGTCGATTTTGAAAACTATAATCAAATTCCTTGGTTTTTATATGCGGATTTCTTACAATGAAAGATAAGAGGTATCTTATTTTCTATAGAAGAGGTGTTAGTAGTGGCAAAAATATTAGTAGCAGGAAAAATTCCAGCAATCGGATTAGAACTATTAAAGGATCATGATGTAGAAATGTACGATAAAGAGGCATTAATTTCTTTAGATGAATTAGCAGAGCGTGTAAAAGATAAAGATGCATTGTTAAGCCTACTTTCTACAAAGGTGACAAAAGAAGTGATTGATGCGGCACCTAATTTAAAGATTGTTGCAAACTACGGCGCTGGTTATGATAATATTGATTACTCGTATGCTGGGGGAAAAGGGATTGCGGTAACGAATACACCGAAAGTATCAACTGAAGCTACTGCAGAATTAACATTTGCACTACTTTTAGCAGCTGCGCGTAGAATTCCTGAAGGTGATACGTTATGTCGTACAACTGGATTTAATGGATGGGCACCGTTATTTTTCTTAGGTCGCGAAGTACATGGTAAAACAATTGGAATTATTGGTCTTGGAGAAATCGGAAAGGCAGTTGCAAAGCGTGCGAAAGCGTTTGGAATGAATGTTTTATATACAGGACCAAATCGAAAGCCTGAAGCTGAAAGTGAACTGGAAGTAAAATATGTAACATTGGAAGAATTATTACAAACAGCAGACTTTATTACAATTAATTGTGCTTATAATCCGAAATTGCATCATATGATTGATGAAGAACAGTTCAAAATGATGAAGAAAACAGCGTATATTGTAAATGCTTCACGTGGACCAATTATGCATGAAGCGGCACTTGCTCATGCATTAAAAACGAATGAAATTGAAGGAGCAGCTCTTGACGTGTTTGAATTTGAACCGAAAATTACAGAAGAGCTAAAAGGATTAAAGAATGTAGTACTTGCTCCTCACGTAGGAAATGCAACGTTCGAAACGCGTGATGCGATGGCTGAAATGGCAGTGAAAAATATTTTAGCTGTATTAAACGGTGAAGAGCCAGTAACACCTGTAAATCAAAAGGTATTGATTACAAAATAAAGTGAAGCTTTAATGAGAGCGGGCATCCCCCTCTCATTATTAGCCTACATCAATCGGACTTTTATGGCATAAAAAGAAACCTTCCGGAATCGGAAGGTTTTTCTTATTTTTCTTTATTTGCTCTTTTAGATGGTCTTTGTCTAAGAAATTGAGATAGCATATACAAAATATATAGTGGAATAGCAATGAATAAGAAAACAGAAAAGTTACCGATCCCTGTTTGGTACATTGTGATAATGCTTCCAACTAAAAATAGTGTAATAATGATGCTATATCGTGGAAGTGGTACATCTTTTAAACTTGGGATACGAATGCGGCTCACCATTAAAAATGCGAACGTTACAAAGACTGTAATAAGAACGATTTTTGGAATGGTATGTGAAAATAATGTTAAGAAAGCAACAAGCCCTCCCGCTGCTGTAATCGGTACCCCAGTGAAATATTTCATTGAAGTAGAAGATGGTGTTACATTAAATCGTGCTAAACGATATGCTCCGAAAAGAGGGAATAGTCCCGCTATGTATAATCCGATGATTCCATAATTGGAGAAAGATGTGTAATACATAAGAACAGCAGGTGCTGCACCAAATGTTACGACATCTGCAAGTGAGTCAAGCTCTTTTCCCATTTGTGAATCAACGCGTAATAAACGAGCAACCCGCCCATCAAGACTATCTAACATCATCCCGATAAGTACTAAAATAGCAGCTGATTTATAATATCCTAAAGATGCATAGCCGATTGACAAGAATCCACTATATAAATTTCCGAGCGTAAATAAGTTTGGAATAGCTGCTCTATACAAAATCTGATCCCTTGCTTTCTGTAATAAATTCTTAATTAGTGTATGAAAGTTTACTTATTTTATCATACCATAAATTTCTTCCTCATACGAAAAAAATTCCCAATTTGTGAAAGATTTCATAGAAGAATGATTTGAAAAATAAGTGAAAAAAGAAGCAACTTTTATAAAGTTGCTTCGTGTATTATTCAAATTTCGTTGTCATCGTTCCAGTTTTATACCGATTGTTAGGGTCGAAACGTAATAAATCTCCATAAATGAGTTTGTCGGAGAGTTTCAATTCATTTTTTGCTTTTTCAATATTCGGCTGGCATAATGAAATGTCCGCTTCTTCACCTGTATTTCGTTTATAGCACATGTTTTTTGTATACACATAATCTTCTGAAACGAAGCTACCATCACGCATTACCATAAGTGGGTCTTCTTCTTTAATGAATAAGTCAGTTCCAAATTCAACGGATTGATTTGTTTTAATACCAAGTAAATGAAGTAGCGTTGGTTTAATATCAATTTGACCAGATACTTTAGAAATGACTTTTCCTTCTTGACCAGGTACATGAATAATGAGAGGGACGCGTTGTAATTGCATAGAATCAAACGGTGTAATAGCGTCTTTCCCAAGGAACTGAGCCATTGCTGCGTTATGGTTTTCAGAAATACCGTAATGATCTCCGTAAATGACAATAACGGAATTATCATATAGTCCTTCTTCTTTTAATTGTTTAATAAATCGTTTAAGAGCTTCATCCGTGTAACGAACAGTTGGGAAGTAACGGTTTACAACACCACTTTCTGAATTGAACTCATCAATATATTGGTCTTCTGGATTTAGAAGAAACGGAAAATGGTTTGTTAAAGTAATGAATTTTGTATAGAACGGCTGTGGTAAAGATTTTAGCTTTGGAATAGATTGTTCAAAGAACTCTTTATCTTTTAACCCCCAACCGACAGACATTTGTTCTGTGCCTACGTAATCATTTAAATTAAAGTAGCGATCATATCCAAGTGCAGGATACATTACATCACGATTCCAAAATGTTTTATCGTTTGAATGGAAGACAGCAGAAGAATATCCGTATTTCTTTAACTGTTCTGGTGTAGCAGTATATTCATTTGTTGCGTGAGTAAAGAATACAGAACCGCGGTCTAACGGATAAAGTGAATTTTCAACGATAAATTCTGCATCAGAAGTTTTGCCTTGTCCTGTTTGATGATAGAAGTTATCGAAATAAAAACTATCTTTAATAAATTCGTTTAAAAATGGAGTAATTTCTTTTCCATTTATTTTTTTATTAATAACAAAACTTTGTGTAGATTCCATGGAAATCAAAATGACATTTTTACCTTTTGCAGCTCCAAATAAGTTTTTATCAACTTGCTTATCTTTTGAGTCTGTATAGTTTTTAATTTCAGAGAACCCGTCACCACTTGCAAATACACGTTCAGCTGAAGATTTAGATTGAAGTGTAATATCAAATAGATGATATGTGTATAAACCTAAATTTTTCACGACAGTTTGACGATCAAATGAGCGTGAGAACATTTGTGGTTTGTAAATAACGGAAACGAAAATTTGCAAGGTTAATAATGCTGTTACACCGCCAAAGAAAGTTCGCTTTTCTGTGCGGGAAAGTGGTGATTTATCACAAAATGATGGGAATTTACGTGAAAGAAACATTAAAATAATCGCGTCTGCAAATAAAAGTAATGTTTTATACGTAAAGAGTTCTTTTATGCTTGTCCCTAAATCAGCCATATTATTTGTTTGAAATAATACTGGGAACGTAACGAAATCGTTATAAAACCCATAAAACATTGCATTTCCAAATAAAATGAATGATAGTACAAAACTAATTCCAACTATAATGCGGTTTCGGTGTTTAGATGCAAATAAAGCAAAACCGAAAAATAAAAGTAACGCAGCTAGTGGATTAATAAAAAGCATAAATTCTTCAAAGAAATTATCAATTTTAATATCAAATGCTAGCTTGTACACGATATATGTTTTTATCCATAATAAAACGACTGCAACGAGTGCAAATCGCAGTTTTGGAAACAGATGTTGTAGCATAATATACTCCTCTCCTAAAAAGCATGACAGTTCTTGTGAGCCGATTTGATTAGCGTCTCATTTTATATATACGAACAGTCCTTTATTATTATGTTTATTATACTATGAGTATCATTATACGAAAATAAAAGAGAGTTGTGGACTTTTTTATAATAATTGAGTAGAAAAAGGGCGGTAGGAGACAATAAAACGGAGTTTCTATGTATGATTATTATCGTGCGCAGAAAGAATCGTGTAACAATACGGAGGTTATAATGCGAAAGTTATTGTATTTTATAGTATGCAGTAGTGTTATACTTTTTGCTTCGCCAAGTGTTTCAGTAGCCCAATATGATGCACCTCTTATGGAAGATGCCCTTTATTCTGTTTTATTTCCGAAAATAAATAAAGCAATTGAAAAACAATATGGAAGCTTGAAACCTTATCAATGTCCTAAAATTATTAGTTTAAAAAAAATGTATAGTGGTACATATTTATTTCGAGCGAGTATTGAAGTAACGAAGTATGAACGAGTTGCTGGGAAAATTGCTCCACCATTTGAGAAGGTAACGATTACTTTTAATAACGAAGAAGGCGAATGGGAAGTAACAAAGATTTTAGTAAAGCGCTTACCAAATGATATAAAACTAAACTGTAAAAAAACAATATAAAAAATTGTTTGACAAATAAAATGGTCCTTTGGTATTGTTAATAGCAACAATTAGATGTTTGAAAATTAAATAGACTTACCTCATCTACTCTCAAAGGTAGAGGCCGCGATAGGAAAGAGTAAGCTATGGGAGATTGAATGGAATCTGTGATCATAGGTTGAAAGGGACTATTGCCGAAATATAAGAATAACCATCTTATTCATATATTGGGACTGCATTGAATAAATGTAGTACTGTCATAAGATTTATTTTATGGAGAGCTATTTGGAGATGTTGATGCGGTTTCTTATTTTGAGGAGATAACAACTCGTTTATTTTTTCAATATATATTTTTCCTAATAAGAAACGCGTGTGAACATTGTTCCGCGCGTTTTTTGTCTATCTAAAAGCGTGCTGCAATGAATAGAAGATTGGGGTTATGAGTTTTAGAGGAAATAAGGGAGGAATTCAAATGTATTTACACGGCACAAGCCGAATCAATGGGCAAGGACACTTAGAAATTGGAGGGTGCGATACGACGCAGCTAGCAAAACAATACGGAACACCACTTTATGTATACGATGAAGAGTCTATTCGAGGAAAGTGCCGCGCGTTTCATCGTGCTTTTAAAGAAAGTGGTTTCTCTTACCAAGTAGCATATGCAAGCAAGGCGTTCTTGTGCATGGAGATGTGCCGAGTGGCTCGTGAAGAGAATATGTCATTAGATGTCGTGTCTGGAGGAGAATTATATACTGCGCTTCAAGCAGGATTTCCAGCATCGCGCATTCATTTTCACGGCAATAATAAAACAGAAGAAGAGATCGTGATGGCTCTTCAGGCGAATATTGGTTGTTTTGTCGTCGATAATTTCTTAGAGTTAGAAATTTTGCATGATTTAGCAGTGCAACATGGGAAGTTTGTGAACATATTAATTCGTGTAACGCCTGGAGTAGAGGCGCACACACATGAATATATTACAACAGGTCAAGAGGATTCTAAATTTGGATTTGGTGTGTCAAATGGTCAAGCGATGCAAGCAATTGAGCGTGCTTTACAAAAATCAAATTATAACGTGCTAGGAATTCATTCACATATCGGATCACAAATATTTGAAACGGCTGGATTTGTTCGAGCGATTGAAGTTCTTCATCAATTTTTAGAAGAAGTGAGAGAAAGAGCGAACTATGTAGTAAAAGTATTAAACGTGGGCGGAGGATTCGGAATACGCTACACAGAGTCAGATACACCATTAACTCTTGAGACATATGTGCGGGCTGTAACAAGTGCAGTGAGAGAACAATTTACAGTATGTAATTATCCCTTGCCAGAAATATGGGTTGAACCAGGGCGTAGTATTGTAGGTGATGCTGGAACGACACTTTATACAGTTGGATCTGTGAAAGACATTCCTGGTATTCGGAAATATGTATCTGTGGATGGTGGAATGACTGATAATTTAAGACCTGCTTTATATAACGCTCGTTATGAAGCGATGTTAGCCAATCGAGGGAACGATGAGAACGAGGAAGTTGTTTCGATTGCAGGGAAATGTTGTGAGAGTGGAGATATGTTAATTTGGGATATCACTTTACCGAAAGTTGCTACTGCCGATTTATTAGCAATTTCTTGTACAGGAGCATACGGGTACTCGATGGCGAATAATTATAACAGGATTCGTAGACCAGCTGTCGTCTTCGCGAAAGGTGGCACATCACAAATTGTTGTAGAGCGCGAAACATATGAAAATATTATTGGGAACGATCGCATACGTATTAAAGAATTAGTTTAAATGGGAAAAAGGAGTTGTTCAGATGGGCAATTCCTTTTTTGTAAAATAAAATAATTAAAATATATCGGAAAACTAGGATTGAAAAAAATCTGAATTGTGATAAAATACAAATACAAAGCTTATCAAGAGAAGCGGAGGGAACTGGCCCGACGAAGCTCGGCAACCTGCTTATAGAAAGCAAGGTGCTAAATCCAGCAAAATGGAATCCATTTTGAAAGATAAGGTAAAATATATTACCGAACAGTCTTTTCGAAATGGGAAAGATTTTTTTTATGAATAAAAAGGGGGGCTGTTCGCGTGAGCGTACGGGAACATTTTGAGGAAGTATCTGAGAAGATTCAAGCGATGCTTGCTGATATGAAATATGGTTCAATTACAATTGTTGTGCAGGATGGGAAAGTCATTCAATTAGAGAAAAGTGAAAAAGTACGTTTAAAGTAAAAAGCGCTGACTAGAAAAACTAGAGGCGGTTTTAACCTATATCATTAGGTTAAAACCGTCTTTTTGCTTTTACAGGGGGAAAGAACATGTTGACGTATGAAACGTGGGAAGAAAATAATGTTTCATTTCCAGAAGAAGATGAAACGAAAGGCGCGCTATCTGTATTAAGTTGGGCTTATAAAGAATATAAAAGTGAAATTGTATACGCATGTAGCTTCGGAGTGGAAGGGATGGTATTACTGCATCTTATAAACCAAGTAAATCCATCTGCTAAAGTTGTATTTTTAGATACAAATGTTCATTTTCAAGAAACGTATGAATTAATTCAAAAAGTACGGAGGCGATTTCCTTCATTAAATATTATAGAAAAACAGCCGGAACTTACACTTGATGAACAAGCGAAGTTGCATGGTGAGAAATTATGGGAAAGTAATCCGAATCTCTGTTGTAAAATTAGAAAAATTTTACCGTTAGAAAAATCATTAGCAGCGGAAAAAGCGTGGATATCGGGCTTAAGGAGGGAACAATCAGAAACACGTAAGTATACAAAGTTTATAAATCAAGATCATCGTTTTCAATCTATTAAAGTTTGTCCACTCATTCATTGGACGTGGAAAGAGGTATGGCGATATGTATACAAACATAGCTTGCCGTATAACCCGCTGCATGATGTTGGATATCCAAGTATTGGGTGTGAGAAGTGTACATTACCTGTAGGTGAGGGTGGCGATTCGAGAGATGGTAGGTGGGCCGGGAAAGTGAAAACAGAATGTGGTCTTCATTACCAATAAGATGAATTTGAAAATAAAGCTAAGAGAGGAAATAGAAAATGAGTACAAGAAACGAATTAATAAATCGTATAGACGAGACTTACGACGTATCACAAATCGAAAAAGAAATTGAATTAGACAACATTGCATTAAGTGATTTAGAGCTATTAGCGACAGGGGGATATAGCCCACTTACTGGTTTTTTAGGAAAGAAAGATTATGATTCAGTCGTAGAAACGCTTCGTTTAGTTAACGGGAGTGTTTGGAGTATACCGATTACGTTACCAGTAACAGAAGAAGTAGCAGAGAGTCTGAAAGCTGGAGGGGAAGTAAAGCTCGTTAATGGTGGCAATGTATATGGTGTCATTCAAATAGAAGATATTTTTGTGCCTGATAAGGAGAAAGAAGCGTTACTAGTGTATAAAACGACGGATGAGGCTCATCCTGGAGTGAAAAAATTATACGAACGACCGAACGTTTACGTTGGAGGAGCTATTATTCTTACAAAACGTTTTGAAAATAATCCGTTTCCTTCTTATCATTTAGATCCAATTGAAACGAGAGAAGAATTTAAAAAACGTGGTTGGAAAACAGTAGTCGGATTCCAAACGAGAAATCCGGTACATCGTGCCCATGAATATATTCAAAAATCTGCTCTTGAAATTGTAGATGGTCTCTTTTTAAATCCACTCGTTGGGGAAACGAAGTCAGACGATATTCCTGCTGATGTAAGAATGGAAAGTTATGAAGTATTACTTCAAAATTATTATCCGAAAGATCGTGTCTTTTTAGGTGTATTTCCTGCAGCAATGCGTTACGCAGGACCGAGGGAAGCGATATTTCATGCGCTAGTTAGAAAGAATTTTGGATGTACTCACTTTATTGTAGGACGCGATCATGCAGGGGTAGGAGCTTATTACGGTACTTATGAAGCACAAGAAATTTTTACAAACTTTACAGTGGAAGAGTTAGGAATTACACCGTTATTTTTTGAACATAGTTTTTACTGCACGAAATGTGAAGCGATGGCTTCGACGAAAACATGCCCGCACGGCAAAGAAGATCATGTTATTTTATCGGGTACGAAAGTAAGAGAGCTATTAAGAAACGGTGAGGTTCCGCCAAGCACATTTAGTCGTAAAGAAGTAGTAGAAGTACTAATTAAGGGTTTGAAAAAAGAAGTAGTAACAGAATAGGGAGAGAATGAGATGGATACAAATATTACTTGGCATACAGCATCTGTTTCAAAAGATGAGAGAAGAGTAAGAAATGGGCATCATAGTTTTGTAGTTTGGTTTACTGGTCTATCAGCTTCAGGTAAATCTACGGTAGCGAACGCGGTTGCTCGTAAACTATTTGAAAAGAATATTGGAAACTATGTACTAGATGGGGATAATATACGCCACGGTTTAAATAAAGACTTAGGTTTTTCTGAAAGTGATCGTATGGAAAATATAAGACGGATTGGTGAAGTGGCGAAGCTATTTGTAGATCAAGGTACTGTTGTTCTTACAGCGTTTATTTCACCATTTCGAGTAGACCGAAAACAAGTTAGAGATCTATTAGCTGCAGATGAGTTTATAGAAGTGTTTGTAAAGTGTCCAATTGAAGAGTGTGAGAAGCGTGATCCGAAAGGGCTTTATAAAAAAGCGAGACAAGGTGATATTAGAGAGTTTACTGGTGTTGATTCACCGTATGAGGAACCAGAACAAGCAGAATTAATTGTAGAAACGCACAAGTATTCTATTGAAGAATGTGCAGAACAAATCGTGAAGTACTTACAAGAGCGTAGTTTTATCCCGCTATTTGCCGGGAAGTAAAACTCCCATCTCAAAATTTGGCTAGGGCAAAGAAGTTAGGTGGGAGATGAACTGCCAGTAAATGTCCGATTGGTTAAGGCTAATAATCAGTGGGGGGTGAACACCCCAACTGATTAAAGTTTCACTTTAAATAGGGGGATTAAAAAATGAGTTATGAAAAAGTATGGGCTAACAATGAAAAATTAAATCAGACTGAGAAAAATAAATTAAAAAAAGATGGATTGGAAATCTTTAATGATATTCCTTACTATGCGGAGAATGGATTCGAATCTATTCCGAAAGAAGAGTGGGACGCATTCAAATGGGCAGGGTTGTATTTACAAAGACCGAAAGAAGCTGGTTATTTTATGATGCGTGTAAATATTCCATCGGGGATTATTACGAACGCGCAGGCAGAAGTGCTTGCTTCTATCGCTGAAGATTATGGGCGTGACGTAATAGATATTACGACAAGACAGGCGATTCAGTTTCACTGGTTAGAAATTCATCAAATTCCAGATATTTTTAAAAGATTAGCAAGAGTTGGGTTATCTTCAGCAGGGGCGTGTGGTGATATAACGCGTAATATTACAGGGAATCCACTTGCTGGTATTGATGCAAATGAACTGTTTGATACAACTGGTATTGTGAAAGAGGTATATGACTATTTCCAACATAATGAAGAGTTTTCTAACTTACCACGTAAATTTAAAATGTCTATTAGTTCTAACATTTATAATTCAGCAAACGCAGAGATTAACTGTGTTGCATTTACACCTGCTACGAAAGAGATAGATGGTGAGAAAAAAGTTGGTTTTCATATAAAAGTAGGAGGTGGATTATCAGCTCGTCCATATTTAGCTGATGAATTAGATGTATTCGTTTTACCGGAAGAAGTGAAGGCGGTATCGATTGCGATTGCTACGATATTCCGTGATTTTGGATACCGTGAAAAACGTCATTTAGCTCGTTTGAAATTTCTTGTTGCAGACTGGGGAGCAGAGAAATTTAAAGAGAAACTAATAGAGTATACGGGACCATTACAAAGTAAAGGAGAAAGTGCTCTTAAAGGCTGGAATGCGGGATACTTTTATGGTGTTCAAGATCAAAAACAAGATGGACTAAAATATGTAGGTTTTAATGTGCCGGTAGGACGTCTACATGCAAAAGAAATGTTTGAGATTGCAAAAATTGCTAAGAAGTATGGAAATGGACAGATTCGTACATGTAACTCGCAAAACTTCATTATTCCGAATGTTCCGCCAGAAAATGTAACGGGTTTACTAAATGAGCCATTGTTTGAAGCAATATCAGCAAGTCCAAAATCATTTATTGGTCATGCGGTTTCCTGTACTGGTATTGAATATTGCAATCTTGCATTAGTAGAAACGAAAGAAAGATTACGTAAAATCGCCGAATACTTAGATACACAAATTGCACTCGATGTTCCGGTTCGTATTCATATGGTAGGATGCCCGAATTCATGTGGTCAACGTCAAATTGCTGACATTGGATTACAAGGGGTGAAAATGAAAACGAAGGAAAAAGGGATTGTTGAGGCATTTGAAATATATGTAGGTGGAACGTTGTTAGATGGCGGTGCTTACAATCAAAAATTAAAAGGAAAAATAGATGGTGAGGATCTACCTGATGTACTTGCATCATTTATAAGTTATTTCAAAGAGAATAAATTACCAGCTGAAACGTTTTATGATTTTGTCGGTCGTATCGGTGTAGAGACATTACAAATAGCGTTAAATAACGTGTTAGAAGAAGTAATAGCGTCTTAGGAGGGACAATATGGATTTATATCGATTTGAAGCTGTGTTAGTAAATAGTATTGTTCCGATTGTTGTTGTTGCTCAAAGTGAAGAACAGGCGTTTAAGCTCGCGGAGATGGAGCTTGAAAAGCATTTTTTACCGCTGCCAGAAGTAAAGGAGATTTCTCTATTTGAAAAAAAGAAGATTCGAAAAGGGGCGGCTTTTGTTATTCATGAGTAGGGAACAGGTAATAGGAAATAATGAAAACTTCCATTCGTATATAAGGATGGAAGTTTCACTTTAATAGTAGAAATGAGGAGAGATGATGGGGAAGGTTTATATCGTTGGAGCAGGTCCTGGTGATCCAGATTTAATTACTGTGAAAGGATTGAAATGTATTGAGAAAGCAGACGTTATTTTATACGACCGTCTCGTAAATAAAGAGTTGCTTTCCTATGCAAAGCCTGAAGCGGATTTAATTTATTGCGGAAAACTCCCAAATTATCACACGATGAAGCAAGAGACAATTAACACGTTTCTTATTAAATATGCGAAAAAAGGAAAAGTTGTAACGAGGCTTAAGGGCGGCGATCCATTTGTATTTGGGAGAGGGGGAGAAGAAGCTGAAGCGTTAGCGAAGCAAGGGGTACCATTTGAAATTGTTCCTGGTATTTCAGCTGGAATAGCTGCTCCTGCTTATGCTGGTATTCCAGTGACACATCGTGATGCAAGTGCAAGTTTTGCTATTGTGACAGGGCATAGGAAAGAAGATGCTGAAGAAGAAGTGAAGTGGGAACATTTAGCGAAAGGTGTAGAGACTTTAGCTGTATATATGGGGGTTAGCAATTTACCCTACATATGTGAGCAACTGATGAAGCATGGAAAAGATAAAAGTACACCTGCTGCTATTATTGAGCGAGGAACGACGTCTATGCAGCGCACAGTTGTTGGGACGTTAGGAACAATTGTAGATGTTGCCAAAAAAGAACAAATTCAAAATCCGAGCATGATTGTAATTGGAGAAGTGGTCCGTTTTAGAGAAAAAATCCATTGGTTTGAGAAACAGACAGAAAGTACGTATCAAGTAAGTGGAGTGTTGTAAAATGAAAGCCATCTTATATATATGTCATGGAAGTCGTTTGAAAGCAGCCAAAGAAGAAGCGGTTGCATTTATTACGTCATGCATGAACCGTGTAGAGGCAAGTATTCAAGAAGTTTGTTTTTTGGAGTTAGCGAGTCCGACTATTGATGAAGGGTTCCGTACATGTGTGAAGCGTGGTGCTACAGAGATTATTGTTATTCCAGTTTTTTTATTAGCGGCAGGTCATGTGAAAAAAGATATCCCGTTTGCATTGGAGAAGTTAAATAATCAATTTTCGAATGTTAAAGTGACCTATGGTAACCCGTTTGGTGTATCAGAAACACTTGTTAAATCGGTATATAGCGGAAGTGGTATTGAAAAGGAAGATAAGAATGAAGTGACGCTACTTCTCGTTGCCAGAGGGAGCAGTGATCCTGACGTAATACGAGATATAAACTGGATCGCTTCTTTATTTCAAACGGAAGAGAGAATTAAAAAAGTAGAGGTTTGTTATTTAGCGGCTGCCGATCCGAAATTTGAGGAGAAGTTAAAGGAAGTTGTAGAACGAAAAGAAAAGAACATCGTTGTGCTACCTTACTTGTTATTTACAGGTTTACTTATGAAACATATTGAAAAAGAAGTAAGCCAATATGAGTCGGACGAGATAAAAATAAGTCCGTATTTGGGAAAGAATGAAGCGTTTCAGTATATGTTAATTCAGAGAACGAAGAAGTTATTGAAGGGAGATCAATATGTATCCACTTACAGTGCGAGTTGAGAAGAAACGTGTTGTTGTCATTGGTGGAGGGAAAGTCGCGGGATTTAAAATTATTCCTTTATTAAAACAAGGTGCGGATATAGTTGTGATAAGTCCTGAATTGGATGCGAATTTAGTAAAACTAGTGGAAGAAAAGCAAATTCGTTGGTATCAAAGGGAGTATGAAAAAAGTGATATTAAAGACGCTTTTTTAGTCGTTGCAGCGAGTAGTGATGCCGTATTAAATGAACAAATAGCTGAAGATAGCGCAGAAAATCAATTAGTAAATGTTATTACGAACCCGGAAAGTGGTAATGTTCATTTTCCAGCAGCGATTCATCGTGGATTACTGAATGTGGCTGTTTCTACTGGAGGAGCGAGCCCAAAACTTGCAAAAAAAATTCGTGATGATATTGCAAATAAATATGATGAGGCGTATGAATCATATCTTGGTTTTTTATATGAAGTTAGAATAAAAGTGAAAGAATTACAAATAGAGAAAAGGCAGAGAAATATATTGTTGCAGGAGGTATTAAAGTCGATATATGTTCAAGATGAACAAAAAAGAGAATTATTTTTACAAGAATTAGAGAGAAGAGTTCATATAGGATAATGAATAAATTGTACTTTACAACTATAAAAATATAATTTATAATCACAAGTAACTTCAATAGATGAAATCGATGAGCAAGAAGAGTATGTATATTTGATACGTTCAGAGAGCTGGGATAAGGTGTGAGCCCGGTACGATAAAATATACAGAATGGGCTTGCGAGAGGTATGTTGAACATTGTAGTAGGCAACCCGGGTTCCGCCGTTAAAAGGATAGAGTATCGGAGTTTTTCCTGTACTTGAACAAGTGGGATTTATCAATCCAATTGAGGTGGTACCACGGTATTTACATTACATATATCGTCCTCTACATGCATATTTGCGTGTAGGGGACTTTTTTATTTTCTAAAGGAGGTGTGCGAGTATGAAATGAAAGTGTATAATTAATAAAAGTTTAAATATTCAGAAAAGGAGAATTTATGATGAAAGAAACACAGCAATGGACGTCGAAAATAGGCTTTGTACTCGCAGCAGCCGGAGCCGCAGTAGGTCTTGGTGCGATATGGAAATTTCCATATGTTGCAGGTAATGGTGGGGGAGGCGCATTCTTCCTTGTATTTTTACTATTAACTTTATTTATAGGTATGCCGCTTCTTTTAGCTGAATTTGTTATTGGACGTAGTACGCAAAAAGAGGCAGTTACAGCGTATAAAGTATTGGTGCCAAATAGCAAGTTATATCCTTGGATTGGTCGCATGGGTGTTGTTACTTGTTTTAGTGTACTATCTTTTTATAGTGTTGTAGGTGGATGGATTTTACTGTACTTATACTATAGTGTTACAGGGAGCTTCTGGAATGGTGTTGTTGATTATGGACAATTGTTTGGTGAAACGATTTCAAATCCAGTAAGCGCGATTGGAGCACAATTTATCTTTATGCTTTGCACTATTTTTGTTGTAAGTAAAGGTGTAGAGAAAGGGATAGAAAAAGCAAGTAAGTATATGATGCCGCTATTATTTATTTTATTTATTGCGATCATTGTTCGTGCGTTAACACTGGATGGTGCATTTGCTGGGGTAGAGTTCTTCTTAAAACCAGATTTTTCAAAGCTGACAGCAGATACAATTTTATACGCGATGGGACAATCGTTCTTCTCGTTAACAGTTGGTGCCTCAGTAATGGTAACGTATAGTTCATATTTGAAGAAAGAAGAGCATTTAGCTAAATCAGCAACATCTATTGTAAGTTTAACTATTTTTATTACAGTACTTGCAGGATTAGCAATCTTCCCAGCGATTTTCGCATTAGGCGTTAAGCCGACTGAAGGACCAGGACTACTGTTTATCGTCCTTCCAGCAGTATTTGCGAAAATACCATTTGGACAATTTTTCTTTATTATGTTTTTAGTTTTATTCTTCTTTGCAACGTTAACATCGGCGATTTCTATGCTTGAAATTGTAGTAGCATCTGTTGCGAAAGATAATGAGAAAAAGCGTCCGTCAGCATCATTATTAATTGGTATTCTTATTTTTGCAGTTGGAATCCCGTCAGCTCTATCGTTTGGAATTATGAGTGATGTGAAAATATTTGGGAAAACATTCTTTGACTTAGTCGATTTCTCGGTAAGTAACGTATTACTGCCGCTTGGTGTACTAGCCATTTCGCTATTCGTACCAAATAAGATGAGTAAAGAAATGTTAATGAAAGAATTAGAAGTTACGGAAACGAAAGGGAAAACATTATTTAATATTTGGTTCTTCTTACTTCGTTATGTTATTCCAGTAACGGTAATCATTGTATTTTTAAATGCGATAGGCGTATTTAAAATGTTTGCATAATAAAAAGACGGAGATTTCTCCGTCTTTTTATTATGTTGTAGGTGTATGTAATAAGCGATTATAGGCTTTATAGTTTGTGACGACTGCAATAAATGATCCAATTAAAAATAACGATGAGCCGCCCAAATGTAAATAACTGGCCAATGTAAGTTTCTCTAGCTTCTTCTATTTTTTGTTGTACTTGTGTATTCATATGATTCACCCCGTAAAATATAGGCATTTAGTTGTAGTTTATTTGGAGTACCTATAGTGTGTGAAGTGAAAATAAAAAACTCGGTATGCACCGAGTTTTTTTCTATAATCCAATATAAGGGGATGGATCCACTGCGTTTGTCTTACCGACATTCCATTCTCCAAGGTGAAGTTCAAAGTGCAAATGCTGTCCGTATGATTGGCCAGTGTTACCCATAAATCCAAGTTGAGTGCCTTGTTTTACAGTTTGTCCACTTGATACAGAACGGCTACTCATATGAGCATATACTGTCGTGTATGTTTTTCCGTTTATACGGTGAGATAAGTACACAACATTTCCGTAACTAGATGATAATTCCGAGCGAATAACAACACCATCCGCAGCCGCTATAATTGGAACAGTTCCTGAAGCAGCGATATCGATTCCTTTATGGTTATCTAAAGAACGTACGCCAAATCCAGAAGTTTTTGATCCAGCTGCTGGCTTAATAAAGCCGCCAATATTTGTATCGTGTGGTGTTGGAGCTGCTTGAGCTGTTTGAGCAGATGTAGTAGCTTGTTTACGAGCTTCTTCTGCCTTACGGGCTTCTTCAGCTTTACGAGCCTCTTCGGCACGCTTTTCTTCTTCAATTGCTTTTTGAACAGCTTGACGCTGATTTTCTAAAATACCTTTTGATTCTTCTAATCCTTCAATCTCCGAATCTACTTTAGCTACTTTCGTATGTAGATCGTTAATAAGAGTTTGTTGCTGTTGTTGGTTATTTTGTAATTCTTGCTGTTTTTGTTCTAATTTTTGCTCAGATTCTTTCAGTTGTTGTTCTTTTTTCTCGACAGCCTCTTTTTCTTTCGCTACAGCATTTTGATCAGTTGTTTGTTTTTTCACAATATCAGTATCGTTGTTTAAAATTAAACTTACAGAGTACATATTATCAACAAGATCAGCGATATTTGTAGAAGTTGTTATTACCTCTGTAATAATATTTGTGCGAGGTTTTTCTTGCATAGATTGCAGTCGTTGCTTAATAACTTCCTGACGTGTATCTATGTTTGTTTGTAATTGTTCTATATGTTTCTTTTTTTCAGTAATTACTTGTTGTGTTTTACTAATTTCTTTTTTTGTATCGTTTAATTCAGCTTCGTTTTTATTAATAGAAGTAGTTAAATCGTCAATTTTCTTTTGTAATTCTTGAATTTCTTTTTCTATTTGGTCTTTCTCAGCTGATTTATTTTGTAAGTCATTTTGTTTTCCTTCTAATTCAGATTGAATATTAGATAATTTATCTTGATTCGTTTCAGCGTATACGGGTGAAAGTAACGGAGAAACAAAAATTGTTCCTGCTGCTAAAACACTAAACGCTGCAAATTTCTTTTTCATGGTTGTCTGGCTCCTTTCCCTATGACTGTTATATATCATAAGAAGAAGAGTGTCTATCGTTGTAATCATAATGTAAAGAAAATTTTATAAAATTGCTAAGTTTTGTCGGAATTTATCATTTTCCAACGATAATTGTCATGGTACATGCATTTTTTGTTCGTGTAACAAGGATGTATTTTTGGTATTTTTTGTTAAATAAAGGAAAAATATAATTATTTTATATAGTAAAATTTTAGATAGAAATCCTATAAAACACTCATAAGGAATCGTTCTCATGTGAGGTTTTCTGACATGGGTTTTGTTTTTGTCAAGAAAATTATTTGCGCTCGGGCAAACTTATTTTGTTGTCAGATTTAAAATTTTGATTTATGATTTTCAACAGGGACAAAATGTAGTGAATTGTCGAATAATATGTAATACTCTTAATTTCAAGTTTTATAGATATAGAATGAGAGGTAGAGTGACACATCGAAGAGGGGGTTACAACAAGTATGAAAAGAATAGGACTTGCATGGCAAATATTAATTGGTCTTGCACTAGGTATTGCAGTTGGGGCGATTTTCTTTGATAATCCAGCTGTTGTGAAATACTTACAACCAATTGGCGATATTTTCATCCGATTAATTAAGATGATCGTTGTGCCGATTGTTGTAGCAAGTATTGTTGTTGGAGTTGCTGGTGTTGGTGATGTAAAAAAATTAGGCCGACTAGGCGGAAAAACAATTATTTACTTTGAAATTATTACAACAATTGCAATTGTTGTTGGTCTATTAATAGCGAATATTTTCCAACCAGGAAAAGGCGTAAATATGGAGCAGTTAACAAAGACAGATATTTCAAAATATACACATACGACAGAGCAGGTACAAAGTCATTCATTTGCAGATACATTTGTAAATATTGTTCCAACGAATATTATGAAGTCATTAGCTGATGGAGATATGCTTGCTATTATCTTCTTCTCTGTACTATTCGGTTTAGGTGTAGCAGCAATTGGTGAAAGAGGAAGACCAGTTCTTCAATTTTTCCAAGGTGTAGCTGATGCAATGTTTTACGTAACGAACCAGGTTATGAAATTTGCACCATTTGGTGTATTTGCACTAATCGGTGTTACAGTTTCTACATTTGGTCTTGCGTCATTAATTCCATTAGGGAAATTACTAATTGTCGTATACGGAGCAATGATCTTCTTCGTTGTAGTTGTCTTAGGACTTACAGCGAAAATATTTGGAATTAACATTTTCCAATTCTTCAAGATTTTAAAAGACGAACTGATCTTAGCATACTCTACAGCAAGTTCAGAAACAGTTTTACCGAAAATCATGGAGAAAATGGAGAAGTTCGGTTGTCCGAAAGCAATTACATCTTTCGTTATTCCGACAGGTTATTCATTTAACTTAGATGGATCAACTTTATATCAAGCGATTGCAGCTATTTTCTTAGCGCAAATGTACGGTATTGATTTATCTATTTCTCAACAAGTTACATTATTACTTGTATTAATGGTTACATCAAAAGGTATTGCGGGTGTACCGGGCGTATCATTCGTTGTATTATTAGCGACACTTGGTACAGTAGGTATTCCAGCTGAAGGTTTAGCCTTCATCGCTGGTATTGACCGTATTTTAGATATGGCTCGTACAGCAGTTAACGTTGTAGGTAACTCTTTAGCAGCTGTAGTTATGTCTAAGTGGGAAGGTCAGTATGATGCTGAAAAAGGACAAGCTTATTTGAAAGAAATTTCTAATAAGCAAGCAGCTTAATTATAATTTGAACAAGCTCTCACATAATATGTGGGGGCTTTTCTATATAGAAGGGGAGCGGACGTAATGAAACGTAAATATGGTGACGGTTCTTCGTGGAAGCGACTACTAGAGAAGGATTATACGGTTAAGCGAGTAGAAGAAGGAATGCTAGGAATACTGGAAATAAAAAAAGTTAGAGAGCCTAGTTGTAAAGAATATGATGGTAAAGAACTTTGTATTGCAGGGAATCAATATACGTGGATTCAATATTTCATAAAAGGGAAAAACTTTGCGATTACAGCTATGTTAGATGATCAGAAAAAATTAGTGCAATATTACATCGATGTGGCAAAAGAATATAAAATTGACGACCGTGGTTTACCGTATTTTGATGATTTATATTTAGATGTAGTATTATTACCGAACGGTAAGGTGTATGTACTAGATGAAGATGAGCTAGAGGATGCTTATAAAAGTGGCAATGTTACAAAAGAAGAGTATGAGTTAGCTTGGTACACCACGAAATGGATAATAGATGCAATAAAAAATAGTGAATTTTATTGGATTTCAATATTGGAAGAAGAAATCAAAAAGTTAAAATGATTGTTGTATTCAAATTTTTGCATAATTACCAAAAAAATCTATACAAAAAATAATTGACTTTTGTTTTGTAAGCGAGTAAAGTTAGGGAAGAAATTACTATTAAAAAATAAATATGAAACCTTCTTATAAAGAGAGGCGGAGGGACTGGCCCTACGATGCCTCGGCAGCGGACTCGATTTCAGAGTGCTGTGCCAAATCCAGCAAGCATGTGCTTGAAAGATGAGAAGAGCGTTTCTTATACATGTATAAGACCTCTTCTCATTGGAAGAGGTCTTTTGTTATTTATTAGAAAAAGGTTGAAACTAGGGAGAGATGGTACTTTGAAAGAAACGAGAGGAAATGGTTTGGCTTTATTACCACTTGGGATATTTTTGGCGCTATTTATTGGTTCTGGAATTATTACAGGTGATTTCTATAAATTGCCGATACTTGTAGCAATTTCAATTGCTGTAGGAGTCGCTTTAGCAATGAATCGTAAAGAAAGCTTTAATGTAAAAGTAGAACGATTTGCTAAAGGTGCAGGGAACCCAGATATTATGATTATGGTTCTGATTTTTGTACTGGCAGGAGCGTTTTCTGAAACAGCAAAAGGGATGGGCGGCGTTGATTCTACAGTTAACTTAGCGTTATCCATTTTACCGCAAGGGTTTATCGTGGCTGGAATTTTTGTTATAGGTGCATTTATTTCATTAGCGATGGGAACTTCAATGGGAACAATAGCTGCATTAGCACCAATTGCTGTAGGGATTAGTGGGCAAACTGATATCTCCATTGCACTTACGATGGCTACTGTTGTTGGCGGGGCGATGTTTGGTGATAATTTATCATTTATTTCAGATACAACAATCGCAGCAGTACGCTCACAAGGAACAGAAATGAAAGATAAGTTTAAAACGAACTTTTTAATTGTATTACCAGCAGCTATTATTACAATTGTACTGTTAGTAATACTTACTTTAGGAAGCGATACGCAAGTTAAAGCGCATAGCTTTGACTGGATAAAGATTTTACCGTATGCAGGAGTACTGATTACAGCGTTACTTGGCTGGAATGTACTTATTGTATTAACTGGTGGAACGGTACTATCTGGCGTTATCGGTCTTTTAGATGGCAGTTACACGTTAGAGAGTTTCTTTAAAAGTGTAACGACTGGAATGGGCGGTATGATGGAGTTAGTATTACTGGCTATTTTAATTGGCGGTATGGTCGAACTGATTCAATATAATGGTGGCATCCAATATTTAATGAATATTTTAACACGTAATATTCGTTCTAAAAAAGGAGCAGAGTTTGGTATTGCTGGTTTAGTAGGTATGACGAATATGTGTACAGCCAATAATACGATTTCTATTATCTTTACAGGTCCACTTGCGAAAAACATTGCAGATCAGTATGAAATTGATCCACGTAAATCAGCGAGTGTATTAGATCTTTTCTCATGTTGTGTGCAAGGATTAATACCGTACGGCGCGCAAATGTTAACAGCAGCAGGATTTGCGGCGTTATCTCCGATTGAATTGTTACCATATGCGTTTTATCCGATCTTAGTTGGAGTATGTGGAATCATTTCTATATTAATTGGTTTCCCGAGGTTTTCTAAAGTGGCGGGAAAGAAAGAGTATCATAAAACAGCGTAATTAAAATGAAGTTTATGAATCGTAACGAAAGCCGTACAGAGAATATTCTCTGTACGGCTTTTTATATGCGATAAAAGGGCGAATGTTCCTACTCCTACCATATGTTTTTACAAAAGGCTGAATGCAACTCGGTCTTAAGTCTGAGTCGAAAACGGTTCTTAAGCTCGTTATGGAAAGATGAAAAAATAGTTAAGATAAGAGTATCAAATCGAAGGGAGGCAAGCACAAGATGAAACAATTTCTAGCGTTTATCGCGGCCGGTATTTTGGCTTTAATTGCTCTTGGTAGTCTTGCTGGTATTGTAGGATTCGCAATCGGAGCAGGAGTTGTGTACTGGAGCTATAAATCATTTGTGCGAGCACAATCATTTTTTGGAAAGTTAGCTTGGGGTATTGTTGGTTTAATCGGTTTATCCATTGCACTTTCTCATTCCCCAGCACTAATCGGTATCGCAGCATTAGTAGTTTTATACTACGGATACCGTGAGTGGAAAAAAGAAAAAGATGTAGTTGTTGATTCTGCTCCAGAAAGTTCTAAATCATATAGCAACTTTGAAGATGAGTGGAACAAGTTAATGAAAAACTAATAAAAACCAAATCAAATTTATAAAGTAGAAGAGAGGAAGATTATAATGAAACAATCTTTATTCGGACGTGTACGCGATGCAATTTTAGCAGATTTTCATAATGTGTTAGATGAGAAAGAAAGAAAAAATCCAATCGCTATGTTAAACCAATATTTACGCGATAGTGAGCGTGAAACAACAAAAATTGAGAAGTTAATTCAGCGTCATAAAACATTAAAATCTAATTTCGCTCGTGAGCTTGAGCAAGCACGTTATTTCGTTAATAAAAGATCAAAGCAAGCTATCATCGCTCAAGAAGCAGGCGAATTACAGTTACACGAACGTGCATTAGAAGAAGTAGCTTATTATGAAGGGCAAGTAACTCGATTAGAAGAAATGTATGCAGGTGTTGTAGAGCAAATCGATGAATTAGAGCGTCGTCTTTCTGAAATGAAAAACAAATTAAAAGAAATGCACGCAAAGCGCATGGAACTAATGGCACGTGAAAATATGGCACATGCAAATCGTCGTATGAATACAGCGATGCATAAAATGGATGAAAACAATCCATTCTTACGTTTTGAAGAAATTGATGATCATATTCGTGACTTAGAAACTCGTATAAATGAGGAGCATGAACGTGATACATTTGATATGAAGATTGCAAAGCTTGAGCGTGAAATGAAAGAAAAGAATGATGTATTGTTAACGAAAGAGTTAACAAAATAATAGTAGTATATTATAAAACAGGCTTATGATATAGTGATAGGAGAAAAGGTGTTGGAAAGCAATGCCTTTTCTTCTATGTATATGTAACAAGAAGGGGGGAGCTGAAATGAAGAAACAATTTTCAAAAACACAATTAATGGGGATGCTCCTCATCATATTTGGATTCGGTCTTTTTCTTGATATGATACTTGGACATTTTGAACCAGGTGGTCTCATTTTTGCATTTATTATGCTTATGTTTGGAAGGTATTATCGTAAAAAGAATCGTTACGTACGGGGAAATGTATTTTTATTTGTTGGTGGTATCGTATTTTTATTCTTCTTATTTTCATCAGCAGCATTTGTTCTTGTCGTATTTGCTTGTTTAGCTTTAATTGGTTATCAATTGATTCAGCAAGGGCACCAGCAAAAAGCAATGAAGGTTGAAATTAAAGAAAAAGGGATTATAGATGAAGAGAAGCAAATATATCGTACAGAACCATACTTGAAAAATATGTTTGTAGGTAATGTACGAATGATGGATCATATTTATGAACTTGAGGATATTAATGTTCAATATGGTGCTTGTGATGTTGAAATAGATTTAACAACTGCCATGATTCCAGAAGGAGAAACGGTAATTGTTATTAGAGGTGTAGTAGGGAATATTCGTTTATATGTGCCGTATGATATTGAACTGTCATTAAATCATTCTGTTATTGTCGGACGTGTGCTCCTGCCAGGACATGAGGAAACGGGGTTTAATCGCAATGTTACATTTAGAACAGAGCAGTATAAAGAAGCTCCTCGTCGTATAAAAATTATTTCTTCGCTTGTCGTAGGCGATACGGAAGTGAGGAAAGTATAATGAAGAAACAAAAAAATATTTCGTGGATGTATATTCGTTACTCTATGTTGTCCTCAGTTAGTATCGCGCTTATTTGTACAATTGTATATGTATGGAAAAGTGAGCAACAAGTTTATGATTTATTATGGAAAGAATCCATCGCTTCTGTTCCAATTGGCTTGTTTATTATGACTACAAGTTTACTTATCGGGGGAATTGTAGGGTATGCAATCGGTTACTATATAGAGCAGCGTATACAAGGATTAAATACTTTTCTATTTGAAGTAGAGCGAGGGAATTTTCCGAGTGATGTTTCGTTTACTGCAGATGATGAATTTCATGAAGTGGAACGAAAAGTAATCGGTCTTGCTCGTCGATTAGAGGAGCAAGCTGGACTCTTTCAAAAAGTAACGAATGAACGAGCTCATTGGAATGAAGAGATGAGACAAGAAGCGATATCTCAGGAAAGGCATCGATTGGCGAGAGAGCTGCATGATTCTGTAAGTCAGCAGCTTTTTGCAATGTCGATGATGATGTCGGCTATTAATGAACAAGTAGCTGAAATTCCAGAAATGACGAAAAAGCAGTTGCAGCTCGTTGAAAATATGGTTGTAAATGCGCAGTCAGAAATGAGAGCATTGCTTCTTCATTTACGGCCTGTACAATTAGAAGGTAAGAAACTGACACAAGGTATAGAGGAATTATTAACGGAATTATCGCGAAAGCAACATATGAAAATTGAATGGCTAATCGAGCCAATAGAATTGAAAAAAGGTGTAGAAGATCATTTATTTCGTATTGTGCAAGAAGCTTTATCCAATACTTTACGACATGCGAAAGCTAAGAAAACGGAAGTACGTCTTCGGAAAATTGATCAATATGCAATTCTAAAAATTATTGATGATGGCGTTGGATTTGAAGTCGGAGTGAATAAGGCTGGTTCATATGGTTTAAGATCAATGCAAGAGCGTGTTCATGAGATTGGTGGGACATTAAAAGTACTTAGTTTCCCGGCTAAAGGGACGCAAATAGAAGTAAAAGTACCGATTATGATTGAGAGAGGGGGAGAATCATGATAAAAGTGTTACTTGTCGATGATCATGAAATGGTTCGAATGGGTGTATCAGCATATTTATCAACGCAGCCAGATATAGAAGTAGTTGGAGAAGCTGAAAATGGAAGAAAAGGTTCAGAGTTAGCACTGCAATTAAGACCAGATATTATTTTGATGGATCTTGTCATGGACGAGATGGATGGGGTTGAAGCAACACGTGCTATTATTCAGGAATGGCCAGAAGCGAAAATTGTAGTTGTAACGAGCTTTTTAGATGATGAGAAATTGTACCCTGTTATTGAGGCTGGAGCGACAAGTTATTTATTAAAAACATCAAGAGCAAGTGATATAGCAGACGCTGTACGAGCTACTTATGATGGAGAAACGGTATTAGAGCCAAAAGTTACTGGTAAAATGATGTCTCGTATGCGTCAGAAGAAAGAACAACCTTTGCATGAGGAGTTAACAGAAAGAGAGTCTGAAATTTTGTTATTAATTGCAGAGGGGAAAAGTAATCAAGAGATTGCAGATGAATTGTTTATTGCCCTCAAAACAGTAAAGACACATGTGAGTAATATATTAAATAAGCTAAATGTAAGTGACCGGACACAGGCGGTTATTTATGCATTTAGACACCAATTGACAAAATAATAAAGTAAAACGTAAATCAGCAAGGGGATAGAGCGCCCTTGCTGATTATTAGTTCACACCAAATCTTTTTATTGACGTCAATAAATGTAAGCGTTATCATTAAGTTGTTAACAGTACATACAAAGGGGAGAATGTATATGTTAGTTCAAACTATATTTGGTATGGATAAGTCTAAAAAATTAGGGGATTATGTGAACGCATTACAAGCGCTTTGTGAACAATATAATGTTGAAACAGATAAAATTGCAATTGTTGAGGCGACAGAAGAGTACTATTTATTTTTAGTAAAGCAAGAAGATTGCTATGATGTTGTCAAAGTAGAAACAGTGGATACAAATATCGACTATTATACGAAAGCGTATAAAATAAGTAGTTTTAATCATACTGCTTATCAAATGTAAAAAAACTCCCTTGCGGGAGTTTTTTTAGGATGCTTTTACTTCACGAGGTTCGGTTAGTAAGGGCACTTTTTTCGCACCGCTTAGTTTAGCGATTGTAAGGCCGATGAGAGCTCCGGCTAAGGCTGGTATTAACCAGCCTATTCCTTCCTTATATAAAGGGATAAATTCAAAATATGGTGTGATAAATGAAACTGAAATACCACCTTGTTTTAATCCATCAAATACGCTTACGATTGCTGCTCCAATTAAAGCACCTACATAAACAGAGCGATATCCACCGAAATATTTATGAAGTAACGATAGTAGAACGAGTACAATTGCAACTGGATATACAACAAGTAGAATTGGAACTGAGATAGCAATAATTTTTGTTAAACCTAAGTTGGCAACTAATAATCCTAATGCGCAAATGATGCTAGCGAACGTTTTATATGAAAATTTAGTCAATAATGTTGAGAAGTATTGACTACATGCAGATACAAGTCCAACACATGTTGTTAAGCAAGCGAGTGTAACGATTAGAGATAATAGAAGTAGACCATATGGACCGAATAATTGCTGTACGATAACAGTAAGTAATTGTCCGCCATTTTTTGCATATCCGAGAGAGACGCTAGTTGCACCGAGCCAGCCAAGTGCACCATATACAAGTACGAGACCGGTAGCGGCAATAAGTCCTGCTTTCGCTGTCGCGATGGCAATGGATTTACGATCCTTCACACCTTTAGAACGAATGGCATTTACAACGATAATTCCAAATGCAAGCGCAGAAATGGTATCCATCGTTAAGTATCCTTCCATAAAGCCTTTGAAGATTGGAGAAGTTTGATACTCTTGCATTGCTGGTCCTGATTGCCCGAGCGGTGTAAATACACTTTTAACAAATAATAAGAAAATAGAGAGTAATAAAATAGGTGTTAAAATATTTCCGATGCGATCGACAAGTTTAGATGGATTTAAACTAAGCCAAAATACGATAGTGAAGAAGATGACCGTGTATACAAATAGTGCTAGGTTACTAGAGCGAATTGTTTCGGGTAAGAAAGAACTCACGCCCATTTCATAAGCGACATTTGCAACGCGTGGAATTCCCATAGAAGGACCGATTGCGATGTACACAACTACAGTAAAGAAAATTCCGAATAATGGGTGAACATGACTTGCGAGTTGTTGCATGCCGTTTCCTGATAAAGAAATTGCAATAACAGTTAATAATGGTAAACCGACTCCTGTTAGTAAAAATCCAATCATTGCCGGCCAAAAGTTTTCACCTGCATTTTGTCCAAGCATGGGAGGGAAAATTAAATTACCTGCCCCAAAAAATAAAGAAAATAGCATAAGACCTGTGGAAAAAATATGTTTTTTTGATACAGTGTTCATTGTTTTTCCTCCTTTTTTAAATTCATTTGTAAGAACACAAAAAACTCGTCCCTAAAGAAAGGGACGAGTTATATTTACCCGCGATACCACCCTAATTTATACATGTAGAAATTAGTCTATATGTATACGGCTTTACAACGTACAACATGATACGTGTTCCTTGTAACGGGGGACAGCCGGTAAGAACTTACTGTAACATTCGGTTCTACTTCTCGGAGATGATTTTCGGCTACGCACTGAACGTTGGCTTTCAGCAAATCGCCAACTCTCTGGGGGACAGTCCTATAACGTACTCGTTCTCGTCAATGAATTTTTATTCAAGTATTCTGACAGTATTGTTGCATGTTTTTTTTTGAAAGTCAATATTTTTTTGAAAGATATATTTATATCCAGAAATATCGAATGAGATATTTGTTGCGGTAAAGGGAATGGTGAATTGTAAAATGGGAGTAAAATTTTGTAGAGAATTGTAAAATTTGTGGAGAAAGTTGATATTTATAGGAGTAAAGAAGGTATTGTTTGAATTTACAGAGAATAATACAACAATCCACTTGCTGGAAAGAACAAACCAAAAGAGGTGACTGAAATGCTTGCGATGGGAGTATTATTTGGCATTATTGCTATAATTGGTTTTATGTGGTTATATTATTCGCGTTCGTTTAAACAAGCAGAAGTTTTACTCTTTCAAAAAGGTAGTTTGTTGACAAATCAGTCTAGATATTTAGTATGTCCGAAGTGTGGAAGTGCACAGGCCAGAAGTGGAGGATATCAAGAGTGTTGCAAAATTAGATTATGAAAGAAGGAAGCCTCACATTATTTTGTGAGGCTTCCTTCCTTACAATTTCATAGCGCTCCAAATTGTCCACCGATCTCTTTCGATAATAGGAGAGACGTTTTGCAAGGCAGTCTGTACTTGTTGTAGAAGTTGAGAAAGTTCATAATCTGTTAATTCGTATAGAATGGATCGACCTGTTCGAGGTGATAAATCTTGTAGCAATGCTTCTACAGAATCATGTATTTTTCGTACTTCCCATTGTGTTTGAGTGGGGAACACGTGAAGAAAATATTTTTGTAATTCTTGTTGTATCGTGTCGGTTTTTGGACGTCTTTTTGATTCAATTTCAATGAGTTTTGGAAAGATAGAGAAAAAATATCCACGGATGTGTTCGGGGCTTCCAGGAATTGTGCAATCTTCGATGGTTCGGTCTTGTACAATAAGTACACCGTTTTTCTTTAATATACGAGAAGCTTCACGTAGAAATGTAGGAATGTCGTGTAAATGATGAATCACTGCGCGCGAAATAACAATGTCGAATGTATCATTAGGAGATGGGACGCTATGCGCATCGCCGTTAATGAATGAAATGTTTGAAAAGCCGTTACAATTTTCTTTTGCAGCTTGTAATATTTCTTTGGAAAAATCCAGTCCAACAACACTTTTTGCTCCCATAAGAGCAAGTTCTTTCGTATAAATTCCGCCACCACAGCCGATATCAATTATTTGTTTGTTTTGTATATTTGTAATACTTTTTATCATTTCTCCCCAAGAAATATGGGCGTTTCTCTGTGCGTATGTGTATTTATTATTTGCATCATAAAAATTAATGGACATGAAAAAGACCTCCTTTCAATGCTTAGTATAGCGTATTTTATAGTGTGTCACGTTTTTGTTTTTTGTATGAAGATTATAAGGATTTCTTATTGTAAAGGGAGGATTAAGTTGAAAAGGAAATATGTATTGTTGTTATTTGCTATGTTACTAGCATCTTGTAGTCAAACAGAGCCAAAAAAAGAAACAGAAAAAGTAGAAGAGACGGTGAATGAAGTGAAAGAAACAATAGGGGTAACCGTTATACAAAAAAAACATAAAGAGAAAAAGTTACAGGAATTAGACGCGAAGTTAGTAATAGACATTATAGATAAAGCGGAAAAACAAGAAGTAACAGGTAGTTTTGGTGAACCGGAATATGAAATACAAATTAGTAGAGATGGAAAAAAAGAAACATATTATGCATGGCTAAGAGGAGAAGACAGACGAGGTTGGGTACAACATAAGACAGATATGTATATGTTGGATAAAAAAGATACGGAAAAGCTGTTGGCTATATTTCCAAATGCTTCAGAACAAAAAGAAGATGAGATGCAGGTAGGCCCTTTAACGGAAGTAACAAAAAAAGATTTGCAAATTACCGCGTTTCATATTAAAGCAGGCGATCAAAAAGTGAATTATACGGTACGGTATACGATTTCACAATCACTATACAACAAGTTAGAGAAGGAACGAGAATATTATTTGCAAGTCATTTATCCGGAAAAAGTTCAAAAATTAATTGGAACAAAAGAGAGTGAAAAAATTTCAGGTGAAAAGGTAAAGGAAGGGTATAAACAGTATGAATTGCATGCTACTGTGCAGGTAAAAGATGCTTCAGAATCACAACTAAAGTCATTAGAAACATATTATGAAAATTATGATTTGAAAATATTGAATAGTAAAAAAGAAAAAATAGGTGTTTTTCAAAATATCATTCAAATTGTTAAAGAGTATGGTGAAAAAATGAATTTACAAAGATAAAGTGAAACTATAATCAGCCCTTACGGATCGGAGTGAAGATAATTTGTAAAGTCTATATGGCCTTTCCTAGGAAATGATAATAGAGAGGGGGAAAACACCCCTCTCTATTACTTTGCTTTTGCAGATGGCTCATTCATTGATTTGCGTGTAATAAGAAAAGAAATCATAAGAGCGGAAAGGATGATAAGAGCAATAAATACGTGATTGGGCAACAAATCTAATAATAATACGTAGCTAACGGTATAAAAAATAAGAGTTGAAGCTAAAAACGATAGAGCGCCTATTATGAGAGATTGCAAATTCATCTGTATACACCTCCTTGTATTTATATTTTTGGCTAAAAATGGATTAAATAAACATTATTTCTAACGATAGAAAAAAATATGTCATAATAGAGAAAAGAACAAGCTTTCATGAATATGAATCATTAATGAGAGATAAAGGAGAGGAATATGAAAAATAATAGAAAAGGGTTATGGGGAATTATTGTTGCAATAGGGTTATTTTTACTTTCTAAGTTAAAGTGGGTCTTTGCAATTTTTAAATTAGCAAAGTTTTCAACGGTATTTAGTATGTTTCTATCGCTTGGTGCATACGCAGTTATATATGGTTGGAAATTTGGGGTAGCGCTCATTTATTTATTGTTTATTCATGAAATGGGCCATTTATGGGCTGCGAAAAGAAAGGGGATACCAACATCGCCAGCAATATTTATTCCATTTATGGGCGCTCTTATTGGGATGAAAGAGATGCCGAAAAATGCAAAAGATGAGGCTTACATCGCCTTCATGGGACCTCTTTTCGGATTGTTGTCATTTTTACCTGCGATTCCACTTTATATAATAACGAAAGAGCCATTTTGGGCATTAATTATTTTACTTGGAAGTATGATTAACTTCTTTAACTTGATTCCGGTTTCTCCATTAGATGGTGGACGAATTATCTCAGTTGTAAGTACAAAGATTTGGGGAGCGGGCCTTATTGTATTGCTCGGTTATTCCATTTACTTTAAAAGTATTTTGGGAGGATTTATTTTTATTATCGGCTGTATGGAATTATATAGAGTAATAAAGAGAGATGAGCCAATTAAGGAATTAGGATATAGAATTGATGGAATGAAAGAATATGTTGCAAGGCTTGAAGAGGAGTTAAAAGAAACAGGTGCAGTGCATCGGAATATTTATATGATGCAACATGAAATAAATATATTAAGACAAAAAGAACGAGAGAAAGAATTAAAAACAGGAGAACTTCAAAGGATTGAAGTGTTAGAGTATCTTTTACCAAAGTTTGAGCCACTTGATTACGTCCCATATGAAGATGAAAAAGAAACATATACAATTCATATAAGAGAAGCATTTGAAATGTCAGAAAAAAAATTACAGGAATGGGATGCAGAAAAGAGACAACAGGAAAACTATTACAAAGTGGATACGAAAACGAAATGGACAGTATTTGCTTGTTATATCGGATTAATGGCTATACTCGGTTACACAGCTTATGAAGGATATATTGTTTTACAAGAACATTTGCCAAGGAGAAATGTATAGAAAAATATTGTCGAAATGATAGGAATGGTTTATACAGGAATTATATTTTTACGAGAGAATGTTACAAGTATAGTCATATTTTGTAATATCTTTAGTAGAGAAGGAGTTCTGTATATGAAGAAATTGTTAAGGGTATTCGGGATTATTATCGTAATGATCATTGCGAGCTATAGCCTTATGAAAGTACTGTTACATTATGCGAATAAGCCTGCTGAGGTAAATACAATAGCTCAAGTAGAAGATGTACAAGAAGAGACAAAAGTGCTTGATTTTATTCGTACGACACATGAAAGTTATAATAATTTCTTAAATTATGGTAAAGCAGAGAATTATACAGAAGGGGACTGGAACCAATTGAAACAATGGTTTCAACAACAAGAATCGTCTTTAAAAAATATACATAAAGAAATAAAGAATGAAAAAATAAAACGTGATGTAAATAGAAGCTATGAAATTGTAAAAAAAGGTGTGGAACTTCAAAATATTGAGTATGTAGTTTATGCACATCGTGTATACCATGACTTAGATATTATAGTAAATAAATATAGAGGTGAAACGAACATCTGGGGGTATACAGAATTTGGAGATGGGAAAGATATAAGGGTAATTGAACAAGCTATACAGTCCAAATAATAAGCTAGCTAGAATTCTAGTTGGCTTATTTTCTTTTGTAAGTACAATGTTCATATATTTTTCACAAAAACACCGTGTTAATAGTGATTAAAATCACAATCTGTATTATACAATTCAGTTAAACTAAAAACAGTTAAGGAAATAGAGGAGTGGGATACAATGTTAAGTGAAAAAACAATTGAAATTGTAAAGTCAACAGTACCATTATTACAAGAAAAAGGCGTTGAAATTACAACGAGATTTTATGAAATTTTATTTTCGGAACATCCGGAGTTATTGAATATTTTCAACCATACAAATCAGAAAAAGGGAAGACAACAACAAGCGTTAGCGAATGCTGTTTATGCAGCGGCAACGTATATTGATAATTTAGAAGCTATTATTCCAGTTGTAAAACAAATTGGTCATAAGCATAGAAGTTTAGGTATTAAAGCGGAGCATTACCCAATTGTAGGTACATGTTTACTACGTGCAATTAAAGAGGTCGCAGGTGCACCTGATGAAGTTTTAAATGCATGGGGAGAAGCATATGGTGTCATTGCTGATGCATTCATTAGCATTGAAGCAGAGATGTATGAAGAAGCAGCACATAAAGAAGGTGGATGGAAAGATTTCCGTAACTTTGTGGTTGTTAAAAAAGTGAAGGAAAGCGACGTTATTACATCATTTTATTTAAAACCTGAAGATGGCGGGAAAGTTTCTTCATTCATCCCAGGACAATATGTAACGATTCAAATAAATATAGAAGGTGAAACATATACACATAATCGTCAATATAGCTTATCAGATGCTCCAGGAAAAGACTATTATCGTATTAGTGTAAAGAAAGAAAAAGGTGTAGATACACCGGACGGTAAAGTATCTAATTACTTACATGATCATGTGGAAGAAGGGGATATGTTACCAGTAAGTGCACCAGCAGGAGATTTCATATTAAATATGGATTCAACATTACCAGTTGTATTAATTAGTGGTGGAGTAGGTATTACACCAATGATGAGTATGCTAAATACTTTAATTGAACAAGATTCAAAACGTAATGTATGTTTTGTCCATGCAGCGATAAATAGTAATACACATGCAATGAAAGAACACGTTGAGGCAGTAGATAATGAATACGAACAAGTTAAAGCGTATACTTGCTATTCTGCACCAACTGAAAAAGATTTGGAAATGAAGAACTTTGATAAAGAAGGTTTCATTGAAGCTGAATGGTTACAAACGATTATTCCGACAACTGAAGCAGCATTTTATTTCTGTGGTCCTGTACCATTTATGAAGCATATAAATGCTGCACTAACTGATTTAGGTGTGAAACAAGAGCATATTCACTATGAGTTTTTCGGTCCAGCAGCAAGCTTACAATAGATGAGGTTTGAAATAAGCAAAAAACGAGGTATTATTTTACCTCGTTTTTTATTTGTTCTCGTAATAGCCGATTTACTGTTTCACGGCGTATACCTATGAGTTGACCGATTTCAGTTTGTGTTAATATTTCATATATAGGAATGTCACCTAAATATAGTGTGAACCACTCTTGTAAACGATGTAGACGTTCTTTCGGAGAGACGGTTGTCAATTGATCGATACGCTGTTGCATCATTCTTAATTTTGATTGTAGTTGCATAGCAATATTTGCATATGATGCAGGGTTTGCCTGAAGTTGATCGTACCATTCATTACTAATTATAGGTTCAACTTCTGTTTTCATTAAAGCGATTGCTGTACCGTGATATTCCTTCGGTGAAATTAAAGAATGATGAGGTATCGTTTCACCTGGAACGATAATGTTGAATAGAAATGGTGTTCCATCTTCTTCTATCCGTACTACTTTTAATAAACCTGTTTTTATAAAATATAAAGGACCGTCCTCGCCTTGACGGAATAGTACATCTCCTTTGTGTAGAATCAATGTTAGCCCCCCATTTAAACATTTCTATTTCTTTTATTTTAGCGTATATGTATAAAGACAATATGCTTTTAAACAGCAATTTCATTGACGAAATATATGCTATTACAGTAGTATACTATTTAGTGTGTAATAGTACTAGCAATGAATACGCTGTAGGGGGTTTAGTATATTGTTAGATGCGATAAAAATGACGGATATGAGAATTCCGGCGAATGCTATCATTCATGTAGAAGAGATGAAAGGTGGAGTCGTGTTATCCGTTGAAGTAGACGGCCAAATTATTTATACGATGGCTTATGATGAAGAAACAGATAGTTATGCTGAATTATATGATCGAAACGATAAGAGGGCGTGCCAAGTACATGAGGATTTTATGGGATGGTCACTTCTTCATTAAAAAAGATGTCAATATGACATCTTTTTTATTAAACCGATAGAATATACAAAGAAATGAAATATAAGGATAAAATTTGTAATAAATGATTTTGCATTGTTAGCACTTTGTAACTGCAAGTAAATTATTTTTTCGCTATCATAAAGATAACAGTCGCAGTTATAGGAGTGGTCAACTTGAAGAAAGTACATATTTCCAATTATATGTTATTAAGTGTTTGTTTAATTTTATTTGTTCTCTTAGGAGGATTTTTATATTCATGTGTATAAGAAAAAACGCATTCTAAAAAGAACGCGTTATAAAAAAGAAGTAATGATTAATCTAGTTCCGAGAATAATTAATGTGATACGTAATAAATTAATTACGGCCTTACCACTTAATTTTGTATTAATATAAGCCCCGATTTTTCCGCCAATCCATGCACCAGGAATAAGAATTAATGCATAAATCCAGCTGACATTTCCAAGAGAGATGTGAGTTGCAGAACTTACAATGGCTGATAGAAATACGATAAACATCGAAGTTGCTACAGCAATATGTGCTGGGAATGCAAAAAGTAGCATCATTGCTGGAACAAGTAAGGCACCGCCGCCAATTCCAAATAACCCAGATATAAAACCAACTATAAAGGCGATAAATATAGCGAGAAGCGGTGGGAATTGATAGTGTACAGTGTTTCCTTCGTTATCTGTAAAAGAACGCTTAATTACTGTCATATTTGATAAAGAAAGAGGGTTTAATTTGTCTCGTAACATAAGAAGAATGGAGACGAAAATAAGGAAAATCCCAAAATATAAAGAAAATGTATCTTGGTTTAAAAATTTGTTTGCCCACGAGCCGATGATACCACCAGGGCCACTCCCTATAAATAAAATAAGTCCACTTTTGTAATCTACTCGTTTATGTTTCATATAAGTAAGGGTGGAAGATAGTCCTGTAAAAACGACTGTTACCATTGAAGTTCCTACTGCAAGTTGTGGTGATAGGCTGTGTAATCCGATTAATAACGGAACAATAATAATTCCGCCACCAAGCCCGACTAGACTCCCGACTGTCCCGGCGATTAGCCCGATGAAAAGTAACATGATGTATTCCAAAATTGCCAACTCCTCTATATAACTTATCCACCAATTATTATACACGCTTTTTAATAAGAAAAAGGTTTGTTCACAAAAAAGTCGTCTTCCTAGAAAAATAAGGAAGACGACTTTTAATTAAAAGATTAAGTGTAATAAAGAGTAAAATAATGCAGCTAACGAAGCTGAAATAGGAAGTGTAATAACCCATGTAATTAACATGCGTTTTGCAGTTCCCCATTTTACACCTTTCACACGATGTGAAGCACCAACCCCTAAAATAGAAGAAGAGATAACGTGCGTTGTACTAACTGGTAAGTGAATGAATGTTGCGCCGAAAATAACCAGTGATGATGATAAATCAGCAGCTACCCCATTTACAGGACGAATTTTCATAATTTGTCCACCGACAGTTTTAATAATTTTCCATCCGCCGACAGAAGTACCAAGACCCATTGCGATTGCACAAGATAATTGTACCCAGAACGGGATGTCGTCAGAAGTATGATAGTTATTGGCCATAAGAGCCATCGTAATGATTCCCATTGCTTTTTGTGCATCATTTGTACCATGTGTATAAGCTTGTAATGCTGCAGTGAAGATCTGGAATATACGGAAGTTTTTGTTCGTTTTCGTTAAGTTAAAGTTTTTAAAGACCACTTTAAAAATACTGTATACGATATAACCAATAACAAAAGCGATAATCGGTGAAATGATTAAAGCTTCAAGAATTTTTATGAACCCTTTAAGATTTAAAGAGCTAATACCAGCAGCAGCGATAGCTGCACCTGCGATTGAGCCAATGATTGCATGCGAAGAACTACTTGGAATACCGTAGTACCAAGTAATTAAATTCCAAGCTATTGCCGCAAGTAAAGCAGCTAAAATTACAAGAGAACCATTTTGCAAGGCAAATGGATCAACGATATCTTTTGTAATCGTTTTTGCTACACCTGTAAATGTCATCGCACCTAAAAAGTTCATAATAGCTGCCATAATAATTGCATGTCTAGGCTTTAGAGCTTTCGTTGAAACAGCCGTTGCAATAGCGTTTGCTGTATCGTGAAATCCATTGATAAAGTCAAAAGCTAAGGCGCAAATGACTACTAAAACGGTCAGTATCAAGAGTGTATCCATGATCAAACTCCTTACGCGTTCTTCATAATAATTGTTTCTAATACGTTTGCAACGCTTTGGCAGCTATCCGCTACTTCTTCAAGCTCTTCGTAAATCTCTTTGTATTGAATAATCTTAATCGGATCTTTCTCACGAGAGAATAAGTGCTTAATCGCATGACGGCGAATATCATCACATTGTGATTCGTAATCCTTAATTTTAATCGCGTTCGTACGAATGTCGACTAACTTCTTTTTAGACAGTAGTTCAACAGAATTTGCAATCTCAATCGCACATTGATTAATTGCTTCAACGAATTTAATCATGTATTCATCAGCTTCTGTAATAGAATACATTTCGAATAGACCAGCACTATGATCTAATCCGTCTAATACATCATCCATACTCATTGCAAGTTGTAGGATGTCCTCACGTTCAATAGGAGTAATAAACGCTTTGTTTAGCTCCATAATGATTTCGTGAATAAATGAGTCACCTTTTGACTCATACTCTTTCATGCGCATAGAAAACTCTTTTAAATCGCTAGCATTTTTAATTTTATACTCCACGAAAAACTGCGCGCCTTCTTTTAAATTTTCAGAAACGTTCATTAACATTTCAGAAAATTTATCTTTTTTTGATTTAAAGACCATTATTAGTTACCCCCACAAAAGTAATATATGTAAAATATATTGGCTAGTCAATTCTAACAAAAAACTGTCGTTTTTTAAAACATTTTATCGAAAAGTTTACAAAAACTTAACATAACTCTTATTGTTGTATTAATAATATTAATAATCAATATTGAATATCTTACTTGTAGAATGTCCTTTTCTTGCAAAAAGTATGAATGTGAAAGAAAAGCTTTACACTACAGGAAAGACTACGTTATTATAATAAATTTAAAAGGAGGTATATTCTTCCTTTTGAAAAGAAGAGTGTAAACAAACGAAGGAAGTGAACGAATGAAATTGAAGAACACTCACTTAAAAAACATGCGGGAGTGGTTCAACAAGAGGAAGAAACTTCGTAATTCATTAATTGTATTAGGAAGTTTACTTGCTACTCTATTTATTGCTATAAATATAATAATTTCTATTCAAGACATATCTGAATTAAAACAAGCTGTTCCGCAACCAACCTTAATTTATGATGCAAATAATGAAGTTGCGACTAAATTAGCTTCTTCTAAAACAGAAGGTGTTAAAAGGAAAGATATTCCTGATATTATGGTACAGGCAATTGTTGCAGTAGAAGATAAGGAATTTTTTAACCATCACGGTATTTACTATAGTGGAATTATAAGTGCAGTTTTTAAAAATATTACAGCAGGAGAAGTTGTAGCAGGGGGAAGTACAATTACACAACAACTTGCGAAAAATGTATTTCTGACACAAGATCGCACATACTCTCGAAAAATAAAGGAATATTTTTTAACAAAAAAAATAGAGCGTACGTATACGAAAGATGAAATTATTGAAATGTATATGAATCAAATTTATTTTGGTGAAGGTGCTTGGGGGATAAAAAGGGCAGCTAAATCTTATTTTGATAAAGATGTAAAAGATTTAACAGTTTCAGAAGCTGCAACGATTGCAGGCTTGATTAAAGCGCCGTCTGCGTATTCGCCTTATAAAAACTTTAATAAGTCAATCGAACGACGTAATGTCGTATTAAGTTTAATGAAAGAGCAAGGATATATTTCTGACGAACAGTATAATAAAGAAAAAGAGAGCGGCCTTGTATTAAAACGTGGTGTGGATGATAAATACAAGGGGAAATACTCTCAATATGTAGACTATATTGTTAGGGAAGCGATGGACAAGTACGAATTAACACAAAATGAAATTTTAGCGGGTGGTTATCGTATTTATACAGAGCTTGATCCGAAAAAACAACAGGCTGTGGAAGACGTTGTGAATAATGAGAGCTATTTCAAAGATAATGGATCGGAACAGCTTATGCAAACGGGTGTAGTTCTTATGAATCCAAAAACAGGTGGTGTACCAGCTTTAGTTGGAGGTAGAGGTCCGTATCAGTTTTTACAGTTTAACCATGCAACCCAATTAAAAAGACAACCGGGCTCAACGTTAAAGCCTCTGGCTGTATATGTACCAGCGTTAGAGGAAGGGTATGAAGTATACGATATATTAAAAGATGAACCATTTAATATTAAAGAATATAAACCACAAAATAGTGATCATACTTTTCACGGTGATGTGACAATGTATGAAGCTGTGGCAAAGTCGTACAATGTGTCAGCAGTTTGGCTATTGGAGCAAATCGGATTAGATAAAGGATTGAAATCTTTAGAGCGATTTGGTATTCCATTAGTGCCAGAAGATCGTACGTATCCGATTGCTTTAGGCGGGATGCATGTGGGAACCTCTCCGTTTGTAATGGCTCAAGCGTATAGTACATTTGCAAATGACGGTGTTCAAGTGGAAGCTCATGCGATTAGGGAGATACAAAATGCTGAAGGTGAAACAATTGGAAAGTGGTATAAGAAAGAGACACGGGTGACGAGCGAGAAAATTGCTCAAAAGATGACATATTTATTAAAAGGTGTTGTTGAAAAGGGAACGGGCGAAAAGGCGAAAGTTTATAATGTTGATACGGCAGGTAAGACAGGAACTACTCAAATTGTAAATGGACCGAGCACTGGTGCAAAGGATTCATGGTTTGTTGGATACACACCAGATTTAGTAGGTGCGATTTGGGTAGGATATGATAAAACAGATAGTGATCATTATGTTCCGGGGGGAAGTCAAATTACGACGACAATGTTCCGGGATATTATGAAAAAAGCGAATGCCAATCCAGCTCAAAAAGCATTCCAGTTATCGCTCATATCTGAGGCTGATTATAAAAAACAATTGACTACAATAGAAGAGGAAAAACGAAGAAAAGAAGAAGAGAAGAGAAGGAAAGAGGAGGAACAACAGCGAAAACAAGAGCAACAAGAGTGGATTGATAAAGTGAAAGAATGGATTCCTTCATTTTGGTAAAAGAAAGAGGCGGATAACGAAATTCGCCTCTTTTTCGTATGAAAAACAATATGAAACTTTAAATGGTGGAGATTTTCCTCTACTCTTACTAGTTATTACTCGTTAAGTATAATGTTCGTACTGCCAAAGGATTTTGAATCATATGTGACGATTATCTTTCCTTTACTAATAGGTTCGTAAGGTAATTCTTCTTCGTAATTACCATTATTTTCATTGTGGATAGTGAGTATAATTTCATCAATTTCTTTATTTGTATACTGATCTTTAATCGTTTCAGCGATTTGAAGTAATGCTTCGGAATTAGAAGCTTTCGTAATGAGCATTCCTTTTATAACTTTTTTTTCATTATTTGTGGCATTGGAATAAGGGATGTTATTTTGTTTCGTATACAAAAGGTTGTATGGAACGGTTTTTCTCTCTGCTTTTGATATAGTGGAATATTTTAGAGTTAAAAAAAATCCTACACATAAAATAATGCATATCATAAGAGCAAACCAAATGCGTATTAGTGACATAACTCTCATTTTCATCCCTCTTTCATATCTTTGACTTCACTATTTATCATACAAAATGAGGATTAAGATAGAGTAAATTTGAGGTAAAGAAACGTAAAGAAGGAGCACTTATCCTCCCAAATAAGTGCTCCTTTCTATATAAAGAGAGATTTAATGCACGGTTAAACGATACATATTATTGTAAATATGCTTATTGAGTGGAAATTAGTAAATTCGGAATACTGATAGTGTTGCAGTTGTATCACCTGTGTTAGGAATAGAAATAGTATTTGCTGTAGGTTGTACAGAAATTGTTGTACCAGCTTGTAAAGTAACGATTGTAGAGAAAGAAACAGCACTACCGATAACCTTAGTTGAGAAATTACGAGTAGGTGGTTGACCGTTGAATGAAATTCCGAATCCAAACGGTGAAGATCCAGGGAAAGTTGTAGAAGCTGAGAAACTAATATCATATACGCCTGTTTCTAAAATTGTTAAAGTATCTGAAGTGTCGTTAAAAGAGATATTAGTTAATTCAAAAACTTGATTAAATTGGATGTTTGTTCCAGGGGATATAGTTTGTGGATTTGAGTTTCCGATTGCAGCGATCGTTACAGGAATTGGAGTACCCGCTGGTCCAGTTGCGCCAGTAGCACCTTGAGCCCCCGTAGCCCCTTGAGCGCCAGCTGGTCCTTGAGGTCCAGTAAGCACCTTGGGCATCCGCTGGACCTTGAGGCAGCCCCTCTGTTGCGCCTCCTCCAAGGCATCCTGATCCGTATTGAACTAGGATAGTTTGGATTTCTGTTATGAGTTTAACTAGTTTGTCGATTGTACAACAATCTACTTTGAATAACTTAGCGATATACAATAAATAATTGAGCAGGCTTTGTAGCTCAACGTACAATGCTCCGCATGAGAAGGGTATTGTTCTTAAAATAGTTAATAGATTAGCAATAATAGAATTTCCAATTTGTTTTTGTGCTGGAGATAAATCTAAACAATTGAGGAATTTTTGTAAGTTATTTAGGGCCGTGATTAAGTTATCGATATTATTTTGAGAAGGGTTTTGAAAGACAGCTTGAATAGCTTGGCCAAGAGTTTGAAGAAGTCTAATGAATTCTGTAAGTTCGGACTTAGAAATGTTAATATGACTACAAGCTCTGACTTCACAACAATCATTCCCATAAAATACTTTTCCTTTATTTCATAGAATCAATAGTCATTACTATATATTAAAATGAAATTTATACTAAATTCGTGATGGACAAACTACCATTTCTAAAAAAATAAGAAATGGGCCCACCTAGCAAAAAACTAAGTAAGATATAGAGAAGGTTTTATATAATGTAAAGAAAAAAAGTGCAACATAAAAAACTGCATGCCAATTGTTGAGAATGTTGAACAATTGGCATGCAGTTCGTGGGTTATTCCTTTATTCGCATGGATTTAATTTTTCAAGGGCTGTTTTAGGTAAGATTGGAATTGAAATAGTGAAAGTTGTCCCGTTTTCATTACTAGTCATTTTTAATGTCCCGTTATGATTTTGCATGATTTTCTTCGTTACTGACAAGCCCAGCCCTGTGCCTGAATCTTTTGTAGAGAAGAATGGATCAAAGATATATTCTTGAATGGCTGTGGGAATACCAATTCCATTATCAGTGAAAGTAATACGGACAAAATTATCTAGGCGATAACTACTGATTTGGATAGAAAGTTTTTTTTCGCCTTGCGCATCGACAGCGTTCTGAAATAAGTTTAAAAAAACTTGCACAAGTTCGTGACGATCGATATGGACTAATATATCATCTAATTCGGTAGAAAAATTATAATCAATTGAAATGTTGTGTAAAAAGACTTCACTAGCTAGTAACTGTTGAATATACTCCCGTAAAAATGTATTAATAGGAAACGGTTCCCTTGTAAATTCACGTGTTTTTGAAATAGATAAAAATTTTGTAATAATACTATTTGCACGATCTAATTCAGGGATAAGTAAGTTTTTAAATAATTCTTTATTAGATGGAGAAACACTTTCTTGTAAAAATTGTAAATAACCCCGTACGGTTGTAAGAGGATTACGTACTTCATGTGCAATACCAGCTGCGATTCGTCCTGCTAATGAAAATTTTTCTGCATCACGTTCTGTGTTTAAATAATGAAAGACACTAATAACTCTAAAAATCTCTCCGTTATAATCACGAATAATGCGGTTATTTATAATGCCATAGTTTTTGTCTAAAACTTCTTCATTATATATTTCTATGCCCGTTCTTAATGTTTCAAGAGCTTTAATTTTTTCTTCTGGTAATTGTAGCAATTGTTGAATTGGTTTTCCAATTATATCATTTCGTACTACACCAAAATCATCTGCTGCAACTTGATTACATAAAGTTATATTTCCTTTACTATCAACAAAGGTTACATGATGTGAAAAAGCATCAAAAATATGAACAAAGTATGTTTCAAGTTGTTCAAATAAAAATAATGAATCGCAAGTAAGTTGAAAATCATCCTCTTTATTTTCTTTTCGTATGTTTTGAATGGAATGAGTCGTTCTCGTTTTCTTTATTTGTAAACCAATATGTGGATTTTTGTATGTGAAATGATGTGGTAATTGTTTTACAAGTTCTTCATAAAAACGTACTTTATTTTCTAGTTCTTCTATTCGTTTTTCATGAGATACAATATCATCGTTTGGAAGCATAAATAAATAACCCCTCAATTTAAAAATTCTTCCATATAGTATATCATATTTTTATACGGATACTCTGAAAGAAGGGACTACTTAATGAAATTGATTAGTCGAAGTGTTCAGGAAGTGAGTAGAATGAATAGAAGATGAAGTGAAAAAGGGAGGGATATATTTGCTTTTCATTGGAGTAACAGGATGGGGAGATCATGATTCTTTATATATAGATCCCTATGAAAATAGAAATAAATTACGAACATATAGTGAGCATTTTCCTATTGTAGAAGTGGATAGTTCATTTTATGCGATGCAACCTGCACGAAATTATACAAAATGGGCAATGGAGACACCGAATGATTTTTCTTTTGTTGTAAAAGCGTATCAAGGGATGACGGGACATATGAAAGGTGAAATTCCTTTTTCTACGTTTGATGAAATGTTTGATGTGTATAAACAATCCATTCTTCCTTTAATAGAAGCTAGTAAATTAAAAACGATTTTATTTCAATATCCACCATGGTTTGATTGTAAAAAGAAAAATGTAGATTTTCTTCGATATACGAAAGAAAAAATGGAAGGTTTGCCATGTGCCATAGAATTTCGGAACCAAACATGGTTTTATCCGGAAATGAGAGATAAGACGCTACAGTTTTTGGAACAAGAGAAATGGATTCATACCATTTGTGATGAGCCGCAGGCCGGAATAGGTTCAGTACCGCTCGTATTAGAAGTAACGAATGCAGATATGGTGTTAATACGTTTTCATGGCCGAAATGTTCATGGTTGGCTTGATAAAGGAGAAAATTGGAGAGCGGTTCGTTGCTTATATCGCTACAACAATAAAGAATTAGAAGAATGGGTAGAAAGATTAGAGCAATTAAAAAAGAAGACAAAGAACATATATGTACTATTTAACAACAATTCAGGCGGAGATGCAGCGGATAATGCGAAACAGCTTATGAAAATGATGAACATTACATATGGTGAGCCGAAGCCTGAGCAATTAAATTTGTTTGAATGATAATAAATAAGAAAGGCACTGTACAAACAGGGGGAATGTACAGTGCCTTTCTATATGAAAAAGAGGGGTAACAATGTTACTGAGCGTTTGGTTGATTCATCAATTGTTGGCTTCGTAATAAATGATAATGGTTATCATTATCATTGTCAATGGTTTTTCGGAAAATAAATAAAAAACTTTTTATGAGACATTAACGGTAGGGAGATTCGAAATAAAAGGTTTGGATGAAGCGAGGAAGTTTTTATCAGAGATCTTTTGATAAAGTACAAAAAAAGAACAGCAATTAATGCTGTTCTTTTCCAGTGACGAATTGTTGTAAATCAAAAGGAGTTATCGCTTGGATAAACTCTTTTGAGATAAGTGTTTGAACTAGAGTACTCTCAGAAATAGAAGCACCTGTTTTCTTTTCATAAGCTTGTTTTAATAAATCAAGTTTTTCAGCCGTTTCTTTCGGTAATTCAATTGTTAATGTGTTCATAATTTCTCCCCCTTACTATTAGAGTACCACTACAATATAGGAGAGACAAGGGAAGAGAATGTGAAACATAAAAAAGGTTACCATTTATAAAATGGTAACCTTTTTTATGTATAAGAGTTATTAAGCAATACCGATATACTTTAAAGTTTTTGATGGAGTACTATGATCAAAGAAGTGTTGTAAAAATGCGATGTCAACACCTGATTTGTATGCACAATATCCCCAAGTTTTTCGAAGTGTATGTGAGCTAATCCCTTCTAATCCAACTTCTTTTGCAGCTTTGTTTAAAATGTACCATGCATGTTGTCTCGTAATAGATTTTGTTCCTTTTTGAGACTTTAATAATGGTTCATTACGTTTCCAAGTTTTACGTTCTTTCATGTAGTCTTCGATTGCGTGCTGTAAGTCTTCATTAACAGCAAACCATTTATGTTTCTTTACTTTTTCATTGTAAAATAAAATGGAATGGCGAACATTTTCATTTTCATCGATTACATCACTAACTTTTAATTGTAAGATTTCACTTACTTTTAAGCCAGAATTTACAGCTAATACGAATAATAAGCCATCACGTTTCGAAGATTGTAAAAGTATATTTTTGATAGTTTCTAATTGTTTTTCATTTTGAATAGGTTGTCCTGCTTGTTTCATTTCACGCACTCTCCTCTTTTATATGTGTAAAGGAAAGGATTAACTTGTTTCTTACTATAAAGGGAGAGTGTGAATTTCATGTGAACTCCTAGTGAAATTAAGACAAATTATTTGACTTCTTTTACTTTTTGTAAATTAAAGTAGAATACAACACTATTAGTTGTGTTATATACACCGTACTCCGCATGGTGAAGGTCTAAAATGTTTTTTACAATTGATAATCCGAGACCAGTACCACCAGTATGACGGCTACGGGATGCATCTAAACGGTAGAAACGATCCCAAATTTTTTCAAGACTTTCTTCTGGGATAGGGTTTCCTGTGTTTTCGATTTGTATTTTTACTGTATCTTCCATTGTTATAACGGAAACTTGTATTTTTTCTCCTTCTGGCGTATAGCGAATGGCATTGCTAAGTAAGTTCACAACCACTTGCTCAATACGACTACGATTCGCTTTTACAAATATAGACGAGTCTACATCTATGTTCACTTGTAAATGCTTTTCTTCCATGCTAAATAATAACTTTGTATAGACTTGTTGAATTAATTCACCGATGGAGAATGTCGTCATATCTAGTTTGTACGTACCTGATTCTAATTTTGCTAATTCTAACATTTCAACAATAAGTCTGTTCATATTTTCTGTTTCTTCTAAAATAACATCTGTGTAATACGTCGTATCTTTACTAACACCATCTTTAATTCCTTCTGCGAAACTTCTAATTACACTGAGTGGTGTTTTTAATTCGTGTGATACACCAGAAATGAATTCTTTTCGCGTTTTCTCTAATTGACGTTCACGTTCAATATCTTGTTGTAGTTTTGTGTTTGCAACATTTAACCGATCGATTCGGTCTTTTAAGTTTACAGATAACGTATTGATACTACCGGAAAGTCCGCCAATTTCATCGTCTGCTGTTACAGGTAATTTCTCGCTAAAATCAAAATTGGCCATTTTCTTTGTAACGCGATTAATTTTAATTAATGGTTTCACAATGATTTTTGAGTAGTAGAAGGATAACAAAATAATTACGAGAAATACGATGATTAAGGCATAAACATAATAATCTTTCAAAACGAGCATCGCTTCATTAACAGGTTGCAAGGATGCTATCGCAAAAGCATATTCTGTAATCTCTCCATTTTTTATAATAGGTTTTACAAAGATACTATTCTTTATATTCTCCCCGCTATCTATTATATAAGTGTTTAATTGCTGCGAGTTAGCAGTGCCATTTCTAATAAGCTCTGCAAAATATTGAACGGCTTGTAATGTTTCAATATCATTTGCAAGACGAACCTCGGCTTTCGATGGAAGCTGTAGCTTAGATATAGTACCAGTAAACTCAATTTGAGTAACAGTTTTGTATCGGTTTGTAAGTCTATTTTTAGAAGGGTTACCATTAATAGATGAAAAATCTGAATTGGTATATTCGTTTTGCCAACGATTATAATTTGTTGTCAATTTTATTGGTGTTATTGTTTTGTTTTGTAGCAAACCGACGACGTTTATCACATCGTCTTTTTTCAATCCTAAGTTTTCGAATTTCTTATATTCTTCGGGTGTTAAAAGATTATTAAGCGGAATGGAATATGTTTCATGATTTTTAGGATTAAATACATCAATGTAGTAATTGTTGTCGCTTTTAATAATGCCATTCGTATTTAAAAATTGCATGTCAGCATTTGTTTTATCATGAAATTCTTGTTTTAGTTTTCTAACTTCCTCAGGATCTTTTTCGCTTTTTTCATAATTAGCTACGAATTTTTCAAAAGCAGTTTGAACTGTTTTTACTTTTTTATTAATATAAAATTTCTCTAAAAATAGAGATTGTCCTAAGAAAAAAAGGAGGAATATGATTGTAAATAATGTCGATGTTAATAAAAATAGTTTAAAGACGATACTTCTGTTTTTCACTGCGTCACCTCTTGTGAGAAATACTGTAAATGATTTCTTTATTATAACAAACGATACAAAAAAGTAGAGGGGAAAATCTGTCTCTTCTGAAAGTAGTTTTTAATAAAAAGTCACATAAAAAGAACTCGACAGACGTATGACGAGTTCTTTAATGTATTATTGTTGAATTGCTGCATCTAAAGCGATTTCAATCATTTCGTTAAATGTAGTTTGACGCTCTTCAGATGTTGTTTCTTCACCAGTGAAGATGTGATCGCTTACTGTTAATACAGATAACGCATTTACACCGTATTTCGCTGCTAATGTGTAAAGAGCAGTTGTTTCCATTTCTACTGCTAGTACACCGTACTCTCCAAGTTTTTTAACCATGTCCATGCTTTCGCGGTAAAATACATCTGCTGTTAAAACATTACCAACACGAACGTGTAAGCCTTTTTCAGTTCCAGCATCGTAAGCTTTCTTTAAAAGGTCAAAGTTTGCAGCTGGTGCAAAATCGAAACCTGGGAATGTTAAACGGTTCATATTAGAATCTGTACAAGCTGTCATTGCAATAATAACGTCACGTACTTTTACGTCTTTTTGAATCGCACCGCAAGTTCCAACGCGAATTAAATTTTTAACTCCGTAGCTTTGGATTAATTCGTTTACATAAATAGAAATAGAAGGAACACCCATACCTGTACCTTGAACAGATACACGTTTTCCTTTATAAGTTCCAGTGAAACCTAACATACCACGCACGTTATTATAGCACGTAACGTCCTCTAGAAATGTTTCCGCAATATATTTTGCACGTAATGGATCACCAGGTAATAGGATAGATTCAGCAATTTCGCCTTGTTTTGCTTCAATATGTACACTCATGAAAAGTCCTCCTTATAATGTATTGATAGAAATCAATATCATTTGCATTATACACTACGAATCCTTTTAATTAAAATCTTTTTATCCTTTTCGGCAAGAAGACTCCATCTGATTTGTGTTACGGGTGAAACCCAACAATTCAGGTGGAGATGAATTGCCGTCAGTCAATAAGGCTGAACTTTTTTGTTTCGCTTATAACAATTTTCCCAGGGGGAATGTTTGTTTCTTTTTGTCTTACAATATGTCGGAAATAAGGAGGGAATATATCTTAAGATAACGAAATTGGATAATTATAATCGTTTTGTTACTTGCACCAAAAGGAATGAATAAGTTAATTCTTTAAGAAAGGTGGTGAAAACAATGGCTAAAAAGAAAGCAGTGAAAGTATTACGGAAACAAAAGAAAAGAGAAACGCTGCGACGTTTCACGCAGAAGCAAAATATCGGACGAGCTTGCCTGACTGCACAAGAATTTCGTTTACTTCAGCGCATGTCACATAGTTCAAAAGCGTTGCGAAATGTTGGGTTGTATACCATTAAACAAAGTTACTTGAACCATAATAAAATAGCTACTGTAAAAGAAGTGGACACTGCCATGCAAACCGATATGAATTACTGGGGCATGCAATCCAACTCTGTTCAAGCGATTCGTAGAGCCTTATATGCAGAAGTGAAGAGCTTTTTTAAAGCAATGGAACAGTGGAAGAAAAATCCTGAGAAGTTCACAGGGCGTCCTAAGTTTCCGAATTATTCTCGTTCCACTGACAAACGAATCATTGAAATCTATCAAGTTCCAAAAGTGGACGAGAACGGGTATTGGACGATACCGATGAATGTCGCATTTAGAAAAAAATTCGGTTCCATTAAAATACGTATGCCGAAAAACGTAAGAAATAAAAAAATCTCCTACATTGAGATTGTACCGAAGCAAAAAGGTCGGTTCTTTGAGGTGCATTATACATATGAAATGCACGTTTCTCAAATGAAGCAACAATCCACGACTACGAGTAACGCTTTGAGTTGCGATTTAGGTGTAGATAGATTAGTAAGTTGCGTAACCAATACAGGTGATGCCTTCTTAATTGATGGAAAAAAACTAAAATCCATAAATCAATACTTCAACAAAATGATATGTAACCTCCAACAGAAAAATATGGACAATGGAATTTCAAAACGTATTGTAACGAATAGAATGGCCGCACTTTGGCATAAACGAGAAAGACAAATAAACGGTTACATTGCACAAACGGTAGGCCTATTGTTCAAAAAAGTGAAAGAATTCGATATAGATACGATTGTTGTAGGGTATAACGTTGGTTGGAAACAAAACTCTCATATGGGGAAAAAGAATAATCAAAAGTTTGTTCAAATCCCGTTCCATAAACTGATTGCAGCAATTGAGAATAAATGTATAAAAGAAGGTATCCGATTTTTCAAACAAGAAGAAAGCTATACTTCAAAAGCCAGTTTCCTAGACAAAGATCCGGTTCCAGTTTGGTCTAAGGATAATAGAGCCCAATATTATTTTAGCGGCAAACGAATCACTCGTGGTCTGTATCAAAGTAAAGCAGGAACATGTATTCATGCGGATATTAATGGTGCGCTGAATACATTGCAAAAATCACAAGTTGTAGAATTGGATGGCAATCTCAAAGTAAAAACGCCGATTCTATTAGAAGTGCAAAAACGTAAGGCTGTTGCTTCGCGCATAGCTTAGTGGGTGTGTCAACCATCCATGTGTACCCGACTTGTCGGGGCTTGTAGTACACGCCAGATTCATCTGAGTGGTGGCTTCTTTCATAAGGAAGAACTGCTCTTTTTCGAAAGGGTGGTGCAAGTGGGAAAACGATAGTTCGTTGCCAGTACCAACCAAAAACATACTTGGGGTGTTACCATAAGGTAGCATGGATGCTAGAGCGTCAACTGTCTAGCGATAGATGAAAAGACCTAGTGTTCTAACTCAAGCCCCCACTGAAATGTTTTATCTCAGTGGGGGTAGTTGACTATTTGTAATATGTGCAAAACAGGAGGATTTCATAAATCACAATCTAGAATATATATGTAAGAAGTTTTGTATGAACAGAGACAATAAAAATGGTAGGTGATGTTTTGAAAAATCTCGTCATTGGACTTGTTGCTTTGTTATTTATTGTAGTAGGTGGATTTTACATAAAAAAGTATCAAGAAACTACAGAGACTGTAGGTGATGTTCAGGAAGTAAAATGGGATGTGTCAAATGGAAAAGGAAATGAGAAAGTAGATATTTCGTTTCAATTACTAAATAATAAAAATAACGAAGTTCGTGGTGTAAATGATCAAATTCGGGCAGTTATTGTGGACGGACAATTAAAGCATGTACAACAAATGAAACCTACATTTGCAGGGAATGGATCATATAAAGTATCTTCCAAAATAGCGAAAGATGAAAGATATACAATGTTTTTATATGAAGACAAAAACAAGTCGGTGAAATCATTTTCGAAGAAAGATTTTGGGAGAGAAGTAGAGGAGAAAAATAAGAAGAAAGTCAAATTTCCAATCGATAGTGTACTTACAAAAAAAATAGGGGAGTATGAAGTTTCTCTTTTATTTGGTGCATTACATCCGAATGAACCAGCGACGTTAACATTTCAATTCCAAGCGAAAAAGGGTGAGAAATTGAAATTACATTCAGAGAGAGGAGAAGTGGAGGCGCTCTATATCGTGGACGAAACGAGAGAAAATTTTTTATACGCAATACCTGTTGATACAGATGAGCAATTACAATATCGCATTACATTCCCTGCTGAAGGAACGTATAAAATATGGGGAGATTTCTATATAAATGGTAAGAAATATGAAAAAGAATTTATTGTACAAGTTCAAAAAAGAAAAAACAGCTAAATGTTTAGCCGTTTTTTCTTTTTCCTATTAATTTTGTTACAGAGAGCATTGTAATTGGTAAAGAATGATTCTTTCTAAATGCTAAATATTTACCGCTCCATGCTGGTTTGTATTTTTCTTTAAAATGTCGTAACCCGCTGAAACTATACGTATAACGAACATTATTAAAGATGGCAGCAGCAACTCGTTCAGACCAGAAAGACTGTGTCGATAAACCTACATTTGAAAGTGGTGCCATACCAATATTAAAGGAATGGTATTCATTTTCTTTTGCCCACTGGAATAGGTGGATGAAAATTGCATCCATAATGCCGCTAGGTGCATCTGGATAATATCGCATTAAATCAACAGACAACGATCCGTCTTGATATACGGGCATAAAAGTTGTAAATGCGATGATTTTTCCATCCGCATCAGATAATGTAGCAATAGGTGCGCGGCTAATATATTCACGGTCAAAGTATCCGAGTGAAAAACCTTTCTCTTTTTTTCCGCCGAGCCACGCATCTGAAACTTTTCTTAACTCTTCAAATAACTCGTTTGAGAACGGTGGCTGGTGAATAGAGAATGTATAGCCTTCTCTTTCAAAACGGTTGAAAGTCGCTCGCATACCGGCCCGTTTTTTCCCCGTTATTGTAAATGTATTCAAATCAACGACAGCTTCTTCGCCAAGCTTAAAGAAGTTGTAACCAAAATCATGATATAAACTCATCCATTTACTTTCTATTTGGTAGAATACACAAATGTAGCCAAATCGATCAGCCTCAGCTAAAAATTCTTGTAACACAGTACGATAGGAGGAAGGATCCCCAATTGGATCACCTAGTACAACGAGACGTTTTCCAGTTATAGAGAAGAGAAGGAGCGCTTTCCCATCACTACTGAAGAAGAATTGTTTATCTCCTAAAAATCCTAAATGACTAAGTACATTTCCATCATGTTCATCTAAAAAGTTTTGCAATCTTTTATCATTAGCTGGTTGCCCGGGAAATTCATTTCGATAACGATTAGCAATGAGTGAACCAATCAGTAAAAATGTAGGAACGAAAAAGGCAGCTGCTAATGCACTTCGTTTCACTTGCGTAATATTACGAACGACAAAATCAGGTTTAAAAGCTTCTTTTGCACCTGCAAATAAAATACCTAAGTTTTTATATAAATATAAAGTTATGAGTAAGAATATAAAAACTTTTACCATATCAGAAAGGGAGACTTCCATTTTCTCGCGTACAAATCTTTTACGAAGCATATATAATACAGCGAGTACGATTAATAAAATAAACGTCTCTTCAATATCAATCCCTTTTAGCGTATTAAAGATGGCTGCTCCTATTAAAGAAATAATCGTCATATAGTAAGAACGCTTTGTTCCATAATATATGCCTCGTGAAAGGATCAGGAGGAGAATACCGAATGTTAGTGATAAGCTAAAAGAAAATTGAATAAGATGTTTTGGAGCTAGAATATGTAAGGCGTGTGCTCGGTTTATACTTGTCGGTAGAATGGTCGATAAAATAACCATTAAGCCAGCAAATACTGTTAAAGCAGCAGATGCCCAAGAACCTAATTTTCCTAGAAAGTCACGCTGCAAAGTCCATATAACACCAGTCGTTTCTAATGCAGGCGCAATAAAAGGTTTATCTTCAAACTTTTTAATGGCCACGCCTGTCATTTCAAAAGCTGCAAAAATAAGACCAAGGCAGAAAGGTAAAATGTAATAGACGAGGCGATATAGTAACATAGCAGGTAGTAATACGCCTGTATCAATGCCATACTGTCCGAGCCCAGTTAAAAAGACGAGATCAAATGAACCAAGTCCACCAGGCACAAGACTAACAACACCAGCTAAAGCAGCAATTACATACACACCTAAAAACTTTTGAAATTCGATATCGATGCCAAATAATATTAATATGACGTACATAACAATACCAGCAGATATCCACTCGACTAATGAAACTAATGAGTATAATACAGTTGGGTTTTTCTCTTCTTCTCCTTCTTCTAGTCCTTCGGTTTGCTTTGTTTTTCTATTTTTTAGTTTAGAAAAGCCGATATATATAGGGACGAAAAGAGCGAAAAAGATAAGAACAGGCCATAGCCACGGTTTTTCATGCAAAATAAAACTTGTGTCTAATATTCCGATAAGTCCGAGGAATGAAAGAATAGCTAATCCGTTAATAAAAGCGGTTGTCATCCAAGCGATACTTTTAATAAGTTTTCCATTTTCTTTTATGTATGGACGATAAAGCATTGTGCGTACACCAGCTCCAACGAGACCACCAAATCCGATAAATCCATTTAAAGTATTAGCAATCCATGAGATGCGGAAAATCTTTTGGACGGGTATATCAGCTTTTAAATAACGAAGCATAACATAGTCATAAAAGAACATTGTTGATACGGCAAATGCACCAAGTGTAATTGCTAAAAAGACTCCTCCGGTTGGAATGTTTTTAATTGTATTGATTGCTTCTAAAAAAGAAATGCCTGCTAATTCTTTTTTTGCTTGAAAGAATACAATTGTTAATACAACAAATGGGAAGATAATTTTCCCGATTTGTAAGAAACGTTTCCATGAAAACGACATAAATACAACTCTCCTTGTATAAGAAAACTGAGACAATAATATTATTATGACAAACTTCAAGAAAAATAAAAAGGTAAATTCCTGTATAAGGAAGCTATTTTTTATGATGGTTATATTTAAAAGAGTATTTCGTTTGTCAGAAAATTAAGTTAAAATGAATTGGAAGAAGGAAGAGAGGGGAAGTAGATGATTATAATAGGTTATGCGGGGTATGAGCTAGAGAAAGCAAAACCTAATACATCAGAAGATTTTTTTAATAGATCTGAAGTGAAATATATATTAAATGATAAAGAAAGAATCTTTTCCGTTTTATACGTTCGGTATTTTGAAGAAGTTTTACAAGAAATTACTCCTTTTGAAGGAAATCCAGTATGTAAAGTAGAAGAACAAGACATATATTTGCGGGATATTGTAGCGATATGTTGTTTACTGAAAGAGAATAAGCTTCGCATGCAAAAACGTTTGTATTTAAATAATATAGAAGAATTCCAACAATATTTTGATGCGGGAACAGTGGTGAAAGTACAAGAAATATTGGCTGAATTACATAAAAATAAAAGAGTAGAAATAGCGTGAAATGGCAAAGGAGAGGGAAAAATGTCTAATCTAATGGTTGAAAATCAAACAGAACAAGTTTCTATGTTTTTAGAAGATGTTATTACTTTGATAACCAATTATGTAAATTATCATACGTTGCCTTCTTTATTAGAAGAGACACCAGCAGGGAATGAACAATATTATAAAGGGTTATTAGCGTCAATAAGACGTCTTCTCGTTTTTTGTGAAGAAGGACATGATGCATGTTTTGTTTTGTTAAATAGCCATCCATTTCGAAAAACAGCAGCTGAAAAGATTCTATATAAAATTTATCATCAAGTAATAGCTGAGTTTTTTTCACCAAAGAATGATCATTGGTACGAAAATAGTCGATCTGCTTATACAGGGAAAAACTCCATCGTTTTTCAACAAACGCCACCTGCATCTATAGAGCAAGTGATGAAGAGTTTAGAAGGTAAATTTCAATTGATGCGTGAAGAACTAGAATATTATGAGACGGATTATCAAACAAAGATGTTACACAAATATTAATGGCGAAAAAGGAGCTAAGGGGAATTAGCTTCTTTTCCTTTTGTACAGTTATATAAGGGATTTCCTTTGAATATATTTAAGGGGATAGCATTAAGGAGGTGTAACATGAGTCAGCAAGGTGTATTTACAGATTACTTTCATGAAGTAGAAAGCTGGTGTGAAAGTGTTCTTCATGTATTAGATAGTCGTGCAATGGAAGTGTATGATGTCCATATGCTTGCTTATAAAATTCAAACGTTATTAGACCGTATGAAAGAGCATGAGTATGATACAGATGCAGAGTTTATGTATGAAATAAGTGATGATGTAGAGCATATTCAACATCATTTGCAGGAAGTGTTCGTGCAGGGAGAAGAGGAATATGAACTATATGAAAGAGGGGATAGTGAACGAGCTGTTCCAATTGGAGGACACACACTTCCACCATTATCTTATCCGTATAATGCGTTAGAACCGTATATTTCTAGAGAAATTATGATGTTACACCATGATAAACATCATCGTAGTTACGTGGAAGGATTAAATAAAGCAGAAAAGATGATGGAAGAAGCGAGAAAAACGAATCAATTTGATTTAATTAAGCATTGGGAAAGAGAAGCGGCGTTTCATGGATCAGGTCATTACTTACACACGATATTTTGGAATAACATGAAAAAAGATGGTGGCGGAAGTCCAAGAGGGGCTCTTTCACAACAAATTGAACAAGATTTTGGGAGTTTTTTACGTTTTCAAAAACATTTCACAGAAGCAGCTTCTAAAGTGGAAGGATCAGGATGGGCGATTCTCGTTTGGGTGCCACGATCTGGAAGGTTAGAAATTTTGCAGAGTACACTTCATCAATTATTTACACAATGGGATACGATACCGCTCCTCGTACTAGACGTGTGGGAACATGCGTATTATTTACAATATCAAAATCGAAAAGATGAATATATTAAAAACTGGTGGAATGTTGTCAATTGGCCTGATGTGGAAAAAAGATTTGAAAGTGCGAAACAAATTGAATGGACACCGTATTAGACGCAGGCTCTCTGCGTCTTTTTTATTGGAATGTGAGGGATATTTCGTTCATATTTTAAAAGGCCAAGCATACACTTGTACAAAAAGTGCCAAAAGGACGTGGGGGGAAATATGAGACGAATTTGTGTAATAATCACGCTTCTTATTATGTACGCAAGTGTTATGCCAATTCCTACATATGCAAAGATGAACAGTAATGTCAGTGCTCGAAATGCTGTATTAATGGAGCAACAGTCAGGTCGTGTATTATACGGAAAAGCAGAACATGAGCCACAAAAGATTGCTAGTATAACAAAAATTATGACTGCCTTGTTAGCTGCTGAATCAGGCAAAATGAAAGAAATGGTATCGGTTAGTAATGAAGCAGTAAGAGTAGAAGGTTCAGCAATTTATTTAAAGCCTGGACAGAAAGTGAAGTTAGAGGATTTAGTATACGGACTCATGCTTAGATCTGGTAATGATGCAGCCCAAGTAATTGCTGAAAATGTAGGAGGGAGTATAGAAGGGTTCGTATATTTAATGAATGAAAAGGCGAAACAAATTGGAATGAAAGATACGCACTTTTCAAACCCACATGGCTTGGATGGAGATGGATCTCATTATTCGTCTGCTTATGATATGGCACTTTTAACGAAGTATGCAATGGGGAACGAAACCTTTAAGAAGATTTTTGGGACAAAAACTTATAAATCAGATTCGTGGGATTATCCGTGGAAAAACAAACATAAACTCGTGACGTCGTATTATGAATTTGCAACAGGAGGAAAAACAGGTTTTACGAAGAAAGCAGGACGGACGCTTGTTACCACAGCATCAAAAGATGGACTAGATCTAATCGTTGTAACTTTGAGCGCTTCTAGTGATTGGGATGATCATATGAATTTATTTGATAAAGGTTTTGAACGTTTCAAGCAAACGAACGTTATAGGACAAGGAGCTCTTGCTGAAATAACTGAAAAGAAATATGCCAATCATGTATATACGAAAAATAGTTTTGCGGTGCCGTTAACTGAGCAGGAAAGAAAGGATGTCGTATTAAAAGTTGAACTCAATAAAAGTGCAAAACTTAAAGATGGGGTAAAGGTTGGGAAGACAGAAATTTATGTTGGCAATGAGAGAGTTGGAGAACGGAATTTATTTTATAGTAAACGAAAGTTAGTAGCTACGACGGGAATGTATTGGAATAATGTGAAAGAAATCTTTTCTCATATGATAGGTGTTGGGAGCGATGGTTAATCTCGTATGGGTAGCGATGGCGGTCATAGGGATTGTTTATGCCATGATAAACGGAACGATGGAAGAAATAAATAAAGCTGTATTTGACGGGGCAAAAGATGCAGTAACAATTTGTATAGGACTCATTAGTGTTTTAGTATTTTGGCTCGGTTTAATGAAAATTGCAGAGGAAGCAGGGTTGTTAAAAAAGTTAGTGTCATTTTTTATGCCAATAGTAAAAAGGTTGTTTCCAGAAATACCGAAAGATCATCCGTCAATGGGATTTATTTTATCGAATATGATGGCGAACTTTTTTGGATTAGGTAATGCAGCGACTCCTCTTGGTATTAAAGCGATGGAACAATTGAAAGAGTTAAATGGAGGGAAGGATTCGGCAAGCCGTTCTATGGTGACGTTTCTCGCGTTAAATACATCAGCAATTACTTTAATTCCTACAACCGTGATTTCGATTCGAATGACGTATGAATCAGCAAATCCTACTGAAATTGTTGGGGTAACATTCATTGCACAAGTACTCTCTATGATCGGAGCGATTTGGATTGACCGCTATTTTTACCGAAGAAGGAGTAGGAAGGGGCGGAAAAAATGAGCATTGTAAATACAATTTCATTATGGGTAATCCCTTGTGTAATTGGTTTTATCCTTTTATATGGAACGATCAAGAAAGTGCCAACCTATGAATCGTTTGTTGAGGGAGGAAAAGAAGGAATTCAAATTGCGATCTCCATTTTACCGTTTATGGTTGGGATGCTCGTATCTATTTCTATATTTCGAGCTTCAGGTGCATTAGATGCAATGATATCAGTAATGAAGCCGATGTTAGATTTAATTCATGTCCCAGCAGAAATTGTTCCGCTAGCACTTATACGCCCTATCTCAGGCTCTGCTGGTTTAAGTATTACGACCGATTTAATTGCCACATATGGGCCAGACTCGTTTATTGGAAGGCTAGCTTCTACGATGCAAGGAAGTACAGATACAACTTTTTATATTTTAACAGTATACTTCGGAGCCGTTGGAATTAGAAAAATGGGAGATGCATTAAAAGTAGGACTTTTTGCCGATTTAATCGGAATTATTTGTTCAATTGTGTTTGTTTCTTTATTGTTTCAGTAATGCTATTCATTTTTTATGCTATTTTGCTTATAATACGTATACGACCACTATTAAGTTGTTGCTTAATAGTGGTTTTTTTATGCGGTAATTTTGACAAAATGATGAACTTTTATTGTGAGAAATATGAAAAAGGTGGACAATAATAAAAGGTAAAAACATGATTTGACCTTTATATGTTTATTATCATCGCTATGTTGTTTAAGTGAGATGAAGCGAAAAGCCGTCAAGTGTATGCGGTTGCCAAGTCTTTCTAATGTAAGGTAAGATAAATTCGAGGTGAAAAAAAGAAATGGAACGATTACAAAAAGTGATTGCGCAAGCAGGTATTGCATCGAGAAGAAAGGCTGAGGAATTAATTCAGCAAGGAAAAGTAAAAGTGAATGGAAAAATAGTAAAGGAGTTAGGAACGAAAGTAACTCCTCAAGATAAAGTAGAAGTAAATAACATCCCTCTTGAAAAAGAAGAACCTGTTTATTTTTTACTATATAAACCAACTGGCGTAATTTCAAGTGTATCAGATGATAAAGGAAGAAGTGTTGTAACAGACTTTTTCCCTGAAATTAGACAACGTTTATTCCCAATCGGACGCTTAGATTATGATACGTCTGGCGTATTATTGATGACAAATGATGGGGAATTTGCAAATGTATTAATGCATCCGAGATATAAAGTTGAAAAAACATATGTTGCAAAAATTAAAGGGCCATTAACAGGTGAGAAAATTCGCATGTTAGAACGAGGTGTTGCATTAGAAGATGGGAAAACAGCACCAGCACAAGTGAAAATTATTTCTTGGGACAAGCGTAAAGAAACGGCGATTGTACAATTAACGATTCATGAAGGACGTAATCGTCAAGTACGCCGCATGTTTGAAGCGTTAGATTGTAAAGTAGTGAAACTAAAGCGTGAACGCTACGCCTTTTTAGAAGTGGGTAGCTTGCGACCTGGTGATGCGAGAGAATTGTCACCACATGAGGTGAAACAATTACGTGCATTGGCTTCTACAAAGCCGCGCTAATCGATAGTGTGAAACTTTCACCAGTGGAATGCTCCGCTGGTGATTTATTAAAAATACATATATTTATCACTCGTCGAAGAGAGGGGAGACAATATGAAAAAAAATCGCTTATTATTTCGCGTTATTATTCTGCTCATTTTAAGCGGTGCTGTAGGATTTACACTTTATCAAGGATTCTTTGCTGATAAAGAGAAAATGCAAATTGGAAAAGAAGCACCTAACTTTGTTGTGACAGATTTAGAAGGAAAGAAAATTGAACTAAAAGATTTAAAGGGAAAAGGTGTATTTTTAAACTTTTGGGGCACTTGGTGTAAACCTTGTGAGAAAGAAATGCCTTATATGAACGAATTATATCCAAAGTATAAAGAAAAAGGCGTAGAAATCATTGCGTTAGATGCAGATGAAACAGATATTGCTGTTAAGAACTTTGTGAAACAATATGATTTGAAATTCCCGGTTGCCATTGATAAAGGAACAAAAATCATAAGCACATATGGGGTAGGGCCATTACCGACAAGCTTCTTGATTGATAAAAATGGAATAGTAGTGGAACAAATTATAGGTGAACAAACGAAAGAACAGTTAGAAGGATATTTAAAGAAAATTACTCCCTAATAAAGAAAGCCTTTACATAGGAGGTGCTTACCTATAGTACCTTCGGTTTAAAAATTCTGAGTATTATGGTAACTTAAGGTTAGAATATACAATAGTACACATAGATACAAGGCGGTGAGAGTGTTGAAAGAAATTAAGTGTGAATGTGGACATGTGAATCCAATAGGAACTGTTTTTTGTGAAGCTTGCGGGAAACCGTTTGAAAGCAATGAAAATATAAAACTATTGGATATGCGCTATGAGGGGAGTGCTCGAAGATCTCTCACGCAAACAAAAACGATAGTCGATAAAATTTGGAGCTTTTTCTCTTCTGTAAAAGTGGGTGTATGGCTCATTGTAATTACTTTAGCTGCATCGGCGATTGGAACTATTTTTCCGCAAGAAATGTACATAACTCCAGGGGTTGCACCCGCTGAATATTATAAGCAAGAATACGGATTTTTAGGGCAATTATACTATCAATTAGGATTTAATAATTTATATGGTTCATGGTGGTATATGATTTTAATTGCTTCAATTGGTATTTCACTTGTGATATGTAGCTTAGACCGTGTCATTCCGCTTTATAAAGCTTTAAAGAAGCAAGGTGTGAAAAGACACCCTAGCTTTTTAAAGAGACAAAGGTTATACGGCACTGGTACACCGCAAGATGGTGATTTGGAAAGAGTCCAAATGAATTTAAAGAAAACGAACTATAATGTGAAAGTGGAAGACGGTAACATTTTAGCTGAAAAGGGACGGTTTTCACGCTGGGGTCCATATGTGAATCATATTGGTCTCATTATCTTTTTATTCGGTGCAATGCTCCGTTTTTTACCGAGTATGTACGTAGACGAAGCACTTTGGTTACGTGATGGAGAAACGAAAGAAATACCAGGAACGGATGGTCAATACTATTTAAAAAACGAGAAATTTATAAAGGAAGTTTATGATAAAAGTAAGGACAAGGAAGTTTTTGATGAAGCAATTGACCGTGTAGGTGATAAAATGATTGCGAAAAACTTCCAAACCAATGCTGTATTGTATAAAGCGGTCGGCGAAAATATAGCAGGACAAAAGCCGAAATTAGAAAAAGTAAAAGAAGCGGAAATTCGAGTAAATGAACCGCTGAAATTTGATCAATTTGCTGTATATCAAGTGGATTACAAAGAAAGTGAATTTAAAAGTATGTCATTCCATTTGCAAAATAAAGAAAATAACCAAAAGTGGGGACCAATCAAAGTTGATTTAACGAATCCTACAGAAAAATTCGATTTAGGAAATGGTTATTCTTTAGAACTATTAAGCTATTTCCCTGATTTTTATTTTGACGAGAATGGAAGACCAAATACGAAAACGAAATTGCCAAACAACCCTGCATTTGTGTTTAAAATGTTTACGCCTGAAACACCAGACGGTGAAGTGAGTTTTGTTGGTATTCAGCAAAATATAGAACCAGACGGGAATAACAAATATAAAATGTCATTTGCAGGTGTGGAAATGCAAAATGCAACAGCACTTACTATAAGGAAAGATTTAACGCTTTGGATTCTTGGTATTGGAGGATTTATATTTATGGTTGGTGTCATTCAAGGGATGTATTGGAATCATCGCCGTATTTGGATACAACGCGTTAATGATGAATGGTGGATTGCAGGACATACGAATAAAAATTGGTTCGGTTTAAAGAAAGATATTGAAAGAGTACTAGAAGGTACAGCAATTCCGCAACCAAGCGATAAAATAGTGGATAAAAAAATTAGTTAAGGTGGGGAAACGATATGGTGCAAATAAGTAGTAACTTTCTCTTTACCGCATTTATTTTATATTTAATTGCCACTCTATTTTTCGGGGGAGCAATTAAAGAAAAGGGTCATAAATGGGCAAATGTAGGAATAACGATTACAATTTTAGGATTTATTGCACAAACAGTATATTTTGTTACAAGATGGATTGCATCAGGACATGCACCAGTTAGTAACTTTTTTGAATTCGGTACATTTTTCGGCATGATGCTTGTCGGGGCATTTATTGTCATGTATTTTATGTATCGCGTAAGTATAATTGGACTCTTTGCATTACCAGTTGCGCTTTTATTAATTGCCTATGCAAGTATGTTTCCGAGGGAGATATCTCCGCTTATTCCTTCTTTAAAAAGTAATTGGCTACATATTCACGTGACGACTGCAGCAGCAGGACAAGCAATTTTAGCAATTAGTTTTATTACGGGCGTTATGTATTTATTGAAAAATGTAGATCAATCAACGAGAAGCAAACGTACATTTTGGCTAGAAACGGTCGTGTTCACACTTGTTTGTACAGTTGGTTTTATTGGAGTGACAACGGTATTTTCTAGTATGAAATATGAAGCGAAGTTTCAATGGATTGATAAAAATGAACAACAAGTGGAAATGAAGTACAACCTTCCGGCTTTAGTGGGACCGCACGAAGGAAAGTTATTGACAGAAAATAAATTAGAGCCGACAGTTGAAGTTCCAGCGATTGTAAATGCAAAAAAATTAAATACTGTAATTTGGTCAGTGTTAGTTGGAACGTTACTATATATCGTATTAAGACTTGTTTTACGGAAACGAGTATCGGCAGCACTTCAGCCGTTAGTAAAGAATACAAATAGTGATTTACTAGATGAAATCGGATATCGATCTATTGCAATTGGATTCCCAGTGTTTACATTAGGAGCTTTAGTCTTTGCGATGATTTGGGCACAAATAGCGTGGACGCGTTTTTGGGGCTGGGATCCAAAAGAGGTTTGGGCGCTTATTACTTGGCTCTTTTATGCGGCGGTATTACATTTACGCTTATCAAAAGGGTGGCACGGAGAGAAGTCAGCGTGGTTAGCGGTAATTGGTTTTGCAATCATTATGTTTAACTTTATTGTAGTAAACTTAATTATCGCGGGTTTACATTCATACGCATAGAGAAATAAAATAGGAGAGTGAATGTCACTTTCCTATTTTATTTTTGTCAACTTTTCTTCTTTTTTGAGAAAAACATGACAAAGTAGCGGTTGATTTTGTAAAATGATGTCGAGGACATTATATACTGTTCAAAAAAAATACATAGTTTTGGAAAAAAATTGAACAAACTTTATTATTCTTGTGAAGCATAATATGGGAAGTGAAACATTTAGAAGATTGCTTAAATAAACGAGAATAGCGCAACATACTAGTGTAGAAGGGTAGGTGTAAACCGTTGTGGTAAAGTACGCAACGGGTAGAAATGGAAAATGAATCAAGAATTTTAATTGTAGATGATGAGGATCGTATTCGTCGTTTGTTGAAAATGTATTTAGAAAGAGAACAATACACAATTGAAGAAGCGGACAATGGTGATACAGCTTTAGAAATGGCGTTACAAAATGATTACGATTTAATCCTATTAGATCTTATGATGCCCGGTAAAGATGGTATTGAAGTGTGTAAAGGGGTTCGTGAGAAGAAAGCGACACCAATTATTATGTTGACAGCAAAGGGTGAAGAAGTAAACCGAGTACAAGGGTTTGAGGTAGGCACAGATGATTATATTGTGAAACCATTTAGCCCACGTGAAGTAGTGCTTCGTGTGAAAGCGGTCTTACGCCGTTCTGTACCAACAACATTCTTTACACAAGATACAACGACAAAAGATGTTACTGTGTTCCCTCATTTAACAATTGATAATGATGCACACCGTGTTACAGCAGATGGTAATGAGGTGAACCTAACACCGAAAGAGTACGAATTACTATTATTCTTAGCGAAAGCGCCTGATAAAGTGTTTGATCGTGAGCAATTGTTAAAAGAAGTATGGCAATATGAATTCTTCGGAGATTTACGTACAGTTGATACGCATGTAAAGCGTTTACGTGAGAAGTTAAGCAAAAAATCACCAGATGCTGCGAAGATGATTGTTACCGTTTGGGGCGTAGGTTACAAGTTTGAGGTTGTGAACGACTGATGCTTTGGAGAAGTGTAGTAGGGAAGTTATGGATGACCATATTACTTCTCGTTTCGTTTGTGCTTGGATTTGTTGCGATTTTACTTTCGCAGTTTTTTAGAACATATTATGTAGATATGAGTCAAGATAGGCTTCAAAAAGTTGCAACAAGTGTTTCGGAGTTACTTGAAGAAGGTGCCGATGTAAAAACGATTGAGAATATCGCGTACAAATTTTCTGATAAACTTTCAAGAATCATTATTGTAGAAGATGGTAAAGAAATATCTTCTTCGCCTAAACAAGAAGGGTTAGTCACTCTTACAATGGATGATTTGAAAGAAGATAAAGAATTATCGGCTGTTTTTACAGACAAAAAAGAAATTAAGAATAACATTAGAAAAGCCTCTAATAGTAGAAAGAATAAAAACACTGAAAATGATATTATGATTGTCGGAAAACCAGTGCATTCAAAAAATCAAAGTGCAGTGTTCGTATACGAATCGTTACAAGTACCGATACAAGGTATGGAGAGAACGACTGATTTTATATTCTTATCAGCAGGGATTGCGATTATATTAACAACGTTCTTTGCATTTTTCTTATCTACTCGAATTACAGCACCACTCCGTAAAATGCGTGAGGTTGCTTTTGAGGTTGCGCGTGGGAAGTTTGATGCGAAAGCACCTATGGTTTCTCAGGACGAGATTGGTGAGCTTGCAACGGCCTTAAATCAAATGGGGAAACAGTTAAAGTTTAATATGAATGCCCTGCAGCAAGAAAAAGAACAGTTAGCTAGTATTTTAAGTAGTATGGCAGATGGGGTTATTACGTTAAATCAGGAAGGCGAAGTTGTTGTAATCAATCCGCCGGCTGAACATTTCTTACAAGTTTGGCAAGAAGAAAAAGAAGTAGAATTAAGTAAAAAGCTACCTTCTGAACTTGTTGAACTATTCCATCTCGTTGTAGAAAGCGAACAACAACAAGTAGTTGGAATTAATTTACAAAAAGGTAACTACGTAGTTCTTATGACGCCGCTTTACAATCAAACAAAAATTCGTGGTGCTGTAGCAGTATTGCGTGATATGACGGAAGAACGCCGTCTTGAGAAGATGCGCCAAGACTTTATTGCGAACGTATCACATGAACTTCGTACACCGATGGTAATGCTTCAAGGATACAGTGAAGCAATTTTAGATGATATTGTGCAAACGAAAGAAGAAATTAATGAGTTTGTTCAAATCATTTATGATGAATCCGTTCGTTTAGGTAAACTTGTAAATGAATTGTTAGATTTAGCGCGTATGGAAAGTGGTAATGTAGAGTTACATATCGGTGAAGTAGATATTCATCCTTTCGTTGAAAAAATAGGTCGTAAATTCCAAGGGATTGCAAAGGATAAAGAAGTCGAATTAACGGTTGATTTCCAAAATCCAATTGAGCAATACCCGTTTGATGCAGATCGTATGGAACAAGTATTGACGAATTTAATTGATAACGCAATTCGTCATACGAATGCAGGCGGGCATGTAACGCTTGTAATTGATACGAAAAATAATGGACTTATTTTTGAAGTGCAAGATTCGGGCGCTGGTATTCCCGAAGAAGATATTCCATTTTTATTTGATCGTTTCTATAAAGCTGATAAAGCAAGAACACGTGGGAAAAAAGGTGGAACAGGACTCGGACTTGCGATTGCAAAAAATATTGTGCAAGGCCATGAGGGGAAAATTGCTGTTTCAAGTGTTGTTGGAGAGGGAACTACATTCTCTGTATATTTACCGAATCGTATAATTTAGATATGCGTTTTTAAAGTTGATAATGAATAAAGTTCTACTGTTTTTATTTTTTTGTAAATCAATTAAATAAATAATAGTAGAACTTTTTTCTATCTTAGTCGAATGAAGAATAATAAGAGGGGTGTCGTAAAGCGATGAAACTATACACAAAAACAGGAGATAAAGGGAAAACAAGTGTAATAGGTGGCAGAGTGGATAAAGATGATATCCGAGTTGAAGCATATGGCACAATAGATGAGGCGAATTCTCATATTGGGTATGCGATGAAGAAGCTACAAGGCGGGTCTTTCGGAGATATTTACAATGAACTTGAAAATATTCAACATGAATTATTTGATTGTGGAGGAGACTTGGCGATAGTAGCAGGGAAAATCCCTTATAAAGTGACGATTGAAATGGTCGAAAGCTTAGAAAGAAGGATTGATTTGTATATAGAAGAAGCACCGCCGCTAGAGCGCTTTATTTTACCAGGTGGAAGCGAACCGGCTGCTGCTATTCATATGGCACGTACAGTTGTAAGGCGAGCAGAACGATGTATAGTGTCTTTACAAAAAGAAGGAGAAATCAATGAAGTTATTCTAAAGTATGTAAATAGATTATCTGATTATTTGTTTGCAGTAGCTAGAGTAATAAATGCTCGATTACAAGTAAAAGATGTAGAGTATAATCGTAGTGCAATCGTTTTTCGGGATAAAAATGAGAAGGAAGTGGAGTGATCCACTTTCTTTTTTTGTATACTTTTTTCTGTAATATACCAAAATAGAGAAGGTATGGTGGTAATTAGAAAACGGAGGATGTATATGAAAGTGTTAAAATGTGGCGTCATGTTATTGACAGTATTGTTTTTATCTCAATTACATGTGTACGCTGAGGGAAATCAATGGACATGGCCTGTTGAAGGACAGATAAGTGATTATTTTGGGACAAGGCACGGAAAACACTACGGTATAGATATAGCGGCACCGATCGGCGCGCCTGTGGCAGCAATTCAAGAAGGTAAGGTAACAAAGTCTTATTATTCCAGTAGTTACGGAAACGTTGTATTTATTAAACATGGAGAATATGAGGCTGTATATGCACATTTAAATAAGAGATATGTAGTTCAAGGGGATTATATTTCAAAAGGAAAAATAATTGGAGAAGTAGGAAATACAGGAGAATCGCGAGGTGCGCACTTGCATTTAGAAGTTCATCAAGGAAGATGGACGATGGCGAAAAAGAATGCGATGAATCCGTTGCTTGTTTTACATGAACAAAGAAATGAAGCCGTTTCTTCATCATTATATGTCGTCCAAAAAGGGGACACTTTAGTTAGTATTGCACGGAAATTTAGTATGTCAGTTAAGGAAATAAAAGAAAAAAATGGCTTGCAGCAAGAGCTTATTTATCCAAATCAACAATTATACGTAAAGTAAAAAAGAGCTAGTTTAACTAGCTCTTTTTTTACCAAAAAATAAAGACACATATAAATCCAGAAATAGCTAAGTAGCTATATAAGTAAAATACTTTCGTTCTTGTTTTTTCATTTGTTCGAAACAGTACAATAGTCGGTTCAATTAAACCGATTGTTAAACAAAGTAAACCAAGAAGCATAAAACCGATTGAAATGGAGTACAGGGCGATTTGTGGTGCTTGAAATGGAATCATCCATTTTAATAAAAATGCAATAAGTGCAGTGTAGCAAATGCTGCCGATGTACTTATTCAATGGTGCATTAGAACGAAAACCTGGAAGTTTTTTCAAGAAAGAGCGGGACACAACTTCAGTTTGTAAAGATGTATGCTCTTCAATTATTTTTTGAGCTTCTTTTCCTTTTTGGAAAATGGATAATATCCAGTTTCGCTCCCCTTGGAAAATAAATTGAGAGGTTGTTAAATAATGATCCACCTTCACTTTATTCCAACTCTTCCACGGATGACGCTCACATAATTTTAATTTACTTTCTGTTTTTTTATCATACTGATAAATACTGATGCCATCCTCGTCGAAAGCAGCATAGTATGTCTCGCTTGAGAATGTGCCTAAATCAATTGGGCAGTAGAAAAGTAATTCTTTTTTTAAGTAAAAGTATTCTTTTCGTAAGTTTTTTTTCATTGCTTCTCGAATAGAGTGTCTCTTTTCTTTCTCCATGACATTTCCTCCGTAATCCAGAAAATGTTCTTATCTTAACAATTCAACATCTTATCACTTTTAATTATATATGACTAGGGGATTCATAGGAGAAATGCCGAATACTAAAAAATATGGGGTGTATTGTAAAATAAAATGACTAGTTTTGGTTATATAAAATTAATAACTTATTTTTAATAAGTTACGCTTTTTTTGTTCACAATACGATCATGTTGTTGTATAATGAAATGGAAAATAGAATATCGGTCTATCTTCGGGGCAGGGTGAAAATCCCGACCGGCGGTGATGAACTATATGTGATTTTGTTCTAAGCCCGCGAGCCGTTAAGGCAGGATTTGGTGTGATTCCAAAGCCGACAGTACAGTCTGGATGGGAGAAGATGGAGGTTCAAGCGTTCAAAAAAGATATGGATTTGAACGTCTGTTTGATGTGCCTTAAATTCTCCCTTTGTGTAAAACACAAAGGGTTTTTTCGTTCTATGAAAAAGTAGGCATAGCAGAACCTTTCCACTTTCCATGAGAAGATCGATGGAAAAGGAGAGAGAAAGATGAAACAAAAAAACAGTGTATTGCAGATGGTGAGTGTAGCGATGCTAAGTAGTATTGCATATTTACTGATGATGTTGGACTTCCCGTTCCCTGGACTTCCGCCATTTTTAAAGATTGATTTTAGTGATGTACCAGCTTTAATTGCTGCGATTATTTTCGGGCCAGTTGCAGGGATAATTGTAGAGGCGATAAAGAACATTTTACATTACGGGATTCAAGGGAGTTTAACGGGAGTACCAGTTGGAGAAATAGCTAACTTTATTGCAGGATGTTTATTTATTGGACCAGCAGCTTTCTTATTTAGGAAGTATCGTACTGTTAAAAGTTTAACGACAGGATTAATGCTAGGGACAATTACAATGGCGCTCATTATGAGTGTATTAAATTACATCATCATATTCCCAGCTTACACTTGGTTTTTAAATTCACCAGCTATGTCTAGCGAAGCTATAAGAACGACGGTTGTAACTGCAATCTTACCATTTAATTTGATTAAAGGAATTGTTGTGACAATTGTATTTGTAGCGTTATTCTCACGCCTGAAAGTATGGGTGTTTGCAAAAATGAAAAATGCATAAATGTAAAATAAAACCATTAGTAGTATGGAACTACTAATGGTTTTTTATTAAGTAGAATGAAAATAGAAAACAAAAAATATCCCTCATATTAATGAGGGATATTTTTTGAAGTTAATAAAAGACTATTCGAATTTTAAAGAGTCGCCATCAAATGATTCATCAGCAACTTTAATTGAGTCAGTTGGACAACCTTCGAATGCATCCATCATATCTTCAATTAATACATCTGGAATTTCAACGATACCTTGGTTATCGTCTAATGTTACAAACGCAATACCTTCATCATCATAATCATAAATGTCTGGTGCAGCAGCGCCGCAAGCACCACATGCGATACAAGTATCTTTATCAACGATTGTATATTTTGCCATCTTTTTTCCCTCCTGATAATATGTATGTGAAAAGCTCGCCATAAAAATTATAACCTTATTGTAAAACGGTTTTTAAAACTTTTCAACATAAAATTATAATGATAATCCTTATCAATTAGAGTGTCAACTAATTTTTGCATTATGTCATAAGATTTTCAAAATACGTAAATGTTATTTCGTTTGGTACAATATACTATATACAAGTACATAGTGCCGATATGATAAGTTTAATGAGTAACGTAGAATGGTGCAATCATACTAAAAAGTAATTAAGTTAGATTGAAAGGTGGAAGCGGTAATGCAACTACAATATACTTTATTGTATTGTTTAAAACAATTGAATGGTGAAAGGACCGTTTCTTCTATTTATTATTTATTAAAAGGAAAACGATCTTCGCAAACGTTACAAGATGGGAATATGTTCCGAATTTCATTTTTGTTTGGAATATATAAATCGTTAAATAGAACAGACTATGATCGTGAAGTTACAAAGTTGTTGCAAGCAGATTTGATTCAAGAAATACATGAAAATACATATTTGTTAACATCTAAAGGTAAAATGCAGTTGCATACATGGGAGGAAGTGTATGCTTTTCCCGCGCATTTACATGGTTTGCACTATGGTGAATTAGGTGAAACATTTTGGAAACGATTATCATTAATTATTCAAACTATATCTAATTTACAACAGAATAATACGAAGTTTATTCCTATTCAACAAGATACAGAAATAATGGTGTGGGTAAAACGCTTTTTAACAGGTGTACCATATAGGCGAAGTGAATTGGCGAAAAGATTATGGAAAGAAATACATAATCTTTTAGGAAAAGGTGATGTGGTAGAAGCGACGATTGTAACATATCGATTAACAGGATATGAACGTATCGGTTGTACATTGCAGCAATTAGCGGAAATTACGAAACAAGATATATTCCAGGTGTATTTTTTATTTTGGGGTACAATTCACTTCTTTATACAAGAAGTTCGCGATAAAGAAAATGAATTTCCGCTATTAGCTGAGATTATCTCTTATCCAAATGAGAGAGCTGAATTATTTAGTTTATCAACGAAAAAAACATATAATTTTTGGAGACAAGGACGCTCTTTAGATGAAATAGCGATAATTAGAAATTTAAAGGTTGCAACGATAGAAGATCATTTTGTTGAAATTGCTTTGAGGGAAAAAGAGTTTTCAATCGAGATGTTTATGGAAAAAGACAAAATAGATAGAGTAACAAAAGTAATTGAGGCATTACAAACACGTAAGTTGCGTGAGTTGAAACAAGCGGTTGGAGAGGGTATCTCTTATTTTGAAGTTCGTCTTGTATTGGCGCGGATGGAGGGTATAAATGAAGCTTGAGGAATATTTATATAGATGGTTTGGATATTCTGAATTTCGTCCAGGGCAAAAAGGGGTAATTACAGATTTATTAGAAGGAAAAGATGTTATAGCGATGCTCCCGACTGGAAGAGGGAAGTCTATGTGCTATCAACTTCCAGGGCTAATGCAAGAAGGAACAGTACTTGTTGTATCACCATTATTATCTTTGATGGAAGATCAGGTTACACAATTAAAGTATGTAGTGAAAAACCGAGTAATAGCATTTAATAGTTTTCGGACATTACACGAAAAAAGAGAAGCGATGAAAAAATTAGCTTCATATAAATTTATTTTTGTTTCACCAGAGATGTTGCAGTCGGAAGTGTTAATAAGAGAATTGAAGAAAGTTCATATTTCATTATTTGTTGTGGATGAGGCTCATTGTATTTCACAATGGGGTTATGATTTTAGACCAGACTATAAAAAACTAAATGTAGTCATTGAGAATATCGGGTCTCCTGCGGTGCTAGCATTAACGGCGACAGCGACGAAAGATGTACTCCGGGATATAGCAGAGAGTTTGAGTTTAAAGAATGTCGCCCAGCATGTATACTCTATTGATCGTCCGAATATTGCAATGGAAGTACAATTTGTGGAGACGATAGAAGAGAAGAAAGAGGCGCTTTTGGACCAGGTGATGTATTTGCAAGGACCAGGGATTGTATATTGTTCAAGTAGAGCGTGGACAGAACGTTTAACGGAATATTTAAGAGGAAAAGGCGTGACTGGTGTCGCTTTTTATCATGGGGGTATGGAACATGAAGAGCGTATGTTAATTCAACAGCAGTTTATGAATGACCAGTTGCAGCTTGTAATATGTACAAGTGCTTTTGGTATGGGAGTAAATAAGTCGAATACGAGCTATATTATTCATTTTCATTATCCGACTAATATAGCTTCCTATTTACAAGAAATCGGAAGAGCTGGAAGAAATGGTGAACCGAGTATAGCTATCTTACTATGTAGTCCGTTAGATCACGATTTACCAATTTCAATAATTGAAGATGAATTGCCAAGTCAGTCGCAAATACAATTTTTATTCTCTTTACTACAAGAAAGAATGTTTCAAACGAAAGAATTACCAATAGAAGAGGTAGAAGAAATTTGTTATAATGCAGCAAGATTTAATGAACAATATTGGCGTTTCATCCGCTATCATCTCGAACAGCTTGGAATCATACAACAGCGAAAATTAAAATTAGAGAGCTTGTCAGATGAAATTATGAACAGATTAATAGCTGAAGTAGAAATAAGGCTACGTAATAAGTATAGTGAGCTAGAAAACATGAAATCATGGATACAAGTGAAAGGATGTAGACGTGAATATTTGTTGCAACAGTTCAGTTATAGAAAAGAGAACGAGTTAAAAAATTGCTGTGACTATTGTGGTATTACAAAAACAGATTATAAAAAAAGACAAGCGCAACAATCGGATTTCGACTATAATTGGGAAACAGAGTTACAAAAGCTTTTCGGTCTAGAAAAGATGGGGGAATGATGGACATTCAAAGGCATAATATTGAAGATATGAGTCCGAAAGAAATAAGACTGAATCTGTATATCACACAGTTCATTATTATCGGTATCGGTTGTTTACTAGCATATATATTATTCCGAGATATAAAATCGGTGTATAGTCTGTGGAAATGGGAACCGGTGTCTATACTTATAATAGGTGGCTTTTTGGCGATTGGTATTGTGTTATTAGATTATGTTGCAATGCGAGTATTTCCAGAGTCTTGGTTTGATGATGGTGGTATTAACGATAGGATGTTTCAAGGAATGTCAGTTATGCATCTACTTGTTATTACGTTCATTATCGGCTTTGCAGAAGAATTTTTATTTAGAGGTGTAGTGCAGACTCACTTTGGAATTGTGATAGCGAGTTTAGTATTTGCAGTGTTACATATTCGGTATATAACAAAGCCATTTTTGTTTTGTTTCGTCTGTTTCATTAGTTTTGTCTTTGGTTACGTATTTGAATGGACAGGAAATTTGTTTATAACAATCTTTGCACACTTTCTTGTTGATTTTATAATGGGACTCCAATTAAGAAAATAAATGGAAGGTGGTGGTGAACAACATGAGAAAACGAATTCCTGATTTTGAAGAGGAATTAGAAGTTGAGCGAGTGGAAGAAAAAGAAGGTTTACCGCCGCGTAGTGAAATTCATAGAAATAAAGAGAAAAAAGAAAAGTTTAAAATGAATCATATTTTCGTCCGGGTTTTAACATTTCTATTCATATTACTACCAATTAGTATTTTATGGTATACAGATAAATATATTCAGGTGACAAGTGATGGTAATAACGCTGGGAAAAGTGCGTTTGAGGTCATTTTCTTTGATTCAGCTAAATCTGAGTCTGAGGCAACATCTGAGAAAGTAGTAACGCATACGGTGAAAGAGGGAGAAACTTTAGAAAGTATAGCGAAGCAATATTTTTCAGATGAAACTGGAATTGAAGTAATTAAAAAGTATAATGATTTACAAGAAGATGAAGTGAATGTAGGTCAAGAAATAAAAATTCCGATAAAAGAAAAGTCCGCAAAGCAGGATAGCTAGTAACATACCTACTATAAAAACTGAGGATTATCTTTATGAGGAAGGGAGTAAAAAATATATGATATGGATTATCTTATTAAGTGCTCTCATATGTATTGGTATTATATTTCTTCTTGTAATGTATACAGAAGCGATGCGTAATACTGTGTTAGAACATACTTTACTTTTTGAAGAATTTCCGAAAAGTTTTCAAAAAGTAAAGGTGTTTTTTATTTCTGATATTCATAGAAGAGTCATTTCAAGTTCATTAATTGAACAAGTAAAAGGAAAAGTAGACCTTGTAATTATTGGCGGTGATTTAGCGGAAAGAGGCGTCCCTTTATCGAAAATCTCTGCAAATATACAAAAGTTAAGAGCGATAGCTCCTGTATATTTTGTATGGGGAAATAATGATTATGAGATTGAATATCATGAATTAGATGCTTTGTTATTAGAAAATAATGTGAAAGTTTTAGATAATACAAGAGTTGTATTTGAGTCTGAACTAGGAGAAAAAATTTGTTTACTCGGTGTAGATGATGTTGGTTTGAAGCGTGATCGTTTAGATTTAGCGTTGGCTGATTGCAAAGAAGATGGTTTTCGCATATTAATTAGCCACAACCCTGATATAATAAATAAAATATCTGGAAAAGAACAAATTTCACTTGTGTTAAGTGGACATACACATGGAGGGCAGATTCGATTATTCCCATCTAAAAAACATTTAAAAGGTGGCGTATATAAGCATTCAAATATGACTCTTTTTGTTAGTAATGGGTATGGAACAACGTTGATTCCACTTCGCTTCCGAGCACCTGCTCAAACACATATTATTACGTTATGCGGAGGGAAATGATGCCAACTCTAAACGGAAAATATAACATAAAAGCTGTTTCGAATATAATTGGAATTCAGCCGAGTACGCTTCGTGCATGGGAAAGACGATATCAAATTATTGCCCCAAAGCGGAATCATGCGGGGCATCGATTATATACAGAAGAGCATATTCAAACTTTGAAATGGTTAATGGACAAGGTTTCTTCCGGCATGATGATTGGACAAGCGGTTCAATTATTAGAAGGGAATCGTTTGCAGCGTAATGTTCAAAAAGAAATACATTACGATAGAGAAGTTGTTTTAGTGGACGATTTACTACAAGCTTTGTTAAAATTTGATGAAATTACAATTTCTGCATTGTTAAACGAGGCTTTCAGTATTTATGCAACAGAAAAAGTTATAGCAAGTATTGTTCTTCAAGTGTCAAATAAATTGTTAACGTTAAAAAATAATAATGAAATTACATTGGTGCAATTCCAATATGTCGTATCATTTTTACAAACTCGTCTAGGAATGGTGTATCATAATGCATCATCATTTTCTTCTATACACAAAGTTGTCGTGTTAGAAAATAATATGTTGAAAGGGTTTGTTTTCTCAACGTATTTACGCTTAAAAGGATATGAGGTGATATATATTAGGTCAAGCTTAGCGGAAGATGGTATTTTGTTAGCTGTTGAGCAAATACAACCTACATATGTAGTAGTCTCTTTTGATGACGGACGAGAACTTAAGAACGCGATGAACGACATGAATTTGTTGCAAGAAAAAAGTGAGAGCCTTTCTGTTGGGTTTATAGGAGAAATAGGTTCTCGAGATCAGTTGAACATTCAAACATGCCTAATTGGTGATACGAAAGAAGAATGGGATGATTGGTTAAAAATGTTAGAATAGTTGTTCGAAAAGAACCATCTATTTTCTATTTCATATAATAAGAATTATATTCATTGGTTACGTAGGGAGGGTATGAGATGAGGCTGGAACGATTAAATTACAATAAGATAAAAATTTTCTTAACATTTGATGATTTATCTGAACGAGGATTAACGAAAGAAGATTTGTGGAGAAATGCACCAAAAGTACAGCAATTATTTCGTGATATGATGCAAGAAGCAAATAAGGAACTAGGATTTGAAGCGGATGGTCCGATTGCGGTTGAAGTATTTTCTCTACAAGCGCAAGGAATGGTCGTAATTGTAACGAAAGAACATCAAGATGTGGATACAGATGATGAGTTCCGTGACGAGTTTATTGAAATGCAAGTGACTCTAGATGAAAGCGAGCATATACTTTATGAGTTTGCTACACTAGACGACGTAATTAACCTGTCGAATCGTTTATATAACCTTGATGTAACTGGCGGAAAACTATATACGTGGGATGGTCGTTTCTATCTTTGGATGGAAGAAGAGGAGCAAGTTCAATTACTGAAGGCAGATTTTATAGCGATTTTAGCGGAATATGGTAATCCGTCTACAGCAACTATTTATCGTCTAATGGAGTATGGTAAAGAATTAATGGCTTCTCAAGCAATTGAACAAATACACAATTACTTTGTGAAAAAACAAAACCTTAGCTAATATAACATAGCTAAGGTTTTGTTTTTTATTTGGAAAAACCTAAAATGTCGGTCTGAAAATTTCAAAACGATTAATGATATAGCGGGAATCATAAATATTGGAGCATTCTTTATTATACTTACATATATCTTTTCCGGGTGCTGTATGTAAGTAAAATAAAAAATATTTAAATATTTAAGTATTTTACTTTTCTAAAAGTAATAAAAGGACTATAATGATAGTGAAAACGCTTGCAACAGGAAATAGTTTGTATATATTTGTTAGCGTTTTCTATTGCATTCCAAATTTAACGGTGTATACTAGGCAATGAAGGTTTACTAAACAAGTGAAATTACAGGGGGTTTACTTACTATGGTAGCCGAAAAGGGAACTCAAACAAAAACACAACAACAAAGGGAACAACATTTTGAACTATTGAATTCGACACAAATTGTTATTAGTGAAGCATTAGAAAAATTGGGTTATCCAAACGAAGTATATGAATTATTAAAAGAACCAATTCGTATGATGACAGTGAAAATACCAGTTCGTATGGATGACGGGACTGTTAAAATATTTACAGGATATCGTGCGCAACATAATGATGCTGTTGGTCCAACGAAAGGTGGAATTCGCTTCCATCCGAATGTAACAGAAAATGAAGTGAAAGCACTTTCGATTTGGATGAGTTTAAAATGTGGTATTGTTGATTTACCATACGGTGGAGGTAAAGGTGGAATTATCTGTGACCCACGTGAAATGTCATTCCGTGAGTTAGAAAGATTAAGCCGCGGTTATGTACGAGCAATTAGCCAAATCGTAGGACCGACGAAAGATATTCCAGCTCCAGATGTATTCACAAACTCTCAAATTATGGCATGGATGATGGATGAATATAGCCGTATTGATGAATTTAATTCACCAGGATTTATTACAGGTAAGCCACTTGTATTAGGTGGATCACATGGACGTGAAACAGCAACGGCGAAAGGTGTAACAATTTGTATTCGCGAAGCTGCAAAAAAACGCGACATTGATATTAAAGGTGCACGTGTTGTTGTTCAAGGATTCGGTAATGCTGGTAGCTTCTTAGCTAAATTTATGCATGATGCAGGCGCGAAAGTTATTGCAATTTCGGATGCTTACGGTGCATTGCATGATCCAAACGGATTAGATATTGATTATTTATTAGACCGTCGTGATAGCTTCGGTACAGTAACAAAACTATTTAATAATACAATTTCAAACAAAGAATTGTTAGAACTTGATTGCGACATTTTAGTTCCAGCTGCAATTGAGAACCAAATTACAGAAGAAAATGCTAATAATATTAAAGCAAAAATCGTTGTTGAAGCTGCAAATGGTCCAACAACATTAGAAGCAACTAAAATTTTAACAGATCGCGGAATTTTACTTGTTCCAGACGTATTAGCAAGTGCTGGTGGTGTAACAGTATCTTACTTTGAGTGGGTGCAAAATAACCAAGGTTACTACTGGACTGAAGAAGAAGTAGAACAACGTTTAGAAAAAGTAATGGTAAGATCATTTGATTCTATTTATGAAACAGCACAAGTTCGTAAAGTGAACATGCGCTTAGCTGCGTATATGGTCGGTGTTCGTAAAATGGCTGAAGCAAGTCGCTTCAGAGGTTGGGTATAATATTATAGCGTGAGAAAACGTGATTCCTTTCGAGGGAATCACGTTTTTTTGTTGAAGTATAAGAGTGAGGTGGTGTATATGAACAATGAAATGATGGAACGCGTAGAACAATTAGAAGAAAAAGTTAAGAGGTTAGAGGGGGAACTCGCGAGAACGACGAAATCTGAAAAAACAAGTATCGTTCGGGTGTTCGGGGAAGGACTGCTGTTTTTAATATTTGGTGCAGTTGTAGTAGGGCCGATTATCGCCTTTGTAATCACGATTCTTACTTCGTTTGCTGAAAAATAAAATAAAAAATAAAAAGAACGCTTGTTCTACACGAACAAACGTGCTATACTCTCCTTAGATAAACAAAACGGAAATGATTTTAAGGAGAGATAAATAATGAAAATGACAGTAGACCAAAGATTTATGATGCCAGCAGATGTTGTAGAACGAGTGGAAGTATTAAGAAACAAACAAAGTAAGCGCGGCACATTATTGCAATCAGTAAATACATTTTTCGGTTTAGATACGAAAGAAGATTGCGTTTGGTTTTACGGTTTTTATGGAGTTGCTGTAAGTATTTTACTATTTATGGTATTCACATCAAATATTTTCGATTTTCTCTTCGCGTAAGAAATATGCTATAAGGACATTGCTACCGAATACATATATAAGGAAGTAAAGTAATCTTCTGAAGCGGGAGTTGGTAGTAATGGTGATGTTTCCTATAGAGCGTAACTATATTGGATATGGAAGTTCACGACCGGGAATTCCTCTTTCTAAAGTCAGGTTTATTGTAAGTCATGATACGGGGAACCCTGGTAGCAATGCGATAGGCAATCGGGATTATTTTAATGAGATACAACCGAAAGCCTCGGCACATACATTTATAGATGATAAAACAATATTGGAAATTGTTCCTATAAATGAAGTCGCCTATCATGTTCGATATGGTGTGCCGACAGATAATGACTTATATGGTTATGATGCCAATAAGGCTGCTATTGGAGTGGAACTTTGTTATGGTGGTGATGTTAACTTTTGGGAAGCATATACTCGTTTTACGTGGTATCATGCGTATTTATGTCAAAACTTCGGCTTGAATCCGAAGAAAGATATCGTATCACATAAAACACTTGATCCAGCTAGAAAGATTGATCCTGAAAATGTATTAGGGAAACAAGGTATTAAATTTCAGCAGTTTTTAGCAGATGTCTATCGGATGTACGTTTCGTTTAGATGACAAATATATGAAAAATGAATACAATAAAGATAGGTGCCTACTGCTGTAAGTAGGTTTTTTCTTGTTTTTATAAATAGCGTATTGGTAGAAGACTAGGAGTGAGCTGAGTATGCAGAAAGAAATAGCTATCATAATTGGAGGCGGTCCGTGCGGATTAGCAGCAGCAATTTCGTTGCAAAAGGTAGGAATAAATCCGTTAGTAATTGAAAAAGGAAACATTGTAAATGCGATTTATAATTATCCAACTCATCAAACATTTTTCTCTTCTAGTGAAAAATTAGAAATTGGTGATGTAGCTTTTATTACAGAAAATCGTAAGCCAGTTCGAAATCAAGCACTTGCGTATTATCGTGAAGTAGTAAAGCGTAAATCTGTACGTGTAAATGCTTTTGAACGAGTGGAGAACGTTCAAAAGGATGGAGAAGTTTTTCAGGTTGAGACGACAAAGCGTGACGGAAGTATAGAAATATATATAGCGAAATATATTGTTGTAGCAACTGGATATTATGACAATCCAAATTATATGAACGTTCCAGGTGAGGAACTGAAGAAAGTAGCTCACTATTTTAAAGAGGGACATCCTTATTTTGATCGAGATGTAGTAGTTATAGGTGGAAAAAACTCGAGTGTAGATGCCGCGTTAGAACTTGTTAAAGCCGGTGCTCGTGTAACGGTGCTATATCGCGGAAGTGAGTATTCACCAAGCATTAAGCCGTGGATTTTGCCGGAGTTTGAGGCGTTAGTACGAAGCGGCACAATTCAAATGCATTTTGGGGCTCACGTGAAAGAAATTACTGAACATACATTAACGTTTACAGTTGATGATGAGGCATATACAATCCAAAATGATTTTGTATTTGCGATGACTGGTTACCATCCTGATCATAGTTTCTTAACGAAGATGGGTGTTCGGATTGATGACAAAACAGGACGTCCGATTTATGCAGAGGAAACGATGGAAACGAACGCTGAAAATATTTTCATTGCAGGTGTAATTGCTGCTGGAAATAATGCGAATGAAATATTTATCGAGAACGGTAGATTTCATGGGGATGCGATTGCGCAAATCATTGCGTCAAGGGAAGTATAAAAAGAAGCTGTCGAAATAAACTTCGACAGCTTCTTTTTTAATTGTGCATAAACATATTTTGGATTGTTTCATGAGAAGTTGTATTCTCTAATGCAACTAATAATTTAATACGTGCTTTTTGAGCATTTAAGCCGTATGTGAATACAATACCCATATCTTTTAATTGTTTGCCGCCACCTTCATATGAATATACATCTTGAACGATGCCGTTGAAACAGCGAGAAACTAATACGACAGGAATTCCTTTGTTTATTAATCGTTCTAGACTAGGAAGTGTTCTTGGAGGTAAATTACCTTGTCCAAGTGCTTCAATAACAATCCCGTCTACTGGAAGATTTTCAATTGCTGCTAACAATGTATCATCCATACCAGCGTATGCTTTTAGAACGACTACGTTTTTAGAAACTTTATTTACTGAATATGTTTCGTGATGTACTAAAGCATGATGGAATACAACGCCGCGCTTTGTTACCATACCGATTGGTCCATACTGTGGACTCTGGAATGTTGCCACGTTACTTGTATGTGTTTTCGTTACATTTGTAGCGCAATGAATTTCGTCGTTTAATACGACTAAAACACCTTTTTCAGCAGCTTCACTACAGCTAGCGACTTTTACAGCCGATAAGAAGTTATATAGACCATCGGCACCTAATTCATTACTAGAACGCATTGCGCCTGTTACAACGATTGGAATAGTTGCTTGCACTGTTAAATCTAAGTAATAGGCTGTTTCTTCTAATGTATCCGTACCATGCGTAATGACTACGCCATGAATGTTGTCTTGTTTTACTCTTTCATCAATGATGACTTGTAATTGTAACATTTCGCTCGGTGTCATATGAGGAGATGGTAGATGGAACACATCTTCAACGATTAAATCAACATCGCCTTCTAAATCAGGAATAAATTTTAAAAGAGGATTTTTTTCACCTGGTTGTACGACCCCAGTTTCTTTATCTTCCTCCATTGCAATTGTTCCACCTGTGTGTAAAACTAGGATTCTTTTCAATGCTTATACCCCTTTCAAGTTGAAAAATACATTTAGAACATAACATGTTTTGAGTAAATTCGACAATGGAAATGTATAAAAGTATGCCTCGAAAATGACAATAAAATTAACTGCTATATGTACGATGTGTAAATATAGGATAGGAGGAATCAATTACGTTGAAAAAGATGGAGAAAATTTTTATTCGTATATTAGTAATACAATTCATTTGTCTTTGTATTGTGCAATTGTTATTTATACATAAGTCATCAGTGAAATATTTATCTAAAATTGTTTATTATGAAGGTGTCGTGGTAAAAAACAAAACAGAAATCTTACAGGTGAATAGGTAGTTTTCATTTTCTTCTATGAAGGAGTATGCTACAATAATTGAGGATTTAATGACGTGAAGCAAATGAGAAGAAGCAGGAGAATACCTGCTTTTCGTTTTGTTTTATAAGTGAAAAAATGAGGTGTTACAATGGATAAACGAATTTCAATTGCTATAGATGGTCCAGCAGCTGCTGGAAAAAGTACGGTTGCAAAAGTTGTGGCAAAGAAACTTTCATACGTTTATATTGATACAGGCGCAATGTACCGCACGATTACATATGCAGCCCTTGAACAAAAAGTGGACATTGAGAATGAAGAGAAGTTAATGGAAGTTGTAAAGAATGTAAATATTGACTTTCAGCAAGGGGAAAATACACAACTTGTATTTTTAAATGGACAAGATGTTTCTGAAGTAATTCGTACACCTGAGGTGACGAATCGAGTATCTATTGTGGCGAAACATCGCCTTGTTCGTGAAGAAATGGTACGTCGTCAACAAGAGTTAGCGGAAAAAGGCGGCGTTGTAATGGATGGCCGTGATATTGGTACACACGTGTTACCAGATGCTGAAGTGAAGATCTTTATGCTTGCTTCTGTTGAAGAAAGAGCAGAAAGAAGACATTTAGAAAATATGAATAAAGGTTTCGATTCTAATTTAGAGCAGTTGAAAAAAGAAATTGCTCAGCGTGATAAATTAGATTCAGAACGCGAAGTTTCTCCTCTCAAAAAGGCTGATGATGCATTGGAATTAGATACAACTTCTTTATCAATTGAAGAAGTTGTCCAAAAAATTATGAGTATCGTTTCAGGAGTGTTTGCGAAATAAAGAAAGGGGATAGCCTCTTTCTTTTTTTGTTTGTATAGAAATGTAAAGGATACGTGAATTGTGGGTCTCTTTCCTTGACAAATGATCAGATTTGTAAGAAGTTAGTAAAAGAGAGATAAAACTTTCAGAATATATTCGCTATTATATTTCAAAACATACTTTCTTCAAGATGATTTTGCTGTATACTATTTATATAGGTTTAATATATTTTCTAGTGAAATGTATGAAAATCAAGTATGTGATGATAAATTCTTAAACATGCAAATGAAAACAATTGTTTTCATTTCGTATATACATAAAAAATGCTTTGTCAATTCTGTAGGGAGGTATTTCCATGGTAGAGAAAATGAATGAAGAAGTTATGGATTCAAAAGAATTACAAGTTGGTGACGTTGTTACAGGTTCTGTAACGAAAGTTGAAGAGAAACAAGTGCTTGTAAATGTTGGATACAAAACAGATGGCGTAATTCCAATTAGTGAATTAGCTAACGTTCATATTGAAAAAGCAAGCGATGTTGTAGAATTAGATCAAACGCTAGAATTAAAGGTTATTAAATTAGAAGAAGAAGATCTTGTCTTATCTAAACGTGCTGTTGATGCAGAAAAAGCATGGGTAGAATTACAAGAGAAATTCACTTCTGGTCATGTGTTTGATGTTACTGTAAAAGATATTGTGAATGGTGGATTAGTTGTGGACCTTGGTGTTCGTGGTTTTATCCCGGCTTCACTTGTAGAAGTACATTATGTAGAAGATTTTACTGACTATAAAGGCAAAACATTAGCCGTGAAAATTGTTGAATTAGACCGCGAAAAAAATCGTGTAATCCTTTCGCATAAAGCAGTAGTAGAATTAGAACTAGATTCTAAGAAAAAAGAAGCGATTTCTTCATTAAAAGAAGGAGACGTTGTTGAAGGAACAGTGCAACGATTAACGGATTTTGGTGCTTTCGTTAACGTTGGTGGTGTGGACGGTTTAGTTCATATTTCACAAATTTCACACGAACGAGTAGAGCAACCTTCTGAAGTATTAGAGCAAGGTCAAAAGGTAAAGGTTAAGGTGTTATCTGTTGATGCTGATACACAACGTATTTCTTTATCAATTAAAGCAGCTCAACCAGGACCTTGGGAAAATGTGGATGGCGAACTAAAAGCTGGAGATATTCGTGAAGGAGTCGTAAAACGTCTTGTTACATTCGGTGCATTCGTTGAAGTTTTACCTGGCGTTGAAGGTCTTGTGCACGTATCTCAAATTGCAAATCGTCACGTGAAAAATCCAAATGAAGTATTGGAAATGGGACAAGAAGTAAAAGTGAAAGTACTTGAAGTCCATGTAGCAGAGAAACGTATTTCTTTAAGTATAAAAGAAGCGCTTGAGGAAAATAATGTAATTGAAGATTACAGTCAGTATGAGCCAAATGCTGATTCTGCTACTTTCCAATTAAGTGATATTATTGGTGAACAACTGAAAAAATTAAAGAAATAAAGAGGGGTACAAGTGGTAAGGGCAAAACGTAAATTAGATCATATTGAATACGCTCTTTCTACTGGTCAGTCTCGTACGCATGGCTTTCATGATATTGATTTTGTGCATCAAGGTTTGCCAAATTCAAGTTATGACACAATAACATGTGAAACAAAAATCGGCGAACTTTCACTAAGTTCGCCGATTTTTATCAATGCGATGACTGGTGGTGGAGGAGAGAAAACGTTACATATTAATGAGCAATTAGCATATGTAGCGAAACATCATAATCTTGCTATGGCTGTAGGTTCGCAAATGGCGGCGTTAAAAGATGAAAGTGAGGCTGCTTCTTATAAGATTATCAGAAAGGTAAATCCGAATGGTATTTTCTTTGCTAATTTAGGTAGTGAGGCAACTATCGAACAGGCAGAGCGTGCTGTTGATATGATTGAAGCAAATGCATTGCAAATCCATTTAAATGTCATACAAGAGTTAACGATGCCAGAAGGAGACCGTGACTTTACTGGTGTACTTCAGCGCATTGAGAAAATTGTTTTAAATAGTAAAGTTCCTGTCATTGTGAAAGAAGTTGGATTTGGGATGAGTAAGGAAACAATGCAACAGTTAGCGAGTGTAGGTGTAACGGCAATTGATATTGGTGGACAAGGCGGTACGAATTTTGCTGCTGTTGAAAATGAAAGAAGACAGCGAATGCTTTCTTATTTTAATAACTGGGGCATACAAACAGCTACCTCGATTATTGAAGCAACCTCTACAAATAATAACCTCTCTTTTATTGCATCTGGGGGTATACAAACAGCACTTGACGTAGCGAAAGCAATCGCGTTAGGGGCGAATACAACTGCGTTTGCTGGATACTTTTTACGTATTTTAATGCAAGATGGTATCGAGAAGTTAGTGGATGAGATTGATCTTTTGCATACAGATTTGAAATTTATTATGACAGCTCTTGGTGCAAAGACGATAGAAGAGTTACAGGCTGTACCTCTTGTTGTAAAGGGCGAAACGTATCATTGGTTAACGCAGCGTGGTATTGATACGACGCATTATAGTAGAAGATAAAAAATCAACCGTGGGGTTGATTTTTTTGTTTTCTGTTCTTTTTTAGTAATATAAAGGGAGGAATGAATTAATATTCTATCAAAGTAAAAAATAAAATTATTATTATGTATATAAACATTAGTTTGTGAAAATTGCGACTGAAATAGAGGTTGAAAAATATAGATATTGTACTGATGAATTATTGGAAAGGGTTTAATTTTGTCAAAGAAAATAGGTGGAGGTAAAAATAAATCCTAGAAAGATTTATACATGAAATATTATTTCGATATAAATAAAAAAGTAAAAGACGGTTTCGTACAATATCGAAACCGTCTTTTTGTATTCATTAGTGCTGATTCTGCTTGCGAGCTTGCTCTGGTGTATCTAGTCCAGTAGCCCCCGGATATTGTAGTGATTGGTCACGGTCAGATTCAACGCGTCGTGATTCTCTTAGTTTTCGTTCTTGACGATCTTTACCCATAATGAATAGCACCTCCTTATTAAAAGTGTTGCTGTTATATGAAAAAACTATGCGCGAAGAAAGTGGATTAACTTTCATAAAAAGTTCCCATAATGGAAAACATAGGAGGTGAAATGATGGAAGGGAGTACTTTTTATTTTGTAGCTTGGATAGGGTGGATTATTGTAACTTTTTTTATGAAAAAGGACTCTATTCGGTGGAAGATAAGCGCTTGTATATTGATTTTTATTATTTGCTCTCCGTTACATGTAACGATTGCTTCATTCACGGTATCAGTAAATGCACTGTTGCTTTGTATTGTTGCTTTTATAGGAACCACGCTCTATTCCATTTGGAAAAAATTATATAGCTTACTTTCGGCACTTATTATTGCAATGTTATATACAAGTTTTCATTTGTTAGAAGTATATGATCCGATTTGGATTGTGGTGGACAGGTTGTTTTTGTTAAGTGTTGCTCTTTTGTATGCATCGGTTTTATTGCATGAGGATCGCATATTACGATTATGTTCTCTTTATATAGGGATGTTACAGGGGGAATTGTTAGTGACACTTATTTTTCGAAAACTACATTTCCCTTATGATTACGGAAGTTTAGCGTTTTTTGATATCGTCGCCGTTGCTACATTTTTCATGGCAATTTTATTTTGGATTGCAAAAGCATCAGTATACATGGAACAGTTTAAGAGGAAAGCACGTAAAAGAAAGGCGAGGGTAATACATGACTGAATATACACCGGCCATTTTATGCGGAGTAATAGCGGGTACAGTAACGAGAGTGCTAATGCTCCGGACAGATACGCGTCAATATCCGACGAGGCTCCACGGGAAAATTATTCACGTTGCGATGGGGTTAATTGCAGCGGCTTTAGGAGCGATTGCGATTCCGTCGATTTTGAAAAAAGATTTTTCTGCTATTACATTTCTTACATTAGCAGCAACACAGTTTCGTGATGTGCGTAATATGGAAAGAAATACCCTTCAACAATTAGATGGATATGAGCTCGTACCGCGTGGAAATACATATATTGAAGGGATTGCATTAGTTTTTGAAAGTCGCAACTATTTGGCGATGTTAACGTCGTTTGCAACGACGTTTGCGTATATAGGGTTCCGTTCATGGATTGCTGGAGTAATTATGGCTATCATCGCATTTATTATCGCGAAAAAATTAATGTCTGGCAAAAGGTTACATGATCTTGTTGATATCGAGCATGTTCCACTTCGTTTTGAAGGAGCGGGGCTGTATATTGATAATATTTACATTATGAATATTGGATTGCCAGCAAGGCAAGAGGAAATTATGAAATATGGAATGGGCTTTATTTTAAGGCCGAAAACAATTGATGCGATGGTGACAATCTCAAACTTAGGACAACGACAAGCTATTTTACATGATGTTTCTGTTGCTTTAGGGATTTATAGAGATTCTGGTACGCCAGCGCTTGTGCCGTTAGCAAAGCGTGATTTAGAAGATGGTAGGGTTGGGATTTTTGTCTTGCCACAAGATCAAGATGCAGAAAAAGCGATAGGTGTCATAGGGAATGTGCCGACGTTAGAAAGTGCTGTTCATATGTCATCGGAAGCCCCGAAAGGAAGGGGAGATAAAAGATGATGTTAGAAAGTGTAATTCTCGCGGTTATTACAACAACACCGGATAAATTTGCTGGTGGTGCCCCTTTGTTTACTTGTGAATCGACAGATGAATTAGAATTTGTTGCAAATAATTTAGAGGCAATTTTAGATGGTATTGCGCATCGCTTACAAGAGAATGTATATATTATTGTGAAACATTAGTAACGTGTGGTATAATGTGAGGTGTTTTGATACGCTGAGAAATATTCTGGAATGCAAATCCCTTCTTGCACAAAGAAGGGTTTTTTACATAATAAACAGAAGCAAGTTGAAAGGATGAAAGTATATGCCGAAACCAGTAATAGCAATAGTAGGCCGCCCGAACGTAGGAAAATCTACTATTTTCAATAGAATTGTTGGAGAAAGAGTTTCAATCGTAGAAGATATACCAGGTATAACGCGAGACCGTATTTATAGTGCGGGAGAATGGTTAAATCATGAGTTTAACATTATTGATACAGGTGGAATTGATATTGGAGACGAGCCGTTCTTGACACAAATTCGTCAACAAGCGGAAGTAGCGATTGATGAAGCGGATGTTATCATTTTTATGACGAATGGTCGCGATGGTGTAACTGCAGCAGATGAAGAAGTTGCTAAAATTTTATATCGTTCTAAAAAACCAATTGTACTTGCGGTAAATAAGGTTGATAATCCAGAAATGCGTAGTGATATTTATGATTTTTATGCATTAGGATTTGGTGAGCCATTCCCGATTTCAGGTACACACGGTTTAGGACTTGGTGATTTGTTAGATGAAGCTGCAAATCATTTTCCAAAGATTGAAGAAGAAGCGTATGACGATGAAACAATCCGTTTCTCTTTAATTGGACGTCCAAATGTAGGGAAATCATCACTTGTAAATGCACTTCTTGGGCAAGAACGTGTAATTGTAAGTAATATAGCGGGAACGACACGTGATGCTGTTGATACACCATATAGTAAAGATGGTCAAGATTATGTAATCATCGATACAGCTGGTATGCGTAAAAAAGGGAAAGTATACGAAAGCACAGAAAAGTATAGTGTACTTCGTGCACTTAGAGCGATTGAACGTTCTGACGTTGTTTTAGTTGTTTTAGACGGAGAAGAAGGTATTATTGAACAGGATAAAAAAATCGCTGGATATGCTCATGATTCAGGACGTGCTGTTATTATCGTCGTAAACAAATGGGATGCAGTGAAAAAAGATGAAAAAACAATGAAAGCATTTGAAGAAAACATCCGTGCTCATTTCCAATTTTTAGAGTACGCACCGATTGTATTCTTATCTGCGAAAACGAAAAAACGTACACAAACATTATTACCAGTTATTAATGAAGTAAATGAAAGCCATAGTATCCGTATTCAAACGAACGTATTAAATGATGTAATTATGGATGCGGTAGCGATGAATCCAACACCAACTCATAATGGTAGCCGTCTGAAAATCTTCTATGCGACACAGGTTGCGGTAAAACCACCAACATTTGTTATATTTGTAAACGATACAGAATTAATGCACTTTTCATATGAGCGCTTCTTAAAGAATCGTTTACGTGAAGCGTTCGGTTTTGTAGGAACGCCGATTCACATTATCGCTAGAGCAAGAGACTAATGGAGAGGATGTGATTTTATGACAAAAATCACAGTAATAGGAGCAGGTAGCTGGGGAACAGCGTTAGCGATGGTATTAGCTGACAATGGACATGATGTACGTATTTGGGGAAATCGTTCTGAACTTATGGATGAGATTAATACCAAACATGAGAATAGTCGATACCTTCCAGGAATTACATTGCCAAGCACAATCGTAGCCTACTCTTCTTTAGAAGAAGCATTAGTAGATGTAAATGTAGTACTTCTTGTAGTACCAACGAAAGCGTATAGAGAAGTATTACAAGATATGAAGAGATATGTAGCGGGTCCGACTACTTGGATTCATGCAAGTAAAGGAATTGAACCTGGTACGTCAAAACGTATTTCGGAAGTGATTGAGGAAGAAATTCCAGAGGACTTAATTAAAGATGTTGTTGTACTGTCTGGACCGAGTCATGCTGAAGAAGTTGGTTTACGTCAAGCGACAACTGTTACGTCTGCAGCAAAGCGTATGGAAGCGGCTGAGGAAGTACAAGATTTGTTTATGAATAGTTACTTCCGTGTATACACAAATCCAGATATCGTTGGAGTTGAACTTGGTGGTGCGTTAAAAAATATTATCGCGTTAGCTGCTGGGATAACTGATGGTCTTGGATTAGGTGATAATGCGAAAGCGGCACTAATGACACGTGGTTTAACAGAGATCGCTCGCTTAGGAAGAAAAATGGGCGGAAATCCGTTAACGTTTGCTGGTCTAACTGGTATGGGAGACTTAATTGTAACTTGTACAAGTGTTCATAGCCGAAATTGGCGCGCGGGTAATTTACTTGGAAAAGGGCACTCTTTAGAAGAAGTGTTAGAAAGCATGGGTATGGTTGTGGAAGGTGTAAGAACAACGAAAGCTGCTCATGAATTGGCAGAGAAAATGGAAGTGGAAATGCCGATTACAGCTGCTTTATATGACGTGCTATTTAATGGGAATAATGTAAAAGATGCAGTAGGCTCATTAATGGGGCGTGTTCGAAAACACGAAGTAGAAGCTATACCTGACTTACTTTAAAGAAAAGCGACAGAAGTACAATTGTACTTCTGTCGCTTTTTATTTGTTTGGGTCTTTTCACCATTTTTTTATTTTTGCATAGGATGAAGAGTAACTTGAGGAGAGGGTGAAAAGAATGGATAATAACATTTTTAATAACATTGAAAAAGAAGCGAAAGTGAATAAAGAAGATATTTTTAAATTAGCATCATCTGTACAAAATGCGAATTTACGTGATGAGACTGTGCTTCGTCAATTGATTCATCAAGTGGCTCTTATGGCAGGACGTGAAGTGCCAAAAGAACAAGAGGATCAAATTGTAAAAGCGATTATTAACAATAATATGCCGGCAGATTTTGGCTCGTTAAGCAAAATGTTTAAAAAATAAAATATGAGAAACAAAGAGTTTGTAGATTGCATATGATAGCCATGAAAGTATTGGAATAGAGCTGTTTTGGGCATATTTGGTCAACCGAAGCGAGAGGATACACTCGCTTCGGTTTTTATGTTTATGGAGACTAGTGGAAAATACTGAAAAACCTATTGATTACAGTTACATATTCGCAATTTGCAGTAAAATGTTCTTTTTGTATTTGTTTAAAGATTTTAATTTGTTAAAATAGTATAAAAATAGATTAATAAAAAGGGGTGTGTATATGTCGGAAGGGCTTATAAAAATGTGGTTTGCTTTAGGGGCAATTGGATTTATGTTTTTTGCAGTAAGTTTTATTTTGCTAAGCAGATATAAAATAAAGAATAAAATTTTGAAAGGGATTACAGCTTTGGTAGCCTACACCCTTATGGTTGTGTCAGGAATTGTTATTTTTCTTGTTGTATTTAGTGGACCTGTACAGCAGTAAAGGGAATGGTCTCGAAAATGCTACATACGGAGTAAGTTATATTAGTATGAAAGGTGATTGCTAGTGAAAAAAGTCCATATTATTTTAATATTTTGTTGTATGAGCCTTTTAACAGGATGTCTGTATCCGAAAGAAAATATGAAACAAAATGCTGTTCCTTATGAAGATCAGCTACAGGTCGTTCAAAAAGCTGTTGCGACATTTAAGGAGCAAAATGGTGGGATATTGCCAATTAAGACGCGGGATATGAATACGCCTATTTATCAAAAGTATCCAATCGATTTTCAAAAGATTGCTCCGCGTTACATACAAGAAGCGCCAGGGAACGCGTATGAAAGCGGAGGAGTATATCAATACGTATTAATAGACGTTGAAACAAACCCGACAGTAAAGTTAATTGATGTTAGGATGGCTGAACAAATTCAGCAGTTATCATTAAAGCTTCGGATGTATCGGGATGAACATCAATATCCACCTTTTAAAAAGATAATTTCAGATGGAGTGTATGAATTAGATTTCAAAAAACTAGGATATAAAGATGTACCGCAAGTGACAAGTCCGTATTCTGGTAAAGGGCTTCCATTTGTAATCAATGAAAAGGGAGAAGTTTTTGTTGATTATAGAATCGATTTATATGAAGCGTTGAAAAAAAATGAAGGGCAATTTAAGGAGGGAGAAGATATTCGGAATATACTTTCGAAAGATTCTCCATTTGTACCTGCGTATTCTTTACCGTATACGGTAAAGAATGGAGAACCAATTTTTTTAAAATCATAAGTCATGAACCTTTCTTTTAGTGAATAAGTTCTAGAAGAAAGGTTTTTTATGTTACACAACTTACGATGCAAACAAAAGGTATTTTTTAATAGTCATATGAAATTGGACAAAATTATATGATATATTGTCCGAACTTCTAGAATACCATTATATTATATCAGATATTATAGACAACGTTAGAGAAGGTATTAGTTGACTATAAACGTGGAATTATTCCCAAAAATATTGAGGGAGGGAATCACTTGGAAAAGGTAGATATTTTTAAAGATATTGCGGAACGCACAGGCGGTGATATTTATTTTGGAGTTGTAGGAGCTGTTCGAACAGGGAAATCAACATTCATTAAAAAATTTATGGAACTTGTAGTTATTCCTAATATTGAGAATGAGTCTGACCGTCAAAGGGCGCAGGATGAACTGCCTCAAAGTGCTGCTGGTCGTACAATTATGACGACGGAACCGAAGTTTGTTCCAAACCAAGCGGTTTCTATCGAAGTAGATGAAGGTCTTGAAGTGAATATTCGATTGGTAGATTGCGTTGGATATACAGTTCCAGGAGCAAAAGGCTATGAAGATGAGAATGGCCCGCGCATGATTAATACTCCTTGGTATGAAGAACCTATTCCATTCCATGAAGCTGCAGAAATCGGCACACGTAAAGTAATTCAAGAACATTCAACGATTGGTGTTGTAATTACAACAGATGGAACGATTGGTGAAATTCCAAGAAGAGATTATATAGAGGCAGAAGAACGCGTCGTAAATGAGTTAAAAGAAGTCGGAAAACCTTTCATTATGATCATCAACACTGTACAGCCGTATCATCCAGATACAGAGCAATTGCGCCAAAGTTTATCTGAAGAATATGATATCCCAGTCATTGCGATGAGTGTCGAAAGTTTAAGAGAAACAGATGTGTACAATGTACTTCGAGAGGCGTTATTTGAGTTCCCTGTTTTAGAAGTGAATGTGAACCTTCCGAGCTGGGTAATGGTGTTAAATGAAGGGCATTGGTTACGCCAAAGTTATCAAGAAGCTGTTCAAGAGACTGTTAAGGATATAAAACGTCTTCGTGATGTGGACCGTGTCGTATGGCAGTTTAGCCAGTATGAATTTATTGATCGAGCGAGCCTAGCTGGCATTGATATGGGGCAAGGCGTAGCGGAAATTGATTTATATGCACCAGATGAATTATATGATCAAATTTTAAAAGAAGTAGTAGGAGTGGAAATTCGAGGGAAAGATCATTTATTGAAGCTTATGCTCGATTTATCTCATGCGAAAATAGAATACGATCAAGTGGCGGATGCCCTGCGTATGGTAAAGCAAACAGGATATGGTGTAGCGGCGCCTGCTTTAGCTGATATGAGCTTAGATGAGCCAGAAATTATTCGTCACGGTTCAAGGTTTGGTGTGAAATTAAAAGCTGTAGCTCCGTCTATTCATATGATTAAAGTAGATGTGGAGTCTACGTTTGAGCCAATCATTGGTACTGAAAAGCAAAGTGAAGAATTAGTTCGTTATTTAATGCAAGATTTTGAAGATGATCCATTATCAATTTGGAATTCTGACATATTTGGACGTTCGCTTAGCTCTATTGTTCGAGAAGGCATTCAGGCGAAACTATCTTTAATGCCAGAAAATGCGAGATATAAATTAAAAGAAACGCTAGAAAGAATTATTAATGAAGGATCTGGCGGATTAATTGCGATTATATTATAAGAAAAAATCCCTCTCATCGTAGAGGGATTTTTTTGATTTTCGCGTATGAAATAGAAAAATAAACAGTCATTATCTAATATATTGTTGTAAATTGTCAAGTTTCATCAGATTTTCACATTTTAAGAGTAAGAATTTCCTTAAAAATATTGAATTATAAAGGAGAATCGTATAATATAGGCGTTGATAATGATTTATCTACATCTTTGTAGTATAGAATTTGCAAAAATTGCCTACAAATGAAAGTAAGACTCATTTTATGATCATTATACAGTCTTATCTTTGGGAGGAGGTGAATGGCATGAACAAGACAGATTTAATCAATGCTGTTGCAGAAGCAAGTTCCCTTTCTAAAAAGGACGCAACAAAAGCAGTAGACGCTGTTTTTGATTCTATCTTAGAAGCTTTAAAACAAGGTGATAAAGTACAACTGATCGGATTCGGTAACTTCGAAGTTCGTGAGCGTGCGGCTCGTAAAGGTCGTAACCCACAAACAGGTGAGGAGATTGAAATCGCTGCAAGTAAAGTACCTGCATTCAAACCTGGTAAAGCGTTAAAAGATGCGGTTAAATAATCCTTACATATTAACAGGGAAGAAGAGTTTCCTTTTTGGAAACTCTTCTTTTTGCTTTTAAAAACATAAATATGCTAGAATGTGTTCGTATCACTTTTAGGTTTTCGGGAGGGCTAGCGGATGGCAAAAGTTAATTTAGAACAAATTGAGCATGCAGTACGCCTTATTTTAGAGGCAATCGGAGATGACCCAAATCGTGAGGGAGTACTTGATACACCAAAGCGTGTTGCAAAAATGTACGCAGAAGTGTTCTCAGGTATGCATGAAGATCCGAAAGAACATTTACATAAAGTGTTCGGAGAAGATCACGAGGAGCTTGTACTAGTAAAAGATATACCGTTTTATTCTATGTGTGAGCATCATTTAGTTCCATTCTATGGAGTTGCTCACGTTGCATATATTCCGCAAGGCGGAAAAGTGACAGGGTTAAGTAAATTAGCTCGTACTGTAGATACAATTGCACGTCGTCCACAACTGCAAGAACGTATTACATCAACAGTAGCGAACTCTATTATGGAAGTACTAGAGCCGCATGGTGTAATGGTAGTAGTAGAAGCGGAACATATGTGCATGACGATGCGCGGTGTGAAAAAGCCAGGTGCGAAAACAGTAACAACAGCAGTACGTGGTGTGTTAGAAAATGATGCTGCAGCACGTAGTGAAATTTTATCTTTTATTAAAACGAAGTAAAGAAGAGTGGGAAACTGCTTTTCTTTTTTTTTTTATGTAAATAAATGATATAGTTTTAGCAAGGCAGAGTGAGAATAGAGAGACTACTAAAAAGAATGGAAGATGTTATTTCATTCGGTGGAAGTTTGGAAAGAGTAGCCAAGTTTTGGTTATAGAAAATAGAATGTATGTGTTATAATAAGTTTTATGAATTAGAAAACAAGGGTGATTTTTGTGTGTGACATCTACGGAGGGTATGCGGGTATAAGAGAGAAATTGATGGAGAAATTATGCCATCCTTATTTTATAAACTATATTGAAGAACCATTTATTGATGAAGAAAAAATAGCATTGTTATATGGTGCTTTAAAAAGTGAAAATTTACATATAGAACAAATCGAGCATTATGTAGTAACGATTATGCTTGTGCAAATTGCGCTTGATACACATGAAAGAGTATCAAATAAAGCAGGGGAAGAAGCGGTTGAATCGCATAAACGTCGCCAGTTAACAGTACTTGCAGGCGATTATTATAGCGGGTTATATTATTACTTATTGTCTATGAATCGTGATATTATTTTAATTCGTGCGCTTGCTGAAGGAATTAAAGAAATTAATGAACATAAAATAATGTTATATCAAAAAGCGCATGAAACGATGGATGACATAATGGAAAGTGTAGTAACGATTGAGTCTGCACTCTTGCAAAAAACATGTGATCATTTTCATTTATCGCATTGGAAGCCGTTTATAACGTATGTACTAGGAAAAAACCGTCTTCAAAAAGAATGTGAACTGCATGCTGATAAACAACATTCACCAGTTTTTCAAGCAGTTCAAGGGATTGCGAAGGATCAAGCGGAGGCAGAAACAGTTATTTATGGATGGATGATGGAACTCAGAAAGAAAGAAAATCAATATTTGGAAAACCACACAGATATAAGAGAAATAAACTCGGTGTTAAGAGATAAATCGAAGACATAAGCAATTTTACATTGGAAGAAGGTACGAGCATGCAACAATCAAAAGAAGAAAGAGTACATGATGTATTTGAGAAAATCTCTGATAAATACGATGTGATGAATTCTGTCATTAGTTTTCAAAGACATAAAGCTTGGCGTAAAGAGACGATGCGCATTATGGATGTAAAACCAGGTAACAAGGCTCTTGATGTATGCTGCGGGACAGCGGACTGGACAATTGCGCTAGCTGGAGCGGTAGGTGAACAGGGCAAGGTTGTTGGTTTAGACTTCAGTGAAAATATGTTATCTGTCGGTAAGCAAAAGGTAGAGGCGTTACAATTAAAACAAGTAGAACTTCTACACGGGAATGCAATGGAACTTCCATTTGAAGATAACACATTTGATTATGTAACGATTGGATTTGGTTTACGTAACGTACCGGATTATATGCACGTATTAAAAGAAATGACGCGTGTAGTAAAACCAGGTGGAAAAGTAATTTGTTTAGAAACATCTCAACCAACAATGATTGGTTTTCGACAAGGATATTTTTTATACTTTAAATATATCATGCCGTTATTTGGAAAGTTATTTGCGAAAAGTTTTAAAGAATATTCATGGCTGCAAGAATCTGCTAGTACATTCCCAGGTATGAAAGAATTGGCTCATATGTTTGAAAAAGCTGGACTTGAACATGTACAAGTGAAGCCGTTTACTTTTGGGGTAGCAGCGATGCATTTAGGTATGAAACCAGAATCAAAATAGAAAAAAGAAAAAAGAAGTTTTAGGTTAAGGTGAACAATATGAAGTTACAACTTATGTACTCTTTTTTACGATCGGATATTAATGTGATAGAAAAAGAATTAAAAAAGACAGTTGCTTCTGAACAGCCATTAGTAGAAGAGGCGGCATTACAACTTATTGAAGCTGGTGGGAAGCGAATTCGTCCTGTATTTGTGTTGCTTGCGGGAAAATTTGGAGATTATAAGTTAGATGCAATTAAACATGTAGCTGTTGCGTTAGAACTTATTCATATGGCTTCTCTTGTTCACGATGATGTTATTGATGCTGCATTTTTACGACGTGGTAGTGCAACTGTGAATGCGAAATGGGGAGATCGTATTGCAATGTATACAGGGGACTATCTATTCGCTAAGTCTCTTGAATGTATAACAAATATCGAAATTCCGGAGGCGCATCAGGCGCTATCGCATACCATTTTAGAAGTGTGTAAAGGTGAAATTGAACAAATTAAAGATAAGTATAACTATGATCAAAATTTAAGAACGTATTTAAGAAGAATAAAGCGAAAAACAGCATTATTAATTGCTGCGAGTTGCCAATTAGGAGCAATTGCTGCTGGTGCTAATCGTGATACGGTAAATCGACTATTTTGGTATGGGTATTTTGTAGGAATGTCGTATCAAATTATTGATGATATTTTAGACTTCGTTTCCACAGAAGAGAAGCTTGGAAAACCTGCTGGCGGAGATTTACTACAAGGGAATATTACGCTTCCTGCCCTATACGCTATGGAAGATCCGATCCTTCGTAAGAAAATCATATCTGTACATGAAAATACAACAGCGGACGAAATGAAAGAAATTATTGAGGCTGTAAAAAATAGTGCCGCTATTGATCAAGCATTTGCGTTTAGTGAACGTTATTTACATAAAGCATTAGAAATCATAAAACCACTCCCACGTGGACAAGCGAAGTATGCATTACAAAATGTAGCAAAGTATATTGGAAAACGAAAATTTTAGTGTTTTTTCTAAAAAATAAAATAATCTCTCTATTTCAAAACTATTGCACAATTGTGATAAGGGTGTTAATATGTGTGTGGGGATATACAATTACATACATAATTCAGAAGTGGAGAGATTTTTTATGGAAAAAACATTTCTAATGGTAAAACCAGACGGTGTACAACGTGCCTTCATTGGGGAAATCGTAGCTCGTTTTGAGAAAAAAGGCTTTCAATTAGTTGGTGCAAAATTAATGCAAGTCACTCCGGAAATTGCTGGACAACACTATGCTGAGCACACAGAAAAACCTTTCTTTGGTGAATTAGTTGACTTTATTACATCTGGCCCTGTATTCGCAATGGTATGGCAAGGTGAAGGTGTAGTAGATACAGCTCGTAACATGATGGGTAAAACAAGACCACATGAAGCAGCTCCTGGAACAATTCGTGGAGATTTCGGTGTAACTGTTGCGAAAAACATTATCCATGGTTCTGATTCGTTAGAAAGTGCAGAGCGCGAGATTGCTATTTTCTTTAAAGAAGAAGAATTAGTTGACTACTCAAAATTAATGAATGAATGGATTTACTAATTATTTTGAAATAATTTGTAAACGCTTTAATCACTGTGATAATAGTAGAAAGTGCAAGGAGAATAGGGGTATTCTTCTTGCACTTTTTTTATTTCAATTAGTTACGAAGTTAGAGCTGTTATGATATATTGATATGTAAAGTAAAAGGCCTATCGGAGAATAAGCGAATGGCTGATGTATTATATAATTTCTTTCATATTTTTAGAGTAAGGAAGGATAATATTATTGCTTAATATAGCGAGATAAATACATATACGAAAAGAGGAATAACGTATGCGATATATTACAGCTGGTGAATCTCATGGTCCACAACTTACAACGATTATAGAAGGTGTACCAGCAGGTCTACCAATAGTTGCGGCTGATATAAATGAAGAGTTAGCTAGAAGGCAAAAGGGATATGGGCGTGGTAGACGCATGCAAATCGAAACAGATCAAGCGCAAATTGTAAGTGGTGTTAGACATGGAGAGACATTAGGCTCTCCAATTGCACTTGTTGTTGAAAATCGTGATTTTACACATTGGACAAAAATTATGGGCGCAGAGCCTTTAACGGAACAAGAAGAAAAAGAAATGAAAAGGAAAGTAACAAAACCAAGACCTGGACATGCTGATTTAAATGGTGCGATTAAATATGGTCATAGAGATATGAGAAATGTACTGGAACGTTCTTCAGCACGCGAAACGACAGTGCGTGTTGCTGCTGGTGCGGTTGCGAAAAAAGTGTTAGCAGAACTTGGTATTACAGTGGCGGGCCATGTAATTGAAATTGGTGGTGTTGCGGCTAAGGAAATTTCGTATAGTTCAATTGAAGAACTAAAAAGTATTACAGAAGCATCACCTGTACGTTGCTTAGATGAAGAAGCAGGTAACCAAATGATAAAAGCAATTGATGATGCGAAAGCAAATGGTGATTCAATCGGTGGTATCGTTGAAGTAATTGTGGAAGGAATGCCAATTGGGGTTGGTAGCTATGTACATTATGATCGAAAACTGGATGCAAAATTAGCAGCTGCAATTATGAGTATTAATGCCTTCAAAGGTGTCGAGATTGGAATTGGTTTTGAAGCAGCGCATAGACCGGGAAGTGAAGTTCATGATGAAATTCTGTGGAATGAAGAGCATGGATATACACGAAGAACAAATAATGCAGGTGGATTAGAAGGCGGTATGACAACTGGAATGCCAATTGTTGTGCGCGGTGTGATGAAACCGATACCTACACTATATAAACCTCTTCAAAGTGTAGATATTGATACGAAAGAGCCTTTTACAGCGAGCATTGAACGTTCAGACAGTTGCGCTGTTCCAGCAGCTAGTGTCGTTGCAGAAGCGGTTGTAGCTTGGGAGTTAGCGACAGCTTTAATAGAACAATTCGGATTAGATCGTATGGACCTTATTCGTGAAAATATTGAGAAACATAATGAATATGCGAGGGGATTTTAATGGGAAACATACATATTCAAACGAAATCAAAAGAATATGATGTACATGTAGGAAAAGAATCGTTGTCACATTTGACAACAATCGTTCAAAATATGCAGCCATCTGTATCAAACATTATGATCATTTCAGATGAAGCTGTTGCATCTTTCCATTTACAGGAAGTTGTAGATGCATTGCAAATAGAGCAAAACGTATTTTCATTCGTTGTACCGAGTGGTGAAAAAGAGAAGTCTTTTGAAAACTTCTATGCGGCTCATACGTCAGCTCTTGAAAACAAATTAGATAGAAATTCTTTAATTATTGCACTTGGAGGCGGGATGATTGGAGATTTAGCTGGCTTTGTTGCTGCGTCGTTTATGCGTGGAATCCGCTTCATTCAAGTTCCAACAACTTTATTAGCTCACGATAGCGCAGTAGGTGGGAAAGTAGCGATTAATCATCCGTTAGGTAAAAATATGATAGGGGCATTCCATCAACCAGAAGCAGTTGTATATCATACGCCCTTTTTACAGTCTCTTCCTGAAAAAGAATGGCGTTCAGGTTATGCAGAAGTGATAAAGCATGCTCTTATTGGTGATGTAAAGCTGTATCATTGGCTAAAAGAAGAAGTGCAAACATTAGCAGATCTTCGTGATGAGAAGTTAATTCATATATTAACGAAGGCGATTCCTGTAAAGGCAAATATTGTATCGCAAGATGAAACAGAAAAAGGTGTACGTGCTCATTTGAACTTTGGACATACGCTAGGCCACGCTCTTGAAAAAGAACTAGGATATGGAAATATTACTCACGGTGACGGAGTAGCGGTTGGAATGTTATTTGCTATATTCTTAAGTGAGCAAGTGTACAAGGTTGATCTTGCTTACGAAGAGATGAAGCAGTGGTTCTTACAATACGGCTATCCAAAAATGCCAAGTGATTTAAATATAGAACGCCTCGTTCAACTGATGAAACAAGATAAGAAAGCAAATGCTGGAGCAATTCATATGGTATTAATGCAGGAATATGGGGTAGTAAATGTCGTATCTATTTCAGATGAGACTGTTCATATTGCGTTAGAGGCATTTCAAAAGGATATGGTATAAAAATAGGTAACAGCTATGAAGTGCTTATTTAGAAGTGTTTTCGCAGTAATGACGGTTATGATAAACGATTATAGTATGGGAGTATAGCCGTATTATAATTGAATTGAATAAAACGACTGGGGGAAGAAAAATGAGAGTGAAAGAGCAATTGTTAACTTTGAGAGCATATGTACCTGGAAAAAATATTGAAGAAGTAAAAAGGGAATATGGATTATCAAAAATTGTGAAATTAGCATCGAACGAAAATCCATTCGGTTGCTCAGCGCGTGTAACAGAAGCATTAACTTCTTTAGCGAGTCAATACGCTCTTTATCCAGATGGATATGCCTTTGAACTTCGAACAAAAGTAGCAAAACATTTAGGTGTTAAAGCGGAACAACTGTTATTTGGTAGTGGATTAGATGAAGTCATTCAAATGATTAGCCGTGCATTACTACATGAAGGGACAAATGTTGTAATGGCGAATCCAACATTCTCGCAATACCATCACCATGCTGTTATTGAAGGAGCAGAAGTTCGCGAAGTACCACTTAAAGATGGCATTCACGATTTAGATGCAATGTTACAGCAAGTAGACGATAAAACGAAGGTTGTATGGATTTGTAACCCGAATAATCCGACAGGTACATATGTAGAGAAACAAAAATTACTTTCATTTTTAGAATCGGTTCCTAAGTCAGCGCTCGTTATTATGGACGAAGCATATTATGAATATGCGGGGGCAGAAGACTATCCGCAAACATTATCACTTCTTGAAAAGTATGAAAATCTTATGGTTTTACGGACGTTTTCAAAAGCATATGGTTTAGCTGCTTTCCGTATTGGATATGCGGTTGGTAATGAGAAGTTAATCGGGCAGCTAGAAGTAGCAAGGCTACCATTTAATACATCGACTGTAGCGCAATCTGTAGCACTAGCTGCATTAGAAGATCAAGCATTTTTACAAGAATGTGTAAAAAAGAATGAAGAAGGATTAAATCAATATTACGCATTTTGTAAGGAATATAACGTATTCTATTATCCATCCCAAACAAATTTCATTTTCTTAAAGCTGGGTATTCCTGGTAATGAAGCTTTCGAACGATTAATGAAGAAAGGCTATATTGTTCGTTCTGGTGCTGCGTTTGGTATACATGATGGTATTCGTATTACTGTCGGTTTGAAAGAAGAAAATGATGAAATTATAGAACTATTGAAAGAGATTGTAAACGAGCAAGTAAAGAAAGAAGAAACATACTCTTAAGAGTTTGTGAAGGCTCCTAATATAGGAGTCTTTTTTATTTAAATAAAGAAGAAGGACTGCAAAGAGTTCGTGCGGGCCAATAATTAATAAGGGAAGTTATTTGCACGGTAATGAAAGAAAACGGTACAATAGAAAGTAGTAATGCGGTATCGGTGTCATATTCGAATCGTTATGAGTGAAAGTACAAGAAGAAGTATGCTCTTTCTAAAGGTAGCGTTGTTACACCTAGTTGCTTATGATAAAGTGAAACTTTAATCAATGGGGGCTATTCATCCCTCATTGATTATTAGCCTGCACCAATCGGGCTGCCTGCAAATAGCGGGTGAAATGAACAGAAAAGAATATTCTTTATAATTAAAGGAGACGTTTATGCAAAAGTTTGAACAAGCTGTTTCATATATTGAAAATGGTGAAGCGGAAAAAGGATTACAATTATTAAAAGAACAATTAAAAATTGCGAATGATGAAGAGAAGTATGATATCGCTCGCTATTATCATACACTTGGATTTACAGATGAAGCGTTAGCTATTACAGAAGATTTACGTTTATTGTATCCGGAAGAAAGTGAATTCACTGTATTTTTAGCAGAATTATATATTGATCTAGATAAAGAAGATGAAGCGATTGAAGTACTTCATGACATTCCGGAAAATGATGATTTATATGTTCAATCGTTATTACTTGTTGCGGATTTATTCCAAATGCAAGGATTCGATGATGTAGCAGAACAAAAACTATTAAAGGCGAAAGAAATGATGCCTGACGAGCCTGTTATTACGTTTGGATTAGCAGAGTTATATAGTAGTAAAGGGGAAGAACAAAAGGCAATCACTCATTATGAGTCGCTATTAGCGGAACATAAAGTAATGGGTGGTGTTGTCATTGCACTTCGCCTCGGAGAAACGTTAAGTGCGATTGGAAATTGGGAAGAAGCGATTTCTTATTACGAAGCAGGTTTAGAGGAACAAAAAGATATTCACTCATTATTTGGATATGCCTTTACGTTATATCAAGGTGAAGAATATCAACGAGCAATTGGTGCTTGGCAAGAGCTAAAAGAATTAGATCCTGAGTATGCATCTCTTTACATGTATTTAGCGAAAAGCTATGAAAAAGAAGGAATGCTTCAAGAGAGCTATGAAACACTTCATGAAGGAATTAAAGTAGATGAGCTTTCTGTACCATTTTATGTAGAATTAGCGAACATTGCGGCGAAATTAGGAAAAATAGCGGAAGCAGAGGAAGTGCTTCAAAAAGCGCTTGAATTAGATCCAGGACATTTAGGTGCAACATTAAAATATGCGTATATTTTAAAGGAACAAGAAAAATATGAAGAGCTAATTGCTGTTGTAGAGCGTGCGATTGACAGCGGAGAACCAGATACACAACTACTTTGGGACCTTGCGTTTGCAAAAAAACAATTAGAAATGTATTCGGATGCATTAAAACACTATGAAAGTGCATATACTTCTTTTAAGAATCATCCAGACTTCTTGGAAGAGTACGGTTATTTCTTATTGGAAGAAGGTATGCGAAAAGAGGCGAAAGAAGTATTTACTCAGTTAATACAACTAGACCCGACACAAATTCATATTGAAGAATTGTTATATAATTTAGAGGATTTTTCATAAGTTGGAAGGAAACTGAATGCCGCTTCTTGAATCTAAAAAGAAAAGAGAAAGACAGAGGAGGGACTTAATTGCTATGAATACCCCTGTTTCTGTAAACGAGAAGAAGGATTTTGTAAAATGGTTTTTGAATAATTACCAACTGAAACAGCGTGAATGTGTATGGATTTTGAATTATTTAATGAGTCACGACCAATTAATGCATAAAGTCCACTTCGTAGAGCATGCAAAATATTGTCCGCGTGGCTTAGTGATGTCCGCGAATTGTGTAAAAGATACACCGTTTCACTTTTTTAAACAAAATGTTATGACAACGGATGCTGAAAAATCGTTTCATGATATTCGTTTAAATCGAGATGAGGATATTTATATTCAACTCAATTTTAAATCATCGTTTCAAAATGCCAATTATGTAGCTGTATTAGAAGAAAACCCGTATTTACCGAAGCATATTGAAGTAAATGAAAAAGATCGTTTACTTGCAGAAAGATTTTTAGAAGAAAGTGTATTTTCTTTTAGAAGAGAACGCCTTTTGAAACAAATTGATGAAGCGCTGGATAAGCAAGATCAGGAAGCGTTTCATAGGTTAACAGCTGAGTTAAAGATGTTATAGAATTCATTTGGATTCATAAAATTCTACAAATTTCAGACTTTTTAAGAAAAACTACCTTAATATAGGTAGTTTTTCTTTTTTTACCTCTTTTAGTATGGTTTAATATATATAAAGTGAAAGTTCTGTCATTTGTAGGTGAGGGGAGGGAAGAAATTTGAAATGGATTGTAAAAGATGTGGAACAGTTTGAGAAAGCAAGAGAGTATGTAGATACAGGTGTTATACCGCTTTTATCAATTTCGGCAGCAAAAGAAATGAAAATGGTAGTAGAACAAGGGGAATTTATCGAATTATTGAGTATGGAGCTGGAAAGAGAATATAAAGGAAGAGTACTTTTATTACCTGCATTTACGTATTTAGTAGAAAGTCAAAAAAATGAAAAAGGTCGTTTGCAAGAATGGACAAATCATTTACAAGAGCAAGGTTTTAAGCATATTGCTTATGTTACAAGTGATTTTTCATGGAAAGAAGATATGCAAGAATTGCAGGGAGATTTATTTTGGTTTCCTTCATTAGCGTTAGAACAATTTAGTGATCAAGCGAAAAGAGAAGTTATTCATGCGCATATAAAAAATATAATGGTGATGTTAGAAGAAAAATGGGGAAAATAATAATAAACAGAAAGTTCTTATTATTATGAGTAGTATGATATTGACCTGTGCATGAGCGTATTATATCATGATAGTGTCCTAGTTTTTATTTTTTATATAATTTATCACGAGGGGACAATTTCTGATAGAGGGGGGAAATTTTCGTGAGCGAGAAAGAACATCGTGTATCAAGAAGACAGTTTTTAAATTACACCCTTACAGGGGTAGGAGGCTTTATGGCAGCGGGTATTTTAATGCCGATGACGCGATTTGCGCTTGATCCGGTGTTAAGAAAAGAAGCGGGAACGGATATGGTTGCTGTTGCACAAGTAAAAGACATTACAACAGAGCCGAAACGTTTCGACTTTAAGGTGAAACAGGTTGATGGTTGGTACAAGTCCGAAGAGCCAAAATCAGCTTGGGTTCATAAAGATGAAAGCGGAGACATTGTTGCGTTCTCTCCAGTATGTAAACATTTAGGGTGTACAGTTAACTGGAATTCGGACAAAGCACATCCAAATCAATTCTTTTGTCCATGTCACGGGGGCCGTTACACAAAAGACGGGATGAACGTTAAAGGCACGCCGCCCCTTGCTCCGCTTGATATTTATGAATCTAAAGTGAAAGATGGAACACTGTATCTAGGAAAAGCGAAGCCAAAAGGGGGTGCAAAGTAGATGTTAAATAAAATTTATGATTGGGTAGATGAAAGGTTAGATATTACACCAATATGGCGTGATATCGCCGATCATGAAGTACCTGAGCATGTTAACCCGGCGCATCACTTTTCTGCATTCGTCTACTGCTTTGGCGGACTTACCTTTTTCGTTACTGTAATTCAAATTTTGTCTGGAATGTTTTTAACGATGTATTATGTGCCTGATATTAAAAATGCTTGGGAATCGGTTTATTATTTACAAAATGAAGTTGCGTACGGACAAATCGTTCGTGGTATGCACCACTGGGGTGCTAGTCTCGTCATTGTAATGATGTTTTTACATACACTTAGAGTTTTCTTCCAGGGTGCATATAAAAAGCCTCGTGAGCTAAACTGGATTGTTGGTGTTCTTATTTTCTTTGTTATGTTAGGTCTTGGTTTTACCGGATATTTATTACCGTGGGATATGAAAGCGTTATTTGCTACGAAAGTAGGGATTCAAATTGCAGAGCAAACGCCGCTTATTGGTCCTTATATTAAAACATTACTCGCTGGTCATTCCGAAATTGTTGGCGCTCAAACATTAACTCGCTTCTTTGCTATTCACGTCTTCTTCTTACCAGCAGCACTTCTAGGTTTAATGGCCTTCCACTTCATCATGATTCGCAAACAAGGTATTTCCGGTCCGCTATAAGAGATTGCTAAATTAAAGGGGAAAGAACTAAAGGAGGGAGATTATGCATCGCGGCAAAGGGATGAAGTTTGTAGGAGATTCTCGGGTACCGGTAGCTCGGAAACCAAATATTCCAAAAGACTATTCTGAATACCCAGGGAAAACAGAAGCATTTTGGCCAAACTTCTTGTTAAAAGAATGGATGGTTGGTGCAGTTTTTTTAATCGGTTATTTATGTTTAACAGTGGCGCATCCGTCACCGCTTGAGAGAATGGCGGATCCAACTGATGCCGGGTATATACCACTTCCAGATTGGTATTTCTTATTCTTGTATCAGTTATTAAAGTATTCTTATGCTTCTGGCTCATTTACCGTAATTGGAGCGTTTATTATGCCAGGGATTGCGTTTGGCGCATTACTGTTAGCTCCATTTCTTGATCGAGGCCCAGAAAGACGTCCATTGAAGCGTCCTGTAGCAACTGGATTTATGCTTTTAGCAATTGCATCGATTATCTTTTTAACTTGGGAATCTGTAGCACACCACGACTGGGAAGCTGCAAAAAAACAAGGAGCAATTGTAAAAACAGCACCAGTTGATAAAAATGATGATGGCTATAAATTAATGCAAAAAAATACTTGTTTAACATGTCATGGTGACAATTTACAAGGCGGGGCAGCAGCACCGGCACTGCAAAACTTAACTTTAAAGCCAGAAGAAATTGCTAAAATTGCGAAAGACGGAAAAGGTTCAATGCCTAAAGGAATATTTAAAGGTACAGATGAGGAACTGAAGAAGCTTTCGGAATTTGTTGCAAAGTATAATAAAAAATAATAAAAAGCTGACTACAAAGAAAATTGTAGTCAGCTTTTTATTTTGATGAAAGAAAGTTTACTATATAATAGAGTAGAGTTTGAGAAAAGAATGACTTTGTTTGAAAGGTGTTGGACAGACAGCTTGGTTTACTTGTATGCAATGTTAAGACAACGCTCTGTATTATTATTTTTATTAGTTGTTAACATATTAGGTACGATATACGGATTTATATGGTATGGAAATCAATTAAAAGAAACTTCACCTATATTTTGGCCGTTTGTACCCGATAGCCCGATGGCGAGTCTCTTTTTTGTCTTTGTTTTAATTGCTTTTTTTATAAAGAGAAATTGGGGATTAATAGAGGCGCTAGCGATTGTTACGTTAATAAAATATGGTATATGGGCTGTTGTTGTAAATGCAATTATGATCTATGTCAAAGGTCCTATTGGTCTTATCGGGTATATGTTAATGCTTTCGCATTTTGCCATGGCAGTACAAGCAGTGCTATATGCGCCGTTTTACCGTATAAAAAAATGGCACTTTGCGGTAGCGGCTATATGGACATTACATAATGATGCAATTGATTATTTATTTTGGCAAATGCCGAGATATGGAATTATGCATTTGTTTGTAGGAGAAATTGGTTATTTTACGTTCTGGCTAAGTATTGCAGTGCTTTGTGTTACATATTATTATTGCTTACGTGAGAACCGAAAACAGTTTTCTTTATGAACATTTAGGGGGAGAAAATGAAGAAGAATAAGAGTGGTACAAAAATATTGGATCGATTGATTACGATAGTTGTTTCATATAGCATAGCATTTTCTATATTTGCACTCGCAACAACAGCGGTTGTATACGGAAAATGGCTATATTATTTTGAAATTGATTTTTTAAACATTCCAGACTTAGCGGATATGACGAAGGCTGATATTAAAAGAAATTACGATGTGCTTATCACATATTTATCGCCGTTTTATGACGGAGCATTACAGTTGCCAACATTAGATATGTCTACAAATGGACGTATTCATTTTGTAGATGTTAAAAATATTATAGTAAAGATTCAATATGTGATGTATGCGACCATTATGGTTGCAATAGTAGGTGGCATTTATTTATTAAAACAGAAAAATGAAAAGTTTTTACTACACGGATCAATTTTAACAATTATCTTTCCGATAGCGCTTATGTTACCGATCGCTATTAATTTTGAAAAGAGTTTTGTATTATTCCATAAGCTTTTATTCAGTAATGATTATTGGATGTTTGATATTGAAACGGATCCGATTATATTAATGTTACCAGAAGAATTCTTTATGCATGCTGCATGTGCTATTTTATTATTTATTTTATGCGGCAGCATACTTTGTTACAGCTTGTATAGATATTTCGTAAAAAAGAAAAGGATTTCAAAGGAAAAATTCTCTGTTTAAAGAGAATTTTTTTGTTTATAAAACGATAATATATTTTTCAGTCCAGTTCTGTTCTATTCTTGTCCAAATTAACATATTTTGTACTAGTAGTTATAGGGGGGACCGTGATGAAGAGAACATTAATTGGATTGATAGCATTTCTAATTATAATGTTTCCGTTACGTATATATGCTGAAGAGTGGAGTGAACTAACAGGGTTGTTAGATGACTCATTACAATTAGTGAAGCGTAATGAAGATGAAAAAGCAGTACAAGTATTACAACATTTCTCGGATCAGTTTGTCATAAAGGGGAATGAAAAGAAGCAAGAAGTAACGCCAGACCAAGTTAGAGTTATCTCGTTAGCTTACGACAGGGCGAAACAATCTCTCGCGGAAGAATCTGCAAGTAAACAAGTTAAAATTGATAATGTGTTAGCCCTGCAGCTCGCTGTTGATGCACAAGTATCAAAGTATCAACCGCTTTGGATGGAAAGAGAAGGAAAAGTAATGGATGCCTTTTCTCAAATGGAAAAAGCGATGTCAAAAGAAGATACGGGACAGTTTCAACAAACGTTAAACACATTTTTACATGAATTTAACATTATTTATCCAAGCTTAATGATCGCCCTGCCAGAAAATGAAGTGCAACGTGTAAACGCCCATTTATCTTATTTGGATGAATTTCGTAACGTTATGTTAAAAACAAAAGGCGGACAAATGCAAGTAGGAATCATTAAAGGCGATTTGCAAAAAATATTTCACACAGTAAAAAAAGATGAAATTGCACCCTCACTCATTTGGTTTATGACAATTACTGGAGGTCTTATTCTATTCACATTAACTTATGTTGGATGGAGAAAGTATAAAGGAGAGAGAGAAAAAAGAAAAGGTAATGTACACTCTAAGAATAGGTAATGCAATAAATAAAGATACGGATTGTAAGGTTTATTCATTGACAATGGTGGTAGAAGAAAATAAAATGAGAAGTACTATAATTAAAACTTCAATGGAGGTTCATGATGTTTTATTTAATTTACTTCGCGATCATAATGATCATACCGTTGTATGCACAGTCAAGAGTACGTAGTGCTTATAGCAAGTATTCACAAGTTTATTCAACATCAGGTATGACAGGAGCGGAAGTGGCTCGAAAAATTTTAGATGAAAATGGATTATACAACGTAGCTGTAGAAGAAACACCAGGTCATTTATCAGACCATTATGATCCAACTGCCAAAACAGTTCGATTATCAACAGATAACTATTACGGTCATTCAGTTGCTGGTACAGCAGTTGCAGCACACGAAGTAGGACACGCAATTCAAGATGCAAAAGATTATAACTTCATGCGTGTACGTCATTCGTTAGTGCCAGTTGCCAATTTTGGTTCCAACATGTCATGGGTTTTTGTCCTAATTGGTGTATTTGCACAAATGTCTGGTTTATTGTTATTAGGTATCATCTTAATGGCAGCAGGTGTTGTGTTCCAACTCGTTACATTACCGGTTGAGTTTGATGCATCAAAGCGTGCAATGCAACAAATTGAAGCGTTAGGTATCGTATCAACAGATGAATATGGCCAAGCTCGTAAAGTATTAAATGCGGCAGCATTAACATATGTAGCAGCTGCAGCTGTAGCGGTATTTGAATTATTACGTCTCGTATTAATGTATACTGGTATGCAGCGTAGCGACGACTAAAGACTATCAATTTTGATAGTCTTTTTTGTTTTATGGATTGAATTATATAATGTATTACAAATAGAAAGAATAGAAGTAATGCGGAAAGGCGGTGGGGGGAAATGAAATATCCAAGCCATTTAGTAAAACAAGTGAAAGAACGTAGTGCTCCTTATCAGCTAGAAGGCTTTTTAAGTGGACAAGGTCCTGAAAATCCAAAATTTATGTTGCTAGGAGAAGCACCTGGTGAAACAGAAATTCATAATGGAATTCCGTTTAGCGGGAGAGCGGGAAAACAATTAATGGGTTTTTTAGAACGGATTGATGTTACGAGGGAAGAAGTATATATTACGAGCGCTGTTCGGAGTAGACCGTATAAGTGGCGAGAGAAAAAAGAAAGAAATGGTGAAATCATACAGAAAAAGTATAATAGAACGCCAAATCAAGGAGAAATACTCGCTCATGCGCCTTTGTTAGATTATGAATTAGAGAAAATAAACCCGAAGCTTATCGTCACGCTAGGAAATATTGGTCTTCAGCGTTTAACAGGAAAAAATAAAAAAATCACAGATGTACACGGACAATTATTAAAACAGCCCATTCAAAAGTTAAAGAATATGCAAAGTGCAGCGTTTACATCGTCAGAGAAAGAATATCATATTTTCCCGACCTTTCATCCTGCTTCCATTTTTTATAATCGGAGTTTATTGGAGCTTATTTATGAGGATTTAGAGAAACTTAAAAAATATGTAATAAAAAACTAGAAAAGCTAGAGGGCTTTTCTAGTTGCGTTTATGTATGTAACGGATTTTTATTTTCATCTAATGTAAAGCCTTCACCAACTACATCATGTACATCGCTTACAGCAACAAAGGCATGAGGATCTACAGAAGTAATAATATTTTTTAATTTCACGATTTCATTTTTAGCAACAACGCAATACAATACGTTCCGTTCCACTTTTGTATATGATCCAACCGCTTTTAAAAAGGTTGCTCCGCGCTCCATCTCAGATAAAATTTTGGCAGCAATTTCATCGTTCTTATCTGAGATAATAGTTGCTCCTTTTGCCGCATAGGCTCCTTCTTGCATAAAATCAATGACTTTTGCCCCGATAAAAACAGCAACTAATGTATACATGCCCTCGCGATATGATAAATAGGTAAGAATAGAGACGATAATGACGATAGCATCGAACATAAACATCGTTTTCCCCATACTCCAGCCAACATATTTATGAGCGAGTCTCGCGATAATATCTACACCGCCAGTAGTCCCGCCATATTTAAATATTATCCCAAGGCCAATACCGATAAATGCCCCAGCGAATAAAGCTGCGAGTGTCATATCATTTTGTAAGTTTAAATGTAAGTTAAGAACTTCGTAACGTTGAAAAATCCATAGAAATAAAGATACGCTAAATGTGCCGATTAGCGTATAGATAAACGTCGTTCTTCCAAGTAATTTCCAACCAATAAAAAATATAGGGATATTTAAAATTAAGTTTGAATAAGAGGGATCAAACTTAAATAGAAAATACAATAATAGTGTAATACCGGTAAATCCACCTTCTGCAAGGTGATTTTCAATATTGATATTCACAATACCGAAAGAAAAAATAGCGGAACCGATTAAAATGAAAATGATATTTCGAATCTTCAAATTTGATGTCATATAGAAATCCCCCTAATTATGTAAATGGCATTGCTCCGCTGATACGGTAAAACATAATGATAAGTAATTTCTAGTTGTTAGTAAAAATAGTGCAGGCTGTAAAAAACTGATTGGTTCAACTAATCTTTTGCAAAAAACGCAAAAGAAAGTTTCACTTTACCCCGTTCCAACGGCTGGTAGGAGATAAAGCTCTGAAGCAGGACAAACCAGCCGTAAGAACCCGATTGGTTCAACTAATCTTTTGCAAAAAACGCAAAAGAAAGTTTCACTTTATTATAGTCTATCCAAAAAAGGGTCGCAAATAGGTGTTTGGCGGGGAATAATATTTGTCAAATCGCGATGAATTGGCTAACATGAAAGAGGAAGGATTAGAGGTGAATTGTATGGAAGCAAAAACGATGAAGGATATGCAGAAAGAAGTAGATGCATATATTGGTCAGTTTAAAGAAGGTTATTTCAGTCCACTTGCAATGATGGCTCGTTTAACGGAAGAAATGGGGGAGCTTGCAAGAGAGGTTAATCATTATTATGGTGAGAAACCGAAGAAAACAACTGAAACAGAACGTAGTATTGAAGAAGAGCTTGGAGATGTATTATTTGTTATGATTTGTATGGCAAATAGTTTAAATATTGATTTAGAAACAGCACATAACATTGTAATGAATAAATTTAATACTCGCGATAAAGATCGCTGGACACGTATTGATGAGGGAGAGAAAGAATAATGAAAGAAATTAAAGTAATTATCGCTGGACCAAGAGGACGTATGGGGCATGAAGCAGTCCTTCTTATGGAAAGAACGGAACATTTTAATTTAGTAGCAGCAGTAGACTATAAGCATGGCGGAGAGAAAATTTCTGATTTACCAGGTATGCCAGCGCTAAATGCACCTGTTTACGCAGATTTACATACTTGTTTAGAAGAAGTAGAGGCTGATGTGTTGTTAGATTTAACAACGCCAGAAGTTGGGAAACAACACGTTACACTAGCAGTTGAGCGTGGACTTCGTTCTGTTATTGGTACAACTGGATTTACAGAAGAAGAACTAAAACAATTAACAGAGACTGCAAAAGAAAAAGCAGTAGGAACTATTATCGCTCCAAACTTTGCAATTGGTGCAGTTCTTATGATGAAATTCTCACAAATGGCAGCGAAGTACTTCCAAGATGTTGAAGTAATTGAATTGCATCATGATCAAAAGTTAGATGCACCATCTGGTACAGCAGTAAAAACAGTAGAATTAATTCGTCAAAATCGTGAATCAAAGCAGCAAGGTCATCCAAATGAAGTAGAGCAACTAGAAGGTGCTCGTGGTGCAAATGTAGACGGCATTCACATTCATAGTGTACGTTTACCAGGACTTATCGCACACCAAGAAGTAATGTTTGGTGGAGATGGACAAATGTTAACGGTTCGCCATGATTCATTCAATCGTGCATCATTTATGTCTGGTGTAAAACTATCAATTGAGACAGTAATGAATCTAGATCATCTTGTGTACGGTTTAGAAAACATTATCGACTAAAGGGGAGACAACGGATGAAAATTGCCTTAATCGCACATGACAAAAAGAAAAATGACATGGTTTCGTTTGCATACGCATATAAACCAATTTTTGAACAACATGAATTATTTGCAACAGGAACGACAGGACTTCGTATTATGGAGGCAACTGGTTTAGTTGTAACAAGATATCAATCGGGTCCTCTTGGTGGCGATCAAGAAATTGGTGCCATGATTGCAAAAAACGATATGGATATGGTGATTTTTTTCCGGGATCCACTAACTGCTCAGCCGCATGAACCAGATGTAAATGCATTACTTCGTTTATGTGATGTGTATGCGATTCCACTTGCAACGAATATGGCAAGTGCTGAAATGTTAATGCACGCATTAGAGCGAGGAGATTTAGATTACCGCAAGTTTAGAAAATGAGGGGAACAATTATGAGTGGATTACATATATTAGCGTTTGGTGCTCATGCCGATGATGTTGAAATCGGCATGGCTGGTACCATTGCTAAATATACGAAGCAAGGGTATGAAGTAGGTATTTGTGATTTAACAGAAGCTGATCTTTCTTCTAATGGAACGATAGAGTTGAGAAAAGAAGAAGCAAAGGCGGCAGCTCGTATAATGGGAGTAAAAACGAGACTGAATTTAGCGATGCCAGACCGTGGTTTGTATATGAAAGAAGAGTATATACGTGAAATTGTAAAGGTGATTCGTACATATAAACCAAAACTAGTTTTTGCACCGTATTATGAAGATCGTCATCCAGATCATGCAAATTGTGCGAAACTTGTGGAAGAAGCTATTTTTTCAGCGGGAATTCGTAAATATATGCCAGAGGTTCCACCACATCGTGTGGAGTCTTTTTATCATTATATGATTAATGGTTTTCATAAACCGAATTTTTGTATAGATATAAGTGAGTGCCTTTCTATAAAAGTGGAAGCGTTAGAAGCGTATGAAAGTCAGTTTTCAACAGGAAGTGATGGTGTGAAAACGCCGTTAACAGAAGGTTACGTTGAAACTGTGGTTGCTCGTGAGAAAATGTTTGGAAAAGAAGTTGGAGTTTTATATGCCGAGGGATTTATGAGTAAGAAACCGGTTTTATTACATGCTGATTTAATAGGGGGATGTAAATGAAATTAAAAATAGGTATTACATGTTATCCTTCTGTAGGTGGTTCTGGAGTTGTTGGAACAGAATTAGGAAAGCAATTAGCGGAACGTGGGCATGAAATTCATTTTATTACATCGGGTTTACCATTCCGGTTAAATAAAGTGTATCCAAACATTTATTTTCATGAAGTGACGGTAAATCAATACTCTGTATTTCAATATCCACCATACGATTTAGCGCTAGCGAGTAAAATGGCTGAGGTTGCACAAAGAGAAAACCTAGACATTTTACATGTGCATTACGCAATACCGCATGCAATTTGTGCTTATTTAGCAAAGCAAATGATTGGAGAGCGTATTAAAATTGTTACAACCTTGCATGGAACAGATATTACTGTGTTAGGTTCCGACCCTTCGTTAAATAATTTAATTCGTTTTGGTATTGAGCAATCTGATGTTGTGACGGCTGTCTCGCATTCATTAATTAACGAAACGCATGAGCTAGTAAAACCAAATAAAGACATTCAAACGGTATATAACTTTATAGACGAACGTGTATATTTCAAGCGTGATATGTCTCAATTAAAGAAAGAATACGGTATAAGTGAGAGTGAAAAGATACTCATTCACATTTCAAATTTCCGTAAAGTGAAACGCGTGCAAGATGTTGTTCAGGCATTTGCTAAAATTGTTACAGAAGTAGATGCGAAGTTGCTTCTTGTAGGAGATGGACCAGAATTTTGCACGATTTTACAGTTAGTGAAAAATCTACATATTGAAGATCGCGTCTTATTCTTAGGGAAGCAAGATAATGTTGCAGAGCTACTTGCGATGAGTGATTTAATGTTGCTTCTATCAGAGAAGGAGAGTTTTGGTCTTGTTTTATTAGAAGCGATGGCGTGTGGTGTACCTTGTATCGGAACAAGGGTTGGGGGTATTCCAGAAGTCATTCAACATGGTGAAACAGGATATTTATGTGAAGTTGGTGATCCAACAGGAGTGGCAAATCAAGCCATTCAGCTATTAAAGGATGAAGAACTTCACCGTAATATGGGAGAGCGAGCAAGAGCAAGTGTTTACGAGCAGTTCCGCTCTGAAAAAATCGTCTCACAATATGAAACGATTTACTATGATGTACTAAGGGATGACAAAAATGGAAATATTTAAAAAAGCTAGTTCTATTATCGAGACTTTAAAGCAACAAGGACATGAGGCCTACTTTGTCGGTGGAAGCGTACGAGATCTTATTATAGATAGGCCGATTGGAGATATTGATATTGCGACATCTGCTTTACCAGAAGAAGTGATGGCTATATTTCCAAGACATGTTCCTGTTGGTCTTGAGCATGGAACTGTAATTGTGGTAGAAAATGGTGAACCTTATGAGGTAACCACTTTTCGAACAGAGAGCGAATATGAAGATTTTCGAAGACCTAGTAGTGTTCAATTTGTTCGTTCGCTAGAAGAAGATTTAAAACGTCGTGATTTCACAATGAATGCAATTGCGATGACAGAAGAAGGCGAAATGGTTGATTTATTTGCTGGACAGGAAGCGATTCAAAAGAGAGAAATTGTGACAGTTGGAAATGCTGCGGATCGTTTTCAAGAAGACGCCTTGCGAATGATGCGTGGTATTCGTTTCGTAAGTACGTTAGGTTTTTCTTTAGAAATGAAAACGAAACAAGCAATTGAAACATATGGACATTTACTGGAACATATTGCAATTGAGCGAATTACAGTGGAATTTGAGAAACTGTTAACTGGTACATATTGCGTGAATGGCTTGCAAGAATTAGTAGAAACGAAGCTATTTTCTCATCTGCCATATTTACAAATGTCAGAGGATAGATTATTAAAAGCTACGCAGTATAACTGGGATTCTTTTGAAACGGATATTGAGGCATGGGCATTTTTCTTATATTGTATCGGGGAAGAGCATCCATCTGTCTTTTTACGTCAATGGAAGTTTTCGAATAAAAAAATAAAAGATATCGTCGCAGTTTTATTAACAATCCGTACGAGAAAGGAGAAGGATTGGGATACAGTCCTTCTTTATAAAACGGGAATTTATATCGCTGAAATGGCAGAAAGAGTATATGAAGCGATGATTGAAAGCTATGATAATACATCTGTTAAACGGGTACAAATGTTGTTTGAAGGATTGCCAATAAAGAGTCGCCAAGAAATGAATGTGACTGGGAATGATTTATTAAACTGGGCAAATAAAAAGCCCGGTCCGTGGGTTGCTGAAATGATTCAAAAAATTGAAGAAGCAATCGTACAAGGAAACGTAGGTAATGAGAAAGAGTGTATAAGGGAGTGGCTGCAAGAATGCAATCTACTATAAGAAAGCAGTTATTACAAGTTTTTTCAGAAGCGGATGGCGCGTTTGTATCTGGCCAAACGATTAGTGATAAACTTGGTTGTTCAAGAACCGCTGTGTGGAAACATATGGAGGACCTTCGGAATGAGGGATATGAACTTGAAGCTGTGCGTCGATTAGGTTATCGAATTGCGAGTAAGCCAGACAAAGTGACTGCTAATGAAATTCAGTTAGGGTTACAAACGAAACATATTGGTAGAACGGTATATTTTGAAGAAACTGTTGAATCCACGCAGCATATTGCAGCAAAACTTGCTTATGAAGGTGCGGAAGAAGGAACGATTGTTGTGGCAGAAGAACAAACAGCCGGCAGAGGTCGTTTAAGCAGGAAATGGCATTCACCAAAAGGAACAGGAATTTGGATGAGTATTATTTTACGTCCTTCAATCCCGGTTCACCATGCACCACAACTTACTTTATTAGCAGCTGTTAGCGTTGCACAAGCAATTGAAAAGTGCACGGGTGTAAACGTAGGAATAAAATGGCCAAATGATATTTTAATTCAAGGTAAAAAGGCTGTAGGTATATTAACAGAAATGCAGGCAGATCCTGATAAAATTAATGCTGTCATTATGGGTATTGGTATTAATGCGAATCAAAAGCAAGAACATTTTGATGAGGAAATTCAGCATATTGCTACTTCTTTAGCGATTGAATCTGGTGAGCCAATTGTTCGTGCAGAGCTTATGCAACAAATCTTTTTACAACTAGAAAAATTATATGAAGAGTATTTACAAAATGGTTTCTCTGTCATTAAAATTCTTTGGGAAAGTTACGCTGTGAGCATCGGGAAAGAAATTACCGCTCGAACGATGAGAGAGACAATTACAGGGGTAGCAAAAGGAATTACAGAGGATGGTGTATTGCTTCTGGAGGACCATGAAGGTAAAGTACATCACATTCATTCTGCGGATATTGAAATTAAGTAAAAGAAGTTCCTTTTTGGAACTTCTTTTTATTTGACGATTACTTTTCCTTCCATCCCTTTAAGAAGATGGTACCGGCATATTAATTCATATGTACCAGTATTTTTAGGGTTCACGGCAATACTTTTTTCTTTTCCTGGTTCAATTACGACATCAATTCCGAGTTTTTTTACTGTAAAGGTATGCTCGTTTTTACCTCTATTTTTCAATAGTAATGTTGTTGATTCTTCAATTGGAATCGTAATGATATTGGGGTTAAAGTAATCATCATTCAGTTCGACCTCAATTATTTTTGTTGAATCGGCAGGTTGTGTTCCGACGTTAACTGAGGCAAATGTATGGAGGGAGCTAAAAGTTATCACCCCTACAATCATCACAAGAAAACTGGTGAATCGAAATAACCATTTGTTCATAGACATTCGTCATTCTCCTTTTGTAATTATGTTTCCTCCATTAACCTGCATCATTATAGAATGAGTTATACTTGCAAACAAAGCTATTTATCTTTCTATAATGGAGTGATTTGAAAATTTCACATACCGTAATGAGAATAAAAAATTATTTTTTCAAAAAAATGTAGTAATTCCTTTTTGGAGTTTGCTATAATTAGTTCGAATATGGGCAGTATCAGAGCGAACTGCACCATCATTCGAAGCAATACGAAAAAATAATAACTTGGATTCTGCCTTGATCCAATAACGGACTGGGACAGAGGGATGAATAATGCCGACTAACACACAACCCTTCTGCCCTTTTATGGCCAGAGGGGTTTTTTATATGATTTCGGCCATCTCCTCTCTCCTGCATAAAGGAGGAGTAGTTTTTGAAAACAAAAACAGATTTTTTGAAGATGAAAGAGAAAGGTGAGCCGATTACAATGCTAACGGCGTATGATTATCCATCTGCTAAGTTAGCAGAAGAAGCTGAAGTTGATATGATTCTAGTTGGAGATTCCCTTGGGATGGTTGTGCTCGGCTACGATTCAACAGTACCTGTAACAGTAGAGGATATGATTCATCATACGAAAGCTGTACGCCGAGGAGCGAAAGAGACGTTTATTGTAACTGATATGCCATTTATGTCGTATCATGTGTCGCCTCAAGATACGATGGTGAATGCACGTCGCATCGTTCAAGAGAGTGGTGCTCATGCACTGAAGGTAGAAGGTGCTGGAGAAGTGATATCGACCATTCACTACTTGACGAATGCGGGAATTCCTGTCGTGGCGCACTTAGGCTTAACTCCTCAATCTGTAGGAGTACTAGGTGGGTATAAAGTACAAGGGAAAGATGCTAAAAGTGCAAAAAAATTAATAGAAGATGCGAAAAGATGTGAGGAAGCTGGTGCGATAGCGCTTGTGTTAGAATGTGTACCAATGCAGTTAGCGGAATTAATTTCGAAGCAACTAACAATTCCAACGATTGGAATTGGAGCAGGGAAAAAAGTAGATGGGCAAGTACTTGTTTATCATGATCTTATCTCATACGGCGTAAATCGTGTTCCGAAATTCGTGAAGCAATATACGTCTGTTCAAGAGGAGATTGTGCGAGGGATTTCACAATACGTTACTGAAGTAAAGACAGGGCAATTTCCAGAAGAAAAACATTCATTCACAATGAAAGAGGAAGAGTGCTTAGCGTTATACGGAGGAAAACAATAATGAAAATCGTAACAACAGTGCAAGAGATGCAGCAAATTACAAACGAACTGCGTACAAGTGGAAAAAGTATTGGTTTTGTCCCAACGATGGGTTATTTACATGAAGGGCATGCGACTTTATTACGTCAGGCAAGAAAAGAAAATGAAATCGTAGTGTTAAGCGTGTTTGTTAATCCGCTACAGTTTGGACCGAATGAAGATTTAGATCGATACCCTCGTGATATTGATCGAGATGAGAATGTAGCAAAAGAAAACGGTGTAGATTATTTATTTTATCCGAGTGTAGAAGAAATGTATCCAGCAGAACAAACGACAACAGTAGAAGTTGTGAAGCGTACCGATGTATTATGTGGCAAACAAAGACCTGGTCATTTCGCTGGAGTTGCGACTGTACTAATGAAACTGTTTAATATTACATTGCCAACGCGTGCTTATTTCGGTATGAAAGATGCACAGCAAGTTGCTGTCATTGAAGGATTTGTCGCTGATTTTAATATTCCGGTTACGATCGTACCGGTGGATATTGTAAGGGAAGAAGATGGATTAGCGAAAAGTTCTCGTAACGTGTATTTATCACAAGAAGAGCGTGAAGAGGCCCCTCAATTATACCGCAGTCTATGTGTAGCGAAAGAGAGAATTGAGGCAGGCGAACGTAATGCAGAAATCGTTACAACTCTTGTGAAAGAGTATATTGAGACGTATACGAAAGGCACTGTAGATTATGCTGATTTATATGCTTATCCTTCACTACAAGAAATAGATGAAATTGAAGGACGAATTATTTTAGCAATCGCAGTTAAATTTGAGAATGTACGATTAATTGACAATATAACATTAACGGTTGAATAAGGGGGAGCATCTATGTTTCGCACAATGATGAGAGCGAAGTTACACCGCGCAACAGTAACAGAGGCAAATTTAAATTATGTAGGTAGTATTACAATTGATGAAGATTTAATGGATGCAGTAAATATTGTAGAAAATGAAAAAGTACAAATTGTAAATAACAATAATGGTGCTCGCTTAGAGACATATGTTATTAAGGGAGAACGCGGTAGCGGTGTTGTTTGTTTAAATGGTGCAGCTGCAAGGCTTGTACAGCCAGGAGATAAAGTTATTATTATTTGCTACGGTTTAGTGGCAGAAGAAAATATTCATAAACAAGAGCCGAAAATTGCAGTATTAGACGATGATAATCAAATTATTGAAATGTTAGGTGCTGAAAAAGCGGGTACGATATTATAAGTAAGAAGGCTATCTCTATTACGGAGATAGCTTTTTTGTGCATCTTTTCATTAAGATGAGATAAAACGTGGTATAGTAACATTATATAATTTTGTGTTTGATAGGTAAGAAATTGAGGTGTTACATATATGAGTAAGCGTTATGTCGTTGTGGATTTAGAGACGACAGGGAACTCCTGGAAGGATGGGAAGGATAAAATTACCCAAATTGCAGCTGTTGTAGTGGAAGATGGAGAGATATTAGAGATTTTTTCATCTTTTATTAATCCGAAGAGAGAGATTCCGCCATTTATTACAGAACTAACAGGGATTGATGAGAGTATGGTGAAGCAAGCCCCGTTATTTCAAGATGTAGCCCCGATGGTTGTTGAGCTATTACAAGGTGCAGCTTTCGTTGCACATAATGTTCACTTTGATTGGAATTTTTTAACGGAAGAATTAAGGCAGGCTGGATATACAGAAGTACATTGTCCGAAAGTTGATACAGTCGAGTTGGCGCAAATTCTTTTGCCGACGGCTGATAGTTATAAATTACGTGATTTAGCTAAACAACATGAACTAGAGCATGATCAACCGCATCGTGCGGATAGCGATGCTCTTGCAACAGCGGAATTGTTTTTACAATTTTTAAATGAAATTGAAACGTTACCACTTGTCACCTTGCAATCGCTTTATGAATTGAGCGATGTTTTTCAAAGTGATATAGCGGATGTACTTTCTGAAAATATTTTAAAGAAAATGATGCATGGTAAAAAAGAGACAGAGGGGTATGAAGTGTATCGAAACATTGCGCTTCGAAAACGGAATTATTCTTTAAACCTCAGTGAAACTTGTTCATTAAAATTTGATGCTTTCTTGCATAAGACAGTTGAGAAACTTGAATTGAATATGCCAAAGTTTGAAAAAAGAGAAAGCCAACACATTATGATGAAGGAAATATATACAGCGCTAAGAGATTCTAGATTTTCATTAATTGAAGCAGGAACAGGAACAGGGAAGACTCTTGCATATTTACTTCCCAGTATTTATTTTGCAAAGAAAAAAGAAGAACCTGTCATCATTAGTACCCAAACTGTACAACTGCAACAACAAATACTAGAAAAAGAAATTCCATTATTACAGAAAATAATGCCATTTTCATTTGAAGTAGCTCTTTTGAAAGGAAGAAAGCATTATCTTTGTCTACATAAATTTGAATATGCTTTGCAAGAGGAAGAGAAAAATTATGATATGGCGCTCACAAAGGCAAAAATTTTAGTGTGGTTATTGCAAACGGAAACGGGCGATCGGGATGAATTGAATATTCCCGAGGGCGGAAAGTTACTTTGGAACCGTATTTGTAGTGATGTACATAGTCCGGGCGGGATGCAAAGCAATTGGTATAGCCGTTGTTTTTATCAACGAGCAAAGAATAAAGCGTTATTTGCAGATATCGTTATTACAAATCATGCGTTATTATTTCAAGATTTTTCAAGTGAAGAACCGCTATTTGCTTCATGTGAACATATTATTTTTGATGAGGCTCATCATATTGAGGAAGCGGCGAGTAGAACGTTAGGTGAACAGTTCTCCTGTATGTATTTCCAGCTAGTTTTATCTCGTCTTGGTACGCTAGAAACCGATGATGTACTTTCTAAAGTATATAAAATGATGAAAAAATCAGAGCAAGCCTCCCGTTCGACATTCCGTATGGTGAGTCATAGTTTGAAGGAATTGAAATTTGATGCAGATGAGCTATTCCAAATGTTACGTGCTTTCATATTTAAACAAACAAAGCAGGAACAAGGGATAAGTAATATGCCACTCATTTATCGATATAACACGGAAGTGGAAAAAGGTAAGTTATGGGATAGCATTACCGAGTTAACAAATCGTTTTGTATATGATGTAAGAAAATTATTGACGACACTTGAGAAGCAGGTTGATATATTGCAAAGTAAATTAGAATGGGAGATGCATGTTGTTACAGGTGAATTTATGCATTTAATTGAGTTATTGAGAAAGATGGAACAATCTTTACAATTACTCATTTTAGAAAAAAATTCATATGTGACATGGATGGAAACTGAAACGAAGGGAACCATTCATTCAACCGTTTTATATGGGCAGCCTGTTCATATTGGTGAAAGATTTGCGGATGAATTTTTAACACAAAAAAAGAGTGTTATTTTCACATCAGCAACGTTAACAGTAAATGATTCGTTTGACTATATAAAAGAAGAGCTAGGTTTATATGATTTTGCTCCAAATACATTACAAGTTCAGTCACCATTTCGTTTTGAAGAACAGATGAAATTAATGGTTTCAACGGATGTGCCTTTTATTAAGGCAGCAAGTAATGAAGAATATATTGAATCTGTGTCGGCACATATTGCAAAAATAGCGAAAGCTACAAAAGGTAGAATGCTCGTTTTATTCACTTCATATGAAATGTTGAAAGAAGCGTATACGAATTTGAAAAACGATGATGAATTGGAAGGATATTTATTATTAACGCAAAGTGTGAATAATAAGAGCCGAAGTCGTCTCATTCGTAAATTTCAAGAGTTCGACAAATCAATTTTATTAGGAACAAGTAGTTTTTGGGAAGGGATAGATATACCTGGAGATGCGCTTAGTTGTCTTGTTATCGTCCGGCTGCCCTTTACGTCTCCTCACCAACCGATGATGGAAGCGAAAGGAGAGTGGTTAAAAAATCAAGGAGAGGACGTATTCGCTAAGTTAGCACTTCCGCAAGCAATACTGCGTTTCAAGCAAGGATTTGGTCGTCTTATTAGGACAAGTACAGATACCGGAACAGTATTTGTATTAGATCGTCGTTTGACGAGCGCTTCCTATGGAAAACGATTTTTACAATCAATCCCAACTGTCCCGCTCTATGAAGGCCCTCTAGAAGAATTGTTAGAACAATTAAAGGAACAGCAAACTGAATAAAATTGGAAGGAAAAATACGCCTGAAGTACGTTTAAACTTCAGGCGTAAAAAATGTGGGTAGGAGGAATTTTATTTTTCTTACTTCTTGTATACAAAATGTATTGGTTTTCGACTTGAAACCTTTTTTTGCAGTACATGTCCTGCTATAATAGATGGGTGATGAAGCAGGGGTTGTAAAGAATGTACTCTTATTGTAACCGCATTGCGTTCTTCTATAATTAGAAATTTTTGTGTAACGGAGGAGTTTTTTCATGGATAAGAAAATCGAAGTCCTATCAACGACGCGTCTTAAATATTCGTCTGACTTGTATAAAGTCGTTGATAGTTTGAATCGTACGTTAAAAGAGCAGGACCTCATGTTCGGATTAGCATTAGACGAAAAAGATAAAGAAACAGCTGTATTTACGATTTACAGAACGTAGTGATACAATGAAAAAGTGGATCTTTGCAATCGTTATCGTAATCGTTGCTAGCGGAATATATGGGGCGTATGTTTACAATAAAGCAATGGAAAAGAAAATCCCTAAAGAGGCAAAATCTGTAGAAATTGCGAAAGAAAAGGCAAAGCTTACAAAGATAAAATCTGTTGATTATTATAACGGAGAATCTTCATATACAGTCGTACAAGGTACAGATGCAAAAGGAGAACAACTTATCGTTTGGGTGCCTGAGAAAAAAGGGGAAACTATAGTAAGGAAAAAGAGCGAAGGTATTTCTGAAAAAGATGCTTTACAAAGAACGATTGAACAAGTCGGAGATGACAGTAAAGAGCCCAAAAGTAAGCCTAAAGAAATTTTAAAAGTAAAATTAGGCGTTGAAAATAATATACCACTATGGGAAGTTACATATATTGATGATGACAATCGTTATAGTTACTACAATCTTGCATTTCAAGATGGTCAGTTTTTAAAACGATATAGCATTGAAAAATAGATGTAGGGGGAACTACAAATGAAATTAGCAAAGCGAGTAGCTGCTTTAACACCATCTGCAACTTTAGAAATTACAGCAAAGGCACAAGCATTAAAAGCTGAAGGTCATGATGTAATTGGATTAGGAGCAGGAGAACCTGACTTTAATACGCCAGAACATATTATGAATGCTGCACATAAAGCGATGTTAGAAGGACATACGAAGTATACACCAACAGGTGGATTACAATCGTTAAAACAAGAAATTGTGAAGAAATTTACTCGCGATCAAGGAATTGCGTATGATCCGTCTGAAATTATTGTATGTAACGGTGCAAAGCATGCATTATATACATTATTTCAAGTGTTACTTGATGAAGGAGATGAAGTTATCATCCCTACGCCTTACTGGGTAAGTTATCCGGAACAAGTAAAGCTTGCTGGTGGTAAGCCAATTTATGTAGAAGGCCTTGAAGACAATGAATACAAAATTACAGCGAAGCAGCTGCGTGAGGCAATTACTGAGAAAACGAAAGCAGTTATTATTAATTCACCGAGCAATCCAACAGGAATGATTTACAGCAAAGAAGAATTACAACAGCTTGGAGAAGTATGTTTAGAACACGATATTTTAATCGTTTCAGATGAAATTTATGAAAAGTTAATTTATGGTGGAGCAGAATATACTTCGGTTGCCCAGCTTTCTAATGCATTAAAAGAACAAACACTTATTATTAATGGTGTATCTAAATCTCATTCTATGACAGGATGGCGTATTGGATATGCAGCAGGAAATAAGCAGCTTATTAAAGCGATGACGAACTTAGCGAGTCATAGTACGTCAAACCCTACTTCAATCGCTCAATACGGCGCAATTGCGGCATATGCAGGCTCACAAGAACCTGTAGAAACAATGCGTCAAGCATTTGAAGAGAGATTAAACATTATTTATGATAAATTAATTCAAATCCCTGGCTTTACTTGCATTAAACCACAAGGTGCATTTTACTTATTCCCTAATGTAAAAGAAGCTGTAGCTTTATCTGGATACGAAAACGTTGATGATTGGGCAAAAGCTCTATTAGAAGAGGAAAAAGTGGCTCTTGTACCAGGTACAGGATTTGGTGCTCCGAATAACGTTCGCTTATCATATGCGACATCTCTTGAACAAGTAGAGAAAGCGTTAGAACGCATTCATACGTTTATGAAAAGTAAAGTGCAAGCTTAATTGTATATTTTATTAACGCAATACAAAAAACCTTCCTACATAATAGGGAGGTTTTTTTGACGAATTGTGGCAAAAAGAAATAGCGAAAGGTGTGTTATACTAGAGAGCGAGGTGTTTGGTGATGAAAAAGAAAATGATGTTACAGTGGTTTGAGCAGGGAAGCATTGCAATTCCAAAATTACTTATGATGCATTATAAAAAATTAGGGTTAAATGAAACGGAATTTATGGTTGTACTTCATGTACACACATTTTTAGAATCGGGCAATTCGTTTCCGACTCCGTCAGAGATTTCAGAACGGATGACGATTAGTGAAATGAAATGTATGGAAGTCATTCAGACATTGATTCAAAAAGGTTTTTTATCACTAGAAGGTGGACAAAGATCAGAAGCGATGATGTGTGAAAGTTATTCTTTACAACCGCTTTGGGAAAAAATATTGCATTTCTTAATGAATGAATCAATAGAGGAAGAACAAAAAGAAATAAAACAACTGCAAGTAAATTTATATACAGTATTTGAAAAAGAATTTGGAAGACCACTTTCTCCATTTGAATGTGAGACGTTAGGAATGTGGGAAGATCAAGATCAACATCATCCGAATTTAATTCAAGCGGCCCTCAGGGAAGCTGTAATGAGTGGTAAGCTTAATTTCCGATATATCGACCGTATTTTATTTGAGTGGAAAAAGAATGGTATTAAAACAGTAGATCAAGCCCAAAACCAAGGACGGAAATTTAGAGCAAATCAACAACGAACGCAACAAACGACAAAACAAGAGACGAAATTTACCGGGAAAGTGCCTTTTTATAATTGGTTGGAGCAGTAATGTAGGAGGAAGTATATGTTAAATAAAACGCAAATTCGCTATTGTTTAGACACAATGGCGGATATGTATCCAGAAGCACATTGTGAATTAATTCATGATAATCCGTTTGAACTAGTAATCGCGGTAGCATTATCTGCACAATGTACAGATGTACTTGTAAATAAAGTGACGAAAAATTTATTTCAAAAATATAAAACACCAGAAGATTATTTAAGTGTTTCCCTAGAAGAGTTACAACAAGATATACGTTCTATTGGGTTGTATAGAAATAAAGCAAAAAACATTCAAAAATTGTGCCAGATGTTGCTGGATGATTATAACGGAAAAGTTCCAGAAGACCGTGACGAGCTGACGAAATTACCAGGAGTAGGGAGAAAAACAGCAAATGTAGTTGTTTCGGTAGCGTATGGTATTCCGGCAATTGCTGTTGATACACATGTAGAGAGAGTGAGTAAACGGTTAGCGATTTGTAGATGGAAAGATTCGGTGTTAGAAGTGGAAAAGACTTTAATGAAGAAAATTCCGATGGATGAATGGAGCGTTACACATCACCGTATGATTTTCTTTGGACGTTATCACTGTAAAGCACAGCGACCACAATGTGAAGAGTGTCGCCTACTAGAAGTATGTCGTGAAGGAAAGAAGCGAATGAAGGGGAAATAAAGGATGGAGCGAGTTATAGAAATACCGAAAGAATTTCGGTGCTTACCATTTTTTAAAGAAAGTATACATTCGGTTGCATATTATACAGAACAGCCTTTTGAAGAAATCATACAAAATACTTACTTTATATATGATATGGAAAGACAATATGAGCCGTGGAATGAAATTGAAAATAGTATTCCAGTACTGTTGAATGTATGGAAAAGTAAGCATGAAAACATTGCTACACTATTTCGAAACAGAAATAAGCAAGCAGCTGAAGGCCCAATGATTCTTTTTGCAGCACATTTGCTTTCAATTGTATATTGGCTAAATGAGCAACCTGTTCATAGTTTGAATGAAATGGAAGATTACACGAGCAAATTGGAAGTACAACCAGTTAATTTTATGGAGCGATATTCGTTCATTATAAAGAAACCAAATAATTATCATTCTTATATTCAGTTAGCACAGTTGTATATTGAAATAGAAAAGTTATATGTAAAGAAAATGATAACAAAAAAGAAGTCCTTTTCTCGTTAAGAGAAAAGGACTTCTTTTTTGTATTAAGATTCTGTTGTAACAACATTTCCATCTGCGTGAGGTGTATCTCCTCCGGTATTTTGTTGTTGCTCTTGCTCTTGTTTTTGTTGTTCTTCTTCAGCTTTCTTTTTGGCAGCCTCTTCTTCAGCTTTCTTTCTAGCAGCTTCTTCTTCGGCTTTCTTTCTAGCAGCTTCTTCTTCAGCAGCCTTTTTCTGAGCTTCTTCTTGTTGTTTACGTTGTTGTTCTTGTTGCTGCTCTTGTTGTTTACGTTGTTCTTCAGCAGCCTTTTTCTGAGCTTCTTCTTGTTTTAATTTATCTTCATTAGCTTTTTTCTGAGCGTCCTCATCAGCTTTCTTTTTAGCAGCTTCTTCTTCGGCTTTCTTTTTGGCAGCCTCTTCTTCAGCTTTCTTCGCATCTGGAGTTCCGCCTGGTGCAGTGAAGGATGCTCCAATTGCTGGGCTTGTTCCAGTACCTTTTTTCGCTACTACGGAGAAACTATAAGTAACGCCTGGTTTAATACCACCAAGAGTAGCTGTTGTACCTTTTATTGATAAACTACCACTTGAACCGTCAGTCGCTTTATAGCTTGCTGCATACGCATCAACTGCTGCTGGTCCAGACCAGTTTAGTGTAACTGTGCTAGCGCCATCGAAAGTGACATTAAGACCACTAGGTGCATCTACTTTAATTTGTTTAATTGCATCTTTCTTAGCACCTTTTACGTACAATTCACCATTTAGTTCTTGTACAGAAGAAGGGCGTTCGAAACGAGATTTATCTGTAGCGAATTTGCTCATCATTATTTGGAACATTTGCTGTGCAATTCTAGTATAACGATCACTAATGTAGTTTTCTGGGCCATTTTTTTCGTAACCATTCCATACTGCCATTGTATATTGCGGTGTATATCCAGCGAACCAGCTATCTCTGTTTGCATCAGCTGGAATACCATATTTTTTTATAACGTCTTCGTCAAAGTTTTGTGTTCCTGTTTTACCGGCAACATCCACACCTGAAACGTATGCTGTTGGACCAGTACCACCAGAACCTGGTTTTACTACGTCACGAAGAACGTCAGTCACCATGTAAGCTGTGTAGTCGTGCATTGCACGTTGTTCTTTCGGTTTAAAGTTTTTCTTTTTCCCATCTGGGAAGATGACTTCTTTTACGAAGTGAGGCTTATTATACACACCGTCATTGCCAAATGCGGCATATGCCCCAGCTACTTGTAATGGAGAACTATCGTTACTACCAATTGCTGTTGATTCAAATGTTTTGCCGTCTTTAAATGTCATGCCCAAGCCTTCAGCAAACGCTTGTGACTTAGGAAGACCAACCGCTTGAGCTGTTTTTAAAGCTGGAATGTTTAATGATTTTTTCAGTGCTTCACGTAGTGAAACGTCACCTTTATAACTATTTGTTGCATTTCGTATTTTCTTACCATTGGAATACGTATACTCTGAGTCATTTAATTGATGGTATGTAGACCATTGTAAATTCTCAATTGCCGGACCATAGTCGAAAATTGGTTTCATTGTGGAACCAACTTGGCGTTTTAAATCAGTGGCCATATTATGACCTTTGAAAGTAGACTTACTTTCTTTACGCCCAGCTCCAATTGCTCGAACTTCTCCAGATTGTGTATCCATAAATACGAATGATCCTTGGAATTGATCGTTTGGATACTTAATAAGATTGCCATCCATAATTTTTTCAGCATAATCTTGAGCATCTTGATCTAGTGTTGTATGAATCGTTAAACCGTCAGAACCGATATTTACATCAGGATATTCTTTTTCTACTTCTTTTACAACCGCATCTAAAAATGCTTGATACTTCATCTCTGTTACTTCTGAAGATGGCTGAAGGCCCTCAGTTACAGAGATTTTCATTGCGTTATTCATTTCATCTTTTGTTATATAACCATGTCGATTCATTAATGATAATACGACGTTACGACGTTGTGTAGCTCGTTCAACGTTGTCTTGTTTTGTTGGATCATAAATATTAGGACCTTGGGGTAAGCCTGCAAGCATTGCAGCTTCATGTAACTGTAAGTCTTTTAAATCTTTGTCATAATATTTTTTGGCTGCTGTTGCGATACCGTACGAACGGTTACCTAAGTTAATCTTATTTAAGTACATTTCTAAAATCTCATGTTTAGAATATTGTTGCTCTAATTTGTAAGATAGGTACCATTCTTGCACTTTTCTCTTTGCAGTTTTGTCCATCGTTAGAAAATAGTTTTTGACTACTTGTTGTGTAATCGTACTACCACCTTGAGATCCGAAACCTCCAGTGACATTTTCCATAACTGCTTTTGTAGTTCGTTTAAAATCAATTCCATTATGATCATAGAAACGTGAATCCTCAGTTGCAAGGAATGCACTTTCAACTACTTTTGGAATTTGATCATACGTAACGTGGGTTCGTTTTTCAGCACCGTATTCATAGAAAAAGTTCCCATTCTTATCAAGAAACTTTGTTGATAAAGGATTGACAAGTTTTGATTTGTCTAATTTTGGAGCATCCTTTACCATAACAAAGAAAGCGGAAACGCTAGCTACAAGACCAACGATACCAAGAAGTAGACAACCTATAAGGAATTTTTTAAAAAAGGAGCCTTTTTTCTTTGGTTTTTTCTCTGTATTTGTTTCTTGCTTTTGATTTTTTACATGATTTCGTTCTGTACGAGAACGATAATTATCTGACATTATACTTTCTCCTACCTTTCATTCTCTCCCCAAAAGTCGAAAAAAGAGCCTTAGTGATGACTCTATCACGAAAAATAAACCGTGTCTAGTACACGGATATAATCAATCCGAGGGTGATAACCGCATGATAATAAAGATCCATGCTCTTCTATTTCTTCTTTCGTAATCGATTTTCGTCCACCAGTATTTTGACGCTTCCAAAATGCAATAATATGTTTTGCATCTAATAAATAAAGTTCATCAAAAAGTGTAAATTTAATAATAACAAATGCAATTCCATTATGAGCGATTACTTGCTTCATATGTTCAATTTGATGAAGGTGGAAGTTTTGAAGTGGAAAGCTGGTTTTATTTTTTGTCTCTTTCGCTTCAAAATCGATGTATTTCCCTTTATATACACCGTTGTAATCTGTTGTAGAAGGTTGTTTAAAATACGCTTCTTTTACCACTGCAGCACTTCGAGCGGGGTAATCTACTTTTACAATTTGAAGAGGTGTAGGTTTTTTATGTACGCATGCAATATTATGGGTTAAGTAATATTCATTCGTTTCATTTAATTCCTCTTCAAGGGACATACCTCTATTACTATAAGTATGTTTTTTAATTGGTGTTTTATGAGGTTGTGAAGCTTGATTGTACCGTTTTCCATTTGGGTAACGAATGGTCATATTTTGTCCACTCCCAACTTGCTAAGAATTACTTACAAAGGTGATTATAACAAAAAAATGAAAAAAGATGTGACCTTTTTGAAGAAAGGTATGATGACTTGTACATGTTTACATGGAATGATTATAGAGAAATTAAGCAATATCGTAAAAATATGGAATGTACAGACGAAGAAAAAACAATCGTCTACAACATGAAGAGGGAAATAAAAATAGCGAATAGGGACAATATTTCTCGAACACAGTCTTATCAAGACTACTATGAAAGAAATAGTGAAGTTAGGTGGGCCTTTTTAGCGAGTATGGTCTCGAGAAATGCGGGATGGAATATGACTGATTTAAAAGGGAGGTATTATGCTCCTGTTTTGCCTCAAACAGTAAAAAAACATTTGTTTTTGACGTATGAACAAGCGAATTGGATTATTTTTTTAGATGCTTTTCCGCAGCTATTGTTATACGAAGAAAGTAAGAGGAGGCAGGTACCACTATTCTATTTGTTACAATATTTCAACGTGTCAATTTTTATGGAAAAAGAATGGATATATTTTTGGGAGAAAAAAGATATAAATAGGCTCATGACAGCGCTTATTATAAATGAACAAAATAAAATTCAAAAACCAATTATTGAGAATGCATATTTTAAAAAACATGTATTTCATACAGCGCTTTTTAAATTGCAAGAAATACTTCATGTTAGCGCGGTTATTTTTCCAACCATTGAAGGGAGTATGTATGGTTTTTCAGTTTATCAATTTGAAACATTACAAAAGCGTATAGAATTAGGAAAGAAATTAGCGGAGTTACTATTTCATCCGAATTACAAAAGTTTATTCCATAGGTTTGCATTACAAACTATACACACAGGATCAAGAACAGATTATGAATGTTATGTAAGAGAAGCTAGAAAATCTTGTACGCCAGCCCTTAGAGAGGTTTATCCTGTCGTTGCACATAAGGAAATAAGTATGAGAGATTGGTTTTGTAGAGATACGGAAATAAATGAGCTGTTTTTACTGGAAGAGTATAAGGGGGAAGTTGATATAACAGAATGGTATAAAAGAAAGAGGGAGCAAATCTATGTTGCTTCTATCGTAAATCGTTTTGTTAAAAGGATGGATGAGTTCGTGATATAATAAAAAAGAAGTCCCATCTTCATAAATGAAGACGGGACTTCTTAATGTGAAGTAATCCTGCCGTGTATGCTAAGAATTTAATCTCAAAACTTAATGAAGATAAGAGATTAAGGATGCTTCAGAAATTAGCGTTTTGTAAAAGCGCTAAAGTCTTACTTTATCCCGCTATTTGCCGGGTAGTAAGACCCACGTCTCAAAATTCAGTGAAAGCAAAGAATTTAGGTGGGGATCAACTGCCCGTAAAAGCCCGATTGGTGAAGGTTAATAATCAGTGGGGATGAACAAAATCCCCGCTGATTAAAGTTTCACTTTATGTAGCAGGGAAGTTTGGACCATCTAACTTTGGATTACCAGTTTCGGGTTTATTTTGTTTGTTTTGTTTTTTCTTTTTTTCGTTTTTGTTCTTTGCCATTTTCATACACCTCCTTTTTGTATTGTTACCATTTCTATAAATGACATACAAAATGATTTCTTTGACGAATAACAACTAGTTTTGTCATGTGAGCAGGAGTGAAGAGTCATTCGGCGAAATTACATGACAAAGGAAAAGCAAAGAAGGGGGCGTTTTGTATATGGCGATGGTTCAGAAAGAAGATGTAATGAAAACAATGGATCAAATGTTAAGTTCTCTCGATTTGCTGGAAATGAATATAGGGATTAGAATGAATCATGCATTGAAGGATACGAGTGAAAAAATATGTAATAAGATAGAAATAACAGAAATGCATATTGAGCATATGGAAAATAAATTAGTGCATCACGAAGAAAAAGGGAATTGGGTGAAGGCATTTCAAAACGTCGTAGTGAGTGCATAATAAGGTGGGAATAAAATGAAGTATGAAGCATTAATACAATCTTCAGAAAAACTCATGCAGTATAATAATGAAGCGAATGTGAAAAAAAGAGAAATGATTGAGTACGATTTTTATAAGGATATGAAACCATTTGTAGATATGGTAGATGAGGAATTAAAAGTGTGGAAAGAATTAGCTTATAAATGGATTAAGGAAGAAAAACCGAAGTATATACATGTGCAGCAAATTGATCAAGTGTACGATAATTTACAGACAAATGTGTTGCAATGTTTTGTAAATAAAGGTAAAGGTAAGCGATTCTTTGAAACACATCAAGCCATTTCGTATACTTTGCAAAATATAATTGAGCAATGTAAGTAACAAGAGGGGAAACCCTCTTGTTTTTTTATGCTTCTGTCATTGTTGTAGGCTTTGTTGCACCGTTTATTTCTAATTCTTTTATTAATGTTCGGTAATCTGAAATGCAGATTTTTCCTTCGAGATACCAATGTCTCGCAAAGTCTAACAATTCATTTACATTCTCTGTGTAATACCCCTTTTTTTGAGAAAACGCTTGTTTTAAATCCCCTAATACCATGTTGATTCCTCCCCCATGAGAATCTTCTTCTTTATTATCATAGCATGGAAGGGTTTTCTTTTTTAATTTTTTAAAAATTTAAACTTCCGACAAAAATAGACAGATACTCCGTCACACAAATTATTTTACAAGTACATATTATATATGTAGAAACTTATGTGAAGGAGGAGAGAATGCATGTTTCAACAATCTAACGTATATCAGCAAGCTAATCCATATACACAGCAAAATATGTACCAATATAATACGGATACATATTTACGGTATAATATGTATCCTTTCGAGCCTCATTATGGAAATCAAAATTATTACCAGCCATTTGAAGTGTCGTTTATGAATCAACAGCAACAGCAACCTTATATAAATCAACAACAGCAACAGCAACAACCCTATATAAATCAACAACAGCAACCTTATATGAATTCACAATACTATATGCCACCACCATCTCCCTATGGAAATCAACAAGCGATGTTTTATCCACCAAAACAACCGTACCCGACGCAGAATAAACAAAAACAACAACAGCAACCGAGTCAATTTTCTAGTTTTGTTTCCCAATTTAAAAACTCAGATGGTAACTATGATGTAAATAAAATGATGAATACAGCTGGACAAATGATGAATGCGATGAACCAAGTGACAGGTATTGTAAAGCAAGTTGGAGGTTTTTTTGGTAAGTAATCGTAGGGGGTTGTCTATAAAAGCATTACGCATAAAGCAGAAGACTAGACAAATTTCCTTGTAATAAATGGGTATATATAACAAACGGCTTTCCCTCTTTTCTCATATTGTAAAGTGTAGTCAGATTTTTTTAACGAGAGAGGAGAGAAAAAACTATGCATCATTGTCATCCTTGTTTTGGAGGGCATAAGCCTGTAGGACCTATTTGTACAACTGCTCCTGTCATTCATCCGACGAAACAGTGTGTAACACATTCTTTTTCAACAACGGTGGTGCCACACATTTTCCCAACCCATACAACACATGTACACCATCAACAAATTAAAAACCAAAACTTCTTCCCACAAACAAACTCGAACGTAAATGTTGTAGACCCGGGTGATCCAGGATCTGTTGGTGGATTTGGCGGCGGCTGTGGACCATGTGGTCATGGCCACCATCATCACCACGGTCATCAAGTATCTCCATTTGGACCAGGACCAAACGTGTCACCATTTGGGCCAGGACCAAATGTATCACCATTTTTACCAAACAATGTATCACCAGTAGGTCCGAATATTGGACCTAACGTTGGTGGAATATTTAAAAAGTAAATGATATGTTAGAACTAGCGAAATGCTAGTTCTTTTTTTGTAATTGGAGTGTTGATATGAAAGTTATTGCTGTAACGGGATATAAGCCATTTGAACTTGGAATATTTAAAAATGATCATCCAGGGGTGGAATGTATAAAAAAGGCATTGCACCGAAAATTAATTACTTTTGTAGAAGAAGGTTTGGAATGGGTGATAATAAGTGGGCAGTTAGGGGTCGAATTATGGGCTGCTGAAGTTGTTTTTGAAATTCAAGTAGAATATCCAGATTTAAAATTAGCGGTATTTACTCCGTTTTTAGAACAAGAAGAAAGCTGGAAGGAAGATAACCGTGAATATTACGAATTTATTCTCTCTCAAGCAGACCATATTGATAGTATTACGAAACGGAAGTACGAAAGCCCAGAGCAATTTAAATTAAAAAATCAATTTTTTATTGAAAAAAGTGATGCACTTTTAGCTGTATATGATGAAGAAAAACCAGGGAGTCCTAAATATATTGTAGAAGCAGCAAAGAAAAAAGGAGAAATAGAAAATTATCACAGTTATTTCATTCTTTTTTCTGATTTACAAGATATAATAGAAGAGGAACAGTGGAATAATGCTGAGTAATATGTAATATAGTACTCGTATATATGATTGACAAAAGTCATTGTTTCTGAAAAAATTTAGGTAATGAAAGTTTTGGCAAAAATTTGAGGTGAAGAAAATGATTTCGGATAAAATTAAATTAACGGCGAAAGATATTTTAGAAAAAGAATTTAAAACAGGCATGAGAGGCTATCAACAAGAAGAAGTAGACAAGTTTCTTGATATGATCATTAAAGACTATGAAGCTTTCCACAAGGAGTTTGATCAATTAAAGCAACAAAATGCTCGTTTAAAGCGTGAATTAGAGGAACAAAAATTAGTAGCAACGCAAGTGCCACAACAACCAGTTGTACAAACACCAGTTGCACAACCTGTATATAACAACACGAATACGGACATTTTAAAACGTCTATCTAATTTAGAAAAAGCTGTATTTGGAAGTAAGTTATACGAATAATTTCTAGTGGTAAAAAGGTTAAAGCATTTTACATAGAAAAAAACATTGCAAAATCTTTTTGTTTCCACTATACTAATGGATGTCATAACGTTTGGGTAATCGCTGCAACGCCAACGTTGTAGAGGAAAGTCCATGCTCGCACGGCCTGAGATGGCTGTAGTGTTCGTGCCTAGCCAATTCATAAGCTAGGGTATTCTGGCTGTAAGGCTGGTTTAACGGCAGGGAAAAAACCTAAGTCCTTTCGGATATGGTTTGACTACCTTTAAAGTGCCACAGTGACGAAGTCCTTGAAGAAATGATAGGAGTGGAACGAGGTAAACCCCACGAGCGAGAAACCCAAATAATGGTAGGGGAATCTTTTCCAAGGAAATGAACGATGGGAAAGGACAGGTTGTATAACCTGTAGATAGATGATTGCCACCGGAGTACGAGGCGTGGGCCGTTTGCAGTACAAAGGAACAGAACATGGCTTACAGAACGTTATGAACCAACTATGAAATAACTCAGCTCTCCTTTGTTAGAGGAGGGCTTTTTATTTGTATGAAGTTATAAATTATGAGTTAAAATGGTTAATGAGAAAATTCTTCGTAAAATGTAATGGTTAATAGGACAAATTGCTATTAATTATTGTTTAACTATACATAAGAGGTGAATGCAAATGGGAAAAGTTACTTTAATTGCAACAGCGGCAATGGGTATTGAATCGTTAGTTGCCCGAGAAGTTCGTGATCTTGGTTATGAATGCCAAGTGGAAAACAGCAAAGTAACATTTGAAGCAGATGAAAAGGCGATTTGTCGCACGAACTTATGGTTACGTACTGCGGACCGTGTGAAAATTAAAGTTGGCGAATTCAAAGCGACAACATTTGATGAGCTGTTTGAAAAAACGAAAGCATTAAACTGGGGAGATTATATTCCAGAGAACGGAGAGTTCCCTGTAATTGGTAAATCGTTAAAATCTGAGTTGTTCAGTGTTTCAGATTGCCAACGTATCGTTAAAAAAGCTGTCGTTGAAAAATTAAAAACAACATATAAACGTACAACTTGGTTTGAAGAAGATGGTCCGTTATTCCGTATTGAGATCGCAATGCTCAAGGATATTGCAACATTAACAATTGATGCAAGTGGTGTTGGACTTCATAAACGTGGATACCGTATGGATCAAGGGGAAGCCCCATTAAAAGAAACATTGGCTGCGTCTTTAATTAAGTTAACAAACTGGAAGCCGGATCGTCCTTTCGTGGATCCTTTCTGTGGATCAGGTACAATTCCGATTGAAGCAGCATTAATTGGACAAAATATTGCACCAGGATTTAACCGTGGCTTCGCATCAGATGAGTGGGGCTGGGTTGGTAAACAAAACTGGCGTGAAGCTCGTCAAGAAGCTGAAGATTTAGCGAATTATAATCAACCACTACAAATCATTGGATCAGATATCGATCATCGTATGATCCGAGTTGCTCAAGACAACGCTGAAGAAGTAGGTTTGGGTGATTTAATCACATTTAAACAAATGCAAGTAAAAGATTTCACGACAAAAGAGGATTATGGATATGTTGTAACGAATCCTCCATACGGAGAACGTTTAAGTGAAAAAGCACTCGTTGAACAATTGTACAAAGAAATGGGACAAGTATTCCGCCCATTAGACACATGGTCAGCGTATGTATTAACAAGCTACGAAGCATTTGAAAAGTGTTATGGAAAAGATGCATCGAAGAAACGTAAACTATTTAATGGATTTATCCGTACAGATTACTACCAATACTTCGGAAAACGTCCACCGCGTAATTCATAGTATAAAACTCCTCCAGCGCGCATATACTGGCTATTATGTAATGCGTAAAGGAGGACGTGATATGGATAGTTTCCAATTATCGATGATTCAAAAAGCTATTCATCGTACGTATGATGAGATCGGAAAAGAAGTGGATAGCCAAGGTGCGATTGTAGATGAAATACAAAAAGCACAAGAAGAATATTTGTCAGCTCTTTCACACGAAACAGCGATTGATAAACGGTATTTAAAGTCATTAATATAGAAAAAAATTTTCCTTTTTCGAAAGGAAAATTTTTTTTCGTGTATTTCTATGTATGGCAACAGGGGAAAGTGGCTGCACACATATGAGTAGCAGTTGCTATATCTTTTTATAGAAAAACTTTTTGGTTGGAGGCTAAGGATGTTTACTGAGAAGAGATTACCATTTGAAGTAGGAAAACAAGATAATTTTTATGATAAGTTGAATGAATGGATTGGAGATGTGTTTTACGATATCCTTCCGGAAAAAGGCTTTGAAGAGCGTGATGAACAAATTTTTATGGCGTTTCAATTAGAGCGTGCTTTCCAAGAAAAGAAAGTAATGTTCGCAGAAGCGGGTGTAGGGACAGGGAAAACAATTGTATATCTTCTATATGCAATTTGCTATGCGCGTTATACTGGAAAACCAGCTATTATCGCTTGTGCTGATGAAACGTTAATTGAGCAGCTTGTGAAAGAAGAAGGGGACATTGCTAAGTTATCTGAAGCATTAGGACTATCTGTTGATGTTAGACTTGCGAAATCAATGGATAATTATTTATGTTTACGTAAACTTGAAGATGTTATGAGTGGACGAGCTCCAGAAGTAATTGAAGATGTATACTACGAATTACCACAGTTTGTATTCGATCATGGTACGATGCAAAACTTTACTCACTACGGTGACAGAAAAGAATTTCCGCTTTTAAATGATGAGGAATGGTCAAAAGTAAATTGGGATTATTTCCAAGATTGCTTCACTTGTGATTCTCGTCATCGTTGTGGTCAAACTCTTTCTCGTGAACATTATCGTAAAGCGGCAGATTTAATTATTTGTTCTCAAGATTTCTACATGGATCATATTTGGACGTACGATGCTCGTAAGCGTGAAGGGCAAATTCCGTTATTACCTGAAAGTAGCTGCGTTGTATTCGATGAAGGACATCTTGTAGAATATGCAGCTCAAAAAGCTTTAACATATCGTTTAAAGCAAACGATGATGGAGCAACTTTTAACGAGATTATTGCAAAATGATATTCGTGAAGAGTTTGCGCATTTAGTAGAAGAAACAATTTGGCAAACAGAGCGATTCTTTGATGTGTTACAAGAAAACAAAAAGGAAATCGCCGGTTCTGATCGTTTAGAAATTACTGTGACAGAAAAAGTAACAGCTGAAGCGAATAGACTTTATGCGAAAATTGGTGAAGTCGGTGATGCATTAGTATTTGAAAGTGAAATGCATACAGTAAACACGTATGATTTAAATATCGTTGATGAACATTTAGATGTGTTAGAACATTCACTTCGTCTGTTCATGCATGAGAAAAATGTAATTACATGGGGTGAAGAAGGTGATGGAGCCTTCACGTTAGTGATTATGCCACGTGCAGTTGAAGAAGTATTACAAGAGAAAGTATTCTCGAAGAAAATCCCGTATATTTTCTCTTCGGCTACACTATCTAACAACGATTCATTCGCATTTACAGCAAATAGCCTAGGGGTAAAAGATTACTTATCATTCTCAGTTGCCTCACCGTTTGATTATGAGGAGCAAATGGCAGTAAACTTACTATCGCATACGAAAGAAAATGAATGGGAAAGAAAGTGTCAATATACACTTGAAAATATCCAGAAAACAAATGGACGTACACTTGTATTATTCCGTACAACGCAAGAACTTGCAGCGTTTAAAGAATATGTAAGTAAAGAACAAATGTCCGTTCCGTTCCTATATGAAGGGGATCAAGAAATTAGTCAGCTTGTTTCTCGTTTCCAAAATGAAGAAGAGACTGTGCTTTGTGCCGTTCATTTATGGGAAGGTTTAGATATTCCTGGTTCATCATTATCACATGTTATCATTTGGTCATTACCATTCCCTCCAAACGATCCTGTGTTTGAAGCGAAGCGTAAACATGTAAATGATCCATTCTGGGATGTAGATGTACCATATATGATTTTACGTCTTCGTCAAGGAATTGGACGTTTAATTCGTACGAGCGATGATAAAGGTGCTATATCAATCTTCTTATCTCATACAGAAGATGAGAAAGTGATAGAAGCGGTGAAAAACGTACTACCAGTAGAAGGTAAAGAATTATAAGGAGAAAGCTTGGCGCTTGCCAAGCTTTTTTTCTATTATAAAAGGAATTTAAATTTCCATGTCGAATTAAGTTTGAGGTAGAAAAGGGAGGTTTTATAGGATGACAGTAGCTACATATGAAGTAGAAAAACAATTTTTAACATATGTGAAGAAGATACAAAATTATGGGGAAGCATTAAGCTTAATGTTTTGGGACTTAAGAACAGGTGCGCCTAAAAAAGGTGTAGACCAGCGTTCAGAAGTAATTGGTATGCTTTCATCAGAAGTATTTGTAATGTCGACTTCAGATGAGATGGGGAATTATTTAACAGAACTTGAAGCTTTAATACGTGAAGATAAACTTTCTGAAACGACGAAGAAAATGGTTGAAGAGTGTCGTAAAGAATATGATAGAAATAAGAAAATTCCACAAGCAGAATATGAAGCGTATGTGAAATTAGAAGCGAAAGCGGAGAGTGTGTGGGAAGAAGCTCGTGAAAAATCTGATTTCGAAATGTTCCGTCCGTATTTAGAACAAATAGTTGAATTTAAAAAGAAATTTATTACATATTGGGGTTACGAAACATATAAATATAATACATTATTAGACATGTATGAGCCGGGTATTACAGTAGAAGTGTTAGATCACGTATTTGGTCAACTTCGTGAGCGTATCGTTCCGCTCGTAAAAGAAATATCCGAATCGCAAAAGAGATTAAAGACAAGTGCTTTATCAGAAAATTTTTCAAAAGAAAAACAAAAAAACTTTACGTTAGAGCTATTAAAGCAATTGAATTATGACTTTGAAGCAGGTCGTCTTGATGAAACGGTACATCCATTTGAGATTACATTAAATAGAGGGGACGTTCGTATTACAACACGCTATGATGAAAAAGATTTCCGTATGGCAGTGTTTGGAACAATTCATGAATGTGGCCATGCTGTATATGAACAAAATATTGCAGAGAAATTTGAAGGTACACCGCTATGTAGTGGAACTTCTATGGGTATTCATGAGTCACAATCATTATTCTTTGAGAACTTTATCGGTCGTAATAAATCATTCTGGAAGAAAAATTATGATTTATTAAAAGAGTATAGCGATGGTCAATTCAATGATATATCAGTAGATGAGTTTTATGATGCGATTAACGAATCGAAGCCATCGTTCATTCGTATAGAAGCAGATGAGCTTACATATTCGCTTCACGTCATGGTTCGTTATGAACTTGAGAAAGAATTATTTGATGGTACATTACAAGTGAAGGATTTGCCAGCGGCTTGGAATGATAAGATGGAAGCATATTTAGGAATTCGTCCGGAAAGCGATGCACAAGGTGTATTGCAAGATGTTCACTGGGCTGGTGGTTCATTTGGATACTTCCCATCTTATGCGCTTGGTTATATGTATGCAGCGCAATTTAAGCAAAGAATGTTAAAAGACATTCCGAACTTTGATGCATTATTAGAAGAAGGAAACGTAACACCAATTCGTGAATGGCTAACAGAAAATATTCACCAATACGGTAAAACGAAAAAGCCACTTGAAATTTTAGAAGATGTGACAGGTGAAGGATTAAATGCAAACTACTTAGCAGATTATTTAGAAGCGAAGTATAAAGAAATTTATGAGTTATAAAAAAGAGCTGCTTAATTGCAGCTCTTTTTTAAAGGGGATAGAAGAATGAAGTATACATATACAGTAATGACGCAAGAAGAAGCAGAAGAAATTGCATATAACTGGCATTATGAAGGGGAATATTCCTTTTACGATATAGAGGCAGATGAAGAAGATTTAGCTGAGTTTTTACATGATGAAAGTAGAGGGAATCATACATTTTCTGTAAATGAAGATGGCATTCTCATTGGATTTTTTACTGTTTATAAAATAAGTGATGGAACGGTTGATATAGGTCTTGGAATGAGACCTGATATAACTGGAAATGGATTTGGTTTACAGTTCGTAAATGCTGGGCTAGCTTTTAGTAAAGAAAAATACGGATGCAATTATATAACGTTATCAGTAGCGACATTTAATAAAAGAGCTATTAAAGTATATAAAAGGGCAGGATTTGAAGTAGTTGGAACTTTTATACAGAAGACGAATGGTAGCTGTTTTGAGTTTTTGAAAATGAATTATATATGTGAAAAATAACAAAAAACAGAAGAGGGTTCTTCTGTTTTTTGCAACTTCATTAACTTTCAGTTGATAGCATGTGTACAGCTATTTCATGCATGTCTTTCAAACCTGACACTTGAGCGTATTCAGCAACAGTAATACTACTCGTTGTTAGAAGTTCAATAATATGTTCATCCATTCTTGACCAAGTTTTACCGCCAGCGTTGTCATAAGAGTGAATTAACTTTGTTAGTCCATCCTTTCCAAAGAGTAGATAATGCGATGTGAAATCTATAGATACATCACCTATCCCTACTTCTGTCCAATCGATTAAGCCAGTTACCTTATTTTTATTATCAATCAGGATATGACCTGGATGGATATCCCCATGCTTTACTCCTACGTGAGATGGCCAAAAAGAGTCTTCAGCTAGCCATGCTTGCCAACGATCCCATAAGTTTTGATTGATGTGGTATTGTTCCTTCACTCGATTCATCCTTTGTTTCATAGAAGTTCTTAATTCATTAGCAGTAAGAATTTCAACACCTATATTATTAAATTTTTGCTGAGGTAATGAGTGTAAATTCGCTAGAACTTTTCCTAAGGAAATATAGTATTCAGTTGGTACATCCTTTTCGTTAAAGGTCCATATATAACTTTGTTGTTCTATATCGATAGTAGCGGCAGGAATACCACTTAGTTGTTTATAAGCAATTAGTTCCTTAGAAAATATAGACCAATCAGGAACTTGGAATTCTGCATGTTTTTTCATGATTTCTAATGCTTCTTTTTCACGTAGAGCATGTCTCATAGATTCTCGTCTACGAGGAATTCGTAGTATCCATTTATCCCCGTTTTGTTCTGTAACGTGTGCTACTTGAAAGTCAACGCCAGATTCATTGATTTCTATTGAATCTTCTAATATATTTAGACCTTCCTGATTTGCTAATTGTTTCACTTTAAGTGTATTCATTTTTATTTCCTCCAAATGTTTATTTTGATTTCAATGTTTTCATACGTTTTCTGTTACGAATTGTTTCTAACTACATCCATATGATTAAAGTAGCGAGATATAAGAAAATGTAATCATAAAAAAACCACAGACGGGCTTCTGTCTGTGGTTAAGAGTAAACGAGGATATAATGAATAAACGTCTCTCTTTGTATGAAAAAATATACGAAAAAAAGACAGATGTATATCTGCCTTTCTTCATGTGGAAAGTGTATTCTTCCGTTGAAGATTATTAAAAATGTGCAGACTAATCCCGTTTACTCTGCTTTATGAAAACAGAGCCTTTGAACGTATTAAGTTACTTATTGTTCAAAGTTTGCTGACGTAGTCTTCCTGCATGCATCATCTTTAACAATCCTCCTTTTAATAGTATAGTGTTACTATACTTTGTTTATAAGTAAACATCAACAAAAAATACTAGATGTAATATGTAAAAACGAATGAAATACAAATTTACATTCGGAAAATAGAAAAAGGATGTTTGCTTTTATAATTGGAAGCTTTGGATTTGAATTAGTAGCAAATAGTAATTTTAGCAAGGAAGGTAGAGGTAAGCATGGTTATAATTAAAACGAAAAATGAAATAGATTTAATGCACGAATCTGGGAAGTTACTTGCTTCATGTCATAGGGAAATTGCGAAAATGATGAAACCAGGTATTACGACAAAAGAAATTAATACGTTTGTTGAAGCATATTTAGAAAAGCATGGTGCAATATCTCAGCAGAAAGGATATAACGGGTATCCATATGCGATATGTGCATCTATAAACGATGAAATGTGTCATGGATTTCCGGTGGATGTACCTTTAACTGAGGGCGATATTGTAACAATTGACATAGTAGTAAACTTAAATGGTGGTCTTTCGGATTCTGCTTGGACGTATAGAGTTGGAAATGTTTCAGAAGAAGCAGAAAGGTTATTGTTAGTAGCTGAGAATGCATTGTATAAAGGAATTGATCAGGCGGTAATCGGTAATCATGTTGGAGATATTGGCTATGCAATTGAAAGTTACGTAGCAAATGAAGGCTTTTCTGTCGCAAGAGACTTTACGGGACATGGAATTGGTAAAGAGATTCATGAAGAACCAGCAATTTTTCATTTTGGGAAGAAAGGGCAAGGGCCTGAGCTGCAAGAAGGAATGGTCATTACAATTGAGCCAATTGTAAATGTAGGTATGCGATATTCGAAAGTAGATTTAAATGGATGGGCTGCAAGAACGATGGACGGGAAATTATCAGCGCAATATGAGCATACAATTGCGATTACAAAAGATGGGCCAATTGTTTTAACGACGCTTTGAAATAATATGTAAGAGTTTACAAAACTCGAACGAAAATGATGTTTTGATAAAATTTGTACGTGTTTTGTTAATAAATACTTTTCAAAGTATAAAAAGTGCGTTATAATCCATCTATAAAATAAATAGTTAGCTACACTCATATAATCGCGGGGATATGGCCTGCAAGTTTCTACCGAAGTACCGTAAATACTTTGACTATGAGTGAGGACGAATATATTTGCTTGTTTAGCATTCTTTTTTGCGAAACTCCAAAAGCGCGTCTCTCACTTGTAACGAGTGGTGGCGGCTTTTGGAGTTTTTTTATTGCATAAGAGGGGGAACAAACATGAAAGTATTACAAGAAAAGATTTTGAACGAAGGAAAGGTTTTATCTGGTGACGTATTAAAGGTAGATGCTTTTTTAAACCATCAAATTGACCCAGTACTTATGCAAGAAATCGGAAAAGAATTTGCTAAACGTTTTAAAGAAGAGAACATTACAAAGATCGTGACGATTGAATCTTCAGGCATTGCACCAGCTGTTATGGCTGCATTAGAGCTTGGTGTAAAAGTAATCTTTGCAAGAAAACGTAAATCGTTAACGTTACAAGATAATATGTACGTTGCAAACGTATACTCATTTACGAAACAAGAAACGAATGAAATTTCATTATCTCGAAATCATATCGATGAAAATGATCGCGTTTTAATTATCGATGACTTTTTAGCAAACGGTCAGGCTGCTTTAGGTTTAATGAGTTTAGTAGAGCAAGCTGGAGCAAGTATTGCAGGAATTGGTATTGTTATTGAAAAAGCATTTCAAGATGGAGGAAAGAAGCTTCGTGAACAAGGCGTTCGTGTTGAGTCGCTAGCAGAGATTGCATCACTTGATAACAGCACAGTTACATTTGTACAGCAAGAAACTGCGGAGGTGAAATAAACGATGAAGCAACATCCATTTAAAATCGCATCACTTGGTATGCAACATATGCTTGCAATGTATGCTGGTGCAATTATCGTTCCGCTTATTGTGGGCGGCGGACTTGGTTTAAATCAAAAAGAGTTAACATATTTAGTCTCAATTGATTTATTAATGTGCGGCGTTGCGACAATTTTACAAGCATTATCAAATCGCTTTTTCGGTATTGGACTTCCCGTTGTACTTGGTTGTACATTTACAGCGGTTGGCCCGATGATTGCAATCGGGAAACAATACGGCGTATCCTCTATTTATGGAGCGATTATTGCTGCGGGGTTATTCATTGTTATTTTTGCGAAATTATTTGGAAAGCTTGTAAAGCTGTTTCCACCTGTCGTAACAGGATCTGTCGTTACTGTAATTGGGGTTACACTTGTTCCAGCAGCAATTAATGATATGGCTGGAGGAGTAGGAAGTAAGGATTTCGGTAGTCTTGAAAATTTAGCATTAGCATTTGGTGTGTTACTATTTATCATCATTATGTATCGTTTCTTTGACGGGTTTATTCGTTCAATCTCTATTTTACTAGGTCTATTGTTCGGTACAATCGTTGCAGCATTTATGGGGAAAGTAAGCTTGCAAGCGGTTGGAGAAGCTGATTGGTTCCATGGTATTCAGCCATTTTACTTCGGTACACCAACATTTGAATTAACACCAATTATTACGATGATTTTAGTTGCTTGCGTAGGGATTGTAGAAGCAACAGGTGTTTACTTCGCATTATCTGATATTTGCAATAAAAAGATCGGTGAAAAAGAATTAACAAAAGGGTATCGCGCAGAAGGATTAGCGATGGTGTTAGGTGGTATTTTCAATGCGTTCCCATATACAACATACTCTCAAAACGTAGGACTTGTTCAACTAACTGGAGTAAGAAATCGCGTTATTATTTATACTTGTGGTGGTATGCTAATCGTTCTTGGGTTCATTCCTAAAATCGCAGCTATTACTACAATCATTCCAAAATCAGTACTTGGCGGTGCGATGTTAGCAATGTTTGGTATGGTTATGGCGTATGGTATTAAAATGTTAAGTAGCGTTGATTTTGGTAAACAAGAAAACTTATTAATCGTGGCATGCTCTGTCGGAATCGGACTTGGAGTTACAGTCGTTCCTACATTATTCTCACAACTTCCAGAAAGCATTCGTATTTTAACTGATAATGGAATTGTACTTGGAAGTGCGTCAGCAGTCCTTTTAAATATCGTATTTAATATGGTGCCGCAGCGTAAAGTGAAAGTAAAAGAAGAGCCAGTTCCTATGCAAAGTGCAGTAAGAGAAGCATAAAAAAGCAAGGTCTCGTTATGAGACCTTGCTTTTCTTTTTAAGTGGCATCATTTTCCCATACGTACCAAGACGCCAAATGTATTCAAGTGGCCCGTATTGATAACGTGACAGCCACCAACGGCTAATAAAGATTTGCAACGTGTAGAAACCGATGCAGAATAGTGGTCCTACCCATAATGGAGCAAGATAATTATTTTTGAACAATAGACCGAATACTAGTAACGTAACGATTGTATGCGAGATGTAATTTGTTAACGCCATTCGACCAACGTATTGGAATGGTCGTAATAATGTTTGCCATTTTTCTTTCTGTAATAAACGCATAAGCGTGAAAATGTAGAAGATGAATAATGTCTTTCCACTAAACATTGTAAAGGCCTGCATATAAATTGGTTCATAAGATGGTTTTGATAAGAAATAACGGACCATGAAGAACCACATTGGCAATGTTAAAATGAACATAATAATTTGCCATTTTTTAAGCTTTGGATCTAACTCTTTCGTACGGCGGAAAATATCCTTTTTGCCGGCATATAAACCAAGTAAAAATAGCCCAACTGTTTCTGGGAGCATGAATGCGTTTAGTCCAATTCCATCAGCATAAAATGCATGGAAACGATTTTGTATTTGTGACACCCAGTCTTCAAGTGGCATGATTGGTAAGGATAATCCAAGTTCATCCTTTGGCATGAAGGCAATACCAATACTAGCAATTAGCATAAGAAATTGAAAAATACTTAATAAAACGATTGCCCATATTAAAATGGTACGAGGTTCTCTCTTATAAAATAAAAATAAGAAAAATCCAGCGATTGCATAAGTATGTAAAATGTCTCCGTCCCATAAAAGAACGTAATGTAAGAAACCAAATAATAATAAAATAAGTAAGCGACGAACAAATAAAGTTTTTGGTCGATCTGTTTTCGCTTCAGCACGAGTCATAAAAATGTAAAAGCCTAGGCCGAATAAAAACGAAAAGATAGTATAAAACTTTGTTTGAATAAACATATCGTAAAACAGACGGATATAGCTATCTAGCCCCTCATAAATTCCTGAAAGATCACGTGAGTCAATCCCAGCGATAACAGGCCAGTTAACAAGAAAAATACCTAGTACAGCTATTCCTCTAATAATATCGATGGAGTGTATCCTCTCGCCTTGTGAAATATTTTGTGTCATTATTTTCCTCCTTGTTAAGTAATTCCCTTTTATTATACAAAATGTAAAGAGGAGGGTATATAGGTAATTTCCAATTTTTAAAACTGTTAAGATGTGTATTATGAGATATAATAAGAGTGCACAACAAGTTTTAACCTTCTTCAAAACAGGCAGTAAAGCTCCTTCTTATAAGGGGCTTTCTTTATGAAAAGTGTTGATAATGATTCTCTTTAATGATAAAATGTATTCAAAAGTGATAATCATTATCAAAAAAGGTTGGTGCATGAGTATGGTGTATGCATTAGTAGCAGGTACAGTCGCTGTATATGCAGTTATTACAAAGTATGTTTTAAATGGAGTAGGAACAGCAAAATGAGTGATATGACATAAAATCCCTTTCATTTGTAAAAAGAATGAAAGGGATTTTTTATTTTTAATGAGAATATGCTGAAAATTTAGTATGATAGTAAAGTGAAACTGTAATCAATGCGGGGATGTATATCCCGTTGATTATTAGCTCGCAAATAGCGGGGAGAAGTATATACATCTTGGATAAAGGGGAACAAGGGGATGACAAACATAGTACAGACAAACGGTATGAAAAAACTTGTTTGTTTTTATGAAGAGTGGCAAAAACACGGCGATGCAGAGAATAGTTTAAAGTTGTTTGAGGTGATTCAAAAATATAAACAAGAGCAGCTTATGATAGCGTTTTGTGGTCACTTCTCTGCAGGAAAATCAACGATGATGAATCATCTATATAAAGCGCAGTTATTACCAACAAGTCCAATTCCGACAAGCGCTAACGTTGTCAAAATTGAAAAAGGGATGGATCGTGTTGTCGTAACAGTTAAGTCTGGAGAACAGTACGAATATGACGGTGCGTATTCAGCTGAAGAATTAAAACAAATTTGTAAAGACGGTGATGAGGTAATTGGTGTTCACATTTATCGGAATGATGCGCCAATTCCTGAAGGTGTTATGTTAGTTGATACACCAGGGATTGACTCAACAGATGATGCCCATCAACTTGCGACAGAATCAACGCTGCATCTAGCAGATGTAATTTTTTATATGATGGATTATAATCACGTCCAATCGGAAGTGAATTTACAATTTGTTAAAGAATTGAAACAACGTAATAAAACGGTTTATCTCGTTGTAAATCAAATAGATAAACATAAAGAAAATGAATTAACATTTGAGGATTATAAAGATAGTGTAAAACAATCGTTCTCTAACTGGGATATTGAAGTAGATGGAGTTTATTATACGTCATTACGAATGATGAACCATCCACATAATGAAATTGGAAGCCTAGAAACATTAATTACATCTATTATGAAAGAAAAAGAGCAGTATGTAAGAGATGGAATGGAGCGCGAAACAGAATATTTAATGGGGGAACATTTCTCGTTTATTCTTTCTGAAAATGAAAAAGCTCTTTTGAAATATGAGGAAGAGTTAGCGGCACCGCTTTCGATTTCAGAAATAGTTGAAAAGAAAGAAGAGCTAACGGAAACGAAACATCGCGAGGCTAGTAAAGAATCTCATGTGAGAAACGAATTTATAAAAGGCTTACAAGCCATATTAGATAACGCGTATTTAATGCCATTTGAGATGAGAGAATTGGCAAATGCGTATTTAGAAACGAAATTAACAAAATTTAAGGTCGGTTTGCTATTTGCGAAAGGAAAGACGGAGCAAGAAAAACAGAGACGTTTAGATGCTTTTTATTCTGCTTTGCAAAAGACTGTTGAAACGCAACTTGATTTCCATGTGAAAGAATTTATTGTTGCCTTCTTAAAAGAAGAAGGATTATTCACAGAGGAAATTGGAAAAGACATATATGCTTTAGAGATTGCTTTTGGACCAGACATGTTAGCTGAGGTCATTAAACAAGGTGCAGGTTTCACAGGTGATTACTTACTTCTTTATACAGCAGATGTAGCGAATGAACTGAAGAAACGTTATTTTACAAAAGCACAGCAAATTTTTGATAAAAGTGCAGTCGTTTTAAAGCAAAAGGTGAAGGAAGCAGTTGCTCGCATTGAAGAAGAGATTGAAAAATATACGATGTTGCAAACGGCAAAAGAAACGAAATTGCAATATAGTAACAATTTGGAGACATATGAAAGTTATTTACAAAATGTTTGGAACGAGCGTGTTGCTACACCTGAAGGATTGCAGATAGAGGAGATATTGCAAAATAAAACACAAATTGTTAGTGAGAAATTCACACTACAAGAGCAGGAAAGCGTAAACGATAACGTAGCGGCTCATGAAGAAGAGATAAAAGGAACGGCAGCTTTAAATATTCAGCGTATATTAGAGAAAGTGAAGAAAGCTGAAACGATATTAGAGCCATTGCCAGCGCTGAAACATGTACAGCAAGAGGTAATAGAAAAAAGGCGTCGTGTGGAAACGAAACAATTTACAGTAGCGTTATTCGGAGCGTTTAGTGCTGGGAAATCATCATTTGCCAATGCATTGCTTGGTGAGAAGGTACTTCCTGTATCTCCAAATCCGACGACGGCAACGATTAATCAAATTTTGCCGGTTACAGAGGAAAAACCACACGGAACAGTAATGGTTCAATTTAAATCAAAGCAAGCTCTATTAGAAGATATGAAAGCTGTTTATAAGCTGTTTCATTATGAGATTACTACGTTAGATGAAGCGTTAGCACAAATTGATAAAGTTATGAAATATCCTTCACCAACAGGGAAGCAAAAAACAACATTTAGTTTTTTACGAGCGGTACAAAAAGGGTATGATACAGTTTCTGCTCATTTAGGGAAGCAAGTACAAGTTACATTAGAAGAGTTTTCTGATTATGTAGCGAATGAAGAAAAATCATGTTTTGTTGAGTACATGGAGCTTTATTATGATTGTGCTTTAACAAGGCAAGGAGTAGCGCTTGTAGACACTCCTGGAGCGGATTCTATTAACGCCCGTCATACGGACGTTGCGTTCCAGTATATTAAAAACGCGGATGCTATTTTATTTGTAACGTATTATAATCATGTGTTCTCCCGTGCTGATCGTGAATTTTTAATCCAGCTTGGTCGTGTAAAGGATACTTTTGCTCTTGATAAAATGTTCTTCTTAATTAATGCGGCCGATTTAGCAGAGTCTGAAGAAGAACTTGAAATGGTAAAAGGGTATATTGCAGACCAGCTATTACAATACGGTATTAGAAATCCGCGTTTATTTGCGATTTCAAGTTTATGTGCACTTGAAGAGAAACAAGGAAAGAATATTGAAAGAGAGAAGTACGGTATATTACAAAACTCTGGGATTGCTAAGTTCGAGAAATCATTTACATCCTTTATGATGAGAGATTTAATGCTCGTATCTGTTCATGCTTTATATGGTGCATTGCAAGGAGCGGATCAGCTTTTAGTAAATATGATAAATGGTGCAAAGCAGGGGAATGAGGAGAAAGAGAAGCAAACGAAAAAATATGAAGCAGAGCGTGATCAACTACTTCATATTATTTCATCATATAGTGTGCTTGCTGAAGAGCAGGCGATGCAAAATGAAGTGAAAGAATTGCTTTATTACGTGCAACAGCGTCTATTCCTACGCTATAACGATGTGTTTACTGAATTTATTAATCCAGCATCGCTTCGAACGGACGGAAATGTGAAAGTGCAGTTGCAACAGTGCGTTATGGAATTAGTCGCATTTATTCAGCATGATTTATTACAAGAAATGCGTGCGACATCATTACGCCTTGAAAAATGGATAGATGAAGCGATGAGGCGTGCAAAGAATGAAATTGTGGTGAACTGTAAAGTAGAAAATGAATCAATTTCTATGAGTGGAACAGTGGATTATGAGTATAAAGATATTACACATAAAGAACCGTTCCCTTCAGTGGAAATCAAAGATTTCAAAAAAGCATTGGCACATTTTAAAAATGAAAAAAGCTTTTTTGAAAAAAATGATAAAGCTTTCATGCAAGAAGAGGCTAAAGTTGTATTAGAGCCTTTCGTATCAAACTATGTAGCTGATGAAAAAGATTTATTTGTTCATCATTATAAGCAAGAATGGAATATGAAATGGAACTTATTCCAAAAAGTGATGCAGCAAGATGTGATGAATTATTATGAAAGTATATTATTTGCATTGGCTGAAACGATTGATGTATCACTATATGAACAAAGTAAAGAACAATTGCAAAAGCAGTTAGTGGAGATTGAAAAAGAAATTTATGTGATCTAGTCGTTATGAGAAAAAGATTCGTTCAATTTTCTTTTGCAGTACTGTATCTAAAGATTTGACAAACCCAGCAAATTCATCGGTAGAAATCATATGAGTAAGAACGAGTCGTCTGCCGTCTGGTGTTTCACCGCATAAGACGAATGAAGAAAATTCATATGTTTTGTTTTCTACTACTAATTTTGGATAGGAATACGTGTCGCTTTTCTTCTTCTTTCCATCAATAGAGATGACGTTGCACTTTTTCTCATTGTTGTCCATGGTGAATCCCTCCTTTCTATTATTTATGGTAGACAAGGAGGGATTAGAACAATAGAAAAGAGGGGAATTTTTATGCCTGTTGTAATAGAACCTATTTCGAAAGAAGCTATACCGAAACCTTTATTATTGCTTGCTGATCCAAGTGAGGAGCAAATTGATGCATATGTACAAAGAGGATTAACATATGTAGCTAAGCAAGAAGAGAGAGTTGTCGGTGTATATGTTCTTTTGGAAACAAGGACGAAGACGATGGAAATTATGAATATTGCGGTTGTAGAGCACTTGCAAGGAAAAGGGATTGGAAAGAAGCTATTAAGTCATGCCGTAGAAACTGCTAAAGGATATGGTATGTCAAAACTTGAAGTTGGTACAGGCAATTCTAGTGTTTCACAACTTGCTTTATATCAAAAATGTGGATTTCGTATTTTTTCTATTGATTTTGATTACTTTTCAAAGCATTATGAAGAAGAGATTATTGAAAATGGGATTGTATGTCGTGATATGATTCGGCTTGCAATGGAATTGAATCAGAACGTATAACTTATTTAGGGGGAAGAGAAGATGGAAGTACATAAAGCAATTACAGCACATTCTCGTAAACAAAATGAAAGTGTAAAAGCATGTTTACAATTAGATGCGCAGCGTGAAGCAGCTATTGAAGCAGCCGTATCTCTTGCGTCAAAGGGGAAAGAATTTTCGGTTGATGTCATTAATGTTGTAACAAAGCAAATTAATGATCTTGCAAAAAATGGTGTTACACTGCAGCGTAAATATGTTACAGAAGAAATGGTTATGGAGTATGTAAGTCGTTTGCAAGAGAAAGAAGGTCGTTAAAGATGATAGTTACAGTCGAATGGTTACGTGAGCATATAGAAGATGAGAACGTCCGTATAATCGATTGTCGTTTTGATTTAGCGAATCCGAATTGGGGTAGAGAAAAGTATGAGGAAGAACATATTCTTCATGCGTTATATTTTGATTTAAATTTAGATCTATCAAGTCCTGTAACAGAACATGGTGGTCGCCATCCGTTGCCGAATATTGAGGAGTTTGCAGACAAGCTTTCACAAGCTGGTATTGATGAACATACGACAGTAATTGCATATGACAGTCAAGCGGGTGCAAATGCTTCTCGTCTCTGGTGGTTATTAAACTATGTAGGACATGAGAAAGTATATATATTAGATGGCGGATTTCCAGCTTGGAAAGAGAATGGACTACCGATAACAACGGAAATTCCTGTTGCTAAACGAAAAGTATTCAAAGCAAATGTACAAGATCATATGCTTGTAACGATGGAAACGGTCAGAGAGAATATTCATGCAGGTGCAGATGTTACGTTAATTGATTCTAGAGAACCAAAACGTTATGCTGGTGTAGAGGAACTTGTTGATTCAAAAGCAGGACATATTCCGACAGCAGTAAACTATTTTTGGAAGGATGGAATTGTACAATCAGGACAATTTAAGAATGAAGCTGGGCAACAAGAACGATTCCAAAATCTTTCGAAAGATAAGGAAACAATTGTGTATTGTGGTTCTGGTGTGACAGCATGTCCAAATATCCTCGCATTGAAATTAGCTGGATTCCAAAATGTTAAATTGTATGCAGGTAGCTGGAGTGATTGGATTTCTTATCCAGAAAATCAAATTACAAAAGAAGAAGATTAATCACTTGCATGCAAAAATAATTTGTATTAAAATAAGGTCACAAGCAAGAAATTGCTCGAAAAACTTTGTATTTTACACATTAGAAACAATGTGATAATATAACGACAAGTAAATAATACATCCTGCGGTGTACGTAACTTATTTATGTCTAAAACCGATGTTAGTTATACGGAAGCTCAATATTTAGCGACCATCATCAAGCCTTCCTTGTGGAGGAAGATGTACGGTAACTGTGAGGGCATCCACCTGCGAGTAGCGGGTTTTTGGACATTTACGAGGAGCGGCACGTGCGGGGGTCTTATTTCAACTAACATTATATAAAATTCCTACGGTGTACGTAGCTTATGCATGTCTTAAACCAATAAGTTTAATACGGAAGTTCAATATTTAAATGTAGCTAACAAGCCATCTTTTTAAGAAGGAAGTTACAAACATTTGTGAGAGCATCCACCTGTGAGAGCAGGTTTATGGACATCTAGAGAGAACGGCATATGTGGGGCTATATAAAAACCTTACGTTTTATACGTAAGGTTTTTTTGTTGCATACATATATTCATATTATCCCACTTTAATGGGCAGTAAGACCCCCACCTCAAAATTCAGCGAAAGCAAAGAATTTAGGTGGGGGATTAACTGCCCATTAAAGTCCGATTGGTGAGGGCTAATAATCAGTGGGGGATGAAGAAAACCCCCACTGATTAAAGTTTCACGTTATCTCGATTCACCTGTGAAGTTTCCATAATAAATATAGCACTTTCTGTCTTCATCAATCTCTCTTGAATCTAAAGCGAACTCCATATGCATGCCGTCGCGCTGAATATATATAATATCTGAATGAAGATATGGCAAGATTTCTTCATAGTTCCATACATCTTTACTTTCAATCAAGTTTGAACTTGTATCCTGTAGCTCTCTAACTTCAAAACCGATGTGGAAGTAAGTTGGATCTGACGGATCGTTAGAAAAAGTTTCTTGTTGAATGTATATAACTGCTGTTCCGTCTGGATCTACTGAAGTTGCAGTAACAACATATGTATTTTTATCTTTTATAAAATATTCACAAGTCATGCGTGCGATAATTTCAGAATTAGAAATATTTGCGTAGTTCCATAAAGCAGGATACTCTTTCGTTTCATCATTAAGTCGATATTCTAAGCGCATTTTATCCCTCTTCTTCCTTTTTCTTCTACTTTATCATGCTATCCTATATAATAGGAATAGATTTTAAAAAGGGGAGTGCGAAGGTGACAAAAACGAAATGGCTAGTAGGTGGTGTCGTAACGTCTTTAATGACTGGCACTTTATTTGGCTGTGCACAAGATCTTCCTCCAAAACCGAAGGATAAGAGTTGTTCAGATTGGGATTGGGATGATGAACTTGGGGTATGGCAGTGTGATGATAGTAGTTCAGGTTATCGTGGGCATTACTTCTATGGCGGGCGATACTATCAAAATAAATCCACTTTTAAAAATTCATCGGCGTTTAAATCTTATCAATCGTCTGCGGAATTTAAAGGTGGAATTGGAAGCGGTTCAAAGGGTGGATTTGGAGGCTAATTATGTCGCAATACATAAGGGATCGAAAAGAGTTTTATTCGAAATATCCGGATTTTTGGTCGGATTTATATGAATGTGAGTATAGTTTGTTTCATGTTTTCTCGATAACAAATCAGACTATGAAACAATTGCAATTAGCAACGGAACGAATGGGGAAAATATTTTTTAAGACTGCTAGACTTTTGCGTAATTTAAGTGATGAACAGCTTCTTGAACTTGGATTTCCTCCTGCGAGCTTATCATTCATTAGAATGAAAGGATTATATCCTGAATCTGTTATTTCGCGATTTGATTTCGTGTTAACAGGTGATAACCAAATTAAAATGCTTGAGTTTAATAGTGATACACCAACTTTTATTATGGAATGCTTTCAAATGAATGGAAAAGTTTGTGGAAAACTAGGTTATGATGATCCAAACTTGGGTCAAGAGCGGTTACTATCTTCAGGTGTTACAAAAGCCGTAATGGAAGCGACAAAGGGAATAGATAATCCCAATGTTGTTTTTACAGCACATCATGAACATATTGAGGATTGGAATACGACTATGTATTTGAGTCAGTTATGCCATGTTGAAAATAAAGTAGTGCCAATGTCAGAACTTAGAATTACAAAAGATGCTTTAGTGGATAGCGATGGAGTACAAATTGATGTTTTATATCGCCAAACATATCCGATAGAAGATTTAATTGAGGATCAAGATCCTGAAACAGGAGATTTGGTTGGTGTGGAACTGTTGCAGCTCGTAAAATCAGGAAAGCTTTTTATTATAAATCCTTTGTCAGCATTTTTACTTCAGCCAAAATCAATTCAGTGTCTTATTTGGGGGCTAGCAGAAGAAAATGTCTTTTATACAAATGAGGAACGAAAGTGGATTAAAGAATATATGTTACCTACATATTTAGAACCAGATTTATTTTTAGGAAAAGGTTCTTTCGTTCAAAAACCTTCATTTGGTAGAGAAGGAGATACAATTACCGTTCGCGATAAGGACGAAAATATTATGATTCAAAATGCACACGAAACGTATAAAGCGTCACTGCCAGTATTTCAAAAATATACAGAACTTCCAGTCGTATCAATGGAAACAGAAAAAGGGATAGAGAAACTGTCGTATGTGTTTGGTTCGTTTTTAATTGCTGGAAAAGCGAGTAGTATCGGTATTCGCGCTGGGGAAAAAATTACGGGGAATGAATCGTACTATTTACCGGTAGGTATAAAAAAGGAGGAAAGTATATGATTAATTTTTTATTATATTTAGCAGTAACACTTGGACTTTTATGCATTGGTCTTTTCCTGATGGAAGTGACAACGAAAGTAAAAGAATTTAAGTTAATGGCTCAAGGGAATAAAGCGGTAAGCTATGTACTTGGAGGACGATTACTTGGGTTAGCTATTGTTTTATATTCGACAGCAGCTAATTCTATTTCACTTCTTGATATGGTTTCGTGGGGAGCGGTTGGGATTTTGGCTCAAATTATTGTCTTTTATTTAGCTGAGTGGCTTACACCACGCTTTAATATAAACAAAAGTCTCGAAGAAGATAATCAAGCAGTCGGTCTTTTTCTTATGTTTTTATCGCTTTCCATTGGGATTGTAATTGCTGGTTGTATCACTTATTAAAAACTTTACGTTTAGACGTAAAGTTTTTTATTTTATATACGTTAGTCCGCCATACCTTGCGAAAAAATTGTAGGCTGCTGTTGACATCTATTTTAAATAAGAGTAACATTTTCTATGTAATAATAATAAGTCTCTGTTAGGTGAGGCTCCTGTATAGAGAAATGCTACTGCCCAAAAATGTCGAGAGACGCCAATGGGTCAACAGGAATGATCGAATTAAGGTTTTTCTTAACGTAGCTGGTAATGTACCTATGCTATACAGTGCTAAAACTCGGCGAGGGAGAGGTCCGTAGATTTCTAATTATATTAGGAATCGTTTATTTGTGTATGTCATGGCCTTTACTCTTTTCGGAGTAAGGGTCTTTTTGTTACAAAGCTATGAGTAATTTCATAGTATAAACTATAAAATGAAACGAGGAGGTGAGGAGCATGTCAAATTCTGACTCGGTTCCGTTACCCATATACTTCAAATCAAAAATATATGATGTAGGCAGGAAACGACTTGTTCCTCCCTCTATATTTATCATCATGTAGCGTTTATATGTATGTTTAAGCGCTAGACACTTTCATGGTAAAGTGGATAAATTGAGAAACAAAGCGTTTCTTCCTATGTTGTAAAGGAGGAGACGATAATATGTTATATGCAAACAAAACTGTGGGTAACACGTCATATAAATTAAGTAAAAAATCAATGAAAAAACAAACATTGCTTCAAAAAAATAAAGATTTATTAATTGAAATCGCAACGAGAGATGTGAAATCTGTATTTGCGTATTTTAAAACAACAAGAGACGGATTATCTATGAAAGAGGCACAAAAACGTATTCAAGTATACGGCCGAAACGAATTAACTTCAAAAAGAGTACGTATTGCAGAAGTCATGATGAAGCTAAGTGGAATGATCCCAGGTTTTTCAAAACAACAAGTGCGTGATGAATTGCAATGTGAAAAGATTACTGTATCTAGAGTAGAATGTGTTAATGGCATAGGGCTAAACAATGAACTGAAGATGATGAATGTGCCAGTGCAAGAGCTTGTTCCTGGTGATATGATTTTTCTTTCAGAAGGTGATACAGTACCAGCAGATGTACGTATCATTTACGCGAATGATTTATTAGTAAATGAATCTGTGCTAACAGGAAACGATGCGAGTATTGAGAAATTTGAAAGTTGTTATCATCTTGAGCGTAAACGATTTATTCCTTTAAAACGAATGAAAGACTATAATCCACTTGAACTTGAAAACGTATGTTTCAAAGGTACGTATATTGTTGGTGGAAATGCAAAGGCTGTAGTTGTTTCGACTGGGAAAAATACGTATTCAGGAATTCTTCATACTTGTTGTAGTAGAATGTCTTAATGTGTAAATGATGCTAAATATACAAAAACAATGTATAATAGACAAAGTTAAAAAAACGTAGAATGGTAATCTATTTATATAACCTTACGTGATGACGTGGGGTTATTATTTTTTGTAGTAGGAGAGGGATTATGAAAAAAGTATTATTAGTTGATGGTATGGCACTATTATTTCGTGCTTTTTACGCAACAAGTGTCTACGGACAATTTATGAAACGACAAGATGGTACCCCTACAAACGGGATTCATGGTTATATGAAACATTTATTAACAGCTATGCAAGCAATCGAACCGACACATATCGTAACATGCTGGGATATGGGAAGTACGACATTTAGAACAGAATCGTTCTCAAATTATAAAGCGAATCGTGCAGCGCCGCCTGAAGAATTAATTCCGCAATTTGACTTAGTACAAGAAATGACTGCGAAATTGTCTATTCCAGTTATCGGTATGAAAGGGTATGAAGCGGATGATTGTATCGGCACGCTTGCGAAACAATACTGTAATGAAGCGGAAGTTTATATTTTAACAGGTGATACGGATTTACTTCAGCTTGTTGATAAGAACGTTACAGTTATGCTCTTGCGCAAAGGAATTGGAAATTACGAATATTATACACCAGAGAAAATCATGGAAGAAAAAGGTGTAGAGCCGTGGCAAATCGTGCATGCGAAAGCGTTCATGGGAGATACGAGCGATAATTACCCAGGTGTAAAAGGTATCGGTGAAAAAACAGCGTATAAGCTTATTCAAGAGTATGGTACAGTAGCAACTGTACTAGAAAATGTCGCATCATTAACGAAAGCGCAGCGTACGAAGATTGAAAGTGATTTAGAGAATTTAAATATTTCATTACAATTAGCGCAAATTCACTGTGAAGTTCCAATTTTATGTTCACTAGAAGAAGGATTACACACAATGGATGAAGAAAAACTTAGATTCGTTTGTGAAGAAATGAATTGGGGAAGACCTGAAATATTAATAAATATGCTGTGAATAGTTTTGAAAGAGGGATGTTGTATAAGTCAAAGTTTGACTTATACAACATCCCTCTTTTTGTTTTTACGAACAGTATCGTAGTAAATAAAATTATATAGAACTAAATTTTAAATATATTAATGTTTCGACAAAATATATTGATAGAGGTTGATGACAATAGCAACTTTTATAATGACATGAAGCAATTTCAAAATGGTTTTAGGGCGATCAAATTTTTGCGTGTTCACAAAGTTGTCAGAAAATAAACGGAATTTTCATATGAAGTTCAAATAGAATTCACAACAATCCATTATTATAAGAACAACCAGATAATTCTTTATCTTTTATATAAACCATCCCCCAAGGAGGAAAATGAAAATGCGAAAAAAAGTGCGAAAATCTTTTAAACAATTATTAATTGAAAATAAACAATCACTATTAAATAATAAAGAAAATATGAAAGAAATTGAAGAGAGAATTGAGAGAAGACATGTAGCATATAGTGCTACTAGCAATTGAGTATTATTATTTTTCTCATGAAAAAAGCTTGTAATTTGGATACTATCCAAATTACAAGCTTTTTCTTTTTTGATTACTTCCACCATATCCAAGCCCAAAAGTAATTTCGTATATTCCGAGGAGTGATGCGTATAAAACGTTCTCCGTCAAAGAAGCAATTTAAATTTGGAAGTACTTCATCTGGATTGTCTGAAATAAAGGTGACGATGTTTTCGTTACTTGTAACCGTTACTGTAATTGGTGGATCAGTAGGCGAGACTTGAAGTTGTAATGAAACATTTGCGCTATTTTTAAATTCATTATTAACAGGCGGATGTATCACTTGCACAGTGAATAACACGATAATTGTTTCGTTTGGTTCCAAATTAGTAGCTACTTGGAAACCGATATTTGGATTTGCTAGTGGAGAACGTTCACCGTTAATAAAGACAGTGCCGTTTATAAATTGTAAACCTGCTGGAATGGTATCTTGTAAAGAAATGTTTAAAAGTGAAATATTGGAAGTGTTCGTAATACGAACCGTATAATCAAAATATTGCTTTAAATAAGCTGATCTGACGGAAGCGTTTTTCACTACTGTTGCAGTTATAAATTGAACTGGTATACGAACGATATTTGAGTTAACAATAAAAGTAATAATTGGGTCCTGTGGTGCCAATTGAAAAGCGGCTGTGACGGTAGCAGAATTGATAATGGTACTGTTTGAAGGAATAGAAGTGACGAGAACTTGAAATGTTAGCGTTGCTACTGCATCTGCAGATAAAGAACCAATATTAATGCCGGTGTCTGGACGAACATTTGGAACCGGAGCCCCATTAATTGTTACGCTGTTTTCTACAAATGTAGTCCCAGCTGGAATGGTATCTAAAATAGAAGTACTTATCGTAGGGATCGGGGAATCGTTCAATACCGCTAATGTGAAGGTAATAATATCTCCTATAACGGCGAGAGATTTGTCTGCTGTTTTCTCAATGTTAATAATTGGCTCAATTAGTGTTGTTGTAACGGTATTTGTTTGCTTTGTAATTGTAATAGGTGGTTCATTTGGATCAATGGTGATCGTATAGGAAACGGAAGCATCGTTATTGATAGTAGATTGAAGAGTTGAAGAAGATATCATTACTTGGAAAGTGATGATAGCAGATTCATTAGGAGCAAGATTTCCTAATGTAATACCATTTTCAGGATTCGCATTAGGTTGATTGCTTCCGTTAATCGTAACACTACCAAAAACGAATGTCGTATCTACTGGTGCCGTGTCTACTAGAAGAAGATCTTCAATAGTGATATTACCATTATTCGTAATGGAAATGGTGTACGTTAAAGTTTGACCAGGTAAGGCGTTCGTTACATCAACAGACTTAATAGCAAAGACGTTATCGTTTTGGACAGTCGTTGTGACGGTATTTGTTGTAGTTGTATTTGTAACAGGTACGTTATTTGGGTTGACTATATAGTTAAAGGTAGTGATTGCGTTGTTGTTGAGTACATTTGATATTGGGATAGAAGTCACTAAAACTTGGAATGAAGTGCTAGCATTTCCACCAACAGTTATAGTACCAATTGGTATACCACTTACAGGATTAACTCCCGGAAGAGTTTCTCCGTTTATAATGACGCTATTTTCTATAAACGTAGTACCTTCAGGAATAATATCTTGAATGACTACATCATTTACTGCAACATTACCAGTTTGATTGAATGTAATTGTATATGTTAACGTGTCACCGACTGTTGCAAATGCAAGGTTAACAGTTTTGTTACTGTCTAAATTTGCGTGATTAATTGTTGTTACAGCAGCTGATGAAAGAATAGTTTCGGTAATAGGTGGTCGATTCGGTAACGTGTATTGATATTCAATTGTACTTATGTTAGAGATTGGATTTGTTTGCGGAATTGAAGTAACTCGTACTTGGAATAGAATAGTTGCTGTCGTATTAGGCGGAATGTTATCAATTTGTATCCCGCTAAGTGGATTGTCATTTGGACGAGCGGTGCCATTCACAATAACACTATTCTCTATAAAGCTCGTATTCGCTGGAATGATATCTGTAACGATAATGTTTTCTACTTGTATATTCCCATTGTTTGTAATGGAAATTGTGTAAGGGATAATCGTTTGTAGGTCAGCATATTGGATAGGTGTTGTTTTTATAGCGAGTACATTAGCAGAAATAACTTCAGTGAAGGTAATATTACTAGTTGATATTTGTTCCTCGCCATTAATTGTATAACGAGAAGTTGATTGGTTTTGGATACGACTGCTAGCTGGAAGAGATACAACAGTAACGGAAAACGTGACTGGGATAGAAACGTTAGGAGCAATCGTTCCTACAAGTATACCGGAACTTGGATTCGCGTTAAGCTGAGGGATATTATTTACTAAAACACTACCGTCTATAAAGGTTGTTCCATCAGGGATATTGTCTGTAAACACAACAGAAGTAGCATCCATATTTCCTGTATTCGTTAAAGTTGTTGTATAAGTTAAAATGTCACCAATTGCTACAGAGGTCAAATCAACAGTTTTCAGTGAAACGATATCAGCGTCATTAATTTGAACGAAAGTAGTATTCGAAGTAGTAGATTTTTGAATAGGTGCAAAGTCAGGGTTAAAAATAAAGTCGTAGACGATGTTTGCAGTATTAGGTATTGGGTTTACAGCAGGTAAATTCGTAACGGAAACTTGGAACGTTATTGTAGTTACTTGACCTGACGTAATATTAGGAATGGAAAAGCCGATATTTGGATCTGCTGCAGGAAGTACAGTATTGTTAACTGTTACACTCCCTGGAATAAATACTGTTCCATCTTCTATAATATCAGTAAAAAAGATGGAGTTAGTTGAAGTGGATCCGTTATTTTGAATGAATACTGTATATTCAATGGTTTCATCAATATTTGCTAATACTGTATTAGCGGATTTTGTAGCGATAAGAATAACATCAATAAATTGTATATTTGTAGTATTGGAAGAGATCGTTTCTGAAATTGGTGGTAAGCTTGGGTCTGGCTGATACTCATAGTGGATGATGGCGATATTATTAATGTTATTTTGAGAAGGTGTAGAGACTACATTTACTTGGAATGTAACGATAATTGTATTGTTTGGAAGGATAATATCAAGGGTGATTCCGGTAATTGGATTTTCGTTAGGCCTTGGTATGCCATCTACAAGAATGCTATTTGGAACGAATGTGGTGCCAGCAGCAATTGCGTCAATGAGGAGAGTATTTGTAATAGGTACTGTACCAGCGTTTGTAACCGCGACTGTATATGTGATGATTTGACCTATGCGTGTAATAGATCTGTTAGCGGATTTAATTGCACTAACACTTGCTGTCCGCACTTCAGTATTTACTGCATTTGATAATGATCGACGCTGAATAATCGGAGAACTAGAGTCAATTTGGTATTCATACGAAGTGTCTGAAATGTTAATGACTGTATTGCCCTCTGGTATATTTGTAAGTTGTACTTGGAATGAAATAGTGACTGTTTCATCTGGTTGTATCGTGCCGAGAGTTACTCCATTTTCAGGATTTGCACCAGGCTGAATCACATTATTTATTGATAAGCTATCTTCAATGAATATAGTCCCTTCTGGAATGTTGTCAATGAACACCGTATTGTTAGCTGGAACATTTCCTATATTTTGTAGTGTATTTGTGTAGGTAATATTTTGCCCGATGGATACGAAAGTTACATCTGCCTGTTTAACAGAAATAATATTTGCATTTTGAAGTGATGTTGTAACGATATTAGAATTTACAGAGCGATTCACTGGTGGAGCTGTAGGAATACTTACATATTGGTAATTTACAGATGATTGATTTACAATTTCGGTTTCAGTAGGTGGATTATTTGTTTGTACTTGAAATAGTATTGTTTTGGAACTGTTTGGTGGAATCGTTCCAATTGGTATTCCGTTCTCAGGATTTACACCAGGCTGAAGTACACCGTTAATTGTGACACTGTCGGGAACGAATGTAGTCCCAGCTGGAATAGAATCTGTAAAAATAATATTTATCGCGTCAACATTGCCGATATTTTTCACTTCAGAAATATAAAGTATAGTTCCGCCAATATCTACATTTATTGGATTGGACGTTTTTGTAACTGTCAATTGTGCTTGCACGAAATTTGTAACGACAATATTACTTGTAGATGTTTCAGTAATAGGCGGTTGTCCTGGGTCTGGTTGAATTGTATATGTTGTATTAGATTGATTTGTAATTGATTGTTGCGAGAATGAGTCATTAATAAGGATTTGGAATGAAATAAGGTGAGTAGCGTTTGCTGCTAGGTTAGGCAAAGTAACACCTGCATTTGGATTTGCACCAAGTATAGCTGTTCCGTTAAGTGTAAAACTATTTTCTACGAATGTAGTCCCTTCTGGAATCGTATCTGAAAATATGAGATTAGTAGCTGGAATATTTCCGGTATTTTCTAACGTTATCGTATAGGTCAAAATGTCACCGGTTGTCGCTTGTTGTGCATTGACTGCTTTTAAAGAAAGAACATTTGCATCCGAAATTTGTGTGAAAGCTGGATTAGACGTAATTGTTCGAGAGATGATAGGAGCAGTTGGGTCAGCGATAAAAGTATAGTCAATACGGGCTATATTAGAAATTGGATTCACGCTTGGAATTGCTTGCACGATAACTTGGAATATGACGGTGACGATTTCTGAAGGTGCAATGGCGTTTAAGGAAATGCCTACGTTCGGATCAGCACCTGGAGCTGAAACACCATTAATGGTTACGCTATTCGGAATAAATGCAGTTCCTTCTGGGACCAAATCTGTTAAAGTAACTGTATTTGCAGTTGTATTCCCGTCATTTTGAATGACTACAGTGTAAGTGATTGTACCATCAGTAGACTGTACGAGGGAATCTGTATTTTTCATTACAGATAGCGATGCATCAACGACAGCTGTATTTACCGTATTAGATGAAGATGTTGCTGTAACTGGAGGTTGACTCGGGTCGACAATATACGTGTAACTTGTAAGTGCTTGATTTATAATCGCTCCTTGCGGTGGAATAGAACTTGCAAGAAATTGGAACGTAATCGTAGCAGAATCACCTGGTGCGATAATACCAACTGGAATACCAAGAGTTGGACTTGCATCTGGAAGTGGAATCCCGTTAAGCGTAACACTATTTGGAACAAATAATGCTCCTTCAGGAACTCCGTTAATGAGTAATACAGAATTTGCAGGGAAGTTTCCAGTATTCGTTAATGTTGCTGTATACGTAATGATATCTCCGATCGATACGATTGTACGATTTGCTTCTAAAACAGTTATAACAGTCGCGTTATTAATTTGTGTGGAAGCACTATTAGAAGTTATTGTACCTGTAACAGGAGGAGAGGCCGGATTAACTATAAATTCGTATTGAATAGATGCAACGTTTGTAATTGGGTTCGAAGGTGGAGTAGATGTAACTATGACTTGGAAAGTAACAGTTAAGGAACTACCCGCGTTCACGGTTCCGATATTCACTCCGCTATTTGGATTTGCACCTGGAATGGTACTTCCATTTACAGTAAAACTATTTTCAACAAAAGTTGTTCCTGCTGGAATCGAATCTGAGAAATTTACATTCGTAGCGTTTGTATTGCCGTTATTTTGAATTAGAACTGTATAAGTGATCGTGTCTCCGATGTTTGCAAAGGCAGCATTAGCAGTTTTTATAGCTGAAAGTATTACTGAATTAATAGAAGTAACGAAGACGTTCGTTTCCACATTTCCAGGCTGAGCCTGTAATGCATCTCCTACGTTATATTGGAAGTTTACAAATCCTAAGTTTTGGAGTTCAGGTGTGAATGTTGTTGGGTTGCTTACAATTTGAACTTGGAATATGATTGTTACAGTTTGATTTGGAATGATTGTATTTATGCCAATACCGCTGGTGATAGAAGCAGATGCTAATGGTGTGCCATCAACAATAACTGATCCTGCAACAAATTGTGTCCACGATGGAATCGGGTCTGAGAAAATAACGTTATTAGCAGGAATATTTCCTGTATTCGTAATCGTAGTGGTATACGTAATCGTATCACCAATCGTTGCAAAAGCTTTATCTCCGATTTTAGTAGTAGTTAAAATAGCACTTTCAATTGTTGTTGTAACACTATTTGAAGTAATGTTTTTTGAAACAGGAGGATTAGCTGGATTAACGATATGCTGGAAGCTAACGCTAGCTTGATTAGTAATTGGATTTATAGGCGGAATTGCATCGGCATTAATATGAAACGCTACAATGACAGATTCGTTTGGTGCAATATCACCAATTGGAACGCCTGTAATTATGTCTGCATTTGGGATGGTAGTTCCGTTAAGTGTAAAACTATTCGGTTCAAAGGAAGTTCCGTCTGGAATTAGGTCGGTAAAAATAACATTCGTCGCACTAACATTTCCGCTATTTGTAATCGTAACGGAGTAGACAATATCTTGCCCAATATCTACTGTTGACACATTTGAATTTTTTTGTGCAGTAAGGATAGCGCTATTAACTTGTGTTGTTGTTGTATTAGATTGATTAGAAGTTGAAATGAACGGCTGATCTGGATCAACAATATAACGGTAAGTGGTAAGAGCCGAATTAGAAATAGGATTGTTGATTGGGAGGGTTGAAACGATGGCTTGGAATGTGACGATTGATGTGTTTCCACCATTAATTGAACCGATATTTACACCAGTAGATAAATCAGCGTTTGGAATAGTTTGCCCATTAACTGTGAAACTGTTTGGAACGAAACTTAAATTGCTATCAAGTATATCGATAACGGTAACATCAGTTGCAGCCACATTCCCGGTATTAGGAAGGTTAAGTGTAAATGTTATTGTATTACCAACATCCGCAAAATTAAGATCTGTTGTTTTTGTACTATTAATAGTTGCGTTGTTTATTTGAAGAAGCGTCGTGTTAGAATTAGCTGCACTTGATACTGGAGGGTTAACAGGATCAACAGTAAACTCATACGTCGTTGATGCTGTATTTGGTACAGGATTAATAGGTGGGATGCTGTTCACTGTAACTTGAAAGACGATACTATATATTTCATTAGGCGGAAGTGTTGCAAGTAATACACCGGTATTTGGATTCGCGTCAGGTTGTAAAACACCATCAACAGTTAATGTGTTAGGAACAAATGTGAGTCCGCTCGGTAATACATCCGTGAATACAATGTTGGCTGCATCTGTATTTCCTATATTCGAAATAGAAGTAGTGTAAAAAGCAGTTTGCCCAATATCTGCAAAGGATACACTTTCATTTTTCGTCATGGATAATATAGCTTCGTTAATTTGTGTTGAAACAGGATTACTAATTGAAGTTTCTGCATCAGGTGGTGAGACTAATTGATACGATGTGGATGAGAAATTTACAATTGGATTTTCTGTTGGTAATGAGGTTACGTTTACTTGGAATGAAACAGTTACTGTAGCCCCGGCCGTTATAGTTCCAATATCTACACCGTTCGCTGGATTTTCTCCCGTTTGAGGAACTCCATTTATAGAAAATGTGTTTGCAATAAATGTAGTTTCGCTTGGCATTGTATCTGAAAAAATAACGTTTTGTGCGGATGAGTTTCCATTGTTTGTTAAAGTGACAGTATAGGTGAGTGTGTCTCCAATACGACTAAAGGATTTATCGACTTGTTTTAATGAAAGAATGGTAGCTGTGTTAATTGTAGTGAACACTGTGTTTGAAGTAACATTCCTTGAAACAATAGGTGCATTTGGATCAGCAATGAATGTGTAGGAAGCAGTAGCAGTATTTGCAATAGGATTTTGAACAGGTGTAGAAGTAGCGGTAACTTGAAATGCTATAGATATTGAGCTGTTAGGAGCAATTGCACCAATCGTTATACCTGTATTTGGATTAAGACCAATTTGTGTAATGCCATCTATTATAACGCTATCAGTAATAAACGTTGTACCATCTGGTATAAGGTCAGTAAAAGTAATATTCGTAGCGTTTGTATTACCGTTATTCGTTAAGATTGTCGTATAGGTAATAGTATCACCTAGCGTTACAAGTGTTTGATCGACCGATTTTACCATCGTTAACATAGCATCTAATACAGGGTTTGTAACAATATTCGTTGAAGTAGAAGTAGTAGCAGGAGTTCCGTTTGGATCAACAGTATAAGAATATAAAATCGTATCATTACCCATAATCGAGCTTGAAGGGGGAACAGAAATAACATTTACTTGGAAAGTAACAGTTACTGTTTCACCAGGAGCGATATTTGGTATAGTTACTCCAAGTGCTGGTTGTGAACCAAGCTGTTGGATGCCATTTATTGTGACCGAATCTGGTATGAAAGTAGTACTAGGAGGAATCGCACTTGTAAAAGTTATATTTGTAGCTGGTGTATTTCCTGTATTCGTAATAGTCGTTGTATACGTAATGGTATCACCGACAGAAATAATAGATTTATCAACAGTTTTTGTTGTAGTTAATATTGCACTATTAATGGTCGTTGAAACTGTATTAGATATAGTTGTTTGTAATGCAGAAGGTTGGCTAGGATCAACCACATGTTCAAATTGTACGGAACTAAAATTAGAGATAGGATTTATGCTTGGAATGTTTGTTACAAGTGCGTTTATCGTAATAGTAGCTGTATTACCGGGATTTATATTTCCAATCTGAATTCCGCTAGCTGGATTTCCAATTTGCTGAGTGCCCGATTCGTTTGTAACAGTTCCAGAAATAAATATTGTTCCTTCAGGTAAAATATCAGTAAATAGTACGTTTTGTGATGTTACATTTCCAGGATTGCTTAATGAAATTGTATAAGAAAGTGTATCCCCGATTGTAGCGAAAGTTTTATCTACAGATTTAACTGCCACAATTTCCCCAGAATTTATTTGTGTTGAAACAGCATTAGATGTCGTACTTCGTGAAACAAGTGGTAAATTAGGTCCTGTCATAAATTGATAATCAATGGAAGCTCCGTTTATAACCGGTGAGTTTGGACCTCCAGGTCCGATTGTGAAAATAGGATTTGGGATGCTAACTACTTGCACACGGAAGGTGACGTTTGTAAAATCTCCTGCAATAATATCCCCAATTGGTATCCCGTTCGCTGGATTTACTCCAGGTAATAAAACTCCGCCTACTCGAACGCTATCTTCTATAAATACTGTATTATTTGGAATCGAATCTGTAAAAGTGATATTCGTAGCAGTTGTGTTCCCGATATTTTCTAATAAAACTGTATACGTTAAAAATGAATTTCCAGGTGCGATGTCAGAATATAGTCGATCCACGCTTTTCGTTGCTTGGATGATTGCTTCGTTAATTTGCACTAAAGTTGGATTACTTATAGCTGTTTCTGTCACTGGCGGCTCGGTAGGATCCACAATGATAGAATATGTCGTGCTAGATTGGTTCAAAGTTGGATTTGTAGCTGGTATTGAGCCAACAATCGCTTGAAAACTAATTGTTGTCGTTCCTCCAACCGGAATTGCGTCTAAAGAAATCCCGTTATCTGGTCTAAATCCAAGCTGCGGGATGGTGTTAATTTGTAGACTATCAGGCACGAATGAAAGTTCAAGTGGTAATATATCGGTAAAAACGGGTGTGTTAGCAGTAGTATTTCCGTTATTAGTGAGCGTAGTTGTATACGTAATTGTATCTCCAACAGCGGCAAAGGCACTGCTTGCAGTTTTCGTTGCGATAACGGAAGCCGAATTTACTTGCGTAAAAGTTGTATTGGATTGAACTGTTCGTGAAACAGGCGGTTCATTTATATCTACAATAAAACTATATTGAAGTGATGATTGGTTTGGAATGGGATTAGGGTTTGGGAGCGTTGTAATGTTTACTTGAAAACTGAGTGTAATCGATGCATTTGTATTCAAGTTACCAATATTGATACCGTTTTGTGGATTTGCATTCGGGACGGTTACCCCGTTTATTTTAAAGCTATTTGGGACAAAGGCAGTACCGTTTGGAATTGTATCTGTAAAAATAATGTTATTAGCAGTAGTATTTCCTGTGTTTGTAACAGATGAAGTGAATGTAATCGTATCACCAATTGTAGCAAAAGTTGTACTAGCATTTTTATTTATTACTAGAGTAGCATCAATAATCGGTGTAACTGTTGTGTTTGTAACGGTACTACCAACAGCTGGTGTTTCAGTTGGATTCACTGCATATTCGTAGTTTACAAGAGCATTATTCGTTAAAGTGCCACTAGGTGGAATAGCGAGGATTTTCACTTGGAATGTAATAAAAGTAGTGCCTCCTGGTGAAATATCGTCTAAATGAATACCTAAGGAAGGATCTAATCCAGGTTGGGAAACGTTATTTATCGTAACGGAATTTGGGATGAAGGATGCACCAGGTCCAAGTCCATCTGTTAAAACTGTAGCACTGGCAGGGATATTTCCTGTGTTTGTAACTGCAATCGTATAAGTAACGATGTCCCCAATTGCAGCATTCGGTGTATTCACTGACTTCGTAGCGACAATAGTAGCATTGTTAATTTGAGTTGTTATTACGTTACTTAACGCATTAGAGGATACTGGAGGTAAGTTAGGATTTACGACATATTGGTAAGCGGTATTACTTTGATTAGGGATTGGATTCGGATTCGGGATGGAATTTACTTGCACTTGGAACGAAATTATTGTATTTGTATTCGGATTTATAGGGTCAATTGCTATGCCATTAGCAGGATTTGTATTAGAGAGTGTAGTACCATTTACTGTTACACTATTTGGAATAAAAGAAGTCCCGCTTGGAATGGCATCTGTAAATACTATATTTGATGCAAGTGTGTTTCCAGTATTCGTTAAAGTAGTCGTATACGTAATAATATCATTTATATTAGCAAACTGTTTATTGGCTGATTTTGTCGCGGTAATCGTAGCGTTATTAATAGTTGTCTGTACAGTGTTAGATGCCACCATCTGCATGATGGCTGGTTTAGATGGGTCATATGTGTATTGGAAAGTAGTGCTCGATTGATTTGTAATTGGATTTACCGCAGGAATAGTTGGTACAAAAACTTGGAATGAAACGGTACGTGATGAATTCGCTCCTATCGTACCAATAAGAATGCCGTTAGCAGGATTTGCATTGGCTATAGGGACACCGTTAATCGTTACAGTATTCGGAAGGAAGATGGTACCAGCTGGAATGATATCTGTAAACGTTACATTAGAGGCAGGGATATTGCCGCTATTCGTTAAAATCGTTGTATACGTTATGACATCACTAACATCAGCAAAGTTTGTGCTCGTTAGTTTCGTAGCAACAATATTAGCAGTATTAATTTGTGTAGCTACTATATTGCTAGTAGCATTTCTCACAACAGCAGGTAAATTTGGATCGGCGATAAAGTTATATTGGAGTGCCGCGCTATTTTGAATTGGATTTGGTGAAGGTATCTCACTCGCGCTAATTTGGAAGACAATCGTTGTAAAACCACCAGCAGGAATTGTACCAACTTGAAGACCGGCGTTTGGGTCTGCGCCTAGCTGTAAAGTACCACCTATAAAAATACTATTTGGTACGAGTGTGGTGCCGGTAGGAATGATATCGGTAACGACTACATTATTTGCTGGAGTGTTGCCAAGGTTAGCTAAGGAGATTGTATATGTGATTGGCTGCCCGACATCGGCAATAGTTAAATCTCCCTGTTTGACAATAACTACATTTGCTAAGTTAATTTGTGTACTTACAGTGTTGCTTAAAGATATTTCTATAGTTGGTGGATCGCCTGGATTTAGAATAAAGCTATACTGTGTACTAGATGAATTTATTGTTGGGTTTTGTGTAGGTAAAGAGGTGACAGTTACTTGATAAGAAACAGTAATTTCACCGTTAGCAGGAATAGGAGGTAACGGAACACCTATATTTGGATCTGCGTTATTTTGTAGCACACCATTAATAAGGAACGTGTTTGGAATAAAGGTAGTGCCATCTGGATTTGTATCTACGAAAGTTGGACTATCAGCAGTAACACTTCCTGCATTCATTAAAAGAATAGTATAAGTTAATACATCCCCAACAGTAGCGAACGCTCGGTCCACTGTTTTTGTCGAAATGACATTTGCATCATTTACTTGAGTAAATGTAGTGGTTGAAGTTGTGTTCTTACTTACAGGTGCAGTATTTGGATCAACGATAAAATTATAGGAAATGGAAGCGCTATTTGAAATAGGGTTTGGGTTTGGAATGCTAGTGATTAATACTTGGAATGAAGCTGTAATTGTAGTATTAGCATTGATGCTACCAATGTTGATGCTGGCTGGTGTAACACCTGGCTGAGCAACATTGTTAATCGTAACACTGTTTGGTACAAAGGCAGTACCATTCGCAATTGAGTCGGATAGTACTACATTGTTCGCTGTAACATTTCCATCGTTTGTAAGAGAAAAAGTGTAAGTTAATATATCGCCAACTTCCGCAAACGTTTGATCTACTGATTTAGTAACTTGAAGGTTTGCTAGTCTAATTGTTGATGTAACAGAGTTAGAATTTGCTGTTTTTGAAGTGGGTGGAAAGCTTGGATTTACAGTATATAGATAAGAGGCGAAAGCATTATTAATGATTGGATTTTGGGCGGTAATATTGATGACTGTTACTTGGAAAGAGAGTGTAAAAGTAGCACCAGCAGGAATTGTACCAATAGGTAAGGCGACGAGAGAATCTACATTTTGTAAAACTCCGTTTAGTGTTACAGTACCAGGAGTCAATATCGTTCCATTTGGAAGTGGATCTGTTAGTTGAACGTTAGTAGCAGCTGTATTTCCGCTGTTTGTAATAAGAATTGTATAACTGATTGTCTCGCCAATTGTAGCAAATTGTTTATTTGTTGATTTTGTTAATGTTAGATTTGCATTGTTAATTTGAGTGGAAACGAGATTAGAAGAAATGTTTTTTGTAACGGGTGATTGGCTTGGATTGACGGTGTACTGATAAGAAGCGCTTGATCCGTTAGGTGCGACACCTGATGGAGGAATTGTAGTTACTACTACTTGAAATGAAATGTTTTTTGTCGTACCAGTTGGGATGGACCCTATATTTACACCGTTAGCGGGATTTGCTCCAACTTGTGTCGTTCCATCTATTGTTAAACTGTTTAGAACAAAAGTTGTACTAGTGGGAATGATATCTGTAAAAATAACGTTGTTCGCATTCGTATTACCTGTACCTGTAAAGGAAACGGTGTAAGTTAATGTATCACCAATATCTGCAAAATTTTTATCTACTGTTTTGGCCATAGTTACAGTAGCGTTATTTACTTGAGTAGATACGATATTGGTCGTATCAGTCCCACTTACTGCCGGCTGATTTGGCACAGGAATGTATTGATAAGTTGTTGTACCACTATTTAATATTGGATTTGTTTGCGGGATAGAAGGAACGAATACTTGAAAGGAAACAGTAGTCGTAGAATTAGCAGCAATAGTTCCGACGGATATACCATTAGCGGGATTTGCACCAGCTTGAGTAACGCCGTTAACAGTTACACTCCCTGGAATGAAAGTAGTCCCGCTAGGAATCGGATCCGTATAAACAACGTTCGTTGCTGCGATATTTCCTATATTAGCTAAGGCGATACTGTAAGTTAACGTTTCGCCAATATCAGTAAAGATTTTGTTAACTGATTTTGTTCCATTAATATCCGCGAGGTTAATTTGCGTTCCTGCAGAGTTACTTGTTGCAAGACCGTTAAAAGTAGTTCCGCCGGCAATTGGTGTATATTGAAATGTAATATTCGCAATGTTAGAAATTGGATTTTGATTTGGAAGAGAAACGACAGTTGCTTGGAAAGTTACTGTACGAGAAGCATTGTTATTAATTGTTCCAAGAGATATACCAGCAGCCGGATTTGCATTTGTTTGTGGTACGTTATCTACCGTTACAGTGCCAGGTATAAAGGAAGTGCCGTTAGGGAGTATGTCTGTAAAAGTAACGTTATTAGCAGGCAGAAGGCCGGTGTTAGGGATAGTAACGGTATAAGTGAGAATATCTCCAATTGCAGCGACGCTTTTATTCACGCTTTTCGTTGCTTGTATGTTAGGTGAGTTTATATTAATTTGTAACCCGACTGTATTTAACATATATGCATCTCCGTTAGTTGTTAAACGGATTGCAGCTGAGACTTGAGAATTTGTTAAATAAGGAGAAATATCAATAGAAGTAATGTCCCAACCTTGCCGGCCTGCGGAGATATTTGTGCTTGTAGCGGCACTTTGATTGCGTGTTCCGAATGTCCCAGTTGTATCTAAGTTTCCAGCCGCATTATTAATTTGAGAACCGAAGAAATTATTTATAGCATTGTTTGGTCCAGATAAAGCATTTAATGAGCTGAAATTTGGTCCAAATAAAGCTTGATCCCCAGTTAAATCAGCATCCCCTTCAGTAGAGCTTAAAAATAATCTCCCGCTTACAGGTCCCCCTGCAGGTGTTAAAAATCCTGAAACAGCTACATCTGCACTACCAGTATCAGCAGAAACACGGTTACCGGCTACGTAAATTGTTAAATTTCTTGCGGGCAAGGAACCGTTTTGATAAGCGACAATGAGCGTCCATCCAGAAGAATTAATAGCCCCGTTAGAAGCATCTAAAGGATCTACAAGTCCAGGGACAGCCCCAGTTGTATAAGAGCCTGATCCACCAGCCTGAATGAGGGATGTTACATCTGCTGAGCGTGTATAAAATCCAAATGTGACAGCTCCAGAAACGAATGTTTGATTAGAAGCTGTAACAGATGAAGGGGTAATCGAGTATGTTGACACAGGTGTTGTAAAAGAAACTGGGTTTCCTAATACACTCGTAATGTTTTGATCACGAGATAAATAGTTTCCGCCCCAAACAAGTTCTGCGTAAAGAATAGTACTACCAGCAGGTATATTTAAAAGAGCGGTAGAACTATTTTGTGTATAGTTTAATGTTGTCCCAGCAGGAAAACTCGGCACTTGTAAAGCGGTATTTGTACTTATAAATGCACCAATTGCCCCGATTGTACCAGCACGGTTTTGATTACTAATTTTACTTAAGCCTAAAGTATTACCTGTAATCGCGAGTGCGCCGTTAGTGGTGGTAGAAAATCGATTCGTAATGGGCATGTTGTCACCTCATTTACAATATAGTCTTGGTCAAAATAGGATATGTGTGTGTCAGATAAAGGGAACATGTACAAGTTGATTTAGTAATAATGATTTAAATGTCTAGATAAGGGGATGGAGAATGATTGAATTGGAAATTAGGGTGGAGCGTCTTAGGGAAGAACAAATAGACGATATTGTAGCATTATCTTCTTATATTGGGTGGGATTATTGCAGAGAAGAAATTGAGACTATTTTTAAATCAGGTATTGTATACGGTGTGTGGAATGAGAGAGAGGAACTAATTGCTAGTGCGGCAATAATATTATATGGGGAGGAAGTAGCGTCTATTGGAATGGTCATTGTACATCCAGACTATAAGGGGAGAGGGATTGGAAAGGCGATAACGAATTCATGCATTAAGAGCGTATCGGTTCAAACTCCAATTATGCTTATTGCTACAGATGAGGGGAAGCCTTTATATAAAAAATTAGGATTTAGGGTAGTAAGTTATGTTTCTAAATACATATGTAACTCGTACAATACAAATTTTAAATGTGCAGAAGATGAAGAATATATGATGGTTTATAAAGAGGGGGATTTAGAAGAAATAATAAGAATAGATGAAGGCGCATTTGGAACAAGTCGAAACGAGTTTTTAAAACAAAGAATTATGCAAAGCGATCAGTGTATCGTTGTAAAGGACAAGGAACAAAATGTATTAGGTTATGGTTTAAGTATACAAACACCAGAAAATAAAATAATAGGTCCAGTCGTTGCTAAAAATGATGCGATGGCAATGAGAATAGTACATGAGTTAGCAAAAGGGTATAGCGGAAAATTAAGAATAGATGTAACAGAAGGAAAGAATGATTTTATGAAAGAATTAGAGGTTGTTAACTTTCAAAAGGTTAATACACCACCAATTATGATGAGAAATAGTGATCAATTTTTAAAAAGGAATAATGGGCTCTATAGTATTGCAGCACAAATTTTTGGATAAAAAAAGAATCCTTTCGTGAAAAGGATTCTTTTTACAGTTACTTTAATCACGATATTGATCATGAATAGGTTCAAAGAGGTCTTCCTCGATATCTCTCACCATAGAAAAATGATCAACGTTATAATGGCCATGTAAAGTTTTATTGTGATGGCCAATGATTTGCTCTGCAGACAACACGTTAGAATCAGTTGTGGAATGACCGTTTTTAATTAATGTAACATCAAATCCTTGTACAGTAGCGGTTCTAACTGCGGTGTCGATGCAATGTTCTGTTTTACATCCACCGATAACGATATGGCCAATTTTCTCTTCTTTTAAAATTTCAAGTAAAGAAGTGCCATAGAATGCGTTTGTTGCTGCTTTATTAATAAGGATTGCAGACTGAGGTACTTGAATTTGATTATGTACTTCAAACCCTTCTCCGCCACCAGAAGCAACATCGATATCTCTTACGAAAACAATAAGGGCATTTGCATGTATTGCTTTTTGTACGGCTGTATTTAGTGTAGATAATAGCTCTTTTTTACGGAAAACTTCATGTTCTTGTTCATTTCCATCCATTAATTCTTGCTGCGCATCGATAATTAATAGTGCTTGTTTCATCGTGTCTCCCCTTTAATATGAAATAAGTGCCACTATACATATTCATTCATATTGCAAGGAAATCCTCTATTGTCTATGCAGTAGACGATAGATTTACAAAGTTGTCAAAGAAATTTCATTCTCATAGCGTGTAAAAACATGTATGATAGGAGATGGAGAATTTTTGAGTAGGTGGGAATATCATGCAAACAGTAGAGGATTATCTTTCATTCTTACATACGAAAGGATTTAAACTATCAGAAGAAGCACAAGGGTTTATTATGTTCGGACAAGGATATACTGGTGCATCTGATGGGATTGTGAACGCAGCAATAGAAGCGACAATTAAACATCAATTACAGTTTGATGGGAGTTATTTTGTTGCGTTATTAGAACGATTGAAAGAAGAAGAAATTACAGATAAAAAAAGCGCTAAGGCTTTTATGCGGAAGTTACAAGCGTAACTTCACGCAGCCTGCGCTTCTTTTTTTGTTTTGGAAGGTAATTCAACAAAAACCATGCCTAGGAAAATACATAGGCATCCGAAAATAGCAGAAATAGAAAGTTGTTCGTTTGCAACGAGAACGCCTGTTAATGCAGCAAAAACGGGCTCCATTGCGAAAATAATGGCTACTCTCGTTGGAGACGTATGTTTTTGCGCTGATGTTTGAATGAAAAAAGCAATGGATGTCGCGAATAGGGAAGTTAGAAATAGAGCGAATAAAAAGGAAGAATTCGTCCATAGTGCTACTGAAAATAATTTTTCCCAATCTTCAAACAAAAAGGCGCAAATAGAAGAAAATATACCGACAGCTAATACTTGTGATGTGCTTAATAATAAAGGTGATATTTTCTTAGAAAAGAAGCCGTTAACGAGAATATGAGCAGCGAAAGCAACTGCACAACCGAGAACGAGTATATCCCCAATGTTCAATTGAAAAGAATCACCAGCTGTTAATAAGTATAAACCTGCTGTTGCTACAGCAATGCCAAGCACGATGAAAATGGTAGCTTTTTGTTTTAAAAAGATAAAAGACAAAATGGGTACCATAACGATACTAAGCCCTGTTAAGAAGCCTGCTTTTGAAGATGTTGTATAAAGTAAGCCAAATGTTTGTAACACATAGCCAACACATAAAAAGAATCCAACGATCAATCCAGCGAGACTACTCTGTTTTATATCTTGTTTTGAAGTTTTTTTTGAAAAAATCATTTGAACGAATAATAAAATAATTCCAGCGAATAAAAAGCGAATACCATTAAAAGTAAATGGACCAACGAACGACATAGCATTTTGAACGACAACAAATGTAGCTCCCCAAATAAAAGAGACAAATAACAAAGCAAGAGGAGCAATCCAATCTTTTTTCACACTCATACCCCCTTAATTTTGTAAGATAGCTTTTCTAGCTAATTCATCAGCAACTTTATTTTGACTACTCGGAATCCACTTAATAAAAAAGAGATCGAAACTTTTTATGTACTGCAATGCTTCCTCTAATAGTGGTGCAAACATTTTATTTTTTGCGTATTCTTTTTCGACAGCTCGCTCAACAAGTTGCGAATCTGTACGAAAAGAGACAATGTTATAATTATGCTCCGTGCAATATTTTAATGCTGCAAGTAAAGCGTGGTATTCTGCTTCATGATTGGACATTGTCCCAAGGGGTAATGATAATTGTACAGCTGGTTGAACCCCTTTAATAAATACTCCCGCACCAGAAGGACCAGGATTTCCTTTTGATGCACCATCAATATATACTTCAATCAAAATGAGAAACCTCCAAATGATAAGATGATCCCCTACTTATATGTTTCATTGAAGTAGGGGATAGAGTAGTTAGCCGATTGTAATGCTATAACGACATGTAAATGTTTCATTCGCTTGTAAAGATTGAATTCCTTTTTTTCCCTTGAAATCTTTTGCTGGATTTACTTCATCGGCAATTCCGTACCAAGGTTCAATACATAAGAAAGGCGCATTCTCGCCTGGTGTCCATACGCCGACAAATGGGAATCCGTCAAATTCTACTTTTACAAATTTATTATGTTTATGAGAACGAATAGAGATTTCATCCGTATTCATATTTTCAAAAATAAGTGCATCATTTTTAAATAAATCGTATGTAAGTGGTAATTCATTCGTATTTTCAGCGATTAATTGCTTTTTGTTTGAAAGGTAAGGTCCTTCTAATATGCTTGTTTCTAAACGTTCAGAACCATTAAAGGATAAATGATAATCTGTAAATGATTCGCCCTCTAATAACGGGAAGTTGAAACCAGGATGTGCTCCGATTGAGAAGGACATCTCTTTTGAAGCAGGGTTATGTACGTCATATGTTACATGAACGATTTGTCCGTCTAGCTCATAAGAAACGAGTAATTCGAATTCGTATGGGTATTTTTTTAATGTTTCTTCATTACTAGTAACAATGTAAGTGATTTTCGTTTCACTTTGTTCTTTCACAGTGAATGTAAGGTCACGAGCAAAGCCGTGTTGTGTTAAAGAATATGGTTTACCATCTACGTAGTATGTATTATCTACTAATCGACCGACAATTGGGAATAAAATTGGTGCGCGGCGCCCCCAATAAGTAGAATCGCCTTGCCATAAGTATTCAGTATTATCTTCTTTTAAGCGAACACTTTGTAATTCTGCACCTTTGTCAGAAATGGAAACGATCAATTTTTCATTTTGAATTGTTGCTGTCATGAAGTGAAACCTCCTAAAACTTTCATATGTTTTATTATACGTTGTCTAAAAGAAAAAAGGTAGTTCATGATAGGAATCTATTGACGAAAGAGTGTGTATTGCGTAGAATATAATCTTGTTGCTTAAAAAACGAATAACGTGGTTCGAAACCATCCCACGTAAAAAAACTAAGGAGATTTTGTCATGAATATAAGAACTTTAGTCGGTAATGGTATTTTAGCGGCATTATATATTGCTGTTTCTATGCTTATTCAGCCATTTGGCTTTACGAATGTACAGTTTCGTATTTCAGAGATGTTTAATCATCTTGTTGTATTTAATAAGAAAGCAATTTACGGAATTGTATTAGGTGTATTTTTAACAAATCTCTTTTTCTCACCTATGATCGCTTACGATTTAGTATTTGGAGTAGGGCAATCTATTCTTGCATTAGTTGCAACGATTATTTCTATGCGATTTATTAAAGGTGTTTGGGCTCGTATGATTTTTAATACAGTTATTTTTACGATTACTATGTTTATGATTGCAATTGAACTTCATCTTGCATTTGATTTACCGTTTATGTTGACTTGGTTAACATGTGCAATCGGTGAATTTGTTGTCATGGCGATTGGTATGCCTGTAATGTACTGGATTAATAAACGAGTACAATTTGAAAGATTTATGTAATAGATGAAAGAGCTATTCCTAAAGGGATAGCTCTTTTTATATGTAATCACATTGAATATAATGCTGTGACTCTTGATACAATATAATAAAATAAAGTGAGGCTTGCATTAGCTGGCTACATATAAGAAGTCTTATATAAGGGGAATCTAGTATGAAATATAAAATTCATTGGTTGTATAAAACAAAGCGCGGTTTGCAGACAGAATTAACGACAGATTATATGAACATAGAAGAAGTGCTTCAATTTGCAGAGGATTTTGAGAAAACAGGAAGAGTGAAAGAACTATCATTTTATGATGAAATGGATGCAGAATGGTCATTAAAGGAAATGAAAAAACTGAGTAAACAAGTGGAGGAAGAGCCCCAAGAAATACTCGTTTATTTTGATGGCGGTTATGATGTACAGACGAAAGAAGCTGGAGTAGGTATATGTGTATACTATAAAAAAGGAAATACAAAATATCGAATTCGCCGTAATGCATACATAGAAGGCATATATGATAATAATGAAGCGGAATATGCATCGTTACTATATGGCATGAATATACTCGAGGAATTAGCAATTAAGTATGAAGCAGTTACACTTCGCGGCGATTCGCAAGTTGTACTGCAGCAATTGGCTGGAGAATGGCCTTGTTATGATGAGCATTTAAATCATTACTTAGATCAAATTGAACAAAAGGCGAAGCAAATGAAATTAAAACTTGTATGTGAGCCGATATCTAGAAAACAAAATAAAGAAGCACACCAATTAGCTACGCAAGCATTAGAAGGAACAGTAATTGATAGTCATAAAGAAATAACCGAATAGAGAGGTGCAAAGGTGGATAAAAAGCAACTCATTACAGAGGTAAACGACTTATTAGAAACGTATTGTGAAGGGTGTTTTTTGCGAGAACATAATCGAAAGACAAATAGTAAGTATTATGCTCATTCCTTTTGCATACGGCAATGTACAGTTGGAGAAACATTGAAAAAGTATGGAGAACAGTTGTCATGAAAAAACATCCAGAGAAAATTCTCTGGATGTTTTTTAGTGCTTCGCTTCATTTAATTGATGCTCACATTTACTTAATTTTTTTTCCTCATTCATTAGAAATGGCTCATCTAAATCCGTCGCAACAGATTTCATAATTTCAAGCTGAGAACGAGCGGCTTCTACAGCAGTAGTAGCATGCTCTAATGTATCTGGATCCATTGAAATTGTCGCTGATCCTACCATTTTTTGTGCTGTTTCTACACGGAATTTTACTTCTTCAAAATCATTTACTTCTGATCCCATTGCTAATTCCTCCTTTGTATATTGCGCATTTCACATAGTTTTTGCTCTGGAAAACGGAAATATACAAAGGAATAACAAAGGAGGTTACCAAGTTAGGTAACCTCCTGTCATATGTTGGATTAAAGTTTTACTACGTTAGCAGCTTGAGGTCCGCGATTTCCTTCAGTGATATCGAAAGATACTTCTTGACCTTCTTCTAAAGCTTTGTAGCCGTCGCCTTGAATAGCAGAGAAATGTACGAATACATCGTCAGCGCCTTCCATTTCGATAAATCCAAAACCTTTTTCGTTGTTAAACCATTTTACTTTTCCTTGCATGTTACAATTCCTCCTAAAAACATTTGCTTTTTTCATTTAGTGAAATTCATTTGAAAGATAAAATAAACTAAAAATGCTATAATCTTGAATATTCTGCTAAATGATTAATTTAAATATACACGAAATGGTAGAAATTAGTCAAGTAAGCGATTTTATTTTTTTGTATTTTTAAATAATTTTTCGACCGAATTTTTAAATAGGTATAGGACAGGCCGAGTATGTAATATTCTTAATTGAATGCTATACATAATGAGGTGAAAGAAAGAATGAATGAGTCTTATTTATTAGATAATGAAGGAATGAGAACAAGAACTGACATACCGAATTGGGTTACAAAGGAATTTCAAAATTTTTCGAGTGTCGTGCTAGAACCAACTTTCCCGTGCTATTTCGGTTTAACAGCTTTGAAAAAGAATGAACTTCGTTATTCCTTCCTCTCTCATAATGATTGGAGTCATTTGCCACATACAATGTTATCTTTTTTAGAATTAATGAAAGAGCGCCCAATTGTAAGAAGGGGATTTTTTCTTTTTGTAGAACCGGAATGTGAAGAACAATCACTAGAATATTATCGTGATTACTTTTGGAAAGTACTACAATATTTACATGAAAACGATGATCAAATATGGCCGAAACAAATCCCTGAAGACCCAGACCATTACTTATGGGAATTTTCATTTGGTGGGGAACCGATATTCGCATTTGGAAATGCGCCAGCTTATAAACAACGAAAAACGAGACATTTAGGAAATTCTCTCGTTATTGGGTTTCAACCACGCACCATCTTTGATGGATTAGAAGGGGATCGCCCTAAAGGAGCATATTCAAGGCAAACGGTTCGAGATCGGGTTGAAAAGTGGGATCAGCTGCCGAAGCATCCTAATATTAGTCATTATGGTGATCCGGATCATCGCGAATGGAAACAATATTTCATAGGAGACGATGTAGAGCCGCTAAAAGGAAAATGTCCTTTTCTTCATAAGTTAGAAAAGTAAGAGCCATCATCTAGATGGCTCTTTTGCATATTTTGGATAAAAAAGGGTATTTTAGTAGTAAATATTTTGATGAAAGCTAGTCTATTTTTCATCATTACATCATTACTTAATAGTAAAGGAAGTAGAAAGGATAGAGCGATGTTTGGAGCGATTATACAACAAATTGTATTAGGTATTTCATTAGCTGCACCAGTAGGTCCGATTAATATTGAAATGTTAAAACGAGGAATTGAACGAGGTTTTTGGCATGCGTGGGTTGTTGGAATTGGTGGAATGACTGCAGATATTTTGTTTATGCTTCTCATCTATTTCGGTTTATCTTCTGTGTTTATGTATACATATGTACAAGCTTTTATGTATTGCACAGGGTTTTTCTTATTATTTTATTTAGGATTTCAAAGTGTAAAACAAGGAATTTCCCACTCGAATATGGAATATAAAAAAGAAGAGGTAGGTGGCCTGAAACAATCGTTTATGGCAGGTTTTTTAATTGCGATATCCAATCCATTAAATCTCGTTTTTTGGTTTGGTATATACGGAAGTACACTTAGCTCATTGCTTACGAAGGTAACGAAACAAGAAGCCTTTTTGTACAGCCTTTGTATTATCGTTGGCATTATTTTATGGAATTTAAATATCGCTTTTTCTGTCCATTTTGGCAGAACTTTATTAAAGCAAAAAGCACTTGGCTATATAACAGCCGGAGCAGGTATTATTTTAGTAGGATATTCTATCCATTTTGCATACAAAGCTTTACAGTTGTTCACATAAGATTGAAGGGGAGATTTTTATGTATCGAACCACTATTGACGGAAAAGAAATTATTATTACGCTAGCACCAAAAATCCGAAAAGAAATTACTGATAGGAATCCACTATATGAAGCGGTATTTCATACTGCAGCAAGATTACTACAAACAAAGCAACCAACGTTTGCGGTAAATCATGAAATATTCGGGCTCATTATAGGAGAGGTACAAAGAGGAGAAGTAACAGTGTTTGCGGTGGAACATATTATTCCAAAGCAAAATATATTTGGACAGAACAGTTTTTTCTCGACAATAGAGCAGCAGGCAAATTTGTAAAGTGAATAGAATAAGATATAGAAAAAAATAGTCGTAACGATATGTTGCGGCTGTTTTTTTGGAAAAGGGGGAAGGAAGATGAAGAGGGTGGGGAAAGAGTTCTTTTTACAACATGATATCGTTATTATGTATAGTATTCTATTTGTTTTCATCATTATTTTAAAAATGCAATTATTCACATGGATCGGTATGTTAGCGTGTCTGTTTGGGATTGTTTTTTATACGCTTAACGAATATATGACGCACCGTTTTTTATTTCACTTAAAACCACCTAAAAACGTATTTTTATTAAAAATGTTAAGAAGACTACATTATGATCATCACGTGTACCCAGATGATTTAAAACTTTTATTTTTGCCTATATGGTTTAGTATACCGAGCTTTACTATATATTTACTTATATCATACGCTATAACAAAAAGTGTTACTGTTACACTTTCATTCGGAATCGGAATGATTATCATGCTTCTCGTTTATGAATGGAAACATTATATTGCACATAAGCCAATTCGTCCCGTCACTAAGTTTGGAAGATGGCTAAAAAAACAGCACATATTACACCATTATAAAAATGAAAAGTTTTGGTTTGGTGTTTCAAATCCAGTATTTGATTTCATATTTGGAACGCTTAAAGATGGAAAAGATGTTGAATTAAGCGAAACAGCTCGTAATTTAGAAAAAGAGAAAAAAACAGAAGTGGTGCGCTAAGCACTACTTTTTTATTTTGTTATAACGAGTATGAAAGCTTGGCTGATGCGGAAGTGAAGTGCGCAAATTTTATGCTGAAAAAGTATATTAAAAACTTAGGGGAAATTGCCGAAAAATGTCTATCGAAAAATCTTTGCAGGAATGTATGGATTGTCTAAAATGAAAATAAGTTTCTGAATATTTATAAAATTTATTCTTTAGGCATGCAAGGGGGAATTGTATTTTTAGTAAGAGAGGGGATTAGAGAATGAAACGAGATGATACGTCAGCACGTAAGTTACAAAATGAGGTGAATTATACAGAAGTTGTTCAGTCAGAGGAATTTCAATTGCTATTAAATAAGAAAAAGAAGTTCATCGTTCCGATGAGTATTTTCTTTTTAAGTTTTTTTATTGCGTTACCTATTTTAACATCGTATTCAAAGGTGCTCAATACACCAGCATTTGGGGATGTTACGTGGGCATGGGTGTTTGCATTTACTCAATTTATTATGACGTGGTCATTATGTATGATTTACAGCAAAAAAGCGGAATCCTTTGATAAAATCTCGCAAAACATTCTGCAAGACATGCAAAAAGGGAGGGGCTGACTTTGAATGTAACCGCTTTTGCACTATTTTTAATCATCGTACTTGGTACACTCGTCATAACTTATTTTGCATCGAAGAAAACGAAAAATGCGAGTGAGTTTTATACGGCTGGAGGGGGATTAACTGGTTGGCAAAATGGTCTGGCCATTGCGGGTGATTATATGTCTGCTGCGTCCTTTCTTGGTATAGCTGGAGCGATTGCGTTAACTGGGTTTGATGGATTCTTTTATAGCATCGGTTTTTTAGTTGCTTACTTAGTTGTATTATACTTAGTTGCAGAGCCGCTTCGAAATTTAGGAAAGTACACGTTAGCAGATATGATTGCGGCTCGTTTTGATGCGAAAAAAGTTCGCGGAGTTGCAGCGCTTAATACGATGACAATTTCGATTTTTTATATGATTGCACAATTAGTTGGGGCTGGTGCACTTATTAAATTATTATTAGGGATCGAATATACGACATCAGTTTTAATCGTTGGTACATTAATGACAGTGTACGTTATTTTTGGCGGAATGACTGCGACGAGCTGGGTACAAATTGTTAAGGCTGTATTACTTATGGCTGGTACATTTCTTATTTCTGTTATCGTTTTCGCAAAGTTTAACTTTAGCGTGACTGAAATGTTCGCCCAAATGAAAACAGCTACACCGTTAAAAGATTCGTTTTTAAATCCAGGAGTAAAGTATAAAGATGGTCTTGATACGCTATCTTTAAATTTAGGACTAGTTCTTGGTACAGCTGGATTACCACATATTCTTGTTCGCTTCTTTACAGTACGTGATGCAAAAACAGCACGTCAATCTGTTGTATACGCTACATGGTTAATTGGTGCATTTTATATTATGACAATCTTCTTAGGATTTGGAGCAGCGGCATTTGTAGGGAATGAAGCAATTATTAAAGCAAATCCTGCTGGTAATATGGCAGCACCTTTATTAGCGAAAGCGTTAGGTGGAGATTTCTTATTTGCTTTCGTATCAGCCATTGCCTTTGCAACGATTTTAGCTGTAGTGGCAGGCCTTGTATTAACAGCAGCGTCAGCCTTTGCACATGATTTTTATAATGAAATTATCCGCAAGGGGAAATCAACGGAAAAAGAGCAAGTGTCAATGGCTCGCTATGCGTCTATTGGAGTAGCAGTATTATCCATTATACTGGCGTTATTTGCTCAAACATTAAACGTAGCATTTTTAGTTTCATTAGCTTTTGCAGTTGCAGCGAGTGCAAATCTACCAGTTATATTATTTACAATATATTGGAAGCGATTCAATACGACAGGTGCCATTTCGGGTATGGTCGTTGGCCTTGTATCAGCAATTGTTCTCGTAGCGCTAAGTCCAAATGTTTGGAACCCTGTAGCTGGAAAAGCTATATTTGTTGGGGAAGCGATATTCCCATATACGACACCTGGAATTATTTCAATTCCGCTAGGATTCCTTGCGGCATATTTAGGGACCGTTTTATCTAGTAAGAAAGAAGATGCTGCGAAATTTGATGAGATTCTTGTGAAATCTAATACTGGTCATGGTATTAGTGATGCGTCTTCACATTAAAAAAGAGGGGCTTTTCGATATATAAGAAAAGCTCCTTTTTCTTTTGTCATTTTCTTGTAAATAATACTGCTTTGTAAGTAGGATTTGTCTTAATTTTGTGGAATGAAAATAAGCAGGGAGAAATTTAAATCATCATGGCACCAGCGCAGCTTTTGTGAAAAATAAGTTGTTATGGAAGGTGGAAGAAATGATGAAAACGAAACAGACGGATGAATTATTAGCAAAAGATGAGCAATATGTTTGGCACGGAATGCGTCCCTTTAGTCCAAATAGTACAATGGTAGGGGCAAAAGCAGAAGGGTGCTGGGTTGAAGATATACAAGGAAAAAGATATTTAGATGGTATGAGTGGTCTTTGGTGTGTGAATAGTGGATATGGCAGAAAAGAGCTTGCAGAGGCGGCATATAAGCAATTACAAACATTATCATACTTTCCGATGTCACAATCGCATGAACCGGCTATAAAGCTTGCAGAAAAATTAAATGAGTGGCTTGGAGGGGAGTATGTTATTTTCTTCTCTAATAGTGGTTCGGAAGCGAACGAAACAGCTTTTAAAATAGCAAGACAATACTATGCTCAAAAAGGTGAACCGCATCGTTATAAATTTATGTCACGTTACCGCGGGTATCACGGGAATACAATGGCAACGATGGCAGCGACGGGACAAGCACAGCGTAGATATCAATATGAGCCATTTGCTTCAGGATTTTTACATGTAACGCCGCCAGATTGTTATCGTATGCCTGGAATAGAAAGAGAGAACATTTATGATGTAGAATGTGTAAAAGAAGTGGATCGCGTTATGACATGGGAATTAAGTGAAACGATTGCAGCTTTTATTATGGAACCAATTATTACGGGCGGAGGCATTTTAATGCCGCCACAAGACTATATGAAAGCTGTTCATGAAACGTGTCAAAAACACGGTGCCTTGCTCATTAGCGATGAAGTGATTTGTGGTTTCGGACGTACAGGAAAAGCATTTGGATTTATGAATTATGATGTGAAGCCTGATATTATTACGATGGCAAAAGGGATTACGAGCGCATATTTACCATTATCAGCAACAGCTGTGAAAAAAGAAATATATGAAGCATTTAAAGGGAAGGGTGAATATGAATTCTTCCGTCATATTAATACATTTGGTGGGAACCCAGCCGCTTGTGCATTAGCACTTAAAAACTTAGAGATTATGGAAAATGAAAATTTAATTGAACGATCTGCACAAATGGGCTCGCTTTTATTAGAGCAATTAAAAGAAGAAATTGGAGAGCATCCACTTGTTGGGAATATTAGAGGAAAAGGTTTACTAGTTGGAATCGAATTAGTAAATGATAAAGAGACGAAAGAGCCAATTGATAATGACAAAATTGCAAGTGTTGTAAATGCTTGTAAAGAAAAAGGTTTAATTATAGGACGAAACGGCATGACAACAGCAGGATATAATAACGTCTTAACATTAGCACCACCGCTTGTTATTTCAAGTGAAGAAATTGCCTTTGTTGTTGGGACGTTGAAGACAGCGATGGAACGTATTTAATGAACCAGGCGAGCTGTGATTACAGCTCGCTTTTATTTATTAGGTGAAATATGGTAAATTTTCAAAGGGAGGGGAATTATTATGAAGAAATATGATCCTAGTCAACATTATCATATCGGGTATTATGAAGATGGATATGATTTAGAAGTGACGGCGTACAAAAGAATAAATGAACCAGTTTGGGACGCTTATATTCCGCACTATGAGGCAGGCGATTTTTATAGCAAAGTGGAGGAAATGAAGCTAGGTGAATATATAGATAATTACGGCATTATGGTATATTCATTTAGTAGTGATATGGATGATGAAGAAGCACGAATTATGTTTGAAAATTGGTTAAAAAAGAACGAGATTGTTTAAAGATAAAATGAAAAAGGAGATTACTATCTTATAAGATAGTAATCTCCTTCTATTGTAGCAAGCTTATTTACTTGCTTTCATTGCTTTATCTTTTGCACCAAAAGTGTATTTTAACATTGGTGGTGTAATCATTGTAGTTAAAATAACGACAATAACAATAGCTGTAAAGTAATCTTGTGCTAATAGGCCTGAAGAAAGTCCTGTTCCTGCGATGATAAGTGCAACTTCACCACGAGAAACCATTCCAGAACCGATAATTGCAGAAGACTTAGCGTCAAATCCAGTCATTCGTGCACCTAATCCACAACCGATTAGTTTCGTTAATACAGCGATTACTGTTAATGCTAAGATAAACCAAATTTGATCGCCAATACCGTCAAATGTAATATTCATACCGATACTTACGAAGAATACTGGAACGAACATAGCGTAAGCAATTGGTTCTACTTTCTTTTCTACTTCATGTTTGTAGTTCGTTTGAGAAATCGCGATACCAGCTGCGAAAGCACCGATAATACCAGCAATTCCTAATAATTCGCCGAAGTATGCGAATGAGAAACAGATGATAAGAGCCGCGCTCACGATAGACTCAGATACGCGTAGCGGTGATAACCAGCGCATGATCGCAGGGACACCTTTCCATCCGATTAAAATAATAGAAGCGAAGAATACAACTTTCTTCAAGATAATCATTGTTAAGTTAACATCATCTGTACCTAAGAAGCTCATTGCAAATGCTAATAAAATAACGACAAGAATGTCATCAAATACAGCTGCGCCCAGCATAGTTGTACTTTCACGTGTTTTCATCTTTCCTAAATCGCGAAGTGTTTGTACGGAAATACTAACACTTGTCGCACATAGAAGTAATCCTAAAAATACAGCATTTCCTTGTTCCATTCCGATAACAAGACCTGAAATGTAACCTCCTGCGAATGGTAGAATGATACCTCCAAGTGCAACAGCTAAAGAAGAATTACGATTTGCGTTTAATTCTTCTAAGTCTGTTTCAAGTCCTGCCATAAACATTAAAAGAATAACACCGACATTACTTAATTGTGTTAAAAGTTCTGAATTTTCGATCCAACCTAATATAGCTGGGCCGATAACGATACCTACAATTAGTTTACCTAGTACAGAAGGTTGACCTAATCTAACACTAAGATCACCAGCAAGCTTTGTACTTAATAAAATAAGTGCAATTTGAAAGAAAAATTCGAAATCCATCGGATCCTCTCCTCATCATTTTTATTTTTATCATACGATTTCTCGGAATTTGCCTAATGAAAATATGTAAAACCCATTAAACAAAGGGTCTGATTACAAGTTCTTTTGAACTCGTAATTTGAACCTGTAATTAATATATAATAAAATGTATGAAAAATCAATGAAAAAATAGCAGATTTTCATTATAGGATTCGATTTATGTATGGAGGGAATCACTATATAATAAGAAGAAACAAGGCGACATTTTTTATGAATTGGAGAAGGGCATATGTTATTAAATAAACGTTTTACAATTGGAGAAATGGCAAAAATGCATAATATAGCGGAATCTACTTTACGTTATTACGATGAAAAAGGTATTTTTCATCCGTCTACTGTAGATCCGCAAACGAATTATCGTTATTACACAATCGATCAATTTTCACTATTAGATACGATTAAGTTTTTACGCCAATTAAATATTCCATTAAAGGAAATTAAGAAATATATTGATGAAAGAAATCCAGCATACGCACTCAATTTACTGGAGAAACAACAAGAAATGATGTTGAAAAAACAAAGAGAAATTGAGTATGCTTTGGCGAAAATGGAGCATAGAATTCATTTAATTAAGGAAGCAACAAAAGCAAAAGCTGAACAAATGGTAATGAAAGAAATCCCGCAGCGAAAAATAACAGCCATTGCTGTTGCTCCGAATACGACAGATGATATGTTTGAGTACTACATTCATTCTTTGCAAAAAAATATGAGGCAAATGGATGATAGCTTATTTTCTGGAGATATCGGTGTAACAGTTGCGAAAAAAGGATTAATGCAAAATGAGTTTCAAGCATATAGCAGTGTTTTCATTCTTTTAGATTACATGCCTTTTCAAGTACATAGCTCAGATGAAATTAAAGAAGGTATGTATGCCTGTGTATATCATCACGGCCCATATGAAGAAACGGATGAAACATATAAGAAATTAATGAAATATATTGATCAAGAAGGATACGAAGTAAATGGAGATGCGATTGAGATTGCATTAATTGATTGGTCTGTAACAGAAAATCCAGAGGAGCAAGTAACTGAAATTCAAATTCCTATCATGAAAAAATAAAGCAATAAGTTATAGGAATTGTATCATTACAAATTGGCATGAAACAGGATAAGTAAGTTACCTATTTTTTAAATTCTCTATTGACCTTCAAGTTACTTGAAGGTTTAAACTAAGAAAAGAGAGTTGAAAAAAAGGAGCAAAATAGTATGGAAGCAACAGAAAAATTAAGAGAAAAACCGATAAAGAGCTTATTTATTTCTTATTTAATACCAGCCGTTCTTGGAATGGTGTTAATGTCAGTTAATATTGTAATTGATGCAGTCATGATTAGTAGAGGAGTTGGAGCAAACGGATTAGCAGGAGTAAACGTGGCTATTCCAGCGTTTTCAATTTTCTTTTCAATTTCATTATGGATTGGAATGGGCGGGGCAACGTTATATTCTATTGCACTAGGTGAAAATAAAATAGAAAGAGCAAGGTCTATTTTTACTCAATCTATGACTGTAGCAGTAATTATCGTAGGTGTATTAGCAGCGATTTGTTTATGGAGAATAGAAGATTTAGCATACTTATTCGGTGCAAACGAAGTGATTTTACCGTATGCGTTAGACTATTTACATGTGCTATTAACCTTTGGAATGATATACGTTTTAGAAAATATTTTAAGTACATTTATACGAAATGATGGAAATCCTAATTTAGCAATGGCAGGTTTAGTTGTAACGGCTGTATTAAATATAGTGTTTGACTATATCTTTATTTTCATCTTTGAATGGGGCGTAACAGGAGCAGCTTCAGCGACTATTCTTTCAGCAGCGATTGGTTTCCTTGTATTATTAACTCACTTCTTTAGAAAAAGTAGTATTTTAAAGTGGACGAAATTCCATTTTGAATGGGATACAGTAAAACAAATTATGATAATCGGTTTCCCAAGTTTTACAGCAGAAAGTACAGTTGCAATTGTAACGATTGGTTTTAACATTGCATTCGTTCAATATGCAGGAGAAGTAGGTGTAGCTTCCTATGCGATGGTCAACAGTATTCATGCGATGACATTACTACTATTCTTCGGCGTTGGTGCAGCGTTACAACCAATTGCTAGTTTTCATTACGGTGCAAATTTATCAAAAAGATTGCGCGAAGGATTGCAGTTTGCTGTAAAAATTGCAGTTGTACTTGGAGGCGTTGCAATAATTGTCGGATTATTCTTCGGGAAATATATTATTGGTCTATTTGATGTCCAATCTCCAGAGTTACTGAAGTTAACATTAACGGGTATTAGCTTGTTCTTTATCCAATATGTATTTTTAGGTTATAACATTGTGTATGGAGAGTACTTCCAATCCGTGCGACAGACGACAAAATCAGTGCTTATTATAATGAGCCGAGGATTATTATTTATTATTCCATTATTATGGATTATGCCAAAATTATTTGGGATAAACGGAATTTGGCTCGTTATGCCAGTAGCTGAAGTATTAACAGCGATTATCGTATTTACGATGAATCGTATGAAACATCCTGTTCCATTAAATATGGCGGAAAAAAAAGAAGCAATATAATGAAGAAAATCCCATTAAGCAATTAATGGGATTTTTTTTATTCCTTTAAACTAATTGCAAAAGATCCATCTGTTTCTTGAACAGATGCGAAAGCAACGCTTTTAATATTTGTGATGCCTTTTTCCTTTAATTCTTTATATAACCACTTTTCATCCTTATGAATTAACTTTAAGTTATCGTATTGAATTTGTGAATCAACGATAAGGGCAATTGGTAATCCGGCATACGTAACATCTATGTTCAAATCTTTTGGAGTTAATGGTACAAGTTCACGCTTTGGTAAAATGCTAATAGCTCCATTTGCTTCTAAAATAGCGTATTCAATTTCGTGAACACTTGGGTATCCTGCAACGCGAAGGTTAGATAGTAGTTCAGCAATTGGATATCTACTTTTTTGTAAGTTCTCAAAAATAATATCACCATGTTTAATTAAAATGATAGGATGTCCGAGAATAAAACGATTTAGTTTATTTAGTAAGCTTAATTTTGTAAGTAGCAAATGCAAACATGTAATAACGACCATACCGAGAAAGGCTTGCAATGCACCAGAGACTGGTATGGCCTGAAAAGCTAAATAAGATAAAAAGATAATGGCACCAAAATCATGAGGCGTTAGTTGTGCTAAAGCAGATTTACCAAGTAACTTGAGTGATAGTAAAAATAAAATGAAAAAGAACGATACGTTACATAAAAAGAGAAGCAATAGAGACACTCCTTCGTGCAAAGTTGTACTTACTGTTCCCGAAAGGAATATAAATATTACTTTCCGGAGGATAAATTAGGGTGAATTGGAATTTGCCTGTATACAAACAAATAAATGGATATTATCATGAAAGAAGCAAAGAACATAGGAGTATATAGATATGAAAAAGAAGAAAATAATGAAGTATATGATAGGCATTATAATGGTCTGCGCCGTTTATATGGGATTTTTACAATATAACATTTATAAGCATGGGCAAATGAATGCTACCTACGATGCGGATTATATAATTGTATTAGGCTCGAAAGTAAATGGAACGAAACCGTCGTACTCATTGCAATATCGTATTGATAAAGCAGCTGAGTATTTACAATCACATGAAAAAACAATTGCGATTGTGTCTGGAGGGAAAGGAAAAGGAGAAGATATTTCAGAAGCATTAGCAATGAAAAATGGATTAATGAAATTAAAAATTGCAGAAGACCGTATTATAATGGAAGATAAGTCAACGAGTACAGATGAGAATATTACATTCTCAAAACCGTTAATTCCGGACAATATGAAAAAAGGAATGATCGTAACAAACGATTTCCATATGTTTAGAGCAAAAAAAATAGCAGCAAAACAAGGTTTACAATTAGAAGGTCTTCCGGCCAAAACACCGAAGCGAATTGTCATTCCATCGAATATACGAGAGTATTTAGCCATTACGCAATATTGGTTTATGAATCGAATATAAAGAAAAATAATCCCGCCTTGAAATCCAAGGGGGATTATTTTTGATGAAAATCTTACAAAAATGTCATGTTCATGAAAGGTAAAGCGATAGTTTCTAGAATGCATTCCTGACATAATGAAGATAACAAAAACTATTTAGAGGTGAATCGGATGAAAGGAAATAATATATTATCTTCATTATGTTACTTTAGTATCTTTTTTGCACCATTTTTACTGCCGATTATCGTGTATTTCGTTGCGGAGGATGAAGTAAAATACCACGCGAAAAAAGCATTTTGGTCACATATTTTCCCGTATGCGGTTTTATTTGGTGGATTAGCAGTATCCGGCATATATGGTGTAAGCTTTAATCAATCCGATGGTGCTGGAATTGGCATGATGATCACATATGCGGTGTTCATTCTTGTAGGGATTTATTACTTCATTTGGAATATCGTAAAAGGTATTAAAGTTTTGAAAACGGCTTAATAAGATAAGGAATAATTTGGTGTGAGTTTGTCGTTATTTGTCGGTAAATCGATATCCCGGTTCCGTCAAGAAGTCTGTGTAAATTGTTGGGGTTCAGTACATTGGTTTATCCAGTTTATAATTATTTGGTGTGGGAACAGTGAAGCTAGCTTCACTGTTCCCACACCATTTTTTAAATGGTTTTTTCTTCATAACGCTCTTTAAACATTTTATAAATTTTTTCATGTGCTAAACCGAATCCAGCTGTTCGTTTGGTAGTCCAACTGTTGTTATAATTA